>DATHKR010000047.1:0-49148 GCA_035489015.1 Kofleriaceae bacterium | reverse complement strand
ACGCGCGACACGGGTTGACGTGTGCCTGGAGGGCATCGTGATCTCTTCGACTCGGTGGGTGGTGGTCGTCGGGGTGGTGGGCGCGGTCGTGGCGGGATGTGATCCCGGGCCGGAGGGCGTCGATGAGACCGCCGCGGCGGTCTCGGGGCCTGCGGCCGACTACGTCGTCAGCAGTCTCAGCGATCCGCCGGCGACGGCGGCCACCGGCAGCGCGATGTCGATCACTACGACGGTGGGGAACGCTGGGAGCGCCGACGCGGTGGTCGCGTCGACTACCCGCTACTTCTTGTCGGTCGACACGGTCGTTGGTGGCGACCGGACGCTCGCCAGGCAGGCCTCGGTGCCGGCGCTGGCGATCGGGGCTTCCAACACCCAGACGCTGGCCTTGGTCGTCCCGGCCGGGATGGCCCCGGGGAGCTATCACGTCATCGCGTGCGCCGACCGCCTCAATGTCATCGCCGAGCTCGACAACAAGAACAACTGCCGCGCCTCGGTCGCGACGGTCCTGGTCGGCGGCGCCGACCTCGTGGTGTCGGCGCTGTCGGATCCGCCGCTCGACGCCGTGGTCCAGACCGTCTTCACGGTGGCGGAGTCGGTCACCAACGCCGGCGACGCCTCCGCCGCGGCGACGGTGACCTCGTACTACCTGTCCGCCGATGCGCTGCCCGGCGGTGACCTCTTGCTCAGCCGCCGCCGGATCGTGCCCGCTGTGGCGGCCGGGGCGACGAGCGATGGCTCCCCCTCGATCGTCATCGACTATGGCGTGGCGCCGGGCAGCTACCACCTCATCGCCTGCGCCGACGGCCGCAACACGGTGGCGGAGACGCTGGAGACCAACAACTGCCGCGCCTCGGCCGGGCTGGTCACGATCGGGGGGCCGGTCTGCGGCGACCTGGTCGTCAGCCCACCGGAGCGGTGCGACGACGGAAACCTCGTCGACGGCGATGGCTGCGATTCGAACTGCATCGAGACCGGCTGCCCCAACGGGGCGGTGTCGCCCGGGGAGGTCTGCGACGACGGCAACCTGGTCAACGGCGACGGCTGCGACGACAACTGCACCCTGAGCGCGTGCGGCAACGGCCGGACCGGCGGCGACGAGCAGTGCGACGACGGCGACATCTTCGAGGGCAACGGCTGCGACACGAACTGCACGTTCTCGGCGTGCGGCAACGGGATCGCGTCCCCCTACGAGGGCTGCGACGACGGCAACCTCATCGACGGCGATGGGTGCGACGCCAACTGCCAGCCGACCGGGTGCGGCAACGGCCAGGTCGCGGGGGACGAGGTCTGCGACGACGGCAACCTCTACGACGGCGACGGCTGCGACTCCAACTGCACGCCCACGGCCTGCGGCAACGGGGTCCAGACCGGCGGTGAGTGGTGCGACGACGGAAACACCCAGGGCGGCGACGGCTGCGAGGCCGACTGCACCACCACCGGCTGCGGCGACGGGGTCGTCGCGGGCGGCGAGGAGTGCGACGACGGGGACGCGATCGACGGCGACGGCTGCGACACCAACTGCACCCTGACGGCGTGCGGCAACGGCATCGTGACCAGCGGCGAGTCCTGCGACGATGGGGACCTGGAGGACGACGACACCTGCGACGGAGACTGCGTCCCCTCGTCGGTGGTCCAGATCGTCTCCGGCTATACCCACACCTGCGTGCGCACGCGTCGGGGTGGCGTCCGGTGCTGGGGCGGCAACGAGTGGGGCCAGCTCGGCTACGGCAACACCGAGACGATCGGGGACGACGAGCTGCCCTCGACGGCCGGGGACGTGGACGTGGGCGGCCGGGCGGTCTTCCTCGCCTCGGGGAGCTTTCACACCTGCGCGCTGCTCGACACCGGGGCGGTGCGCTGCTGGGGGGTCGGCGACCTGGACTGCCGGCTGGGCAACGGCAACGACGAGTCGATCGGGGACGACGAGGTCGCGGCGACCGCCCTCGAGGTGGACGTCGGTGGGACCGTGGTGCAGATGGGTGCCGGTTGGACCCACACCTGCGTCCTGCTCGACACCGGCAAGGTGCGCTGCTGGGGCAGCGGGATCTACGGCGTCCTCGGCCATGGCAACACGGAATCGATCGGCGACGACGAGACACCGGCCCAGGCCGGCGACGTCGACGTCGGTCCGGGCACGGTCGTCCAGCTGGCGGTCGGAGGGTTCCACAACTGTGTCCTGTTCGACGACGGCGGGATCCGATGCTGGGGCTACGCGGAGTCCGGACAGCTCGGCTACGCGAACACCACCATCATCGGAGACAACGAGCTCCCGTCCTCGGCCGGCTACGTCCTGCTGGGCGGCCCGGCGGCCCAGCTCTCGGCCGGCTCCTTCCACAACTGCGCGCTCATGCAGAACGGAGAGGTCCGCTGCTGGGGCCAGAACGGCGACGGCCGGCTGGGCTATGGCACGACCAGCGACGTCGGCAACATCTATGACCCGGTCTACATGGGCCCGGTCGACGTGGGCGCCCCGGTGGCCGAGGTGACCGCGGGCGCGGAGAGCACGTGCGCCAGGCTGACCTCGGGCGGGCTGCGCTGCTGGGGGTACTGGCCGACCCTGGGATACAACGACAACCAGAACATCGGCGACAACGAGACCCCGGCCTCGGCCGGCGACGTGCCCATCAGCGCTCCGGTCGTCGAGATCAGCCCGAACATGTTCCGCACGTGCGCGATCCTGGCGGGCGGCGTCGTCGAGTGCTGGGGCCTCTTCGACTTGCCCTACGGGCAGAACTACGGCGGGCCGGTCGAGGTCTTCCACCCCTGAGTCGCCTCGTCGTCTCCGCTCGTGGCCGTGGGCGTGGATGAAGGTAGGAGACCGCGCGGAAGTGATCGATCGCTGAATCGGCGCGGCCGATCGCGAATGGACGGGTGTCCCGCTTTCCATGACGGCCCGTCCTTAATTCCATGACTCGCGGTCATCGCAGTCCGCCCGTATGGTGCGCACGAGCATTGCGCTGGCTGGCCGGATGGCGATCAGCGCAAGGCGAGCCCGAGCATCGGAGGGAAGGTGGAATGAAAACGTATCCATTTGGGCCGAAGACGGTCGTCGTTGCGTTCCTCGCGTCGTCGCTGTCGCTCGCGCCGCTGGCCGCATGCGACATGACCGATGAAGACATCGACGACATCGAGTCGACAGAGGAGGCGGTCGGACCTCCGTCGGCGAGTCAGGTGCCGCTCGATCCGCTGACCATCCCGAAATTCGCCCATCAGCTGACCATTCCGCGGGTCTTCGCGCCCACGGTGATCACGCAGGGAGGGCAGGTCATCCGACACGAATACACGGTGTCGGTCGCCCAGACCACGGTCCAGATGCTGCCGCCGGGGTACCCGGCCACCACGGTCCTCGCCTACGGCGGGCAGGTGAAGATCCCGAACTCCTCGCAGACCGAGTTCGTGAGATCGGTCCCCGGACCCATCTTCGACAACACGCGCGGCATTCCGAGCCTGGTGCGCTGGCGCAACGACGTCACGGGGCCCCACTTCCTCCCGATCGATCCGACGCTGCACTGGGCGAACCCGAACACCCTGGAGGCGCCGGTGGCGCCGTTCAACGCCTTCCCGCCCGGCTACTTCCTCGGGCAGTTCCCGGTCGGCATCGTGACCCACAACCACGGCCTGGTGGTCGTCCCCCAGAACGACGGCATCGCCGAGCAATGGTTCACGGCCGGCCCCGCGCGCGGCCCGAGCTTCGTGACCAGGGACTACCTCAAGCCCAACCAGCAGCCCGGAACACAGCTCTTCTATCACGATCACACGATGGGCATGACCCGGATCAGCCTGTACGCGGGGCTGGCCGGAACCGCCTACTACATCCGCGATCCGAACAGCCCCCTCGACCAGCCGAGCTCGCTCTTGCCCAAGGGAGCCTTCGAGATCCCGCTCGTCCTCTTCGACCGCGCGTTCTTCACCGACGGAGAGCTGAACTTCCCGCGCACGAGCACGAACCTCAAGAACGCCTACTGGCAGGCCGGAGACGGCGCCGACGCCATCCTGGTCAACGGCAGGGTGTGGCCCAACCTGAACGTGGAGCGCCGGCAGTACAGGTTCCGCACGCTGGCGATCGGGAACGGGAGGCTCTTCAACATCACGCTCGAGAACGGCAGCACCCTGGTCCCGTTCAAGATCATCGGATCCGACGGCGGCTACCTGCCGGCGCCGCAGACCGTGACCACGGTCGCCATCGCCACCACCGAGCGGGCCGACCTGCTGGTCGACTTCTCCCAGTTCCCGGTCGGGACCCAGATCATCATGCGGAACGCGGGCGCGACCCCGCTGGAGACGGTCGGGACGATCATGCGATTCACGGTGGTCGACAGCGCGGTGGTCACCCCGCCGGCGACGCCCCCGCTGGTCGCGCGAACGCAGCTGACCCCGAACGCGCCGGTCCGCATCAAGACGCTGCACAACCACGTCGACGCCGACGGTGACTCGCAGCGATCGGTCGACGGCCTGGACTTCACGGTGCCCCCGACCGAGTTCCCGGTGGTCGGCTCCACGGAGGAGTGGGATGTGGTCAACGTCGGCGGCGGTGCGCACCAGATCCACCTCCACCTGATCGAGTTCCAGCTGCTCAACCGTCAGGCCATCAACACGGCCGCCTATCTGCAGCAGTGGCACCTCCTGAACGGTCACCGGCCGGTGACGCGCCCCGTCGTGGTCGACCCGACGCCGTTCCTGACCGGGCCCGTGATCGCGCCGCTCCCGTACGAGACCGGCTGGAAGGACACGCTCCGTGCCAACGGCAACCAGGTCATGCGTCTGGTCGCGCGCTGGGCGCCTCAGGAGACCCCGCCCGGCGGCGTCAGCCCGGGGCAGAACCTGTTCCCGATCGACCCGGCGGATCCAACCACCGACGACTTCTTCCTCTGGCACTGCCACGTCCTCGGCCACGAGGACAACGACATGATGCGGAAGCTGCCACTGGTCAACATCTGGAAGTCGCAGCGCAACTACGCGGTCGGCACGGTGGTCGCTCACCAGAACATCGACTACCGGGTGCGCGTGCAGCACACCTCGTCCTCGAGCCAGCCGCCGAACACGCGGTTCGACCTGTGGGAGCGGGTGAACAACAACGACGGCACCTGGCAGCCTCAGATCATCTACGCGGTCGGCGACCGTGTTCTCCATGGCGGGCAACTCTACGTGTCTAACATGGTGCAGCAGGCTCAACCGGGGCAGACGCCGAACGCGAATCCACTCCTGTGGGAGAACCTCCCGCTCGACGCCTGCGGTCAGCTCTCGACGCTCTGCTCCGACGACACCGCGCCCGACGCTCTGACCTGTGAGGCCACCGGCCTGGCCGGAGACCAGAACGCATGCGGTGCCAGCCTCGATGGATGCCTGGCCGAGTGCGACCAGCACGTCCAGTCGCCCTGCTCCGGTCTGTGCAACGGGCCGACCCCGTTCTCCGTGGCCGACGGGACCCAGTTCCAGTCCGGCCCGCTGGGTACCGGCGCGGCCTGCTTCGAGACCGAGTCGGAGATCCTGAGCGGCACGTGCAGCAACTTCCAGGGCAACCGGCGGCTCACGATCAACGGCAGGCAGGTGTCGTGCAACGGGTCGAACTGGAGCTACCCGCTGCCGCCTCAGCGCAACTACGGCTACTGCATCCAGGTCACGGCGGGTAGCGGCTCGAACGCCTCGTTCAAGGCCTTCTAGCGCGCCCTGCCTCGCGTCAGCTCACGATCCCCGGGGACCTCGGTCCCCGGGGACGCGGAGGTCGGAGCCATGAGCAAGACTGCTTCCAGGAGACCATGGGCCGCGCTGGCTGCCATGGTCGTCGTCGCGACTGCGATCGCCGATCGCGGCGGGCTGACCGAGTGGTTCCTCGGCCACGCGGGGGACACCCACGGACAGGCGGTGGGCGGTGGCGACGTCGCCTACTACACCTGCTCCATGGATCCGTCGGTGGAGGCCCACGAGCCCGGCAAGTGCCCGCTGTGCGGGATGGATCTCACGCCGGTGAGCCGGGACGAGCGGGACTCCGACGCCGTGCGCATCGGCGCCGACAGCATGCAGCGGATCGGCGTTCGCTTCGCCGCCGCCCGGAAGTCGACGCTCCGGCAGCGGATCGTCGCCCTCGGCGAGGTCGTCGAGGCGGGGGCGACGCCGGCGACGCCGGGCGCAAGCGCGTGGGCCGACGCGCTCCTCTACGAGGCCGACGCGAGCGCGGTCAGGGAAGGGCAGGCGGTGCGGGTGAGGTTCCCCGCGCTGCCGATCGACCGCTTCGACGGCTCCATCGCGCTGGTGACCCCCGATCCAGACGCGAAGACGACGCGGATCCGGGTCGCGATCCAGGACCCCGGCCTGGTGTTGCAGCCAGGGATGCACGCCGAGGCCGAGATCGAGATCGACCTGGTGGATCGCCTGGTCGTCCCCGCCAGAGCGGTCATCCACGCCGGCGAGCGCCGGCTCGCGTTCGTCCAGAGCGGGCCAGGACGGCTCGAGCCGCGCCAGCTCGTCGTCGGCGCGCAGGCCGGCGGCTTCGTCGAGGTGAAGAAGGGCCTGGCCGAGGGTGACAGCGTGGTCGTGGCGGGAACCTTCCTGGTCGCGGCGGAGAGCCGGATCCGCTCGCGCAGCAAGCTCTGGACCGAGGAGGCGCCGGCCAGGGCGCCCGTCCCGGCGGCCAGGCCGCAGGAGCAGCGGCCACAGGAGCAGCGGCCGCAGGAGCAGCGGCCGCAGGAGCAGCGACCACAGGAGCAACGATCGAAGGGGGCGCGCCGTGACCGACGAGAATGATGCTGGCCGGACCGGTGTGCTCGCGCGCGTGGTCGCGGGAAGCGCCCGCAATCCGATCCTCGCCATCGCGCTGGTGGCGGCGCTGTCGGCCTGGGGCTGGCATGCGCTGCGCAAGGCGCCGCTCGACGCACTCCCCGATCTATCCGACACCCAGGTCATCGTCCTGACCGAGTGGCCCGGCCAGAGCCCGGATCTCGTCGAGGACCAGGTGACCTATCCGATCTCGTCGGCGCTGCTCTCGGCCGCCAAGGTCGAGCTCGTGCGCGGACAGTCCTTCTTCGGGCTGTCGTTCGTCTACGTCATCTTCGAGGACGGGACCGACCTCTACTGGGCGCGGAGCCGGGTGGTGGAGTCGCTGGCCCGGATCCAGGCGCAGCTGCCGGCCGGGGCCACCCCCACCCTCGGTCCGGACGCGACCGGCGTCGGCTGGGTCTTCCAGTACGCGCTCAAGAACAAGCCGCGCGTGTACAAGCGCCCGGGGCCGGCCGTCGGATCGCACCGCCACAAGAAGATGGCCCGGCACGACGAGATCCACGAGCGCCTGGCCGATCTCCGGTCGCTGCAGGACTGGAACCTCCGCTACGCGCTGGAGAGCGTCCCCGGCGTGGCCGAGGTGGCGACCGTGGGCGGCATGGTGAAGGAGCTCGAGGTCCGGCTCGACCCGGCCAGGCTGCGCGGTCACGGGCTCGGCGTCGAGGACGTCGCGCGCGCGGTGCGCGGCGCGAACCTCGAGATCGGCGGGCGGACCCTCGACATCGCCGAGCACGAGCACGTGCTCCGGGGTCGCGGCTCGGTGAAGACGCCGGAGGACATCGCTTCGACCCTGGTCGCGACCGGGCCGACCGGGACGCCGATCCTGGTCCGCGACCTCGGGCAGGTCGTTCGCACCCAGGTGCATGGGCGAGGCGTCGCGGACCTCGACGGCGAGGGAGAGGTCGTCGGCGGCATCGTGATCATGCGCTACGGCGAGAACGCCCTCGACGTCATCGCCGCGGTCAAGCAGCGCATCGAGGAGCTCCGCGCCGGCCTGCCGGACGACGTGGCGCTGGTCGTGACCTACGACCGCTCGGAGCTGATCGAGGCGGCCATCGAGACGCTCGAGGACACGCTCATCGAGGAGATGATCGCGGTCAGCCTGATCATCTTCCTGTTCCTCCTGCACGTGCGGAGCGCCCTGGTCCCGATCCTCACCCTCCCGGTCGCGGTCCTCCTGTCGTTCATCCCGATGCTCCACCAGGGCCTGACCATCAACATCATGTCGCTGGGGGGCATCGTGGTCGCGATCGGGGCGATGATGGACGCCTCGATCGTCCTCATCGAGAACGTCCACCAGAAGCTCGCCGCGCGCGGCGCCGACCGGGACGCTTCGGGCCCCGGGCGGCGCGAGGCCATCATCCAGGCCATGCAGGAGGTCGCGTCGCCGATCTTCTTCTCCCTCCTGGTCAGCGCGGTCGCCTTCATGCCGGTGTTCACCCTCGAGGGCACCGAGGGTCGCCTGTTCCGGCCGCTGGCCTTCACCAAGACCTACTCGATGGGGTTCGCCGCCCTCCTGTCGGTCACGCTCACGCCGGCCCTGGCCGCGCTCTTCATTCGCGGCCGGGTGCGCCGGGTGGATCGCAACCTCCTCAACCGCGCGCTGGTCGCGGCCTACACCCCGGTGGTCCGCTTCGTCATCCGCCGCCGCGCGCTGGTGATCGGCCTGTCGGTCGGTGCGGTGCTGCTGACCATCCCGGCGGTCACCCACCTCGGCAGCGAGTTCATGCCCCCCCTCAACGAGGGCGTGATCCTCCACATGCCGACGGCGCCCCACGGCATCTCGATGGCCGAGGCGTCGCGAGTGCTCCAGCGGATGGACCGCCAGCTGCGCCAGTTCCCCGAGGTGGTCTCGGTGTTCGGGAAGATGGGGCGCGCGGAGACGGCCACCGACCCGGCCCCGATGGGGATGGCGGAGACCCTCGTGGTGCTGAAGCCCAGGTCCGAGTGGCGCGACGGCCTGACCTGGGACGACCTGATCCGCGAGATGGACGAGCAGGTCCGCTACCCCGGCATGCCCAACATCTGGTGGATGCCGATCCAGACGCGCACCGAGATGCTGTCGACCGGCGTCCGCAGCCCGCTCGGCATCCAGGTGTTCGGTGACGACATCGCCGAGCTGGAGCAGACCGCGGTCGCCATCGAGCGAGCGGTCGGCCGGATCCCCGGCACCCGCAGCGCGTTCGCGGAGCGGCCGAGCGGCGGGTTCTTCCTCGATGTCGACGTGAAGCGCGACGCGATCGTGCGCCACGGCCTGCGGGTCGAGGATGTCCTGAGCGTGGTGGAGGCGATCGGTGGCCGCGTCGTGTCCCGCGTGGTCGATGGCCGCGAGCGCCACCCGATCACGCTCCGCTACGACGAGCCGCTCGAGGACGACCCGCAGCGGATCGGCCAGGCGCTGGTGAGGACACCCGGCGGTGGGCACGTGCCGCTGTCGGAGGTGGCCGACATCCGCTTCACCACCGGGCCGGCGATGATCCACAGCGAGGACGGCAAGCTGGTCGTGTTCGTGTTCGTGGACACCGATCGGCCGATCGCCGACTTCGTGGCCGAGGCCAAACAGGTGGTGGGCGACGAGGTCGAGCTGCCCGCCGGTGTCAGGCTCGGCTGGGCCGGCCAGTTCCAGCACCTCGAGCGAGCCAGGGACAAGCTGCAGCTGGTCTTGCCGATCGCGCTCGCGCTGATCGTCCTCCTCTTCTACTGGAACACACGCTCGTTGATCGAGACCGGCATCGTGCTCCTGGCGGTCCCGTTCTCGCTGGTGGGGGCGTTCTGGCTGCTGTTCCTGCTCGACTACAACATGAGCGTGGCGGTCTGGGTCGGCCTCATCGCGCTCGCCGGGCTGGACGCGGAGACCGGCGTCGTCATGCTCCTGTTCCTGAAGATGTCGTACGACCGGCACCGGCGGGCCGGCTGGCTCCGGACCGAGGCCGATCTCGACGAGGCGATCGTCGAGGGCGCCGCCAAGAGGATCCGGCCCAAGCTCATGACCGTGATGACCGCGATGATCGGGCTCCTGCCGGTCCTGTGGAGCACCGGGACCGGCTCCGACGTCATGAGGCGCATCGCCGCCCCGATGGTCGGCGGGCTGGTCAGCTCGCTCCTGCTCGAGCTGACCGTCTACCCGGCGATCTTCGCGGTGTGGAAGAGGCGCGCGCTCCGGCGATCATGACGATCAAAAGTGGACGCGCGCCGTCGGCAGGGTCGGTGGCGGCGGCCGCATGCGCCGGCTGCGCGCGACGCGGCGGAGGACCACCTCGACGATCGCGATGAGCACGAGCGGCCCGGTGACCCAGCCTGCGTAGCCCGGGAGGATCCAGAGCATGGCGAAGGCATCGCCCAGGTCCTCGTGGCCGCCCGTGCTCAGGAGGCCGAGGATCGGCGCGCCCGGATAGAACAGCAGCCACGGCGCCAGCAGCGCCCACGAGTAGACCCGGCCGGGGGCGAGGAGCGCGATGCGGAGGAGAATCACCTGCAGCGCCAGGTACGACGTGCCGACCGTCCACACCGCGATGCCGATGAGCTCTCCATCCAGGTCGGGCGCCCACAGGGTGGTGATTGCCAGCGCGAGCTGGATCGCGGCCACCACCAGGGCCGGCCGCAGGTCGATCCGGACCGGCACCTCCCGGAGCGGGCGCCACAGCCAGGCGTAGAGCCACGCGAAGCCGAGGACCGCCACCGTGATGATCGGTGCCGCCCACAGCACCGCCTGGCCGATCTGCCGCGAGGTCGGCCCGCAGGCACAGAGCAAGAGCGCGAGACCCGCGACGACGCGCATCGATCGATCCACGATCTCCAGGGTAGCACCGTCCGCCGCGCGCGCAGCCGGCCTCCGCGCGACGAGGCGGCAGCCCAGGCATCTCTCCGGTCCAGTGCCTGCCGCGCAAGCAGGTCACGTGAGCTCAGCCCGGCGAGGAGAGATCGCCGTAGTGCGCCTCGAGGCAGTGAAGGAGGTGCCGCTTGATCAGCGGCTCGTCCGGCCCGTACGGGATCGTGCTGCTCTCATAGACCTCCTCGAGGGCCTGCTCCTTCTCTGCGGCCCAGCGCTGGAGCTCGTCGAGTGACCAGGCGCCGGCCCGGATCGCCATCAGCTGGTCGCGGTTGCGCTCCAGATCGAGATCTCGCTCGACCAGGATCTGTTCGACCTCGAGCAAGAGACGCACGACGTGGTAGCCGGATCTGGAAGAACTTGACGATGCCGAAGACCTGGAAGTCCCACACCCGGCCGCCGACGGCGATGCGATGCTCCTGCCAGGTCTCGAAGCGCTTGATCTGGTTTCCGAAGCCCAGGATCTCGCCGGCGAGATGGGGAAACACGGAGTGCCGGGGCGGCATGCAGACGCCGTAGACGTCGACGTCCGACGCCTCCGACGACACGCCGTAGGCAGCGCTGCCCATCAAGGTCTCGTAGACCATGCTGTCGGCGAGCCAGTCGGGCGGGCTGACCTTGGCGCCAGCGGCGATGATCTCGCGCAGGTTCATACCGCCTCCTTCCGGGCCAGGAACCAGGCCCGCGCGCGGGCCTGGACGGCCTTCTCGACCTGGGCCCACGAGAGATTCGAAGCCTCGAGCTCGGCGACCGATTCCTTGCGGACATCCGCCACCACCCAGGCCAGGAACGAGCCAGTCGCGCGCGGATCGCGGACACCGCCGCAGACCTCGCCGAGCGCCTGCTGCAGGCGGGCCTCGGTCACCATCAGCGCCGCGAGCTCCTCGATCGACGCGACGACCGCGGCATCGACCAGGACCGCCGCCCGGGTGCCCGCCGTCCGGTGCTTCTCGCCCTTGGCCTTGAACATGAGGCGCTCGACCTGCTCGAGGGACGGCGCCGCTCGATCGACCAGGACCGGGTAGAGCACGAGCCCCTCGCCGAGCCCCGAGATGCCGAGCTCGCGCTTGACCCAGGGATCCTCGCGCTCGACCTCCGCGACGCGACCGTTCAGCGCGGCCGCCGCCCGCTCCATCCCGCGCTCGACGCCGGGACCACACCACTCGCCGAACACGACCAGGTCGCGCTCGAGCGAGGAGAAGTACGCGCGGTGGGTGTGCACCCAGCCGGCGAAGCCCTTGTGATCCGCATCGAGGGAGAGCAGCGCGGTGCGGCTCTGCGCGACGACCCCGTCGCCGGCGCGCTGGATCGCGCAGTTGGTCCCGTGAAGCTTGACCTTCGCGCGATACTCGACGACGGGGAGCGAGTGGCCGAGCTCGTTCAGGTGCGCGAGCGCCCGGACGACATTGTGGAAGAGATGATCCAGGTCCACCGCCGGCGCAACCCACCTCGTGTCGTCATCGGCGGGCCGGGAACATCCGCTTGCGCATCGACGCCGATCGCCTCTGCAGATCGCTCATGAAGGCCTGGAAGCCAGAGTCCCCGCGGATCGGGTCCAGCGTCGGATCCGCCGCGAAGAGGGAGTAGCAGGGGAACCCGGTCTCCGACGCTTCTCGCAGCCACTGGACGGCCTCCGCGGCGCGACCCATCTGCGCGCAGGCGCAGGCCGCGAAGTAGGCGGCGTGATGGGCGGGCAGGACCGCCTTGCGGGTGGCGACGAGCTCGAGCAGCGCGCTGGCTCTGGCCGGGTCCGAGTCGGCGACGAGCAGGGCCTCGATGGCCTCGAGGTTTCCGGTCGAGTCGTCCGGATATTTTCGCCGGGCTTGCTCAAGATGCAGGCGGGCCTCCTCTCGCCTGCCGAGCCGGTAGAGGGCGAAGGCGGTGTTCGCCTCGACCTGCTCGGGCAGGACCGGGCCGGGGATGCCGAGGAGCACGGCGAGCGCATCCTCGTCGTTTCCGGTCCACAGGAGCACCTGGGCCCGGCTGTTCAGCGCCTGCCCGTTGCTGGGATTGATCGCCAGCGCGATGTCGGCGTGCTGGCGGGCCTCCTCGAAGAACCCGACGTGGACGTAGACCCGCGCGAGCCGTCGGTGGGCCTGGTCCGAGCTCGGGTTGAGGCTGAGGGCGTGGCGGAACTCCTGGGCCGCTCTCTCGTGGGCGAAGCGCTGCGAGGGGGTCCAGAGGAGGTCGCCGCGGGCCAGGTAGGCCTCGGGCAGGTCGGGGTCGAGCGACACCGCCCTCTCCGCCGCCGCAAAGGCCTTCTGCTCCAGCTCCCTGGTCTGCTCGGGCGTGACGAAGGAGAGGCGGGTGACATAGGCCGCGGCGAGCTCGGCGTGGGCAGGGGCCCATTCGGGTTCGAGGGAGACGGCGCGCTCGAGGAGCGCGATGGCCGCGCGACTGTCGGCGTCGGTGGTCCGGACGCTGAGGTAGCGCGCGCGGATGACGGCCTCGTACGCCTCCGGATCGATCGGGCGCAGCTTGCCGAGACGAGCCTGCTCCGGCGCCGTCAGCCCCGCGCGCACCTGGCCGGCGATCGCCAGGGTGACCTCGCGCTGGAGGGTGAGCACGTCGCGAAGGTCGCGCTCCTGGACGACGGACCAGGTCCGGCGGCCGGAGGCCGGATCCACGAGCTGCGCGGTGATCCGCACGCGATCGCCCGAGAGGAGGACCGAGCCGGTCACCAGCGCCTGCACGCCCAGCTCGCGGGCGATCTCGCGCGGCGGCGTCTGCGTGCCGCGGTACTTCATCACCGAGCTCCGCGCGATGATCCGCAGGCTCCCGATCTTGCCGAGCTCGGCGATGAGCGCATCGGTCATGCCGTCGGCGACGTACTCCTGGGCGGGATCCTGGGACAGGTTGGCGAGCGGCAGCACCGCGAGCGCGCGGATCGACGGCGTCGCCGGGCCGGTGTCGCGCTGGAACCGCCAGGCGACCGCGAGCGCCGCGACCAGGCCGAGCCCTGCCAGGGCCGCCCCGACCAGCCACCGGCGGGACCGCGCCGCCGGGCCGGGAGGGCCCGTTCGATCGAGCGAGTCGAGCGACTCCGGCGGCGGCGAGGCCGCGACCTCCTCGGGGAGCTCCGGCGCGATCGTCTCGGTGTCGTCGGCGGGCGATGGCGCGACGCTCCGACGGCGGCCGCGGGACCAGGCATCGAGCTCGGAGCGGAAGGCGTAGACCGAGCCGAGCCGGTCGTGCTGGTGGCGATGCACCGGCATGTCCTCGCGCTTCTCCCAGCGCTGGACCGTGCTGACGTCCCGCTTCAGGAAGGCGGCGATGTCCTTCCACGAATCGAGCCGTTCCGGAGCCCCGTCGCCGGCGACCGGGGGTGACCCCGGCGGTGGTTCGTCCTGCATGATGCGCGCCCTGACGGTCATCGTATCGCGCGCCTTTCCGTGACCGCAACGCACCGCATTCCGCTGCAGCCCGCGGATCTGCCCCGGTGCCGCACTGTGCGGGTTGAAGCGGCGAGGCCCACGGCGTGATCGATGGATGCGCATTCCATCCATCGACGAGGAGAAGGACGACCACATGACCCATCAGCAACGGAAATCGAACCACCGCACGGCGCTCGTGCTCGTCGCGCTCGGCACCGTGGCGTGCCACGGCTCCGGGTCCAACCAGGACTCGTCCGCGCCGCTCGCCGAGGCTTCCCCGGCGCGGGACGGCCACGCCGAGGGTGAGCAGGACCGCGACCAGGTACGCGAATGGAATCAGATCTTCATCGAGATGCTGGGGGCGACGAAGGCCCCCAACCCGGCCAGCCCCCGGCTCGGGGCGATCGTCCACACAGCGATCTTCGACGCGTGCAACGGCATCGAGCAGGTGTACGCGCCGATCCACGTGAAGGATCCGGCTCCCGTCGGTGCCTCGGCGCCGGCCGCGGTCGTCTCGGCGGCGTACACGGCGCTGGTCGGGCTCTTCCCGTCCGAGGAGCCGGCGCTCCGCGCAAGGTATGCGGCGTCGATCGCGGCGCTCGCTGACGAGAGCGTCCAGTCCCGGGAGCGCGGCATCGCGTGGGGTCGCCAGGTCGCGCTGGCCGTGCTCGCCTGGCGCAAGGCGGACGGGTTCGAAGCGGAGCGTCCTGCCTTCCGCGGCGGGACCGCGGTCGGCCAGTGGAGGCCGACCCCTCCCGCGTTCGGGCCCATGGTCGTCCAGGGGCTGGCGTTCACCGCGCCGTTCATCGTGGAGAGCGCGACCCAGTTCCGTCCCGCGCCGCCGCGTCCTCTGTCCAGTGAGACGTACGCGGAGGATCTCGCCGCCGTCGCGGCGCTCGGCCGCCGCGCGGGCTCCACCCGCACCGAGGACCAGACCGCCCTCGCCACGTTCTGGGACACCAACGCCTCCATTCACTGGAACCAGGCGGCCACCCAGATGGCCCGCGCGAACCACCTCTCCCTCCTGGACAGCGCCCGGCTCCTCGCGGCGATGAACGTCGCGATGGCCGACACCGTCACCACCATCTGGGCCAGCAAGCGCTTCTACGGCGCCGATCCGCGGCAAGTGACCTGGCGACCTGTCACATCGATCGCATCGGCCGAGACGGACGGCAACCCGGCGACCGCTGCCGAGCCCGACTGGCAGCCGCTCATCGACACGCCGCTGCACCCGGAATATCCCGCCGGGCACCCCAGCCTCAACGGAGCAGCGGCGACCGTCCTGCTCGACTCCTTCGACGGACGCTCCCAGACCTTCACGCTGACGACGACCGGACAGCCGAGCCGGACCTACACGAGCATCGCCCAGGCGCGATCCGACGGGAACCAGGCCCGCGTGTGGGGCGGCATGCACTACCCGAGCAGCGTCCGCATCAGCGACGCCGTCGGACAGGCGATTGCCCGCCACGTCGACCGAGTGGCCATGCAGCGCGCGGCCGGGAAGTGATGGAGAGATCCGGTTTCTTCCTGCTCCATACCCAACCCCACCCCAGGCCGCCCACGCAGCCGGAGGCCCTGCTCCTCGTTTCGCGATCGCCGGCGGTTCAGCGTCGCGTGCCGCGCAGGACCAGCCAGCGCGCTAGAGCGCCTTGCCGTCGACGCAGGCGAGGTCGCCGCGCCCGTCGATGTCGAACGACAGGAACAGGCACATCTCGTCGGGGAACCGCAGGCTGTCGCCGGTGTCGTTGTCCCACGAGCAGGTGGTCGTGATCTTGGTGCCGGCCTCGAGTCGCAGCGGCGCGGCCACGCCGTAGCGCTCGAAGTTGGGGTTGGTGGCCCACTCGTAGTTCCAGTCCGGGTCGTCCTTGATGACCTGCGGCCGGTCGTCCGGTCTGGCGCCGGGCGGCAGGATCGTCGTGCGCGCCGCCACCCCCCACTCGTGCATGTGGTTGGTGAACATGACGAGGTTGACCTCGCGCTCGAGGGTGCACGTGGTGGTCGCCTCCGAGAAGCCGGGCGTGGCCGCGAATGCGAGGGTGACGTTGGTGAACAGCCCGACCGCGATCCGGCTCTGGTCGGCCGGCTCGAGCTTGACGTCGAGCTGCGACCAGCCTTCGATGGCCTCCTCGGTCGCGTTGAAGTAGTGCGTGTTGAGGTAGAGCGCCTGGCCGGCGGGGACGCGGAACACGGCGCCTTCGGGCAGCGCGATCTCCTCGCCGCCCTCGCCGCCCACCCCGCCGAGGAACCGATCGACGATCTGGTCGACCGGCTGCCACTCGCGCGTCGTCCCGATCTCCTGGACGCTGGGGCTCGCGTAGAGCACCGCGTGGTGCCCGCCGACCCCCTGGTGCCCGACGATGTCCACCACGTCCATGTCCTCGTCGAACGGATTGGCCACGTACTGCACCCACTGGCCGGACTCGCCCGGCTGCACGGTGATCGGCGGCGGCCGCAGGCGGACATATCCCTCGGCGACCTCATCCTCGTCGCCCTCGTCGCCCTCGTCCCCGGATTCCGCGCAGGCGCCTGCGGCGACGACCGCCATCGAGAGAGCCAGAGCATGAACGACGACGTCGAGGGTCGAGCGCATATGGCCTCCTGGTGTCGGATCGACCAGAACATGTTCCATTGCGCCTGACAAGATTGGCCTTGCGCCGGCACTCCGTCGCACGACAGCCCACCTGGTGGGTGCAATGGCTCAGCCCTGCGACACCGATCGCGGCGTCGAGCTCGTCAGCCGCGCCCGACGAACGGCATCTTGGTGGCCATGATCGTCATGAACTGAACATTGGCGTCGAGCGGCAGGCTCGCCATGTAGACGATCGCGCTGGCGACGTGGTCCACGTCCATCCGCGGCTCGACCGCGGCCCGTCCGTCCGCCTGCATCACGCCGTGCGACATCCCTGCGGTGAGGTCGGTGGCGGCGTTGCCGATGTCGATCTGGCCGCAGGCGATGTCGTACTTCCTTCCGTCGAGCGAGGTGGACCTGGTGAGACCCGTGACCGCGTGCTTGGTGGCGGTGTAGGGCGCGGAGCTCGGCCGCGGCGAGTGCGCGGAGATGGAACCGTTGTTGATGATGCGCCCGCCCATCGGGTGCTGGCTCTTCATGAGCCGGATGGCCTGCTGGGTGCAGAGGAATGTGCCGGTCAGGTTGGTGTCGACGACCGCCTTCCACTGCTCGTAGGCCAGATCCTCGAGCGGGACCGGGGGGGCACCACATCCGGCGTTGTTGAACAGCACGTCCAGGCGCCCGAACGTCCGCTTCGTCCTCTCGAACAGGTCGCGCACCGACGCGGGATCGCTGACGTCGGTGCGGACGGCGAGCGCCCGACCCGCAGGCGCACCGGACCCGGCGATCGCCTCCTCGAGCAGGTCGAGCCGCCGCGCGGCGAGGACGACCGCGTAGCCCTCCGCGAGCAGCGCGAGCGCTGCGGCCTTGCCGATGCCCGCGCTGGCGCCGGTGACGAGAGCGACCTGGCCTGCCTTTGTCATGCAATCCTCCTCCCGATCGACCCGCACAGGCTCCATCACAGCCGGGTGCAGCGAATCTTGGCGGCCGCCAGGTCGGCGATGGCGTGATGGTCGACAGTCATGAAGAAAGCGACGTCACCGTCCTGGGACCCGACCATCGGGGCGCTCTTCAGGCCGGAGGGACCGACCAGCTCGACGGCCTCGCTGACCGGCACCAGATCGACCGGGTCGAGCAGGATGAAGCGGATCGTGGCGTCGCTGACGCAGCCGGCGCAGATGGGGATGTAGGTCTCTCGCGACCAGGCGATCGCGACCGCCCCGTCCATCGGCAGGAGAGAGGACAGCGCGCTCACGATCCCGTCCTCGGCGGCCTGTAGCCGCTCGGCCGGCCCGAGCAGCTCGCCGTCCCCGCTGACGTGGGCGAGCCAGACCAGCGCATGTCCGCCCAGCGGACCATTGTCATCGGGGCGGCGGTATTGCTCGGTCCAGGCGACCACGAGCTCGTCGTCGACGGCGACCGCGAATGGACCTGTCAGGATCGTTCCATCGCGACCGGGGCCGGCCAGAAGCTCCGGGTCAGTCCGCGGAGCGCCGCGCTCGTCGAGCA
Source organism: Kofleriaceae bacterium (assembly GCA_035489015.1). Taxonomy (GTDB): domain Bacteria; phylum Myxococcota_A; class Polyangia; order Haliangiales; family Haliangiaceae; genus DATFRY01. The sequence goes on along the minus strand of DATHKR010000047.1, from coordinate 31,093 downwards.
GCGCGATGTGGACCCCGGACTCCTCGATCCAGACAGCGGCGAAGCCGTCGCTGCGGCGGACCAGGTGCGCAGAGTCGACCTGCCCGTCCCTGATCGCGACGGGATCGCCGGCGGGCGCGCCGCCGGCGTCGAGCGCGAGGAAGCGCAGGGCTGCATCGTCGCTCCAGAGGATCCCGAAGCCATCCGCGCTGGCCGCCTGCGCCTGGGTCCGGATCATGTCATCGCCGCTTCCCCCGTCGACCGTGACCGGATCTGACATGAGCTCGCCCTCGCCGTCGAGAACCGCGAACCGCAGCTCCTGGCCTGCCGTGGTCGCGGAGCTCTCGATCCAGGAGAGCCCGAGCGTGTCGTCGCGGACGGTGAGCGCCGGGCGGGCCAGGTAGCCGGCCCCGGGCAGCTCGACCTGCGGCGGGGCGAGCTCGACCGGGTCGAACCGCAGCTCCGAGAGCGCGATCTGCGGCTCGGAGGTCTCGGGGTCGTACGTCCCGCGCGCCGCAAAGTAACCCGCTCCAGTCCGGGCCAGTGCGATCCCTGCTTGTTGCTGACTCTCGGCCACGATCGCGGGCTCGCGGGTGATCGCGCACTCATGGCCCAGGCGCGGAGAGCGATCGAGGATCGGCGGGCCCCCCTCCGGTGGCTCGGACCCGGAGGAGCCGCCGCAGGCGACCAGGGTGACGAGGAAGAACCACTTGGTCCGCATTGATCCGTCCTCCGACGGTAGCACCGTCGCCGCGCGTGCAGGTGGCCTCCGCCACGGTTGGGGGCCCGGGCCGTCGTCGGGACTTTTGCGCGATCGACCCGCAACAATCCGCGGCGGGTCCGACATCCCCGTGTTCCAGCGGGCAACGAAAGGGGATACGCGATGAAGAGGCTCATTCTGGTGGTCCTGGGGGTTCTGGCGGCATGGTCGGGTCCAGCACGGGGCAAGCCGCTCGACCCTCGAGCGGAGAAGATCGTGTCGCAGGCGACGGCCGCGCTCGAGGAGAAGTGCAGCTCGCAAGACTGCTCCGAGTTCGCCAGGGTTGCCCCGAAGCTCTCCGAGGCAATGCGGATCGAGCCGAATGGAAAGACCGCCTGGGTTTACTGCAAGTTCGGGGCGCAGTCGCGGAGCGCCGGCGACCTGCCGGCCAAGCTCTGGTACGAGGCGATGCTCATGTGTGACGTCACGCTCATGACGCACGCGGACAAGGAGGTGCGAAACAGCGCGGGGATGAACGCCGTCGAGCTGCGCGAGGCCGCCTACCACGCGGGGCCCAAGGACCACGCGCCGCGCCTGAGCGATCCGGCCGAGGCGGCGCGCGCTCTCTTCGGGGTCGGCTTCCAGGTCAAGACCGATGGAGCCAAGGTCTCGCTCAGCTGGAGCGCGGCGGACACGAGCAAGATGCAGCGCTACATCCGCGACTACTACATCCCGGTGGTGCTGAAGAACAGCTTCGACAGCGACACGCTCATGAACGCGGAGGAGAAGGTCACCCTGTGCAAGGAGGTCGCCCACCTGGTCCGCGACGAGGCCAGGCGGACCGAGGTCGAGCAGTTCTGTGAGTTCCAGGCCGCGCGCGAGGCGAACCAGCAGGTGTTCATGTTCCGGGGACCCGAGCTCCACCCGGTCACGCACAGCAAGCTGTTCGGGATCCAGCTCCTGCCCGACGGCTCGATCATCTACGACCCGCTCCTGTCCCTGGCCGGGCCCAATCCGCGCGACGAGTACGACAGCGTGATGGCGCAGAACAAGCTTCTCGAGCCGATCCTCGCCAGGGGCGAGAAGCACGCCTTCTACCGCGACGCGGCAAAGCTGAAGCTGCGGATCGACAAGCTGATCAAGGAGAAGCAGAAGGCGGTGGCGAAGATCAAGGAGAAGCGACTGGCCAGAGGCCCGGGCATCTACTTCTACGACCGCCTCGGGAAGGAGTGGGACCTCCCGGAGCCGGTCACCAAGCACGTCGCGGACTGCTCCAGGCTGATCGTCGAGGCGGTCAACAAGGGCTATCCGGCGCTGACGGTGTCGGTCGACGGCGAGATCTGCACCTCCAAGTCCTGGTCGATGCTGAGCGACGAGTGCAAGAACGCCCTCCTGCCGGGCGAGCGGCACAAGATCACGGCCGAGCTGCGCCGCGAGAAGTACTTCAAGACCGGAAAGAAGCGCGCCCAGATCCACGACGACTCGATCGACATCGTCGACGAGTACGGATCGAAGACCGGCAAGGTCCTGGCAAAGGCCGCGATCACCTGCGGCGACTGATCCCCCGGCGGGGCGCGCTGCCGCCGGCGCCGCGGCGGCGCGCCCGAACTACCGGGGCATGCCGGCCTGATTGCGCCGCGCGCGCCGGAAGAGATCCAGACGGCGCCAGACGTCCGGGCCTGGCCCGCGTTCGGCCATGAGCATCACGGCTCGCTCCTGGGCCGCGACGGCATCGGAGACGCGGCCATCCTCATAGAGGAGCAACGCCAGGGTATCGAAGCAGCTTCCACAGGATGGATCCGCCCGGACCGCGCGGAAGGCGAACGCCAGGCCGGTACGCGGTAGCCGGCGGAGCGCGTAGTACCAGCCGACCAGATTGAGAGCCGACGGCGTGTCGCCGGAGCGAAGCAGCTCGCGGACGTCCGGCTCCACGGCGGCGAGGCCTGCGGGCACCGCTCCACCGGTGGCGAGGTAGTGGGGCGGGACGGCGCGGTCGATCCCGAGCCTCACCAGCAACGCCCATGCGCGGAGGTCCCGCGGCTCGCGCGCAGCGTATGCGCGGAGCAGCCGCTCGGCCCGCCCGAGGTCTCGCGCATCGTCGTGGTGTGCCTGGACCGCGCGCCAGAACTGGATGCCGGTCCACTCGGGATCTTCTCTGACCATGGACGATAGATGCTCGCGGATGGCGTTCCGGACGACGCTGTCGGTTCCCGAGCCGCTGATGTGGAGCTGAATCCAGAGGGCGTGCACCTCGCCGGGCCGCAGCGACGTGACGATCGGATCGCGGAAGGCCGCTGGCGCCGTCCGCCGCACCCGGTAGACCTGGAGCGCCATGCGCTTGCTGTAATTCGCGTACTGGGCTGCGATCCCGTCACCTACGTCGCCAAAGGCCGCGCGCCACGCGTCGTTGAGGCTGACACCGGCGTGCAGGTTTCGCAGGTACGCGACGAAGCGACCGCGATGGGGTGGCGAGTTGAGTAGATGGACGAGCTTCCATGCGCCCACGTAGTTGTAGAAGCGTGCATCCGTGTAGAAGGTGTCGGTCATCGAGGTCAGCGTCTCGAGAGCCGGGGCCCCCGAATAGCGGATCCGCTGGGCCATCATCGGAGCCGACGAGCGCGGGGTTCGAGCCGAGATGAGATGACCGGGCGGCGGCCTGCCGATGACGACGGAGTCGTTCTCGACCCGGAGTGTCTGGTAGTAGCGAGCCAGCCCCTCGACGAGCCACGGCCGAAGCCGAGGGAAATGAGCGGCCGTGAGCATGTAGGTCATCTCGTGCATGAGCGCGGCGCGTCGCTGGTACGTGGAGTCGCAGGCCAGCACGAGTCGCAAGCCGCTGGCGTCCCGGTCCCTGGTGACGGAGACGGCGGCCGTGGGCTGCGAGGTCGCCGCGAGGTCCGAACAGTGCGCCAGATGAACGATGTGGAGTGGCGGCACGTGCGGCCGCGGACCAGGGGCGACCAGCGCAAATTGATCGAGCAGCACGCGGCGGGCATCCTCGAGCTCGCGGAATCTCTCGAGCGCGGTGGGACGCGGCAGGTCGGTCGACAGGATGAAAGCCTCCGACCGGAGCTCGAGCCAGTGTCGGTCCGCCACCGATCGCCACGTGGCCGGACGAGCGGCACAGCCGGACCAGAGCGCCCAGCAGGCGCAGAGCGCGACGACTGCCGCGCGCACCGCCGGTGGAGAACGCCGAGAGCCGGCAAGTACCACCGCGAACCGCTCGAGCTCGCGAGCATCCATCATCCACCTCCCCCTTGTGGCCGGTCCCCCGCTCGACATGTGAGGGTCACGAGTCTTGCTGGCTCGCCGGAGATGCCAGTATCGCGCGGGCCTCGGTGAGCCAGTCTCTGACGGCGCGCCATTCGCAGGCGAACCGGGTGTCCCACGGCGGCAGGTAGCACTCGTCGATGACGCCGCGCGACACGATGGCGCCCTCGCCATCGCGGCGTCGAGACCAGGGGCTGAGAATCCGCCCCGCTCCCGGGGGCACGTGGCCGGGGCGAGCGCTGGCCCTTCGGGCCGCCCTCGTCTAGCGCGACGTCATCGACCCGTCGCGGGAGACTCCGTCGACCTCGAACTGGACGTACTGGCCGTTGAAGGGGTCGTCCTCTGCGTCGATGCCGAGGATGACGATGGGTCTGTCGTCCTGGCCGCGGTTCTTGATCATGGAGGCGTCCGGGTCGGTGGCGCCGAGCGTGAGCTCGTCGCCGGTGTGGACGGGCACGGTCGCGGTGATGTCGAGGGGCGATTAGTAGTCGTGGCCCGATTCGCCCGGGTTCACGAAGTAGTCGGTGTCGCCGACGCGGAGGTAGTAGGTGTTGTAGTTGGTGGTGTCGGGCAGGCCACCCACCTGCAGGTCGTCGCGGAGAGAGCCACCCGTGTACGACTTCTCCTCGACGACCCCGCGCACGACTGGTCACCGCGATCGCGAGCGCGCCCGAGAGCCAGATCGTACGCCGCGCCGACATGGTCATGAGCCGTGCGCAGCGTACATCGACGGGTCAGCGCTGGCCAGCGTCTCACAGCGGCCGGCGGTCGAAGCGGAAGGACAGCGACTGGTTGGCGCACGGCCAGGGGACGTCGATCGACATGCCTCCGGTCAAGACGGTGTAGGTCACGGTCTCGAGCGACATGTCGAAGTCGACGTCCACGGTTCCGGCCCCGACACCCAGGACGCTGACGTCGCGGGTCGTGGTCCCGCTCGCGTGGTAGAGGTCGCTGCTCGTGGCATGCACGGGCAGCACGCTGACCGGGAACACCACGTCGGAGCAGATGCCGCCGTCGAGGCGGATGCTGGCGGCGAGCACGTACAGCTTGCCGTGCACCTCGCCCTCGCCGTGCTCCAGCACCAGCACGGCCGGGGCCGAGCTGTGACCGTTCCGCAGCGTCCCGTCGTAGGCGCCCATGAGGCCGCTCTGCCTGACGTACTCGTCGTAGCCCTGGACCACGCGCACGAACAGGCGCAAGAAGTTGAGCCAGGGCACGAGCAGGTCGCGCCAGTCGTCCGCCTCCGACGGCGTCTGGTCGTACGCCGGATCGCCGCCGTCGGCGAGCGCCGACGGATGAGCGAGTGAAGCTCTCCGCTGACCGTCCAGCACCGCGACCGAGCCCGGCTGGTTGACCCAGATCGGCGCCGTGAAGTTGTGTGCCGTCCAGCTGCCGTTGCCGTTGCTCAGCAGCATGGGCGCGCTGCCCCACGTGCCGTCGGGCCGGTAGAAGGCGATGTCGGACCGCCCGTCGGCGTTGTAGTCGCCGGCGACGCCCACGACCGAGGGCTGATTGGCCCAGCTCGGCGCGGTGAAGTTGTGGGCGGTCCAGCCGCCGGCGGCGGTGCGCAGCAGCACGGGGACGCTGTTCCATACGCCGTCGGGCCGGTAGAAGGCGAGGTCGGCGCGGCCGTCATGGTTGTAGTCGCCGCCGACGGCGATCGCGCCGGCCTGGTTGGCCCAGTCCGGCGCCGCCGTGCTCTCCGCGGACCACGCGCCGTTGCCGTTGCTCAGCAGCACCGAGACGCTGGTCCCGCCGCTGCCCGGCGCGTGGAACGCGATGTCGGACCGGCCGTCGCCGTTGTAGTCGCCGCCGACCGCGACCGCCCCCGCCTGGTTGGCCCAGCTCGGCGCCGTCATGTTGTAGGCCGTCCACGTGCCGTTGCCGTTGCTCATCAAGATCGGCGCCGAGCCCCAGCCGCCGCCCGGCCGGTGAAAGGCGATGTCGGACCGGCCGTCACCGTTGTAGTCGCCGCCGATGGCCACCACGTCTGGCTGGTTGGCCCAGTCCGGGGCCGTCGTGTTGTACGCCGTCCACGTGCCGTTGCCGTTGCTCCTCAGCATCGGCGCCGAGCCCCAGCCGCCGCCCGGCCGGTGAAAGGCGATGTCGGACCTGCCGTCGCCGTCGTAGTCGCCGACGACCGCGGTGGCGCCCGGCTGGTTGGCCCAGCCCGGCGCCGTCGTGTTGTACGCCGTCCACGTGCCGTTGACGTTGCTCATCAGCACCGGGACCGTGCTCCAGCCGCCGCCCGGCCGGTGAAAGGCGATGTCGGACCTGCCGTCGCCGTTGTAGTCGCCGGGCAGTGCGACGGCGCCGGTCTGGTTGGCCCAGCTCGGGACGGTCGATCCGATGCTGGCCCAGCTGCCGTTGCCGTTGCTCCGCAGAGTCCCCAGCGTGGTCGAGCTGCCGTCCGGGCGATGAAAGGCGATGTCGGCGCGGCCGTCGCCGTTGAAGTCGGTGTCCGCCACGGCCCGGGACGGGCGCGACAGGACCAGCAATGGGGCGAGCAGCCCGAAGGATCGCATCAGCATCTGCCTTCTCACGTTCACGGTCCCTTCATGTCGGCGTAGCGCCCGGCGACACGCCGCGCGATCACCGACCCCCTTGCGCCTTTCAGCACGGCTCGTGCCATGCGCGAATGGCGGCCCGACGCGCCCAGATCGGCGGGACCACGCGCCGACGGGGCGGCCGGCGATCGCCTGGCTGTGCTCCGCACCGGCGACGCGCATGAGACGACCATGGGACGGGCCGGCCCGCTCCATCCCCATGCCAGCGAAGACTCGCGTGAATCGCACGGCACGGCTGCTGCACCGCAGCTCCCCAACCCTGAACACGAGGTGACACGCGAATGAGAACCCGCCACCTGCCACTCCTCCTCGTCGCCGCCTGGATCGCCGGGTGCGGTGACGCAACCGGCAACGACCCCGGCCCGGTGCCGACGGACCAGAACCCGGTGTGCCTGGGCTATTCCCACGGCATCCAGTTCGACCTCGTGTGTCCGGCGGGCGCCGGCGGGGATGATCACTTCTGCAACTTCGTGATCTCCACATCGGATCCGAACATCCTGCAGATCCTGGACATGAACATGAACGTCGCCGACAACACGTCCGCGTCGACGGGCTTTCTCGGCACGCTCGGCGTCAATCCTGGCGTGGTGCAGATCCTGGTGCGCGAGACGGCCTCAGGCATCGAGACCAGCCCCGGCTCGGTCACCGTGACCAATCAACCCTGCGTCTTCTGAGCCCGAACAGTTTCCGACCTCGGCCCGGTCTTTGTTGGGAAAGGGCGCCGTTCCAGCGCCCCACCCGGAGGTCTCCCATGAAGCTCTTCCAGATCCCCTTCTCCCCGGCCTGCCAGAAGGTCGTCGCCGTCGCCCACGAGGTGGGCGTTCCCCTCGAGCTCGCGACGGTGGCGCTGTTCAAGGGCGGGGCGCGCACCCCCGCGATGCTCGCGAAGAACCCCAACGGCAAGGTCCCGATCCTCGAGGATGGTGACTTCGTCCTGTGGGAATCTACTGCCATGCTCGTGTACATCGCGGCAACGGCGGGGCGAGAGGATCTCGCGCCGACGACGCCGCGGGAGCGAGCGGAGGTCGAACGCTGGACCTCGTGGGAGGCCGCCCACTTTGGCCCGGCGATCCGGAAGGTCGCCTTCGAGCGCATCGTCAAGAAGGTCGCCGGGCTGGGGGCGCCGGACGAGGCCGTCGTGAAGGTGGGCATCGAGGAGTTCGCGGCGAGGGCGAGCGTCCTCGAGCAGAGCCTCGGCACGAAGGAGTACCTGTGCGGCCGGCTCACCATCGCTGACTTCGCCCTCGCGCCGTACGCCGTCCTCACCGCGAGCTGCGGCCTCGACTTCGAGCCCTACCCGATGGCGAAGGCGTGGCTCGGGCGCATGACCGCGCGAGACAGCATGAAGAAGACGCTGGCGGCCGCCCGCGGAGCTGCGTGAGCTCCTTCGAGGCGCTCGTGGAGCCGCACCGCGCGAAGCTGCGGCTCCACTGCTACCGCATGCTCGGGTCGTCTCACGACAGCGACGACATGGTGCAGGAGACCTTCGTCCGCGCCCTCCGCGCCCAGCACACGCTGAGAGACCCCGCGACGGCGCGAGCGTGGCTCCACCGCATCGCCACCAACGTGTGCATCGACGAGCTGGCGAAGCGCCCGCGACGAGCTCGCGGCCCCGAGCTCGGGCCACCGGCCGATCCGGACGCGCCACCGGCGGCAGCCACCCGGGACGCCGAGTGGATCGAGCCGGCCCCGTCGGCCTGGCTCGCGGGGGCGACCCCGGAGGCGGGCAGCCCCGTCGCGCAGTACACGATGAAGGAGAGCGTCGCCCTCGCTTTCGTCGCCGCGCTCCAGGTGCTCACGCCGCCCCAGCGGGCGGTGCTCCTCCTCCGGGACGTGGTGGGCCTCTCGGCGGCCGAGACCGCCGAGGCACTCGCGTGCTCGGTGTCGTCGGCGAACAGCACCCTCCACCGCGCCCGCGTCGCCCTGGAGGAGCGGGTGGGGCCGCGGGCGGGCTGGTCGCCGGAGGAGGGGCCGGTCGATCGGGCGCTCCTCGAGCGCTACGTGCGCACCTGGGAGAAGGGCGACCTCGACGCCATCATCGCCCTCCTCCACGACGACGTGACCCTCTCGATGCCGCCGAGCCCGACCTGGATCGCAGGGCGCGCCGACGTCGCCCGCTTCTTCACCAACCGGGTGACGCAAGCCGTCCGCGATCACCGCTTCCGCACCGCCCTGGTCGACGCGAACGGTCGCACGGCCGCCGGCTTCTACCGCCCCGGCGAGGACGGGCAGGGGCCCTTCTTCGCGCTCCAGGTCCTCGAGGCCAGAGACGGGCGCATCCGGGTCATCGACCACTTCATGACCCCGAGCTCCCACGCGGCCTTCTTCGCCGGCGGCCTGCCGCGGACCCTCGTGGGCCGACAGTAGCCCGCGCTCCCTATCGCGCTTCTCGATCAGTCGTCCAAGAAGTAGTCGTCATCCACCTCCTTGAGCTCGTACGTCTGCTTGCTCCTGATGCCGACGTTGTGCTCGAACATGAGACTCGCCAGCATGTCACCGTCGACCAGGACGATCTTCTTCTCGATCCGTTTGACGTAATCAGACGCCTCGCGAGAGAACAGGGCGGTCGTGATGAAGACCCCCTTGCGCGCTCGTTCCCCCTCCAGGCTGCCAGCGAATGCCTGGATGTCCGGTCGACCGATGGTTCGAGATCGATCCCACCGCTTTGCCTGGACGTAGATCGCGTCCAAGCCAAGGCGATCCTCCTTGATCATGCCGTCGATCCCCCCGTCGCCCGACCGCCCTAGGGCTTGTCCCGCATCCTTCAACGAGCCGCCGTACCCCATGGCAACCAGCAACTGGACGACGGTCCGCTCGAAGAAGAGCGGCGAGGCTGCCATGAGCTTATCCAGCAGCTGAAGCTCCACCCTTCGTCGGAGCATCTGGTGACCGATCTCGATCTGCTCCTCTGGCGTGACCTCGTTTGCAGGAGGCGTCTCGTCGTCCTCCTCGGCTTCAGATTCGGTGGACCCCTTCTTTCGCCAGGCCACGAACTCAGGAAACTGCGAGAGAAAGGCTATGTCCATTCGCTCTGGAGCTGTCGGAAGTGTCTGGTGTCCTCGGTCGGTCGCCTGGTAAACGCCGCGCCGCACCCATCGAAGAAGACCGGCGGCGGTGAGGTAGATGGCCGCCCAGTTCACTCGATTGTTGAAGCGCGGTTGCCCACCGCTAGGCAGGAGCTCGCTGGTCTGCGCTTCAGTGAGTCCGATGCGTTCGGCCACCCGAATTCGCACGATGGCGAGACTGAGCTCTCCGCCGTCTCCGGCGAGCACCTCGAACGTCGGACGGGTCAGGCTCTGAAAGTCCGGCACCATGAGTTGATCATCGCACCCGTAGCCTCACCGTGCCCGGTCCATTCCGGGAAGCTCGTCGCTCCGGTCCGCGCGCTTGACCCCCCAGGGATAGGTGGCCCGCGTCGGCTCTGGTCGGGACTCAGGCGCGGAAGGACGTCTTCAGCGCCTCGACGAAGAGGCGGACCTTGGTCGGGGTGAATGGCGACGGGGCGTAGAGGACGTAGATGCCGCGCTGTACCCGCGGGAAGGGCTCGAGGACGCGCACGAGGGCTCCTTCCTCGAGATCGCGGGCCACGAAGTAGCCGGGCAGATCGGCGATGCCGAGTCCGGCGAGGGCGGCGTCGCGGATGGAGTGGGAGTCGCTGAGGAGGAGACGGCCGTCGACGGTGATCGTCCGCGCCGGCCCTCCGGCGCCGGACCGGAAGCGCCAGGGCGCCGCCTCGCCGTCGATCCGGCAGGGGAGGCACTCGTGGTTGGCGAGGTCGGCCAGCGTCTTCGGCGCGCCCATGCGGGCCAGGTAGGCCGGGCTGGCGCACAGGAGGCGGACGTCATCGTCGAGCTTGCGGGCGACCATGGTCGGCGGCGGCTCGGCCGTGGTGCGGATGGCGACGTCGACGCCCTCGTCGATGAGGTCGACGACGCGGTCGGTGGCGTCGAAGAACATGCGCACGTTTTGGTGGCGCTGCTGGAAGGCCATCACGACCGGCAGGACGCGCGCGCGGCCGAGCACGACCGGCGCCGTGATCGTGATGCTGCCCTTGGGATCGGGATCGAGGTGCTGTAGCTCGCGCTCGCTGGTGTCGAGCTCCTCGATCACCCGGCGCGCGCGCGCGCAGTAGAGGAGGCCGAGCTCGGTGAGCCGCACGCGGCGGGTGGTGCGGTGGATGAGCCGGAGCTTGAGGCGCGCCTCCATGCGCGACACCAGCTTGCTGACCGCGGAGGCGGTGAGGCCGAGGTCGCGCGCGGCGCCGGCGAACGACGACGAGTCGGCGATCGCGACCAGGGCCATCATGCCCCGGACCACCTCCGGCACCGCGGCGAGGTCGCGCTTCACGCGTCGAGCGTAGCCCAGATGGATGGCCACCTCGCTCGCCGCGATGCGGGGATTCGTGACTGGCGGACACGACTGAAGGTCCTGCGATGGTCTTTTTCCGCGCGCTCGTCAGCGGCACGTTGTCGGAGTCGCGGGACGGCCCGCAATCAGGAGCAGAGACATGACGAGAACGAAGGCATCGCGTGGTGTGCAGGGAATCGCGGCGATCGCGGCGATCGGCGTCCTGGCGGCGGCTGGCGCGGCCGGCTGCACCGGCTCGCAGTGGCCGGCCTCGCCGGTCGTGGTGAGCGAGGTCGCGCGCTTCGACGGCGCCCGGGGCCAGATGTCCGAGGGGGTGGCCGTGCGCGAGGGGACGGCGTACCTGGGGTACGTCGCCAGCGGCGAGGTGGTCGCCGTCGACCTCGAGAGCGGGGCGGTCACGCCCTATGCGTCGCTACCGCAGCCGGTGGCGGGCAAGGGCTTCGTGGCCGGGCTCGCCGTCCACGGCGACGACCTGTACGCCGCGCTGGTCTCGTTCGTGCCCGAGGTCCAGGCAGGCATCTATCGAATGACCGGCGCCGGGGGCCCGGCGCAGCTGTTCGCGAAGCACGACGAGATGGCGTTCCCGAACGGCATGGCCTTCGATGACGCGGGGCAGATGTACGTCACCGACTCGGCGGCCGGCGCGATCTTTCGCGTGTCGACCACCGGCGAGGTGACCAGGTGGCTGGCCGACCCGCTGCTCACCGGCGGCAAGGACTCGTGCGGAGCGGGCAATGGCGTCGGCGTGCCCTTCGACATCGGCGCCAACGGCATCGTCATCGACGGCGAGACGATGTTCGTCACCAACACCGACCGGGCCCAGGTGGTGCGCATCCAGATCCAGAAGGACGGCGGCGCCGGTGCGCCCCGCCTGCTGGTGCCGCCGAGCTGCGACGAGCTGAGCGGCGCCGACGGGCTGGCGCTCGCGCCCGACGGCGACCTGATCGTCGCGGTGAACCACCTGAACAAGCTGATGCGCGTCGACCGCGAGGGTCACGTGACGCAACTGGCGTCGGGCGGACCGCTCGATTTCCCCGCCAGCCTCGTCTTCGCCGGCGACGCGCTCTACATCAGCAACTTCGCCTTCCTCGACGCGAAGCGGCCCGCGCTGCTGCGCATTCCCTGAATCGACCGGGGAGATCCCACCATGGAGAAGCCGGGGCGCCGCGTACCGCGCCCTGGAAAGGCCCCTGTGCTCGGCGATTGCAACGATTGCGACCGGGGTTCACGATCCGTGGATGGTGCACGGGCGAGGCTGGTGGGTGGGCGTGGTCGCGATGATCTCCTGGATGGTCTTCGCGTGTGGCGACGGGGATCCGCACGATGCGGATGGATCGCCCGGGAGCCAGGCCGATGCGGCAGTCGATGGATCGCCGGCCGACGCGGATGGATCGACGCCCGACGGCGGCGCCGATGACGCGGGACTGAAGGACGCGGGATCGAAGGACGCCGGGTCGATGGACGCGGGATTGAAGGACGCCGGATCGTTCGACGCCGCCCCTGCCGACGCCGGCGCGGGTGGTCCGACGATCGACAGCGTGATGACTGCGGACGGCTTCACCCAGGTCCGGCAGGGCTCGTCGGCCGTGCTCGTCATCCGCGGATCCGGGCTGGGTGAGATCACCGCGGTGATCGTCGGCGAGCTGCCTGTGACCATTGTCAGCGTCGCCCCCGACGAGGTGCGCGCCGAGCTGATCGTCCCGCACGGCACGTTGCCGGGACCGCGCGACGTGACCGTGTCCGGCCCGGGCGGATCGGTCAGACGGGACGGCGCGATCGAGACGACGGTGTACGTGGTGTCGGGCAGCGCGCTGCCGGGCGGGCGCGGCACGTTCCAGTCGCCGCTCATCGTCTGCGATGCCGAGACCGTGACCGCCACGACCGGCGACACGATCTCGCTCCTGGCCGGGGAGCATGCCTGCGACGCCCCCGCGCCCATCGTTCTCTTCAACGGCGTGACCATCGCCGGAGCCGGACGCGGAGCGACCCTGGTGCGCGGGGTGACCCAGAGCTTCCCCGGCTTCAGCTTCTTCGGCGACTCGGTCGGCGTACCGACGGTGCTGCGCGGCTTCACCGTGGTGGCGCCGTCGCCCATGCAGAGCACGGTCTTCCTCCTGGAGGGGCCTGCCACCCTGGCGATCGAGGACCTGGGCTTCGAGGGCCCGGGCTTTCGCCTGAGCGGCAGCGTGGCCGCCACGGTCGATGGCTTGCACGTCGAATGCGGCGGGGTCGGAGTCGGCCTCGAGACCGAGGACTCGGGCATCGTCGCGGTGACCAACTCGAGCTTCGCCGGCTGCAGCACCGGCGTCGCCCTCGCCGGTGGACCCTCGTCGGTCACCAGTTCGACCTTCGAGCGCTGCAGCGTGGGTATCGAGGGTTTCCGCGACAGGAACTTCCAGGGCGATCTGACGGTCACCAGCTGCGAGCTGACCGACAACGCCACCGGCATCGAGGTCCTGGGTGGAGTCGCCCGGGTGAGCGACACGCTCATCCGCGACGTCGAGGTGACGCCCGAGGCGATGCAGACCGGGATCCTGGTGATCGGCGCGTCTCTCGACCTCAGCGGAGGCGAGATCGTCGGGCATGACGGGACCGGCGTCGCGATCTTCGCCTCGGTGGAGGGACCTACCTTCGCCGTCAGCATCACCAACGGCCTCATCATCGGCGGACAGATCGGCGTCCACGCCGACGGGCGCGACAACCCCAACAGCCTGGTCATGCGCGACTCGGTGGTGCGCGATCAGACCTTCGCGTCGGTGCTGATCTTCGTGGAATGGTTCACCGTCACCCTCGACCTCGGCAACGGCGGTGGACCCGGCGGCAACGAGCTGTCGGTGGTGAGCGGGATCGCCCTGCGCGACATTCGCGAGGATCCGGACGAGTTCAACGGCGTGATCGACGCCACCGGCATGACGCTGAATGGCCGCTCGTACGCCGGCCAGCTGATCCAGGGGCCAGCCAGCGTCCCACCCGACTACGAGATGCTGGCCGACGGCGAGATCCAGTTCTGAGCCGCGCGCGGCGGTCGCGGGACCGCGCTCACGTCCCGAGCAGGTCGCAGATCAGGCCGCCCGTGAGCTCGCAGACGAGGTCGACGTACTCGGTGAGGAGGAGCGCCAGATCGGCCGGCTGGAGGTAGACGCTGACCATGTCGTCCCACGCCGGCGTGCTGCCGTCCTGGATCGGCGCCTCGTGGCACTTCCTGTAGAGGTTTCCGGCTTGCACCTCGCAGGCCGACTTCGTCACGCCCGGCTGCGACGGCCAGCGATAGCACGCGCCCAGGCGGTTGAACCCGCAGCTCTCGCTGACGGAGCACATGCGAAAATCGAGGTAGCTGGGTAGCCCCAGCGCGCTGCCGAGGCCCCCCTTGCCGCCCAGCGTCTGGCCGACGGCCTGGCCGAAGCAGACGAACAGGTCTCGCTCGGAGGGGGGGGCGAAGATGTTGCCGTACACCGCCATCTCCTGGGCCGGAAACAGGAGCTTCTCGAGGAGCGGGGCCTCTCTCAACGTCGCGCTGCGGACCGAGATCGGGACCTGGATCCCGACCGCGTTGACGTGCGCCATCAGGCACGCCGTCATGAGACGCCGGCCGGCTCCGTCGAGGGAGCTCCCCTTCCAGCCCCGGGCGATGCCGACCACTCCCGTGTACACGAGATCGGGGGCGCCGGCGCGCGGGAAGGCGGCGTGGTCCCCCGCGCCGAGCGCACAGCGCACCACATAGGACAGCAGCATGCGCCCCGGCTCGCTGTCGACCAGCTGGGTCGTGGCGCGATCGAGAGCGCCCCCGGCGAGAGCGTCGAGGGCGTCTCCGTTGTCGAGGAGCGCGTCGGGCGCGAGCGCGTTGAGCGAGATGTAGTCGGCCTCATCGAGCCCGGGCTCGGCCTCCTCGTCGGCGGAACAGGCACAGAGAGCGAGTACGGCGGGAAGCGCGATACGCAGCGCGGGTCTCATCTTGGTCTCCTGGAGGGGGCCCGGAGCTTGTCCGGACACTCTGGTTCAGCTCGACGTGGACGAGACGTCAAGCGCATCTTTTGATGAGTCAGGTACAGACGCCCACTCTTCACTCCGTGATGCCCGCGGCCAGCGCCTCCAGCCGCGCGCTCCATCCCGGGAACCGGTCGGCATACGCGCGGGCGGCCGCGAATGTGTCACGGGCCGGCCCCACCTGTCCTGCGCGGATCTCGCAGCCCGCCCGCAAGTACAGGAGCTCGAGGTGCTCGATCGGGTGCACGCCCGCCGCGGCCGCATCGGCGACCACCGCGTCCCAGGCCTCGGCGGCGCCCCCGTGCTGGACCAGGTCGAGCGCGCGGTGAAAGACCCGCAAGGTCGGTGGCGCGTCGGCCAGCACCGCATGGGCCTCCACCCAGGCCAGGTGACGGGCGGCCGACTCTCGATCGCCCAGCGCGACCGCGATGCGGCCGAGCAGGAGCGCGTCCTCCAGCCCGGGGCCGGGCCCGTATCGCTGCTGCAGCTCGAACGAGCGGATCGCGAGGGGGAGCGCCTCCGCGTCGCGTCCGCCGAAGTGGAGCAGCGTGGCCAGGTTGTGAGTCGCGGCCCATTCCACGACCGGGTGGCCGAGCTCGCGAGCCAGCCGGACCGCCCGGCGAAGGTCATCGGCGCCGCGCTCCGCATCGCCGCGCTCCCCCCACCACAGGAAGAACCGGTTGACGTGGAGCACGCACTGGTGCAGCCGGTCATCGATCGCCTCGGCCAGGTGCTCGGCCTCGGTGAAGCTGGCCTCGGCCTCGTCCAGCCTGCCCACCAGGCACAGCGCGCATGCCCGCAGGAGCAGCATGATGAGGCGCGTCTCGCCGTCGAGCGGCTGCGCCGCGCTCTCCGCGAACACGGCCAGCGCCTCGGGCACCCGCTCCT
Source organism: Kofleriaceae bacterium (assembly GCA_035489015.1). GTDB lineage: Bacteria > Myxococcota_A > Polyangia > Haliangiales > Haliangiaceae > DATFRY01. Next base: position 15,337 of record DATHKR010000047.1, on the reverse strand, counting down.
GGCGCCAGTGGCTGCGGCCGGTGGCGACCAGGGCCCGCGCGCGCAGCACCGCGTCGCCGCTCGCCTCCACCAGCGGGCGCGCCTCGGCGAGCCGATCGGCCGAGGCGGCGAAGTCGAAGTACCAGTCGAGCACCATCGCCTCGTCGAGCAGGATCGACGCCACCCGGGCCGGGTCGCCGAGCGTCGCGGCCTGGACGCGCGCGGCCGCCAGATCCGACAGCGCCTCCGGCCCGCGGTCGAGCCGCCAGCGCACTCGTCCGCGGCCGGCCAGCACCCGGACACGAGTCGACGGATCGGTGACGTGGAGGAGCGCCGCCGAGTACCACCTCTCCGCCTCGACCTCGCGGTGAGCGGCGCCGGCAGCCTCGGCCAGGACCAGCGTCGCGGCGGTCGCCTCCGCGTGCGCACCGGCCAGCCCGGCGTGGCGGGCCACTGCGGCCGTCGCGTGCGTGCCGACGCGACCGCGCCAGTAGTCGAGCGCATGGCGATGGATCTGCGCTCGCTCGGCCGCCGGTGTCGCGCGATGGACGGCATCATGAGCCAGGGAGCTGGCGAAGGCCCACGATCCCCCGCCCTGGTCGACGACCAGGCCGCGCGCGGCGAGCTCCTGCAGGGCCGCCTGCGCGTCGAAGGCGGCGACGTGGTCCTGGCGCCCGAGCGCGTCCATCACCCAGGCCAGCTCGCGCTGCTCGATGATCGGTCCGGACGCGGCCGCCACCCTGGCGGATGCGATCAGCTCGTCGGGCAGGCCGTCGAGCGCGGACGACGCCCTCCAGCGTCCCGAGTCGGCAGGCCCCTGCGGGGGCCCTGCGGGCAGAGTCATCGCTTGACCGACGAGGGGAACTGGCCGGAGCGGAGGTGTCGTGCCCTCGCGCTTGAGGACGCCGACCAGCTCGGTCAGGAGGCTCGGATTGCCGCCGGCCATCCTGGTCAGGCGATCGAGCACGGCCGGGGGGAGATAGTCCGCCGGGAGGAGCAGCGAGGCGGCGAGCTCGCGCATGGCGTGATCGCCGAGCGGCTGGAGCTCGTGCCGCTCCCTCCGGGCGGCGCGCTCGCCGAATCGCGGCCGGATCCGATCCAGGCGCTCGTCGGCCGCGACCAGGACCCAGAGCGGCGCGCTGGCCCCGCCCAGCGTCGCGACCTCGAGCGCGTCGAGGAGGGCGTCGTCGGCGAAGTGCGCCTCGTCGATCAGCACCGCGAGCGGGCCGGCGCGGGCGCGCTCGCGCAGCGACTCGCCGTCGAGTGCGTCGGTCGCGCCGGGGCGCGTCGCGTCGATGACGATGCGCGCGGCGCCGAGCTCGCCCGTCCTGGCGGCGATCTCGCGCACCACGCGCGACTTGCCGACGCCGGGCCCGCCGAAGAGGAGCGCGAGGCCGGGCCGGCCATCGGCGAAGCTGGCGCGCGCGCTGACCACGAGCGCGGAGACCAGCGCGGCGCGGCCGAACAGGCGTGCCTGCGCTGGAACGGCGAGCGAGTCGGTCGGGGTGAAGAAGCCGGGCGGCCCGGCGGGCACGACGGTCAGCCCCGCGATGGCGTCGGCGGCGTCGCGGGTGAGGACCAGGCCGGCCCACGGGACGGCTGGCAACCAAGCCTCGGGCCGATCGGTCGGCGATGGAGGGAGGGCGGGCGGCCGGCCGTCGGCCAGGCGCGGGCTGACGCGATCGACGTGAAGCGCGGCTCGCCCGCCCCAGGTCGCCAGGAACCGGGAGGCGATGGCCAGCGCCGGGCGCGCCGGCTGATCGGAGGTGCCGCTCGCGAACACCGCCAGGACCGTGTCGGAGCTCCGCAGGACGAGCTCGCCGCCGGCGTCCTGGATCTCGGCATCGATGCGCGCCGGAACCGCGTCGCACTCGAGCCACGCGAGCGCGCGGAGATCGCCGGCGGCCTCCCCGGCCCGGCTCCGGCGGGCGGCATCGGCGAGCGCGTGGCGCATGGCCGATGCGTCGGGGGGGCGGCCATAGGGGTCCTTGGCCAGGCAGGACAGGATCAGGTCCTCGAGCGCGCGCGGGATGTCGGCCACGAGCCCGGGCGGGGGCGGCCGCAGGGCCAGGTGGGCGCGCTCGAGCTCCGATTCGTCGCCGGCGAACGGCGGGCGCAGCGTGAACAGCTCGTAGAGGATCACGCCCAGCGCGTACACGTCGGCGTGCGCGCCGCCCGGCTCGCCGGACAGGACCTCGGGGGCCATGTAGCCGGGCGTGCCCATGGTCCGGCCCGGCCCGGTGCTGGCGGGCGCGCCGCCCCGGCCGCCGGCGAGCCCGAAGTCGATGAGCGCGGCGACGCGATGCTCGTCGCTGCTCGGCCGGGCCGGGCGGCGCAGGAAGACGTTCTCCGGGGTGAGGTCGCCGTGGGCGATCCCGCGCTCGTGGGTCACCGCCACCGCGGCCAGGACCGCGTCGGCCAGGCGGAGCCTGCGCTCGAGCGGCGGAGGGGTGATCCAGCCGGCCATCTCGTCGGCCAGCGTCGTCCCGACGACCCGCTCCATCGCCATCCACGAGCGCCCGTCGGGCAGGATGTCGTGGGCGAAGAGCCGCGGCGCGTGCGGCGGACCGAGGGCGGCCAGCGCGCTCGCCTCGCCGGCGAAGCGGACCCGCCACAGCTCGCTGGCGCTGTGGGTCACCTTGATTGCCGCGTTCCGACCATCGCGACCGCGCGCCGCCCATACAGCCCCACACCCGCCCACGCCCAGCGGCTCGCCGAGCTCGAAGCCAGGGATCGCCGGGCGCGGCCCCGGCTGGCCCGCGCCCTCCACGGCCGCGGTGGCGCCGTCGTCCGGACAGGTCGCGTCCCGGCAGAGACGACGCGAGCAGACCGGGCAGCGTGGCACGCGGGTATCATAACGCGTCGAGAACGCCGCGCTCCGGGGGACCGTGGGGGCGAGGCTCGGTCAGCTCGGTCGGCTCGGTCGGCTCGGTCAGCTCGGTCGGCTCGGTCGGCTCAGAACGGGCTCGCGATGCCGATGTGGAGCGCCACCTCGTCCTCGAAGTCGCTGGAGTCGTAGTACTCGCCGCTCAGCTTGAGGCGGGTGGCGGCCCGGAGCCGGTAACTGAGGCCACCGGTATAGCGCAAAAGGACGCTGTCGCTGCGCAGCTCGCTGGTGGCGAGGGTGTTGCCCAGCCGTCGCAGCCCATCCCAGCGGGCGACCACGTCGAGGTCTCCCAGGGGGACCTCGAGCTCGGTGTAGAAGCCATCCTTGAGGAAGTACGGGTCGTAGGTGCCGTCGGCGCCGGGGCCGTAGCGGAATCGACTCGCCGGATCGAGGCCGAGAGCCATCTCGGTCCGGCGCAGCAGGTACTCGGCCCGCAGGATGAACGGTGAGGTCCGCAAGACCAGGTCGGCGCCGACCAGCCAGAAGTCGAGCTCGTTGTCCGGGTCGTAGGTGCCGACCATGCCGGAGGCGCCCGCGCTGAGGTGCGTCGAGGCGTTGAAGCCGAGCGTCGCGGACAGACGTCCGCCGACGGTGGGCCGCGAGTTGTTGTCGATGTAGTACGCGGCCGGCGTTCGCGACTGGATGTAGTCGAAATCGACCGCTTCGGCCGACGCGCGCGGGCCGCCCACCGCGTAGATCGCGTAGTCGATCTGGCTCAGCTCGGCAAAGAAGTGAGAGCCATTGATCTCGATCCCGTTGTCCACCCAGGGCGCCGGCAGGATGCTCATGTTCCAGTCGCGGATGTGGAGCATGCGGCCCATGTCGTAGGGGAGCGGCTTGTCGTTGGTCCGGTGATTGGCCGGGTCGTGCCGCACCGGAAAGTCGCCGAACGACGGCGTGAAGCGCCCGACGCGGAAGTTGAGCTCGTCGGCCGTGCGCAGGTCGAAGTAGGCGGCGCCCACCTCGAAGCCGTGGCAGGCGAAGCAGACCTTGACGTTGGAGGAGATGTTCTCGGAGAAGTCGACGCCGACCTTGAGCGACAGCTCGGCGGTCGCGCCGTCGAGCGCGGTGTCACCGGCGACCGACTCGGTCGGGATCGACAGGTAGTCGAGCTGCACCGACCCGACGAAGTTTCGCTGGATGTCCTGGGCCTGGGCCTCGCGCCCGACCAGGCAAGCGACCAGCGCCAGCACCACACGGGATGCCCTCATGAACCTGCTCCCTTCCGCCCACGTGCAGTATCGAGCCCGAACTTGCGGTAGACGATGCAGCGAACCACGGTGTCCTGATCGGTCAGGCTGATGCCGCTCCTCGGCTGGAGACGCATCCGGTGGACGAGCAGCTCCCAGCCGCGCGGCTCCGCCAGCTGGACCACGTCGATGCGGTCCAGGGAGTGGCACTTCGAGCACCGCCTGGCCATGACCGCGCACGCTCGCCGTATCGCGGGCGGATCGGACGATACCCGCGACTCGGTGGACGAGCCGTGGCAGCCCGCGAGGGGCGCCAGCAGCGCGGCGAGCGCCGCCGCGAGGATGACGAGCGCGATCCTCAGTTGTCGAGCGCTCCCTCGGCGATCCAGTCGTGGATGAGCTGACGCTCGTCGTCGTTCAGGAACGGTGGCCCGTTGAGCGGCATGCGCCCGCCGAACGGCGCCGCCGGGCCGACCTTCTGGAGCAGGATGCTCTCGCACGGACGGCCCGGGCTGACGATGTCGCTGCCGCTCACCACGCCGCCCTTCTGGAGCGACGTGACGTCGGTGAGATCGAGCCCGCCGACCTCGAAGCCGAGCGGTGTCGGAGCGGTGGGGCGGTGGCACTGGTGGCAACCGGTCAGCTCGCGGGCGAAGATGGTGTCCACGATGTCGCGGGCGAACTGGACCGGCGTGTCCGGATCGGAGTCCTCGTCGAGGCACAGCTCCTGGGCCGGCGGGCCGACGTCGGGGCGCAGGTCCTCGACGCAGCCGCTGCCGAGGAGCAGGGCGGCGCAGCCGAGCAGCGCGCCGCATCTCGCTGGCGCGGTCATCACAGCTCTCCCGGCGCTTCCTGGACCGGGAGGTTGCGCAGCTCCTCGGTTCGCTCGACCGCGATGACGGCGCCACTCCGCGGGGCCGGCGGATCGCTGGCCGTGTCGAACAGGTCCTCGTCGTCGGTGGCGTCCGCGGTGGCCTCGCTGGCGTAGGAATCGATGGACATGTAGCCGGCCGGCACCGTGACGGACACGACCCGCGAGAGAGGCGTGTAGGGGTCGTCGTCGCGCGCGTACTGGAACACGTCGTTCGAGTCGTTGGTGTCCCCGTCCCCGGTCATGTCCACGCCGCGCGTCACCTCGCTGAGCGGGTCACCCCCCTCGCGCCTCAGCACGTAGAGCTCCGCCACCGGGACGTGGGTCTTGTCCTCGAGCAGCGGGCGGAACGCGAAGTTCACCAGATCGACCTGAAGGCCGCGATAGAAGGCCTGCGAAGGGGCCGCGTCCTCGTTGCCCGCCCCCACCTCGATGCGAACGTCCGGGTGGACCACCGGGCAGTTGAGATAGGCGGGCCTCTGCTCGGGCATCTCGACCAGCCCGAGCTCCTGGGCCTCCTGCAGGGCCTGCAGCGACGGGATGATCTCTCCGTTGTAGAGCTCGGTGACGTCGACGTGCCAGATGGCCCAGAACGGGGTGTAGTTGGGATCGCCGGGGATGACGTCCAGGATCGGAGGGTGGGGGAGCAGGTCGATGGAGCCGTCGTCGGTCGGCTGCCGCAGGAAGATGAGAGGTGCCGAGTTGTCGGGCGCGGGACCGAAGTCCCAGAAGAAGACCTGACCTCCGCCGACGAACGCCGAGTTGAGCGGCACCCGCCGATCGACCGCGTCGTTGTCGTCGATCTGAGCGGCGAGCGCGGCATCGGAGGCGACGCCGGGCACGACCGAGCCGGCCGGAAGGAGCAGGCCGGGGGTCGGCAGGTCGTCGGAGACGCGCGGCTCGAGGCAGCCGGACGAGGCTGCGAGCAGGACGCACCACGCCCAGGAGGCCCCACCACGTCTCGACGTCGCTCGCAGCATCAATCCCCCTGCGGTTTGTACTTCACTTCGAAACTGGCAGTCGCGCCACCCACGTCCGGGCGCGTCAAGGTCCGGATCCTCATCGCCACCCCCTGCACACAGGCATCGAGCCCGGGCAGCTGGCCCCCCGCCGCGGTGGCGCGGGCGACCTGGCCGGTCTCGTTGATGGACAGCTTCACCCGCACGGAGCAGCGCGCGTTCTTGCCGGCGGCCACGGCGGCGTCCCGGTAGCAGGTCCGCAGAGACGGCATCACGCGGTCGATGGCGCGGCTCACCATCGAGTTGACCAGGGAGCCCTGGACCTCGAGCGAGGCGACGCTCGCGCTCGCCGCCAGAGGGCCGGTTCGCCGGGGCGGGGTGGGGGGAGGCGGCGCGGGCAGCTTCGGCTCCGGCGCGGGATCCGGCTCGGCCACCGGCGGCTCGTCGGGCGATTCTTCGATCGAATCGGGCGGACCTGGCGGACCTGGCGGATCGGCTGGATCTGGCGGCGCTGGCTTCGCCTCGACCGAAGCGCGCCTGTGCTCCGCGCTGCGTTGCCTGGCCCGGCTGCGGGCCTTCTCGCGGGCGCGCTTCCGCCTGCTCGATCGGCCCGGCTCGTCGTCCTCCGTCGCCGCTGGTTCCTCCGGCGGCGCCGCTTCTCCGTCGGCCGGCTCCGCGGACGATGACGGCTGGTCCGGTGCGGCGATCGCGGGCTCCGGGGCGGCCGGGGAGGGCGGCGGGATCGGTGTGGCCGCCGGCTCGGCGGGGCCCGGGCGCGTGTCCTCCACCGGGGCGGCGGGCGGACCCCGGGTCGCGACGGCGAGGGCGGGGCCGTCTCGACCGACGTCCTCGCCCTGCTGCCAGAGGGCCAGCCCGGTGCCGCCCACGGCGAGGACGGCGCCGCCGATCGCCACGGAGAAGGCGGCCCAGCGCCCGCGTCGCCGATCGGGTGGCGGCCTGATCGATGGCGCCGCTGCCTTGACCGGCCCGGAGCCGGCCGAGAGAGGCCCGGGCGACGAATCCGCCGACTCCGCCGGCTGCATCAGCTCGGCCGTGTCCGGGTTCGGTGCCGATGGGCTCGCGAGCGGGAGCTGTCGGGTGATGAGGTCGTCCACCAGCTCGCCGAGGCCGACCGCCCCGGCGGCGGTCGGTGCCGCCTCGAGGACGTCGAGCTTGCGCGCGTACTGGGGCGCGAACCGCGTCTGCATGAAGGCGGCGATCTCGTCGGCCTCCACGAGCACGCCGGTGCTGGCGATCCAGCTGCGCAGATCGCGGCCGAGCTCCCGCGCGGTCTGATAGCGTCCGGTGCGTTCGCGCTCGATGGCCCGGGCGACGATCTCATCGAGCCGGGCGGGCACCCCCGCGACCGAGCGCAGCGACGGGATCTGGCGCTGCATCACGTTGAACATGGTGGCCGCGTCGTTGTGTCCCTGGAACAGGAGCGCGCCGGCGAGAAGCTCCCACAGGCAAACACCCAGGGCCCAGATGTCCGCGCGCCGATCGACGTCGCGCCCGTCGCCGACGATCAGCTCGGGCGGCATGTAGCCGACCTTCCCCTTGAGCGTCCCGGTCTGCGTGTGGTGCATCTTGTTCTGCGCGTAGGCGATGCCGAAATCGACGACCTTGACTGCTCCCTCGTAGGTCACGAAGACGTTGTTGGGCGAGATGTCGCGGTGCACCACGCGCATCGGCCGCCCCTCGTCGTCGGTGAGCTCGTGGACGGCGTGCAGGCCCTCGCACGCGTCGGCCACGGCGGTGGCCGCGTAGACCTGCCAGCGCGGCGACTCGCGCAGCCGGCGATCCCGCGCGACCACGCGGATGAGCTCGAGGAGCGTCTCGCCGAGCACATACTCCATGGCGATGTAGAACACCGCGCCGGAGCGGCCGAAGTCGAACAGGGTGCAGACGTTGGGGTGTCGGATCTGGGCCGCGATCCGCGCCTCGTCGAAGAACATCTCGACGAACGACTGCTCGCGGGCGAGGTGCCGGTGGATCCGTTTCACCGCGACGAGCTGCGGCGCCCCCATCGAGTCGCGCGTGCGGGCCAGAAACACGGTCGCCATGCCACCCGATGCGAGCTCCTGCACCAGCTGGTAGCGTTCGGGCTCGGTCTCCGCTCCGAACAAGTCGTCGGACTTCGTGCCCACTCCCGCGCAGTATAGGGACTCGGCAAGTGTGGTTTCAACCGGCGGGACCGGACGAGCGGGGCCTGTTACACGCTCCACGTACTGACCAGGGTGGCAGTACGCCACTGTGGTCGTGATTCGAAACTGACGACTCTCGTCACAGCCCGATGGAGTCGCTGAGGGCATCGACAGGCAGCCAGACGCCGGCCGACGTGTAGCTCTTGCCCGACGAGACGCCTACCAAGGGTGGAGTCGGGGGGCTCCAGGCTGCGCGCGCTGCCGCTGCGCGATTCTGCGCGCTTGCGACTGGACGACTCCGGCACGCGCCTGGCAGGACGTGAACGCAATGCTGCGCCCTCCGGCCCGGATCCACCGCGCGCGACTCTCCTCTGCCAGAGACGCTTCGGGCTCCGTGAGGATCCGGCGATGACGGCCCGGGCGGTGCTCCTCGCGGCGATCGCGATGGGGATGCCGGCGTGCGCGCTGTCGCCCGAGGACGATCCAGGCGATCCGGTCGAGTCCGATGGGCAGCTCGCTGCGGACGATCCGGGCGATGGCGATGGAGACCTCCTGCGACTCGCCGGCCCCGCAGGAGAGTGGACCTGGTACGACGTGCCCGGCACGCAGTGTGGGAATGGCTCGCAGACCGGGCTGGGCGTGAACATCGGGACCGGAAGTGACGTGCTCATCTACCTCGAAGGCGGTGGCGCCTGCTGGGACGAGGTCACCTGCAGCGTCGGCTTCAACGGCCTCAGCCTGGCCTCGTACATCCACACCGGCTACGGCCGGCAGGAGTTCGAGGCGGCGACTCCCTCGTCCGGCCTCTTCGACCGCTCGTTGCCGGACAACCCGTTCCGCAACTCGACCATGATCTACATCCCGTACTGCACCGGCGACCTCCACTCGGGTGACGCCACGCAGTCGCACCCCATCGCCGGGCGGACGATGCACTACGCCGGGCGGCGGAACCTGGAGGCCGATCTCGCGCAGATCGTTCCGTCGTTTCCCGATGCGTCGCGCGTGACGCTGTCCGGCAGCAGCGCCGGCGGATGGGGCGCGACGATCAACTATTGGCGAGTGACCGAGGCGTTCGGCGGCGACGTCCGGGTCGACCTCGTCGCCGACTCCTCTCCGATGTTCGCGAGGTTCGGCCTGCTGATCCTGGGGAGGGGCGCCTGGGGCCTCTCCTCGGCGCTCCCACCGGGCTGCGCCACGTGCGCGGACGACTTTCGCGCGATTCACCAGCACTATGCGAGCACGTATCCGGACTCGCGCTTTGCGTACCTCTCCTATGACCAGGACCTGCTGGTCAATGTGGGGTCCCTGATGGACCCGCTGACGTTCTACTTCACGTTGAAGAGTCTGCAGTACGACACGATCCGGCCGATCCCCAACGCGAGGTACTTCGCCCCGGACGGAACCGCTCACACCATGCTCTACGACCTCGCCAGCGTGGCGAGCGGCAGCGTCACCCTCGGCGACTTCCTCACCCGGATGGAGAGCGACTCCCCCAGCTGGAGCAACAAGGCCCCATGGGGAACGACCTGCCCGGACGGGGCCGGCACCGCCAGCGGCGCGATCGAGGCGAAGTACCTCGAGCTCGGCGCCTGCGGCAGCTTCCTCGGCGCACCCACCACCCACGAGATGGTGCTCCCCGACCTGCTTGGACGCGCCAACCACTTCCAGGATGGGTCGATCTACTGGCACCCGAGGACGGGCGCGCACGAGGTCCACGGCGCGACTCGCCAGGTCTGGCAGCACTGGGGCTGGGAGCTGTCGCCGCTGGGCTATCCCACGACCGACGAGATCCCGACCAGCACCGGCGATGGGCGCAAGAACCTGTTCGAGGGGGGCGGGATCTACTCGTCCACGGCGACCGGCACCCACGCCGTCTTCGGCGACATCTTCGCGCGGTGGAGCTCGCTCGGCGCCGAGGAGAGCGCGCTCGGCCTCCCGACCTCGGACGAGACCCCGATCGGGCCGCTCGGGCTCGACCGCAGGAGCAACTTCGAGCGCGGCTCCATCTCGTGGAGCCGTCTCACCCGTGCGACCACGGTCACGATGGACTGAACCCCGCGCTCGACGACGACTCGCCCGGCAGCGCCTCCACTCGCGCGGCCAGCCGGGTGAGGGCCACGGAGCGGTTGACGTGCTGGCTCCGCGCCGCCCGCTCGTGCTCGTAGAGCGCGCCGTCGGCGCCCAGCAGGTCGGCGTGGTGAAGGCGAAGCGCCGCGGCCAGCGGCGCCGGAACGTCGTCGTGGGAGAGGTCGAGCCGGACGTACATGCCGGTCTCGACGTAGCTGGACCAGAAGGCGCCGGTCTCCCGGTGGATACCTCCCTGGACCAGCGGCTCCTCCAGCGCGCCCGCTGCGCCAGAGGCGCGGCGATCGACATGCATGACGCCGAGCTCGATCGCGTCGACGTAGGGCCGCAACGGCAGCGGCAAGATCTCGGGATCGATCGCCATGATGGAAGGCACCGAGCTCAGCGTCCCTGCTCGACCGCCGGCCGGGCTTGCCGGGGCGCGAGCACGGCGCGGAAGGCGCGCAGCGCGGCCGGGTGGTAGATCGTCGAGTGCTGCTCTGCCGGCATCGGCTCGTATCGCCAGCTCACGCTGCGCGGTGCGCCGCGCTTCAGCACGGCGGCCAGCTGCCCGGTCAGCTGCGCGATCTCGGGCTGAGAGCTCGCGGCCAGGAAGAGGGTCCGGGGCGCCCGCGGCCGCTTGCCGCGCAGGCGATCCGCGGCGCGGCGCACCAGCTCGCCACCGTTCCACCAAAGGCTGGGGTCGAGCGCGATGTACGTGTCGAACAGGGCCGGCTCGAGAAAGAACGTCTCCACCACGAACAGCCCGGCCAGCGACTCGCCGACGATCGCGGCCTCGCGGGTGGTCCGGTAGCGTGCCCGCACCCGCGGCATGAGCTCTCGCCGCAAAAAGGCGCGGAACGCGGCCGAGCCGCCCACCCGGGGCGCGATCTTGCGGTCCTCGGCGACCCGGGTCGGCCCGGTCAGGTCGCGCCGCCGCGCGGTGTTCTCGATCCCGACCAGGAGGAACGGGCGCATCGTCCCGTTGCCGACCGATACCTGGATGAGGCCGGCCACATGGAGGAAGTCCTCGCCCATCCCCCCGTCCGGCATGTAAAGCACCGGCAGCGGCGCGTCGCCGCCGCCAGGCCGCGGCGGCACGTACACATTGATGCGCCGCACCTCGTGGAGGATCCGGGACTGGATGGTGAAAGTCTCGCCGATGACCAGCGGCGCGGCCTCGGCCGTGGCGGTCGCCGACGACGGTCGAGTCTGTGCCGCGACCGGGCGGGGAGCGGAGAGGCCGACGACGATAGCGGCCGTCGCCAGCGCCACGAGCCGCCGGAGGACCGGACCGGCCAGCCCGGTCATCGCTCGATCTCCGACGGTGCCAGCGCCTCGATCTGGGTGTCGGTCAGCTGGGTGCGAGTCGTCGCCGGCGCCGGCGGATCCGAACGCTCCCAGTACCCGCTCCAGCTCCGCCGCGCGACCAGCGCACCGTCGCGAAGCACCAGCACCGCGCGCCGCTCGTGCGAGTCCTTGCTGTGCTCCGCGGTCTCCACGTCGAGAGAGAGCGACAGCCGGCCCGCCGTGGCCGAGACCGGCCGCCGCGAGTCACCCACGCACGCCGACCCGGCCGCGAGACCGACCAGGACGATCATCCCGGCCAGCGCCGGCGAGCGACGCCGCGGGCAGGACCGCGCGCGGAGCACGAGCCGGGTCGAGAGGCGGGGCACGGACACGGGCGACCAGGGTACCGCACGCCAGCCGGACCGGCACCGGTAGGCGATCGCCCTCCGCCGGGCCACTCGGCCTGTTCTCTTGCGCCTCGTGGCCGCGTGTCACAAGGTCAGCAAGATGGCCGCGACGAGCCTGCGCGAGGCCTTCGCGCCGTGGCGGAGCTGGTTCCTCGACCAGGCGGAGGTCGCCCGGCGGATCGGGCGGGTCGAGGAGCTGGTGCAGGGATCCGCCGACCGGGTGGACGAGGGGCTGCGCCTGGCCCGGGAGATCCTGCCGGGCGACCCGTACAACTCGAGGCTGCACCGCATGGCCGCGCGCGCCTGCGCGGCGAGAGGGGACGCGGAGGCGTATGGCCAGCACCTCGCGATCTGCGTCTCCATGCACGACCTCGACGCCGACGGCGTGCGCGCGGACCCGCTCCTGCGCGGAGCGCTGAGCCCTGGGCAGGTCGACCAGGCCCTGACCTCCGCGCGCGGGTACGCGCGGAGCGACCGGACGAGGGACTACTGCTTCGACGAGATCGCGCCCCGGTCCGGCAGGTTCACCACCACGCTCCACTGGCCCGCCGCGCATCAGGCGTCGGTCGAGGCGGCCTACGCCCGCTTCGCCCGCCTCTCGGCGCTCACCGAGGACCGCTACGTGTTTCCCGACCGCGGGGACCGAGGATACGACGCCGCCGAGTCGTACGCCCACCACGTCGGCGCCGGGACCATGCTGCTCGAGTCGGAGTCGATGCCGGGCGCGTTCTGCCCGACCGGCGTCACCTTGCAGTTCGCGCGCGAAGTGGCCCCGTTCGTGGAAGACGTGCGCTTCTTCTTCTTCGACCAGGTGAGCCCGCTCCACGAGATCTGGATCGTCGATCACGCCTTCTACATCCGCCGCCACCCGATCCACGTCGACGATCTCGTCGAGGTCGCGCGCTACCTCGACGACCTCCTGCTGCGCGAGGGCATCGCGGATGCGTACCTGGGCGGGTACGTGGCCGAGCAGCTTGCTGCGGCGGCGGGTGGCTCCATCCAGCTCATGAGCTCCCCGTCCATGTCCGCCGCGGCGATTCGACAGCAGGCCGAGGACCTCATGGCGCGCGTGGTGCGCCACGATGGGGAGGAGCCGCCCTACCTGCGCGCCCAGCTGCGGCGTCACGACGGCGACCTCGAGGGCGTCATCGCCTCCCTCGAGCGGACGATCGAGCGCCTCCCGACGTTCCGCAAGCCGATGCTGGAGCTCGCCCATCTCTACCTCGACCGCGGTCGGACCGAGGACGCCCTGGCGATGACCGAGCGGATCGTCGCCATGGGCGACCGCGCCGACGAGGACGCGCACCTGCTCCGCGCCCGCGCGCTCGACCTCCTCGGGCGCCGGAAGGAGGCGCTCGCGGCCTACCGGCGACACGCCGCCGCCATCGCCAGCTACTCCGGGGTCCTGCTCCGCGACGCGAACCAGCTCCTCGCCGAGGGGAACCACGAGGCCGCGCGCCTCCTGTTCCGGCCGATCGTCCGGGCCGGCCACGGGACCGGCCTCGCGGCCGAGCTCGGGCTGGCCCGCTGCGCCGAGGCCCTGGGCGATCGCGACCGGGCCCGCGTCCACCATCGCCGGGTGCTCGACCGGGCGCCCAGGCTGAAGCGAGCGCACGCCGACACGCCGTCCATGCTGTCCGCGATCATGGACACCGAAGCGGCGGCGCGAGCGTGGATCGACGGCAACGAGACGGCTAGCTGAGCTGGTCCGAGCTCGTCGAGTATTTCGGCGACACATCGATCGCGTCGAGGCGCTTCTCGATGAGGTCGAGTCCGGCTTCGCCGCTTAGCTTCCGCTACGCCAGCGCACCTTGCGCACCGGCTCCGCACTCGACCACGCCGTCTCCCGCTTGCCGACGCGTCCTCTCCGCGGCGCCTACTTCCGCGCGTGCCCGACCCAGTGGGTCACCGATCCACTCGGCCGGCTGACGCCGCATCTGGCTCATGGTCGAGCCGGGCGCGCTCCGAGGCCTTCCAGCCATACCACCAGCGCCGGGAAGCCGCTCTCGCGGGCGACGTCGAGCGGCGTCTTGTGGTCGTGCCCGACCCAGCTCGGGTCGGCGCCGCGCTCGACGAGGGCCTCGGCGACGGCCTGCTGGCCGCCGCGGCAGGCATGCCAGAGCGCGTTCGTGATCTGCTCGGGCGACGGCGCCGGGTCGGTCGACAGGTGCCGTCGAACCGAGTCGAGGAGGCCGAGCGCTGCCGCCTGCCACAGGGTGGTCGTCGCGCCGCGCTCCAGAAGTCGGCGCGCGGCGCGCCACTGCGCGAAGACCACCGCGTCCGACATCGCTGTGCCGGCGGTGAAGACGGCCCCGGGCGCCTCGATGTCGGCGCCTCCATCCAGGAGCGCGTCGAGCACGCCGACGTCGTCGCTGCTCGCCGCCCAGTGCAGGGCGGTCTCGGCCGGACCGCCCGGCCCGGCCTGCGGCGCGGCCGCGTTCACATCGGCGCCGGCCGCGACCAGGACCGCCACCGTCTCGGGGCCGTTCGGGAAGTGACCGGGCCAGTCCGCCGCGACGTGGAGCAGCGTGCGGCAGACACCGCGATCGTCGACGATCCGGGCTCGCGCCAGCCCCGGGTCGCCCGCGAGGAGCTGGCGGAGCCCCGCGACGTCACCCTCGCGGATCGCCTGGACGACCGCGACCGCCGTGGGATCGCCGGCAGGGATGTCTCTCGAGCTCGTCATGTCAGCCACCTGTCGAGCCTACGCGAGCCACGGTGCCGTGGGAGGGGCAGCGCCGCAGTAAGATGTGGGCGGGCTCCGCCCGCATGGCCTTCGTCACGACACCCGAGGATGCGTGGGAGCGGTCGATCGCGCTGCCGGTGATCGACCGCGCGTTCCTCGACAGGGCATTCGCGGCGATCGATCCGCGGCTCGCGGAGCGCGAGTGGACCGTGCTCGCCGGTGGTCTGCGCACCGTGAACCTGCGCAGCGGCGAGCTCGTCGCCCGCATCGCGATGGGCGAGGAGGCCGACGTGCAGCGCGAGGCCGCGGTGTTGCGCGCGGTCGCGGACCGCGTGTGCGTGCCCGAGGTGCTCGCGGCGAGCGAGGCAACGATGGTCGTGCGGTTCGTGCCGCACGGGCCGCTGCCGGCGAGCGAGCAGGCCGGCCGGGCCGTCGGTGCCACGGCGGCGGCGATCCACGCGATCCGGTTCGCCGAGGCCGGCTTCTTCGACGGGGACCTGCGCGTGCGCGAGCCCTGGTCGTCGGCGGTCGACGGCCTGCGCGCGCACGACGACGCGATGCTCGAGGGCGGCGCGGGCGCCAGGCTCGGCACCCGCGCCCGAGCGATTCGCGCGCTGTGGGATCGTCACGACGCGCGGATGCAGGACGCCGCGCGCCCGCCGGTGCTCGTGCACTCCGACTTCAAGCCGACGAACGTGAAGTGGACCGCCGACGGCCGCGTGCTCCAGACGTCCTACGGGACTTCGCTGGTTGATCTGATTCCGTAGGCTTGCGCGGCCAGGCGCGGATCAGATGGTGGTGGGGAATTTCGGCCGGGGTAGCGGTGTTCCGGGGAGCGATGGATGCTCTCGGGCTGCCCT
>DATHKR010000046.1:0-39888 GCA_035489015.1 Kofleriaceae bacterium | reverse complement strand
GGCGCGGCACGCGCGCCTGCCGCGCGACGGCGTGGTCTATCACTACAACGCGATCGCCTTTGTCCAGTTCGTGAACCAGAAGCTGCAGGAGTCCGACGTGCTGGCCAACGTCGGGGTCGGCGCCTTCTCCGCGGCCGAGGCGAAGGTCAAGCCCAGCGACGTGCTCGGCGACATCGACGATGAATCGGGCGAGAGCTTCGTCGACGCGAGCGAGCTGGCCGAGCAGGACTTCCGCCACGACCTCGGGCTGGCCGAGCTGGCCGACGGGTTTCCGGAATGAAGCGAGACCGCACCGACGGGGACGCGGGCGCCGGTCCGACCCGGCGCGGGGCGATCCAGGCGGCGATCGCGGCGGTGGCGGCGACGGTCGCGGCCGGGATCGCGGCGCGGGGCGCGATCGGAGCCGGGCCGCGGACACAGACCAGAGCCGGGACGAGAGACGAGACGAGAGACGAGACGAGAGACGAGACGAGCGCCGCGGCGCCGGGTCCGGCGGCCGCGCGGCGGCCACGCTGGATCGGGCACGGCTGAGAGCGTCCTCGAGCGTCCTCGAGCGGCGCGGTCGAGGGGCGGATCCTCCCGCTCAGAGGATGCGGCGGTCGGCGGCGTCGTGGGCGCGGATCCCGGCGGCCAGGGAGGCGGCCGGGCTGGCGCTGAACTCGTCGCGCAGCATGGTCCACAGCATCCCGTCGCGCAGCTCGCCGGTGCGCGACTTCAACCGGCGGCGCTGGACGCCCTCGTGGACGAAGCCGAGCTTCTCGGCGACCCGGGCGCTGGCGCCGTTGTCGGTGTGGCAGCGCAGGTCGATCCGCTGCACGCGATCGATCTCGAACGCGACCCGGCACAGCGCGGCGCCGAGCTCGGTGGCCAGGCCGGTGCCGGCGCGCTCGGCGTGGATCCAGTAGCCGAGCTCGCGCGCGTCGGGGCCGGCGCGCATGTGCAGACCGCCGCCGCCCACCACCTCGGCCTCTGCCGGATCGAAGGCGCCGTAGGCGAAGTCCTCGTCGGCGTCGAAGCGGCGGCGCATCGCGCGCAGATCGCTCATCACCTCGTCGAGCGGCAGCGGGTGGCGCGCGGCCCACGGCAACCACCGCTGCAGCGAGACCAGGCAGCCGTCGATCGATGTCTTGAGCGCGGCCGCGTCCACCGGTGACCAGCAGCGGAGGACCATGCGAGCCGTCTCGATCCGGTAGGCGGCGTGCGGGGCGGGCTCGACCATCGGCCCAAGGCTAGAACATCGAGCGGTTTGAAGGCCGTGGCGAGGTGCGCAAACGCCAGGCGAGGCGCCCGACCCGCGGAGCAGCGGGCACACGCCGCCACCGACGGGATCTCGCGGGATCCGCGCCACATGAATTTGCATCAGCGACGCGCCCGGTCGTGGTCCGGGTTTCCCGCGCTGCGGCGCGCGTTTCGGGCTCGATTGGCCGGGCGCGCGGGCCGAAATCGCCGGGCCGGGACGGGGGAGACCCGCTGGGTGTCAGTGGGGCTCCGGAAGCGGCTGGGTCCATGGTATCGCTGGCTCTCGGCATGCTTGAGCGCGAGTTCGACTACGTCCTGGTCGGGGGCGGACTGCAGAACGCCCTCATCGCGCTGGCTCTGGCCGCCCGCGAGCGCCCGCCGCGAGTGGCGCTGATCGAGCGGGGCGCCGAGCTGGGCGGCAACCACACCTGGTGCTTCCACGAGGACGACGTGCCGGCCGGGATGCGAGCGGTGGTGGCGCCGCTGGTCGCCCACCGCTGGCCGGGCTACGAGGTGCGCTTCCCCACGCTCCGCCGGCGCCTCGGTGGCGAGTACGCGGCGATTCCCTCGAGCCGCCTCGCCGAGGTGCTGAGGCAGCGGTTCGACGGCCCGCTGGCCGGCTGGAAGCTGTTCCTGGCCCGGGAGGCGCGCGCGGTGTCGGCCGACCGGGTCGAGCTCGACGGCGGCGAGGCGATCTCGGCGCACGTCGTCATCGATGCGCGCGGCCCCGACCCGGCCAGCACGCTGCCCGATTCGGCCGGCTTCCAGAAGTTCGTCGGCATCGAGGTCGAGCTGGCCCGCCCGCACCGGCTGGAGGAGCCGGTGCTGATGGACGCGACCGTGACGCAGCTCGACGGCTACCGCTTCGTCTACGTGCTGCCGATCGGCCCGACCCGCGCGCTCATCGAGGACACCTACTTCTCCGACTCGCCGGTACTCGACCGCGCGGCGGTGCGCGAGCGGGCGCTCGACTACGCGCGCGCCCAGGGGCTCGAGCCGGCCGCGACGGTGCGCGAGGAGGCGGGTGTCCTGCCGATGCCGTGGCGGGTGAGCGGCGAGCCGCGCCCGCGCCCCGGTGGCCCGCTCATCGCCGGCTACCAGGGCGGCTGGTTCCACCCCGCGACCGGCTACTCGCTGCCGGCGGCGGTGAAGCTGGCCGCGCTGGTCGGCGAGCTGCCGGCCGATCGTCTGTTCGGGCGCGAGCTGGCCGAGCTGGCCGCCGCGCTGCGCCGCCAGGGTCGCTTCTTCTGCCAGCTCAACCGGCTCCTGTTCCGCTGGTTCGCGCCGGAGGCACGCTGGCAGGTGCTGGCGCGGTTCTACCAGCTGCCCGAGCCGACCATCCGGCGGTTTTACGCGATGGAGATGGGCAACATGGACCGGGCGCGGATCCTGGTCGGCCGACCGCCGCGCGGGCTGTCGCTGCGGGCCCGGCTGGCCCACGGAAGCGGGCTGGCTGACCCCGAGGAGGCGGCGTGAAGCTGGTCGACCTCATCGCGCGGCGCTTTCGCGAGCATCCCGGGCTCGACGGCGCGAACGGCGCGAATGGCGCGAATGGCGCGGCCGACGCCGCGGGCGCGGGTGCGAACGGTGCCGCGGTCCACGGGGGTCCGGTCCTGCCGCCGGGGCTGTGGGAGCGCGCGCTGCTCGATCCGGCGCGCGAGTTCCTGGTCCGGCCGGGCAAGGGGCTGCGCGGGCGACTGGTCGAGTCCGGCTGGGCGCTGGCCGGCGGCGGCCCCGACGGCCCTCCGCCCGAGCTGCCCGCCCTGGTCGAGCTCCTCCACGCCGGCTCGCTCATCATCGACGACATCCAGGACGGGTCCGAGGAGCGGCGCGGCGCCCCTGCCCTCCACCGCACCCGCGGCACCGCGGTCGCGCTCAACACCGGCAACTGGATGGTGCTGCTGCCGCTCCACCTGCTCGGGCAGATCGATCTGCCCGAGGCCAGCGCGCGCGCGGCGCACGAGCGAGTGGCCGCGACGCTGGTCAGCTGTCACCAGGGACAGGCGCTCGACCTCCTGCCGGTCGGCGAGCTCGGCCACGGCGAGATCGGCCCGGTGGTGGCGATGAGCACGCTGCTCCGCACCGCCAGCTTGACCGAGCTGTCGGCGGTGCTGGGCGGGCTCGCGGCCGGCGCGGACCCGGCGGTGCTGGCCGCGCTGGCCGACCTCGGCCGCGAGCTGGGCCGCGGGCTGCAGATGCTGGACGACCTCGGCGGGCTGATCGCGCGCGAGCGGCGCGCCAAGGGCTACGAGGACCTGCGCCAGAACAGGCCGACCTGGGCGTGGGCGTGGGCGGCCGAGGCCCGCAGCGAGCCGGAGTACGATCAGCTGCGCGCCGCGGCCAGGCAGGTCGCTGCCGGCGAGGACGTCGAGCCGCTGCGGAAGCGCCTGGCCGGCGCGGTCGGGACGATCGGGCGCGAGCGAGCCCAGGCCGGCCTGCGCCGGGCGTGGGCCCAGCTGGTCGATCGATTCCCGGCCTCTCGCGCGCGCGATCAGGTGGCCGCCGACCTCGAGCAGGTCGAGCAGAGCTATGGCTGACGCCGGCCTGGCCAGCGCCGACCCGAGCGCTGGCGCGAACCCGGACGCGAACGCCGCGCGCACGAGCCGCCGCGCGTCGGCGGCGGGGCCGCGCGCCGCGGTCATCGGCAGCGGCTTCGGCGGGATCGCGGTCGCCATCCGGCTGCAGGCGGCCGGGTTTCGCACGACGATCTTCGAGGCCCGCGACCTCCCAGGCGGGCGCGCGTACGTCTACCGCGAGGGTGGCTTCACCTTCGACGCCGGGCCCACCGTCATCACCGCGCCGGACTGTCTCGAGGAGGTGGCCGCGGCGGCCGGGCGGCGGCTGGCCGACTACGCCGAGCTGCTCCCGGTCGAGCCGTTCTACCGCCTGGTCTGGCCCGACGGCGATCGCTTCGACTACGTCGGCGACCAGGACCGCATGGTCGCCGAGATCGCCCGGCGCAACCCGGCCGACGCCGACGGCTACCGCCGCTTCGTCGACTACAGCAAGCGCGTGTTCGAGACCGGCTACACCGAGCTGGCCGCGACGCCGTTCCTTCGCTTCGCCGACATGGTGCGGGTCGCGCCCGAGCTCATCCGGCTGCGCGCCGATCGATCGGTCTTCTCGACGGTGAGCCGGTTCGTCGAGGACGAGCGCACCCGCCAGGCGCTGTCGTTCCACTCGCTCCTGGTCGGCGGCAACCCGCTCGACACCAGCTCGATCTACACGCTCATCCACTACCTCGAGCGGCGCTGGGGCGTGTACTTCCCGCGCGGCGGCACCGGCGCGCTCATCGCCGGCCTGGTCCGCCTGTTCGAGGAGCTGGGCGGCGAGGTGCGCCTGTCCTGCCCGGTCGAGCGAGTCGACGTCGACCGCGGCGGCGCGCGCGCGGTGCACCGGGTGACCAGCCCGGCGCGGGCCAGCGAGCCGTTCGACCTGGTCGTGTCCAACGCCGACCTCCACCACACCTACGCGTCGATCTACCGGCGCGAACCGGACGCGCGGCCGATGCAGCGCCGGCTCGAGCGCATGGACTGGTCGATGTCGCTGTTCGTGCTGTACTTCGGCACCGACCGATCGTACTCGGACCAGGTCGCGCATCACACGGTGGTGTTCGGGCCGCGCTACGAGGGCCTGCTGCGCGACATCTTCGGTGGCTCGCGCCTGCCCGACGACTTCAGCCTCTACCTGCACGCCCCGACGGTGACCGACCCGTCGATGGCGCCGCCCGGGTGCGGCAGCTTCTACGTGCTCTCGCCGGTGCCCCACCTGGGCCACGCGCCGCTCGACTGGGAGAAGATCGCCGGGCCGTATGGCGACCGCATCCTGGCCGCGCTCGAGCTGGTCCTGCCCGACCTGCGCCGCCACGTGGTCGTGCGCCGCCACTTCACCCCGGTCGACTTCCGCGGCGAGCTGCGCTCCTACCTCGGCTCGGCGTTCTCGTGCGCGCCGCGCCTGGGCCAGAGCGCGTTCTTCCGGCCGCACAACCGCGATCCGCGCATCCCGGGGCTGTACCTGGTCGGCGCCGGCACTCACCCGGGCGCGGGCGTGCCCGGCGTGGTCAACTCGGCCAAGGCGACCGCGAGCGTGATCGCGGCCGACTTCGCCGCCGACGCGCGCCTGTCCTGGCCGGGATGAGGGCCACGCCACCGACGGGCGGCGCCCCGGCCCCGAGCGACGCCGCCACCCGCGCCGCCCGCGCGATCCTGGCCGCCGGCTCGAAGAGCTTCGCGCTGGCTGGACGCCTGCTCCCTGCCGGGCAGCGCGACCGCGCCGCGGTGGTCTACGCCTACTGCCGGCGGGCCGACGACGCGGTCGATCAGGCCGGGCCGGTCGACCGGGCCGGGGCGGTCGCGCGGCTGCGCGGCGAGCTCGCCCGCCTGTACGCCGGCGAGGCGTCCGGCAACGTCGTGCTCGACGGCTTCGCCGAGGTGGCGCGCGCCTGCCGCATCCCCGAGCGCTACCCGGCCGAGCTGCTCGCCGGGATGGAGATGGACGCGACCGGGCAGCGCTACGACACGGTCGAGCAGCTCCTCCACTACGGCTACCGGGTGGCTGGCACGGTCGGGCTCATGATGTGCCACGTGCTCGGGCTGCGCGACCAGCGCGCCCTGGTGCCGGCGGTCCACCTCGGGCTGGCGATGCAGCTGACCAACATCTGCCGCGACGTCGAGGAGGACTGGCGGCTCGGGCGGCTCTACCTCCCGGCCGAGCTGCTGGATCCGGCCGGGGCCAGAAATCTGGCCAGCGAGCTCGGCTCGGTGCGGCTGCCGGCCCGCGCGCTCGGCCCGGCGTCGATCGCCGTCGAGCAGCTGCTCGCGCTGGCCGATCGCTACTATCGGTCGGCCGATCTCGGCATGGCCGCCCTGCCCTGGCGCGCCTCGCTCGCGATCCGCACCGCCCGGCTGGTCTACGCGGCGATCGGCGATCGCATCGCGGCGCGCGGCTTCGACGTCGGCGCCGGGCGCGCGGTGGTGCCGGGCGCGACCAAGCTGGTCCTGGTCGGGCGCGCCGCCGCCGCCGCGGTCCGCGAGCTGCCGGCCCGGGCCGCCTGGCCGGCCGGCGCGCGCATCCCGGACCGCCACGTCCACTTCGGCCCCGACGTGTTATGCCTCCCCTGATGCGAAGCCTGCTCCTCGTCCTGGTCGTGTGCGCCGCCGCCGTCGGGCGCGCCGCGGCCGGGCCGGCTCCCGCGGCCGCTCCGGCCAGGGGGCAGGCCCAGGCCCAGGCCCAGGCCCAGTCCGGTGAGATCGCCGTCGACATGGCCGGGTTCCGCAACGACAAGGGCGTCGCCGCGGTGGCGCTGTTCACCTCGTCGGCCGGGTTTCCCGACCACCCGGAGCGCGCCGCCCGCCGGCTCGAGTCGGTCATCAAGGGTGGCAAGGCGCGCGCCGTGTTCCGCGGCCTGCCGGCCGGCACCTACGCGGTCGCCGTGCTCCACGACGAGGACCGCGACCACCGGATGAAGACCGGCGTGTTCGGCATTCCCAGGGAGGGGTACGGCGCGTCGCGCGACGCGCGCGGCCGCTTCGGCCCCCCCAAGTTCGACAGCGCGCGCCTCGCGCTGCGCGCCGGCCAGGCCCTGCGCGCCCCGATCCAGATCACCTACCCGTGAGACGGCGACCGCGGCGGTGACGCCGCGTCGCACCCCCGCGAGGAGCTCCCCGTGTCCGCCAGCGATTCGCTCTCCCACGACAAGCAGCGCGTGCCGAGCCACTTCGACCGCGTCGCGCGCCGCTACGACCTGCTCTGCGCGCTCAACCCGGGCTACGCCAAGCACCTGGCGTGGAGCGCGCGCCGCATGGCGCTGCCGCGCGGGGCGCGCGCGCTCGACCTCTGCTGCGGCACCGGTCTGTCGACTCGCGCGCTGGTCCGCGCCTACCCGGACGCCCGCGTGGTCGGGGTCGACGCCTCGAGCGAGATGATCGCGGTCGCCCGCCAGAAGTCGGATCTGGCCGCGGTCGACTTCCGGGTCGGCGACGCGATGGATCCGGCCGCCGCCGGCGCCGCCGGCCCGTTCGACGGCGTGCTGATGGCATACGGCATCCGCAACGTGCCCGACCCGGACGCGTGCCTGGCCCGCCTGCGCGACCTCGTGGTCCCCGGCGGGGTCGCCTGCTTCCACGAGTACTCGGTGGCCGATTCGCGGGCGGCGCGCGCGGTGTGGAACGCGGTCGCCGCCACGGTCATCGTCCCGCTCGGGATCGCCGCGACCGGCACCGCCGACCTGTTCCGCTACCTGCGCCGCAGCGTGGTCGAGTTCGACGGGGTGGCGGCGTTCGAGGACCGCCTGCGCCGGGCCGGCTTCGAGCAGGTGTCGACCCACCGCATGGACGGATGGCAGCGCGGCATCGTGCACTCGTTCGTGGCGCGGAGGAGCCGGTGAGCGGGCCGCGGCGCGCGGTGGTGGTCGGCGGCGGCATCGCCGGGCTGGCGGCGGCGACCGTGCTGGCCGAGCGCGGCGTCAAGGTGTGCCTGGTCGAGCGCGAGGGCTTCCTGGGTGGGCGGGCCGGATCGTGGAGCGACCAGCTCGCCACCGGCGAGCCCTTCGAGATGGAGCGCGGCTTCCACGGCTTCTTCCGCCAGTACTACAACCTGCGCCGGCTGCTCCGCCGGGTCGACCCGGCGCTGTCGCAGCTCGCCCCGGCCGGCGACTACCCGATCCTCGGCCCCGACGGGCAGGTCGAGTCGTTCACCGGGCTGCCGCGCCGCGCGCCGTGGAACCTGGCCGCGCTGGCGCTGCGCACGCCCACCATCCGCGCGCGCGATCTCCTCGGCATCCGCCCGGGCCCGGCCCTGGCCATGCTGTCGTTCGACCCGGAGGCGACCTACGCCCGCTGGGACGGGACCAGCGCGCGCGACTACCTCGACTCGCTCGGCTTTCCGACCCGCGCCCGCCGGATGCTGTTCGACGTGTTCGCCCACTCCTTCTTCAGCGCGGAGGAGGAGCTGTCCGCGGCCGAGCTGCTCATGATGTTTCACTGGTACTTCGTGGCCAACCGCGAGGGGCTCGTCTTCGACGTGGCGAGCCGGCCGATGTCGACCGCGTTCTGGGGCCCGCTCGGCCAGCACCTGGCCCGGCTCGGGGTCGACGTCAGGCTGGAGACCGCCGCCGCCGCGGTGCACGCCGACCCGGACGGCTGGCGAGTCGAGCTGGACGGCGGCGGCGCGGCCACCGGCGCGGTCACCGGCGACGCGGTCGTCCTGGCCGTCACGGTGTCGGCGCTGCAGCGCCTGGTGGCCGACTCGCCCGACCTCGCCCGCGACCCGGGCTGGACCGACGCGGTCGCCGCGCTACCGGTGACCCGTCCGTTCGCGGTGTGGCGGCTGTGGCTCGACCGCGCGGTCGAGCCCGGTCGCGCGGCCTTTGCCGGCACCACCGGGTTCGGCCGGCTCGACAACATCTCGGTCTACGATCACTTCCAGGACCAGAGCGGCGCGTGGGCACGCGCGCGGGGTGGCTCGGTGATCGAGCTCCACGCCTACGCGGTCGACGCCGGGGCGGATCAGGACGAGCTGCGCGCCGAGCTCCTGGCCGGTCTGCACGCGCTCTACCCCGAGACCCGCGCCGCGCGCGTCCTCGACCAGCGCTTCCTGTGGAAGCAGGACTGCGCCGGCTTCCCGCCCGGCGCTCACGCCGCGCGGGTCGGCGTGGCGACCCCGCACCGCGGGCTCGCGCTGGCCGGCGACTTCACCCGGCTGCCGGTGCCGAGCGCGCTCATGGAGCGGGCCGCCACCTCCGGGATGATGGCGGCCAACGTCCTTCTGTCCGGCACCTGGAGCGAGCCCGAGCCGATCGAGTCGCTGTCGGCACGCGGCCTGTTCGCGCGGCGAGGGCGCCGGCGGGCGCGGGCGGAGCAGCGCGCGTGACCCGCTCGCTGTGGACCTTCGGCCGCCCGCCGGCCGCGCCGCTCCCACCCGACGACGGCGCGCCGGACTGGGCGCAGTGCCGGCCCGGCTGGATCGACCGCGCCCTCGCCCGCGCGCTCGAGCGCCCGGCCGGCGGCTGGTTCGTCCTCGACGGCGCCCGCGCGATCGGCGCCGCGCCGCGCACCTTCCAGCTGGCCGGGCGCACCCTGGTCGCCTGGCGCACCGACGGCGGCGAGCTGCGGGTCGGCCCCGACGAGTGCCCGCACATGGGCGCGTCGCTGTCGCAGGGCCGGGTCGACCGGGCCGGCTGCGTGGTCTGCCCGTGGCACGGGCTCGCGCTCGGCGATCGCCCGCACGGCCGCTGGCGCCCGCTCCCCGCGGTCGACGACGGCGTCCTGGCCTGGGTCCGCCTGTCGCGCGACGAGGGCGGCGACGAGGATCCGCAGCCGGCGCCGATCACCACCGCGCGCCCGCCCGCCGCGGTCGACGCCTGCATCCGGGTCGAGGCCACCTGCGCGCCCGAGGACGTGCTCGCCAACCGGCTCGACCCGTGGCACGGGGTGCACTTCCACCCGTACTCGTTCGGCCGCCTGCGCGTGGTCCACCAGGACGACGACGCGATCACGGTGCGGGTGGTCTACCGCGTGCTCGGTCGGGTCGGCATCGAGGTGGACGCGCGCTTCGACTGCCCCGACCGCCGCACCATCGCCATGACCATCGTCGACGGCGAGGGGATCGGCTCGGTGGTGGAGACCCACGCGACGCCGCTCGGTCCGGGCCGCACCGCCATCATCGAGGCCACCCTGGCCGCGTCGGACCGGACCGGCTTCTGGCTGGCCCGGCGCTCGTCGCGGCTGCTGCGCCCGCTCATCGAGCGCGCCGCGCATCGCCTGTGGCGCGACGACGCGGCCTACGCGGAGCGGCGCTACGCCCTGCGCACCGGCCCGCGCCGATCCACCGGCTGATCGGCGGCGGGCGCGGGCGCGGCGGATGATCGGCGGCGGGCGCGGCTGCGACTCGGCGGCGCCGGCGACTCAGCTGCGCTTGATCTTGTGCGCGCCGGCGGTGGCGAGCACGTGGACCGCGCTCCGCATCATCTCGCGCGGCACCGAGACGCCGACCAGCACGTAGCCGCCGCCCGGCACGTCCTCGACCGCGCGGACCACCGCCTCGTGCCCGGTCCGGCCCAGGCCGACCAGCGCGCCGAGGAATCCGCCGACCGCGGCACCGGCGCCGGCGCCGATCAGCGCGGACAGGATCGGCCCCATGGCCACCGGATCGAACGGCAGCTCGGCGAGCTGCGGGATGTCGAGCGGCACCAGCGCGAGCACCGCGCCGCAGATCGCGCCGATGACGAGGCCGAGCAGCGCGCCGCCGCCGACGCCGGCCATGATCCGCTTGCGCGGCTCGAGCGAGAACGCGAAGCTGCCGCCGTTCTCCTCCGGGGCCAGCATGCTGATCTCCTGGCGCAGGAGGCCGGCGGCGATCAGGCGCTCGGTGGCGTGCTCGGCCTCCTCGCGGGTCTCGTACGAAGCTGTCACGACATTGGCCATCGATCGTCTCCTTCCGGCCCCTTGGCTGCAGGAGGGATGCCAGTCGCGCCTTCACCGGCTCACGCGATTGGGGCCGCTTCGGAGGGCCGACCGTGCGCGATCGCCCGGCCCGACGCCAGACCCGCGCGCGGCTCCGCCTCGACGTGCGCTCGTGACACACATCCCCTCGCCAGCGAGCAGCCGCGAGCCCGTGCTAGCGTCGCCGGCTTCTCGCCATCACCGAGGACTCATGCCGATCGCTCGCGCCGCTCGCGCCGCTCTGGCGGCCATCGAACCCGTCCCCGTCGCCCGCCCGGTGCAGCCGTGAAGGCCGCCCCCGCCGCCAGCTTCACCGGCTGCACTCACCTCGAGTGCACCGCGACCGGCGAGCGATACGAGGCCGAGCAGCTGCAGACCATCTCGCGCGCCGGTGCGCCGCTCTACGCCCGCTACGACCTCGCCGCGCTGCGCGGCCGCTTCACCCCCGAGGCGGTGGCCGCGCGACCGGCCGACCTGTGGCGCTACGCCGAGGTGC
This sequence comes from Kofleriaceae bacterium, assembly GCA_035489015.1. Taxonomy (GTDB): domain Bacteria; phylum Myxococcota_A; class Polyangia; order Haliangiales; family Haliangiaceae; genus DATFRY01. The sequence continues at coordinate 28,713 of DATHKR010000046.1, read as the reverse complement.
TGCCGGCCCGCTCGCCCGCCGCCGCGATCCGCCTGGGCGAGGGCATGACCCCGCTCATCCCGGCCCCGCGCCTGGCCGCGGCCCTCGGGCTCGACTTGAAGCTTTACTTGAAGGATGAGGGGCAAAACCCCACTGCCAGCTTCAAGGCGCGCGGCCTTTGCGTGGCCGTGTCGCGCGCGGTCGAGCTGGGCGCGCGCGCGGTCGCGCTGCCCTCGGCCGGCAACGCGGCCAGCGCCGCCGCCGCCTACGCCGCCGCCGCCGGCATCCCGTGCCACGTGGTGATGCCGCCCGACACCCCGAACCCGATCGTGGTCGAGTGCCGCGCGCTCGGCGCCGACGTCGAGCTCTACCCCGGCCTCATCACCGACTGCGCGCGCCGGGTCCAGGAGGGCGTCGCCGCCCACGGCTGGTTCGACCTGTCGACGCTGAAGGAGCCGTACCGGGTCGAGGGCAAGAAGACGATGGGCTACGAGCTGGTCGAGCAGATGGACGGCCAGCTGCCCGACGTCATCGTCTACCCGACCGGGGGCGGCACCGGGCTGGTCGGCATGTGGAAGGCGTTCGACGAGATGGAGGCGCTGGGCTGGATCGGCGCCGAGCGCCCCCGCATGGTGTCGGTCCAGGCCGACGGTTGCGCGCCGATCGTGCAGGCGTGGCAGCGCGGGCTCGAGCGCGCCGAGCCGTGGCCCGACGCCCACACCTACGCGTCGGGGCTGCGGGTGCCGCGCGCGATCGCCGACTTCCTGATCCTGCGCGCGGTGCGCGCGTCGGGCGGCGCGGCCGAGGCGGTCAGCGACGCGGCGATGGCGGAGGCGACCGACCTGGTCGGCCGGACCACCGGCGTGTTCGCCGCACCGGAGGGGGCGGCCACCGCCGCCGCGCTGCACGCGCTGGCCGAGCGCGGCACGGTGCGGCCCGGCGATCGCGTGGTCCTGTTCGTGACCGGCAGCGGCCTCAAGTACGTCGCCTGAGGGCCGCGAGCCCACGAGGCGACGATCGACGCGACGATCGACGCGGTGCTACCCGCCGCCGCGCTGCTACCAGCCGCCGCGCCGGCGGGGGGCCCCGTTGCCCTTGCCCTTGCCGACGTCCTTGCCCTGCACGGTTCGCACGGCGCGCCGGGCCATGCCGATCGCGCGCAGCGCTCCGCCGCGGAGCCCGCCCATCCCCGAGGCCAGCGCGTCCGGCCGCTTCAGCTTGGGCCCGAGCACCACCACCCCGGCCACGCCGACGCACACGAGCGCGTAGACGTACATCGCGGCCACCGGCACGACCACGGCGACCAGGAACAGCGCCACGGCGCCCCCGGCCGCGATCATCCCCGGGCGAACGCCGAAGTAGTAGGCGACGAGGAGTCCGACCACGATCGCGGCGAGGAACATCCGACAAGCATAGCCGGCCGGACCCCGCGCGCCAAACCGCGGTCATTCCAGTGCAGTACCGCGCCACGGGGAAGAGGCGGGTCCGGATCGTCGAGGCGCCCCGATGGCAAGGCACGAGGAGGGAGCCGGGTGGCCCGCCGCCCCGCTCGCACTTTTTGTGGTGGCTTTTCCCCAAACCGCCCCGCTCCCCGGCGTCTAATGGAGCGATGAGCCCGCCGGCCGCTCCCGCCACGTCCGCGGCCCACGAGGGGGCCCAGGCGGCCGAGCTGGTCGCTCGCGCCCAGGCCGGCAGCCAGTCGGCGTTCGGCGAGCTGGTCCGCCGCTACCGCCCGCGCATCCTGGCCCTGGCCCTCCAGCTGTGCGGCAGCGAGAGCGAGGCGGAGGACATCGCGCAGGAGGTCTTCTTCAAGGCCTACCGCAAGCTCGACACCTTCGAGGGCCGGAGCGAGTTCTTCACCTGGGTGTATCGCATGGCGGTCAATCGCTCGCTCAACGCGCGGCGCGATCGCAACCGGCGGCGCGAGACCACCATGGACGACCCGCGCGTGGCCATCGCGGTGACGGTCGACGCCGGCGGTGACCCGGCCCGCGCCGCCGAGCTGCGCCAGGTTTACACCCTGCTGGTCGCCGCGCTCGATCGCCTGCCGCCCGACATGCGCACCTCGGTGGTGCTGGTGGTGCTGCAGGGCCTCAGCCAGGCCGAGGCCGCCGTGGTCCAGGCCTGCTCGCCCGGCACGGTCGCGTGGCGCATCCACGAGGCCCGCCAGCGCCTGCGCGCCGCGGTCGATCGGCGCCCGTCGTCGCGTGCGGCCGCGGGGGCGACCGGCTGGCGGCTCGGCGAGTGGCTGAGCCCGCTGCCGTCGCCGGGCTGAGAAAAAGACAGCCGGGCTACCCGCGGTCCGGCTCGCCCGGGTCGCCGACCAGGCGGCTCAGCACGAACAGCTCGCCGTCCGGGTTGGTGGTCAGGAACTGGCGCGTGCCCGGGTGGTAGCGGAGCGGGTGAAAGCCGGCGTCGTGAAGCAGCCGCTCGCCGGTCGCCACGTCCCACACCGACACGCCGTCGCCGTCGCCGAGCGAGAACAGCAGCTCGTCGAACACCAGCTGGCCGCGCGGCCCCGGGAACCAGCGCATCGCGTCGCCGGTGGCCGCGTCGAACAGGATCACCGCGGGGATCAGGTTCTGCCGGTCCGGCCCGTAGCCCCACACCGCGAGCGTGCCGCCGTCGATCCAGCAGACCGGGCCGTCCCAGAAGTCCCAGCGCTGGCACAGGTAGCGCAGCGACTCGCCGTCCTCGGCCTCGAACGGGTTGCCGGACAGCCACGAGGGCAGCCGGAACACCGCCGGGATGCCGGCGCCCTCGGCGGTGAAGCCATTGTCGACCAGCCACTCGCCATCGGGCGACGCGCTGAGGCCGGAGCAGACGTAGTCGAGGCTGCGCGCCGCGTCGCCGGCCGGGCGGCGCACCAGCTGGGTGCCGGTGCGCGGGTCGAACGCGTCGATCCGGTTCCAGTCGGTGCCGTGGACCAGGACCAGCTCGTCGCCCGACATCGCAAAGGCGAGCGGGAAGCGAGAGCCCTCGACCAGATCGGTGCCGCGCTCGAACAGCATGGTGATCTCGCCGCTGCTGACGTCGACCACCACCCCGCTCCGCCCCTCGGCCTCGACCACCGCCGCCATGGTCCCGTCGGGGGAGACCTGCAGCTCGATGTCGCGCTCGAGGTCGAGCGCGCCGCTGAGATCGGCCACCACCGCCCAGCCGCGCGCGCTGAGGTCGAGCTCGATGAGCCGCCCGGCGCTGGTCACCGCCAGCCAGCGCGAGCCGACCCGGCCCGGGCGCGGCTGCAGGTCGAGCAGGGAGGCGCCCAGCGCGACCGACAGGCGGACCATCTGGTGGCTGAAGGCGAGCCGGGTGGAGCGCTCGGTCACCTGCGGCCGGTCGAGCACCGCGCCGGGGCCGCGAGTCCAGCTGGCCCGGTCGGCGGCCGCCTCGAAGCACTCGGCGCACACGGTGACCAGGTCGGCGATCGAGGCCGGGCCGCGCTCGGCGCACGCGGCGCACACCAGGTCGTAGTCGAACGCCTCGCCGTTGAACCGCTGGGAGTAGGACTCGGCCTCGCCGCTCATGAGGTGGCGGCACACCCGCTGGCCCACGTGGGCATCGGCGTGCGGGCAAGCGGCGCTCATCAGCCGCGACTATAGGTCGCCCGGCGCGTGATCGACGTCCCTTTGTTCACCGGGCGCCGCGCGTGTTGCGCCCGGCTCGTGTGTACAGTACCGGGATGCGCGGCGTCGTACCCGTCCTGGTCTGGCTGTGGGTGATCGGCGCCGGTTCCGCCTGTGTGGTGGTGCCCGTCGCGCGCTCTTCCAGCGCGTCCTCCACCGCGCCGGCCGCCGCGCCTCGCGCGCGGGTGCCGGGTGGACCGTGCCGTGGCCCGGCGCTGGTGGTCGTCACCTACAACGTCCGCTTCGACACGCCAGCCGACCACAAGCACAACTGGAAGGCGCGCCGCGAGCGGGTCGGCGAACAGATCCGCTCGCTCGGCGCCGATCTGGTCGGGCTGCAGGAGGTCGAGGCCAACCAGCTCGACGACCTCGGGCCGATGCTGCCCGGCTACGCGCACGAGGGCGTCGGTCGCGACGACGGCGTGCGCGGCGGTCAGTTCGAGCCGCTCTACTACTCGGACGCGCGCTTCACCCGCGAGGATGGCGGCACGTTCTGGCTGTCGCCGACCCCGGAGCGGCCGCGCGGGCGGTGGGAGTTCAAGCCGTGGGGCTCGTGGCAGAACCGGATCGCCACCTGGGTGCTCCTCCGCGACCACTCGACCGGGCGACGGGTCCTGGCGGTCAACACCCACTTCGATCACTACAGCGAGATGGCGCGGCGAGAGAGCGCCCGCATGCTGGTCGACTTCGCGGTCAGCCATCCGGCCGACGACACCATCGTGCTGGGCGACCTCAACGCGCGGCGCGGCAGCCGTCCCTACCGGATGCTGGCCCGGGTGCTGCGCGACGCCGCCACCGCGCCGTCGGTCGAGGGCCCGGCCAGCGGCACCAGCGTGACCGCGTGGACCAGGCTCGGCGCGCCGCACCACCACATCGACCACATCTTCGTCTCGCCGGCGCTGCGGCCGCTGACCTACCAGGTGATCGACCGCCGCTTCCGCTACGCCGGCGGCGACCTGTACCCGTCCGACCACCTGCCGGTGCGGGCCAGCCTCTGCGTCGAGCCGATCATCCGGTAGCTCAGCGGGGGGCGCGCCGCCGCCGGGCCGGATCCGGCGTGTGCGTGCGGGTGTCGTAGTAGCTGCGGCACGACGTCACCAGGCCCTGGCTGACCTCGAGGACGTCGACCCCCTCGAGGACGTGCTCGAGGCCGGTCTTGTGGGTCGCGCTGGTCCGCCACTCGATGACCACGCGCGCCCCCTCGACGGTGACGCTGACCGACTCGAACACGGCGCGAGGCCACTCGCTCCAGGTCTTGGTCGCGCTGGCCGCCACGCCCTCGGCCCCGTCCATCGGACCGGCCAGGCTCGGCTCGGAGAACGTGCTGCCGGGGGCGAAGAAGCGGGCCAGCCGCGACGGGTCGCGGCTGTTCCAGGCCCGGTTCCACTCCAGCGCGAGGCGCCTCAGCTCTTCGGTCGCGGGCATCGTCCGACGGGTCGACCTACTGTGATCGCCAGCCGCGCGCCGCGCAAGCCGGTTCTCAGTTGCTGGTCAGCGCCTCGGTCTCGCGCGCAATCTCGCCCTTCCACTCGTTGTCGCGGCTGGAGCGGCCGGCCTTGTCCACCTTGGCCTGGCGCTGGCGCTCGACCAGATCGGCGTGGGTCGAGAAGTACGGCAGGCTGGCGCCGAGGAACTCCTTCACCGCGGCGAACTTGTGGTCGACCATGAACTTCTCGAACCCGGCGGCCAGCTCGGTCACCATGTCGTAGCCGCGCAGCATCGCCCCGGTGCAGACCTGAACCGTGTGCGCGCCGAGCAGGACGAACTGGGCCGCGTCCCAGCCGGTCTCGATGCCGCCCATGCCGCTCACCGTCTTGCCCGGACAGGCGCGCGCGATCTCCATGACCTGGCGCAGCGCGATCGGGCGCACCGCCTGGCCGGAGTAGCCGCCCGGCACGCTGTAGCCCTCCACGGTCGGCTGCGGGCGCAGCGTCTTCGGATCGATGCCGACCACCGACAGGATCGTGTTGATCGCCGACAGCCCGTCGGCCCCGGACTCGGCCGCCGCGCGGGCCGGCGCGGTCGGGTCGCCCACGTTGGGCGTCATCTTGGCCCACACCGGGATGGTCGAGACCTCCTTCACCCAGCCGACCACCTCGCGCACGCGCGCCGGGTCCTCGCCCATCGCCATGCCCATGCGTCGCTCGGGCAGGCCGTGCGGACAGCTGAGGTTCATCTCGAAGGCGTCGACCCCGGTCTCCTGGGTGCGCCGCACGATCTCGTGCCACGCCTCGCGCCGGCCCTCCTCCATGATCGACGCGACGAGCACCTTGTTCGGGTACTCCTTCTTCAGCTTCCGCAGCTCGTCGAGCCACACGTCGAACGGCCGGTCGGAGATGAGCTCGATGTTCTCGAACCCGACCACCTCCCCGCTGTCGCGGCTCTTGTACTTGCCGTAGCGCGGCGCGGTGTTGACCACCTTGCTGGAGTCGAGGCTGATCGTCTTGCAGACGACGCCGCCCCAGCCGAGGTCGAACGACTTCGCGATCACCTTGGCGTTGGTCCCCGGGGGGCCCGAGGCGAGCAGGAACGGGTTCTCGAACAGGATGCCGTTGACTTCGATCGAAAGGTCCACTGCCATGGCTGCCTCGACTTTCTATCCTGCAGAATCAGAGCGAAGCGGATCGAGCGGAACCCCTGCGGGGGCTATTTCCTCAGCTTCATCCCGGCCAGGTAGATGCCCCCGGCCAGGAAGAAGGACACGAACCACGCCCAGTTGTAGATGCCGGTGAAGATCGGGCCGGCGCTCATCAGGCCGACCGCGCCCAGGAAGCCGGGCACGTTGGGCGCGATGCCCAGCACCAGCGCCGCGATCGCGATCGGGTTCCAGCCGCCCCGGTACTCGTACTCGCCGCCGCGGCGGTAGAGGTCGTCCACGTTCAGCTGGCGGCGGCGGAGGATGTAGTAGTCGGCGATCATGATGCCGCCGACCGCGCCGAGCATCGCGCCGTACCCGCTCAGCCAGACGAACAGGTAGGCCCCGGCGCTCTGGATCAGCTTCCACGGCAGGATGACGAAGCCGATCACCGAGGCGATGAGCGCGCCGCGCCGGAAGCTGATCTTGCTCGGCGCCAGGTTGCTGAGGTCGTTGGCCGGCGAGACGATGTTGGCGGCCACGTTGGTCGACAGGGTGGCGACGGCCAGGCCGAGCAGCGCGACCACGGTCAGGGCCGGCCCGCCGATCCGCGCCGACAGCGCGGCCGGGTCGGCGATGCGCTCGCCAAAGATGAAGAAGGACGCGTTGGTGACCGCGGCGCCGATGAAGCTGAACAGCGCCATGGTCGGCGGCAGCCCGATCGCCTGGCCCACCACCTGATCGCGCTGGGTGCGCGCGAAGCGGGCGAAGTCCGGGATGTTGAGCGCGAGCGTGCCCCAGAAGGACACCGCCCCGGTGATGCCGATGCCGAGCGCACCGAACCCGCTCTTGGTCGGCGGCACCGGGTCCGACAGCATCTTGCCCAGGCTGCCGACCTTGATCCACGCCCAGCCGAGCAGGGCCAGCCCGAGGATGAGGAGGAACGGCGCCGCCGCGCTCTCCATCCACTTGATGGCGTCCATGCCGGCCACGATGAAGTAGACGTTGACCAGCCAGAACAGGACAAAGGCGATGAACTGACCGGTGCCGATGCCGAACCAGACCGGGAAGATCTGCGGCAGCGCCCACGACGACGGGACCATCGCGGTCCACAGCACGAAGATGGCCGAGCCGCCGATCCAGGTCTGGATGCCGAACCAGCCGCACGCGACCAGCGCGCGCATCATGGCCGGGACGTTGGCCCCGAACACGCCGAACGGCGCGCGCAGGAGCACCGGAAACGGGATGCCGTAGCGAGTGCCGGGGTGCGCGTTCAGGACCAGCGGGACCAGCACGACCACGTTGCCGATGATGACCGACAGCATGGCGAGCCTCAGCGACCAGCCCTGGTCGACCAGGCCGCTGCCCAGGGTGTAGGTCGGGATGCAGACCGCCATCCCGACCCAGAGCGCGGCGATGTGCCACGCGTTCCAGGTGCGCTGCTCGGGCCTGGTCGGGGCCAGGTCGGCGTTGAAAAGCGAGCGATCGGCGCCGACCACGGCCGGCTCACCGCCCTGCCCTGCGCCGGCCCCGCTCATTTCACCTCGGCCATCGCCCTGTCGAACCGGGCCAGGCCGTCATCCATCTCGTCCTTGCTGATGAGCAGCCCGGGCGCGATGCGGATGGTGTTGCCGTGCAGGCCGCCCTTGCCGAGCAGGAGCCCGTGCTTCTTGGCCGCCTCCATGAGCGCGTTGGTCTTGGTCGGGCTGGGCGCCTTGGTCTTGCGGTCGTCGACCAGCTCGAGCGCCTGCATGAGCCCCATGCCGCGCACGTCGCCGACCCAGGGGTACATCTCCTTGTACTGCTCGAGCCGCGCGCGCAGCTCGCGGCCGCGCTCCTCGGCCCGCTTCGGCGCGTTCTCTTTCTCCATGACGGTCAGGGTGGCGTCGGCCGCCGCCATCGACACCGAGTTGCCGCCGAAGGTGGAGATGGTGGCGCCGGTCCAGGCGTTGGCGACCTCGTCGGTCGCGATGGTCGCGCCGACCGGCCAGCCGTTCGCGATCCCCTTGGCCATGGTCATGATTTCCGGCTCGACCCCCCAGTGCTCGATGCCGAACCACTTGCCGCCGGTGCGGCCGAAGCCGGTCTGCACCTCGTCGCAGATGAAGACGCCGCCGTACTTGCGGACGATGCCGACCGCGACCTGGAAGTACTCGGGCGGCGGCGTGATGAACCCGCCCACGCCCAGGATCGGCTCGGCGATGAACGCGGCCGGCTTGCCTGTGGTCTGGGTCTGGATGGTCGTCTCGATGTCCTTGGCGCACTCCAGGCCGCAGCTCTGCGGCGTGGCCCCGAACGGGCAGCGGTAGCAGTACGGCGCCGCCGCGTGGACGATGCCGGCCAGCTGGTTGGGGATGAGCCGGTAGTTGACGTTCGCGGTCAGCGCCATCGCCAGGTGGGTGCGGCCGTGATAGCCGTGGCGCAGCGCGATGATCTCCTGCCGGCCGGTGAAGATCTTGGCCAGCACCACCGCGGTCTCGTCCGCCTCGCTGCCGCTGTTGGTGAAGAAGCTCTTCTTGAGCTTGCCGGGGCTGAGCCGGGCCAGCTTCTCGGCCACGCGGACCTGCCCCTCGGTCGGGTACAGGGTCGAGGTGTGGCCGAGCGTGCGCATCTGCTGCGACACCGCCTCGGTCACGTCCGGGTTGGAGTGGCCGATCGAGACGGTGAGGATGCCGCCGAAGAAGTCGAGGTACTCCTGCCCCTCGATGTCGGTGACGCGGCTGCCCTGGCCGCTGGTGATGACCACCGGCTCCTTGTAGTAGTTGGCCACGCAGGGGAACAGGAACTCGGCCTGCCTGGCCCTCACATCGCTTGCTTTCGACATGTCGCGGATCCCCCTCACTTCGTCCTGGGCGCGCGGCGGAGGTACCGCCCGCTGCCCGCGGCGCCGGTGAAGGCGCCCTTGTCCACCACCACGCGCCCGCGCGACAGCACCAGCTCGGCCGCGCCGACCACCTTGCGCCCCTCGTACGGGTTGTAGTCGCAGCGCATGTGCAGGGTCTTGGCCGACAGGGTCAGCTTCTTGTCCGGATCCCAGACCACGATGTCGGCGTCCGACCCGGGCGCGATGGTGCCCTTCTTCGGGAACATGCCGAACATCTTGGCCGGCGCGGTCGAGCAGATCTCGACCCAGCGGTTGGCCGAGATGCGGCCGGTGCGGACGCCGCCGTCGTACATGAGCGACATGCGGGTCTCGACCCCGGGCGCGCCGTTCGGGATCTTCGAGAAGTCGCCCTCGCCGAGCTCCTTCTCTTTCATGCAGAACGGGCAGTGGTCGGTCGACACCACCTGGAGGTCGTTGCCGGCCAGGCCGCGCCACAGCTGGTCCTGCTTGTCGCGCGCGCGGAGCGGCGGCGACATGACGTACTTGGCCCCGGCGAAGCCCGGCTCCTCGTAGTTGGTGAAGTCGAGGAACAGGTACTGCGGGCAGGTCTCGGCGTAGGCCTGGACTCCGCGGTCGCGCGCCTCGGTGACCATCTGCAGCGCCTCGGCCGCCGACAGGTGGACGATGTAGACCGGCACGTCGGCGATTTCAGCCATCGCGATGGCGCGGTGGGTCGCCTCCGCCTCGGCGCGGGCCGGGCGGGTGATCGCGTGGTACTTCGGATGGCCCTGGCCGCGCTCGAGCGCCTGGCGGACCAGGACGTCGATGACGCCGCCGTTCTCGGCGTGCATGCAGATGGTGGCGCCGACCTCGCCGGACCGCTGCATGGCCTGGAAGATGCCGCCGTCGTCCATCATGAAGACGCCCGGGTAGGCCATGAACAGCTTGAACGAGGTGACCCCCTCGCCGACCAGGTCCTTCATCTCGCGGCCGAGCTCGGGGGTGAACTCGCGCATGATCATGTGGAAGCCGTAGTCGATGGCGGCCTTGCCCTCGGCCTTGGCCATCCACGTCTCCCACGCCTGCCGCATCGAGGAGCCGCGCTCCTGGATCGCGAAGTCGACGATCGTCGTGGTGCCGCCGTGGGCCGCCGCGATGGTGCCGGTCCCGAAATCGTCGGACGACGTGGTCCCACCGAACGGCATGTCCATGTGGGTGTGGACGTCGATGCCGCCCGGGATGACCAGCCGCCCGCTCGCGTCGATGACCCGGTCGGCCGGCCGATCGATGGCGGTGCCGAGCTGGGTGATGATCTCGTCGTCGATGAAGACGTCGCCGCGCCACGAGTCGGTCGCGGTGACGACGGTGCCGTTCTTGATGAGCGTCGTGGTCATGATCGCCTCCTTGGTCCGCCCACTCAGGGCAGCTGCTTGACCATGTCCTCGTAGGTGTCCGGCCGGCGGTCGCGGTAGAACTGCCAGGTTCGCCGGACCTCCTCGATGATGTCGAGGTTCATCTCGGCGACGACCAGCTCGTCCTTGTCCTCGCTGGCGGTGGACAGGAAGTTGCCGCGCGGATCGACGAAGTAGCTGGTCCCGTAGAACTTGCCGATGTTCCACGGCCCCTCGGTGCCGACCCGGTTGGAGCAGCCCATGAAGTAGCCGTTGGCGACCGCGTGGGCCGGCTGCTCCAGCTTCCACAGATACTGCGACAGGCCGGCCACGGTCGCCGACGGGTTGAACACGATCTCGGCGCCGTGCAGGCCGAGCAGGCGGGCGCCCTCGGGGAAGTGGCGGTCGTAGCAGATGTAGACCCCGACGGTGGCGTAGCGGGTCTTGAACACCGGGTAGCCCAGGTTGCCCGGCTTGAAGAAGAACTTCTCCCAGAAGCCGTTGGTCTGCGGGATGTGGTTCTTGCGGTACTTGCCGAGGTAGGTACCGTCGGCGTCGATGACGGCGGCAGTGTTGTAGTAGACGCCGGCCATCTCGCGCTCGTAGATCGGCACGATCATCGCCATCTTGTGGCGGGCGGCGATCTTCTGCATGCGCTCCACCGTCGGGCCCGGGATGGTCTCGGCGATGTCGCACCAGCGCGCGTCCTGGCTGGGGCAGAAGTACGGGCCGTTGAAGACCTCCTGCAGGCAGAGGATCTGGACGCCCTTCTTGCCGGCCTCCTCGATCATGGGCAGGTGCTTCTCGAGCATCGCGTCGGCCACCTTCGAGACCGGCGCGTCGGGATCATTGAGCGGGTTGGACATCTGGATGAGCCCGCCGACGACGTTGCGTGCCATGTTGACCTCGGTCTCCTTCGCTAAACGGCTGGATACGGCGCTAGAACCAGCGCGACATGACGACCCGGGCGTCGGTGAAGAACCGGATCGCGTCCTTCCCGTGCGCCTTCAGATCGCCGTAGAAACTACCTTTGGCGCCGCCAAATGGGAAGAACGCCATCGGCGCGGCGACCCCCACGTTCACCCCGATCATGCTGACGCCGACCTCGTGGCGGAATTCGCGCGCGATTCTGCCGTTCTGGGTGAAGACGGACGTGGCGTTGGCGTAGGGGCTCTCGCGCACCATCGCGCAGGCGTCGTCGAGGTCGTCGGCGCGGCGCAGCACCATCACCGGGCCGAACACCTCCTCGCGGGCGAGCGCGATCGACGAGCCGTCGTCGGCCAGGATGGTCGGGCCCAGCCAGTGCCCGCGCGGGAGGCCCTTGACCGCGGCGCCGCGCCCGTCGAGCAGGAGCTCGGCGCCGTCGTCGACGCCCTGCTGGATGAGCGAGCAGACCCGATCGAGGTGGCGACCGGACGCGAGCGGCCCCATGGTGACGCCCGGCTCGAGGCCGCTGCCGACGCTGATGCGGCGCGCCGCGTCGACCAGACGGCCGGCCAGATCGTCGTACACGTCGCCGACCGCCACGATGACGCTGCCGGCCAGGCAGCGCTGACCGGCGCAGCCGAAGCAGCTCTCCACCGCGGTCTCGACGGTGCGGCCGAGGTCGGCGTCCGGCATCACCACCACGTGGTTCCTGGCCCCGCCGAACGCCTGGACCCGCTTGCCCTGCGCGGCCGCCGCCCGGTAGACCTCGCGCGCGACCGGGCTCGATCCGACGAACGACACCCCGGCCACGCCCGGGTGCTCGATCAGCGCCTGGGCCGCCTCGGCGTCGCCGTGGACCAGGTTGACCACCCCGGCCGGAAAGCCGGCCTCGTGCGCCATCTCGAACAGGAGCTGCTGCGACAGCGGGACCAGCTCGGACGGCTTCACGATGAAGGTGTTGCCGGTCGCGACCGCGTACGGCCAGAACCAGAGCGGCACCATGGCCGGGAAGTTGAAGGGCGTGATGGCGGCGAACACGCCGATCGGCTGGCGGAACGTCTCGCAGTCGATGCCGGCGGCGACGTCCTCGAGCGTTTCGCCCATCATGAGGGTCGGCACCGCACAGGCGTGCTCGACGTTCTCGATCCCGCGCCGCACGCTGGCGCGCGCCTCGTCGAGCGTCTTGCCGTGCTCGAGGGTGATGGTGCGGGCCAGCTCCTCGAAGTTGCGCTCGAGCAGGTTCTTGAAGCGGAACAGGGCGCGGGCGCGAAGCACCGGCGGGACTCGCCGCCAGGTGGCCCAGGCCTGCGCGGCGACGGTCACCGCGCGGTCGACGTCCTCCTGCCCCGACAAGGGAACCCGGCACAGGACGTCACCGGTGGCCGGGTTCTCGACCTCGACGGAGCGCGCGGAGGCGGCCGGGATCCATGCCCCGCCCATGTAGTTCAGCAGCACCTCGCCGTCGCGCACCAGGACCCGAATCGAGCAAGCCGGGTGCCAGTCGGCGAACACGGTTATTGCCGCGTTAGCCCGGGGCGCCTTGTCGCAATCGCGGTCAGCGGCCGCGATCGTTCGAAATGTGAACAGATCGGGCGGTCAGCGGGCCGCGATCCGCGCCGACAGGCTCTGCGCCCTCGGCACCACCGTGCGCGCGCGCCTGAGCTGGAGGTGATCGGCCAGGTTCTCTCGCCACCAGCGGCGGGCCTGCTCGGGGCTCCAGCCAGCGGCCAGCCCGGTCGCGCCGAGCTCGGCCATCATCGCGGCGGCCGAGGCCGGGCGCTCGCCCGGCGCCTTGGCCAGGCAGCGGAGGATGAGCTGATCGAGCGCCGGCGGGATCTCCTGGTCCGCGACCCGCGACGGCGCGATCGCGTCGCGAGTGGCGTGCGCGATGGTCATCTTCATCGAGCTCGGCTCGTCGAACACCAGCTTGCCGGTGAGCAGCCAGTAGCCGACGCAGCCGAGCGAGTAGAGGTCGCTGCGCGGCTCGGCCTCGCCGTCTCCGGTGGCCTCCTCGGGCGCCATGTAGGCCGGGGTGCCGTGGATCTCGCCGACGCGGGACAGCTTGACGTCGCTGTCGCCGGGGGCGGTCACCTTGACCAGCCCGAAGTCGAGCACCTTCACGAAGTCGACCTCCTGGGCCCGGCTGGTCAGGAACAGGTTGGCCGGCTTGACGTCGCGGTGGACCAGGCCGCGCTGGTGGGCGTCCTCGAGCGACTGACAGGCCTGGATGAGGATGTGGGCCACGCGCTCGGGCGGCTGCGGCCCGAACCGGTGGACCAGGCTCTCGAGATCGATGCCGCGCAGGAGCTCCATGACGTAGTAGAGGACGCCCTCGTCGGAGACGCCGAAGTCGTACAGCTCGACGGTGTGCGGCGACTCGAGGGCGGCGGTGGCCTGGGCCTCGCGCTCGAACCGCTCGATCAGCCGCGCGCGCGCGCCGGCGTCGCCGACGTCCATCGAGTCGGTCCGGATCAGCTTGACCGCGGCCGGGCGGGCGAGGAGCTCGTGCTCGGCCCGCCACACCTCGCCCATGCCGCCGGCGCCGAGCCGCTCGACCAGCTGATAGCTGCCGAGCTGGCGGGCCTGGCTGACCTTCTGGCCCAGGCGGTGGAAGACGCGCGCGGGCAGGAGCGACAGCGCCGCGGCGAGGTAGGCCGGGATGAGCAGCGACGCGGTGGTGTCGAACGGCGGGATCGGCTCGCCGCGCAGCGGGAACGCGACCATGAACGCGAGCGTGTTGGCCGCCGCGGCCGAGAACGAGGCGATGGCGATCTGCCGGGTCGGTCCGGGGACCAGGACCGGGAAGATCACGATGAGCACGCACGTCCAGCTGATGAGGTTGCTGACGTTGGTGAACTGGGGCAGGTGCCAGAACTCGACCAGCGAGTAGCCGAAGGTGAGGCAGAGCTCGTAGAGCGCGCCGGCGATGAGGATCTCGCGCTGGCTGTGCGGGCAGCGGCGCAGGCCCCAGGCCGCCCCCAGCGACAGGATCAGCGAGCCGCCGCCCACGATCCCGCCGACCCCGTCGGCGTACTCGGACCAGACGGTGAGGTAGAGCAGCACGTAGACCAGGTCCACCGCCGCGACCACCAGCATGGCGTAGGAGAGACGCTGGCTGGCCCCTTCGACCACGTCGCTGGGCAGCGGCACCGACGAGCGGGGGCCGCGCTCCTCGCGGTCGCGATGAGCCGGGCACATGCGCCGCTCGGCCCGGGCCGGTGCCTGCGCCAGCTGGGAGAGGGTCGCCGCGACGGTCGGATCCAGGCCCGGCGAGAACGGCCCGGTGACGGCGGGGGACATGAGCCGGATTGTACGACACCGCGTGCCCGCCACAATGCGGGCCCGCCGGGCGCGGTCGGGTGGGTCCGCCGGCTGGTCGCTCAGTCCAGGCCGGGATCCGGCCCGACCCGGAAGGAGCTCTCGAGGCGGTGTCGCAGCTCGTCGGCGACCCGCTGGTCGCCGCCCCGACCAATGCCGATCACGCCGTCGTCGGGGCCGCCGTCGTCGGGGCCGCCCGGGCCGCTGCTGTCGCCGCCGCCGCCGGGGCCGCTGTCATCGTCGTCACCGCCGCCGGGGCCGCTGTCGCCATCGCCGCCCGGCCCCTCGTTGCCGTCCTGATCGTCGGCCAGCCATTGCCAGTCGACCATCGAGAACCAGCCGGCCAGGTCGAGCTCGATGGCGACCGCGCCGGGCGCGTCCAGCTGGACCTCCTCCTCGAAGCGGAGGTGGATGTCGATCTTGTGGTCCTCCACGTACTCGAAGGGCACCGCACCCTGGTCGACGTACGCCTCGCCGAGCACGCGGATGGAGAGGCGCTCGCCCTCGAACCCCTCGGGAGGATCCTCGTCCGAGTAGGTCCGCTCGACCCGGTAGTCGAGCCGCGAGTAGAGGCCGGGCGGCGCGGTCGGAAAGCCGATGCTCGGGGCCTCGGTCCACGGCAGCTCGAGCACGCTGGTGCGAGTGACCAGATCGCCGCCGAGCACCGAGTCGCCGGTCAGCTGGGCGTCGTGGAGCTCCATGGTCAGCGACTGGATGCTGAAGCCGCCCAGCTCGATGGGCTGGTCGGCCGGGACCGGGTCGCCGTCGGCGTCGAGGTAGAGGAAGTGGACGGTCATGCCCGGATCGACCGGCCCGCCATCGTCGTCCATGCCGCCCCCGTCGGTTCCGGGCGGCCCGCCGTCGGTCTCCGTCGCGGGACCGCCCCCATCGCCGCAGCCGATCAGCGTCGGCGGCGCGGCCAGCGCCGCGCTCACGATCCCGACGGTGATGGCGCGGCGCATCCAGGTCCGTGAAGGTGCAAGCCCGGGACCACTCGCTGCCGTCCCGGCCCTCGCGTCCGCGCGGGGACTTCTCGACAGCTGGAGTGTGCAGATGTGCAAGGCTGGAACACCTCGAGGAGAAACGCGGACAGTCAGCGTCCCCTGGGCGGCGACTTCAGTCCGAATCGCTCCATCTTGTAGATGAGCGAGCGGCGCGACATGCCGAGCCGCCGGGCGGCCTGGGTCTGGTTGCCGCCGCACGCCTCCAGCGCAGCGACCACGGCGGCGCGCTCGATCTGCTGGAGCTGGGCCGGCACGTGGCCGTCGAGGTCGACCCGGACCGGGGCGCCCGGGTCACCGCCCGCCCGGGCGGCCCGCGCCCGGACCGGCTCCGGCAGGGCGTCGATCCCGATCGTGCCCTCCGGGGTCAGCACCACCGCGCGCTCGACCGCGTTGCGCAGCTCGCGCACGTTGCCCGGCCAGGCGTAGCTCGCGAGCGCGGCGTGGGCCTCGTCGTTGATGGCAGGGACCGGCTGGCCCAGCTCGGTGGCGAACTGGCGGGCGAAGCGCGCGGCGAGCGGCGCGATGTCGCCGGGCCGGTCGCGGAGTGGCGGGACGAAGATGGTGAACACGGCCAGCCGGTAGTACAGGTCCTCGCGGAACCGGCCCTGCTTCACCTCTTCCTCGAGATCGCGGTTGGTCGCCGCGATGACGCGGACGTCGATTGCGATCTCGTCGGTCGAGCCGAGCCGGCAGACCACGCGGCGCTCGAGCGCGGTCAGGAGCTTGGCCTGCAGCCCG
Organism: Kofleriaceae bacterium; assembly: GCA_035489015.1. GTDB lineage: Bacteria > Myxococcota_A > Polyangia > Haliangiales > Haliangiaceae > DATFRY01. Next base: position 12,331 of record DATHKR010000046.1, on the reverse strand, counting down.
GAGGGGAGCTCGCCGATCTCGTCGAGCAGGATCGTCCCGCCCTCCGCCGCCTCGAAGTAGCCTATCTTGCGCCGGTCGGCGCCGGTGAAGGCGCCGCGCTCGTGGCCGAACAGCTCGCTCTCGAGCAGGGTGGCCGGCAGCGACGCGCAGTCGAGGCGCACGAACGGGCGGCTGGCCCGCGGGCTCGAGCGGTGGATGAGCGCCGCCACCACCTCCTTGCCGGAGCCGGTCTCGCCGAGCAGGAGCACGGTGATCGGCGTGGCGGCCACCTTGCGGGCGAGCTGGAAGGTCTGCTGGGAGCGCGGATCGCCGCTCAGGTGGGGCTCGGACGGATCCTCGGGCGCGACCGCGTCGAGCGGGCGGGCCAGGCGAGGCGCGATGGCGAAGCCGCCGATCGGATCGCCCCGGCGGGCGAGGCGAAGCGCGGTGCGAGCGGCGTCGACCAGCGCGCCGGGGCTGCGCCCGCTCTCCAGCAGCGAGGCGAGGCCGGCCTGCGCGCTCACCCCGGGGGTGGAGCGGGCCACCTCGAGCGCGCGCTCGGCGATGGCGCGCGCGCCCGGCCCGCCGGTCTCGGGCAGGACCAGCGCCACCTCGTGCTCGCTGTACGAGGCGAGCAGATCCATCGGGCGGATGTCGGACGCGATGCGGTCGAGCGCCTCGTCGATCGCCTCGGGCGGCCCGTCGAGCCGCAGCATCAGGAGGGACAGCGGCCGGCTGTACCGCGTCGCGCGGAAGACCTCCGCCTGCAGGCACTCGTCGAGCGCGGTCTCCGGCTCGACCACCGCGGTGCGGCGCGGCGCGCGGCGCGCGATGAGGAGGGTGAGCGCGCCGGCCTCGACCGCGTCGCCGGGAGAGGCGCGCCCGCTGCCGGTCACCGCGAGACCGTTGATGCGGGTGCCGTTGCGCGAGCTCTGGTCCTCGACCACCACCTCGTCCCCATCGCGGCGGAGCAGGACGTGGACCCGCGAGAGGCGCTCGTCCTCGGGGAACGAGAGGGTGGCGCCGCGCGAGCGGCCGACGGTGACGTCGGAGCCGACCGGCAGGTCGAGCACGCGAGAGCGATCGCCGCCGTAAACGACCAGGAACAGGGACTGCCCGGGGAGCGCCTCCATGCCGGTCAGCGCGGAGGCGGTGTCGGCCTGGTCGCGGGGCTGTTCGCGCACGGTGGTCTGGGCTCCCTTCGCGGCGGACGAGTGTAGCCCGCGCTACTGGCGGAGGTCGACCACGTAGCGCGTGGTCTCGCCGGGCGCGATCTCGATCTCGACCTCGCGCTGTCGCTCGAGCACCGGGTTGCGGACCCGCACCCGGTGGCGCCCGACGGTCAGGGTGCGGGCGCGGATCGGAGTCTCTTCCTCGGGGCGTCCGTCGATCGAGACATAGGCCCAGGGGACCGCGTTGAAGTCGAGGGTACCGGTGCCGGCGACCGCGGGGGCGGGGCCGGTGACCGGGGCGCGCGGGGCGGTGAGGTCGCGCGGGGTCCGGCGCGCGGTCGATGCATGCGGGCTGGCCGCGGTCGGGACCCGGGCGCGGTCGGGCGAGCGCGCTGGCGCGAGCGACGGTGGCGCCAGCGATGGCGACGGTGTCGGCGCCGGTGCCGCCGCTATCGATGGTGCCGGCTCGACGGAGGGGTCGAGCCGCGCGGCGGGCGTCTGGTCCGCCGGCGGTGGATCGACCACGGCGGGTGAGAGGGACGACGGCGGGCCCGGCGGGGGCGTGGTCGTGGGCGTGGCCGGCTCGGCGTCGCCGCGCGTGGTCGCGAACAGCGCCGCCGCGGCGATCGCGGCCAGCGCGGCGCCGGCCAGCAGCAGGGCCGGGCGCCTTCGCCGCGCGATCGACTCGGTCTCCTCGACCGGCTCGGGCGGCTCGGGCGGCGCGGGCGAGCGCTCGTCTCCGACCGTCTCGGCCACCGACTGGAGCGTGGCGGTGCCGGCCACCCCGGCGCTGCGCCCGTCGGTGGCCTGGTCGGAGCGATCGGCCCAGCCGGGGACCGCCCGGGCCAGAAAGCTGGCCAGGGCGTGCTCGAGCGGATCGGTCTGGCCGCGCCGGCCGCGCTCGCCGACCGCCCAGCCGGCCAGCTCGCGCTGCAGCTCGCGGACGCCGGCGAAGCGCGCGTCGGGATCGACCGCGGTCGCGCGCGCCACCATGCGGGCGAGCTCGGCGGGGACGTCGCCGTCGAGCGCGGGCACCTGGCCGGCCCTGGCCTGGGCCAGCATGTCGTCCCGTTCCGGGCCGGGGTAGGCGCGGCTCCCGCTCAGGAGCTCGTGGAGGACCAGGCCGAGCGAGAACAGATCCGCGCGCGCGTCGACCGGCTCGCCGCGGGCCTGCTCCGGCGACATGTACGGGACCGTGCCGCGCCGCTCGACCGCGGCGTCGCCGTGCAGCACCGCCACGCCGAAGTCGGTCACCTTCACCTCGCCGTCGAGCGACAGGAGGATGTTGCGAGGGGTGACGTCGCGGTGGACCACGCCGAGCAGCGCGCCGCGCTCGTCGCGAAGCCGGTGGGCGTGATCGAGCCCGGCGGCCACCTCCGACGCGATGTGCGCGGCCAGCAGCGGATCGAGCGCCACGCCGCGCTCGCGCGCGCCGTGGATCGCAGCGGCCAGGTCCGGGCCGTCGACGTACTCCATGGCCAGGAACAGGCCGTCGGGATCGCGGCCCACGTCGAACACCGTGACGATGTTCTTGTGGGACAGCTGGGTGGCGACCCGCGCCTCGCGCAGGAACAGCTCGGCCAGGCGAGGGTCCGAGTTGAGGTCGGACCGCATTCGCTTCACCACCAGCCGCTTCGCGATGCCGGCCGCGCCGCGCCGCCGGGCCAGGAACACGTCGGCCATGCCGCCGCGCCCGATCGGCCTGACGAGCTCGTAGCGGCCTGCCGCCCTTGGCACGGTCCCCAGTATAGGACGAAGATATAGAATCGCCCGGTAGGAGACGTGACCACCTCCGGCTCAATGCGAGCGCCGGTGCGCGCCCTCGCCCTCGCCCTCGCTGCAAGCACGGCGCTCGCGGCGCGCGCGCCCGACGGCTCGGTCGCGACGGCGAACGCGGCGCCCTCCGCGTCGACGCCGGTGGCGCCCGCGGCGTCGACGGCAGCGACGGCAGCGGCGCCCACGGCGCCGACCTCCCCCGCCTCGACGACGCCGCCGGGATCGCGTCCCGCTGCGCGCGCGGCGCGGCGATCGGGACCGGCGCCGATCGTCTTCTTCTGGTCCTCGCCTGGCCAGGCCGACGCCGACGCGCGCCCGGCGCTGCTCGCCGCGATCGACGCCGCCGCGGCACCGCACGGCGCGCGGGTCCTCGATCTGTCGCCGCGGCCGGCGGCCCCGCCCGACACCGCGGCGCGGGTGGCCCGCGCGGTCGCCGCCTACGACGGCATGCGCTTCGGCGAGGCGATCGGCGAGCTCGACGTCGCCGCCGCGGCCGTCGCCGAGCACGGCGCGGCGGGGCTCGGCCGCGACGCGCTGGTCGATCTCTACCTCTATCGCGCGCTCTCCAAGATCGAGGCCGGCGATGAGGCGGGCGCGTGGAACGACTTCGTGCGGGCGGCGACGATCGATCCGGCCCGCATCCTCGATCCGGCCCGGTTCCGCCCGACCGCGGTCAAGTCGTTCACCCGCGCGGTCAAGGAGGTCTCGGCGCGCGCCCCGATCACCCTCGCGATCGAGGCACCGGTCGGTTCGCGCATTCACCTCGACGGCCGACCGATCGGGCGGGATCGAGCGCGAGAGATCCTGCAGCCGGGTGAGCACTACATCGCGGTCGAGCGCCCGGCCGCCCCCGCCTTCGCGCGGGCGATCACCCTGGCCGGTGCGGTCACGCTGGTGGTCCCCGACGACGCCGCGCGGGCGCCGTCCGAGGCCGATCTGCGCCGGCGCGCGCTTCGCCTGGGCGCGGCCGCCGCGCTGGTGGTCGCGCTGTCGCGACAGGACGGGGTGCCGGTGGTCGAGCTGCGCTCGCTCGAGCGCGGCGGCGCCGCGCTGCGCGGCGCGGTCAGGCTCGGCCCTTCGCCGGCGGCCGACGCGCGCGATCTTCGCCAGGCGGTCGATCGCGCGCTCGGCGAGCTCGACGACGCGGGCGCCAGCCGCGCCGATCTCGCCGGGTCGGGGCCGTCGGCGCCGCCGCCGCGCTGGTACAAGAACCGGTGGCTGTGGCTGGCGATCGGCGCGGCCGGCGCGCTGGTCGCGGTGTCGCCGTTCCTGCTCGACTCGGGCGGGCCATCGTCGGTCGAGGCCACCCTGCCGACGGGCGCGCTCGACCCATGACGCGCGAGCCCGTCACCGTCGGTCGCGCCGGCTTCCTCGGCTGTCTGGTCGTCGTCCTCGGCGTCCTCCTCCTGGCCGGGCTCCTGTCCGCGTGCGGCGACGACGGCGCGGCCGCGCGCGTGGCCATCGAGCTCGACGTCCCGGTCGACGACCGCGGCGGCGCGCTGCTGGCCGACCTCGACTCGCTCGACTTCCGCGTGTCGGACGGCGGTCAGTTCGTCGCCACCCAGCTCTACCAGGTCGAACGGGGCCTGCCGGTCGATCTGCGGCTTCCGTCGGTGCCGACCGGCAGCCAGATCCTCTTCGATCTGAGCGGGATCTCGCGCAGCTTGCCGGTCGCCTACGGCCGCACCTGCCGCCTGGTGGTCAACCCGGATGACGAGACGATCAGCGCGCGGCTCTACTTCTCGCGGATCGGCCGCTTCCGCACCGGCCAGCCGCCGCTGCAGCCGGCCCGCGAATCCGCCGTCATGTTCTCCGACGATCAGGGCCGCGCGTTCGTGACCGGTGGCTCGGCCGACCGCGTGGTCGAGCTGTTCGATCCGCGGGTCGGCGAGTTCAGGGCGGTCGGCGAGGCGGAGGGGCGGGTGGGCGGCGCGATCGCGGTGCGCGCCAACGGGACCGCGGTCGTGGCCGGCGGGATCGAGCCGGACGGCGGCGCGCCGCTCGCCGCGGTCGAGGTGATCAACCCGGCCTCGCCCGACGACCGCTTCATCGAGCGGCTCGAGCCGGACAGCCCCGAGGCAGCGCGCACCGGCCTCACCCTGGTCGCCCTGCCCGACCGCAGCGTGCTCCTGGCCGGTGGGCGCACCGCGGACGGCGCGGTCACCGACGGCCTCGCCCTCCTCAACGACGGCGACGATGAGTTCCGCGCGTCGGGCTTGATGGCCCAGCCGCGCACCGGCCACACCGCCAGCATCGGGCTCGGTGACGTGGTCTACCTCATCGGCGGGATCACCTCCGACGTGGACACCGGCGAGAGCGCGACCGGCTCGATCGAGCTCTACCGGCCGCAGGACCAGACCATCCGCACCCTGACCGCCACGCTCGGCGTGCCGCGCTTCGGCCACACCGCGACCGCCCTCGGTGACGGACGCATCCTCGTGGTCGGCGGCAAGTCGCCGCGCGCCGCCCCCTGCGACGGCGATTCGACGGTGGATCCGGAGACCTGCTTCGAGGCGGTCTCGGCGGTGGAGGTCTTCGATCCGATCATCGGCCAGGTGCGCTCGATCGATCCGGGGATCCCGGGCGGGATCTACGACCACACCGCGACGCTGGTGGCCGGCGGCCGCGTGCTGATCGCCGGCGGCTTCGACGGCGATGACGTGCCCAGCGACCGGGCGTGGCTCTTCGATCCCCAGGTGGAGGCGCTGGTCCCCACACGTGAGCTCTCCAGAGGCCGCGCGCGCCACACCGCCACCGAGCTGTGCGACGGCACGGTGCTGCTGGTCGGCGGCGATTCGAGCGACGGTCAGCCGCTCTCGTCCGAGCGGTACGTCCCGGCCTCGGATCGCCCGCCTTGATGCTCCAGGCCCACCATGCGGCGCACCTGGCCCTCATCTTCGGCCGCGCGCGCTGCACGTAAAGACCACTATGTACGAAACGTACACAGTGGGGCCGCCCATCTTCCGCCAGATACGGCGCCCGGCCCGGGCACGTCCGTTGCAGAGGTTCCCTCCATGCGCCGACGCCTCCTGCCCCGCGGTGTCGTCCTCGTCGCCATCAGCGCCGCGTCCTGGCTGGCGGTTGCCGGTGCCGGCTGTACGTTCGACGGCTCGGCTCCGGGCGGCGGCGGCGGTGGTGGCGGCATCGGCGGCCGCGGCGACGCCGGAAACGTCGCCCCGGTCGACGCCAGCGGCGGTGGCGGCGGCGATATCGACGCGGCTGGTGGCGGCGGCGGCCGCTTCGACGCCGCGCCCCGGCCCGATGGCGCCGTGGTCGGCGGCTGCGACGCCTCCTGTCCGGGAGAGTGCGAGAGCGACGGGACCTGCCTGGTGAAATGCGACGGCAGCGGCGGCGGTGGCGGTGGCGGAGACCAGGGCGGCGACAGCGGCGGAGGCGGCGCCTGCCCGGACCGCATCGTGTGCCCGCCGGGGATCCCGTGCCGCGTCGAGTGCTCGGACGACGACTCATGCGCCGGCGGGGTCGACTGCAGCCAGGCCAGCTCGTGCCAGATCGAGTGCACCGGGGAGGGCTCGTGCGGCGGCCAGCTCGACTGCGGCGCCGGGTCGTGCGAGATCCGCTGCTCGGAGGACAGCAGCTGCCAGGGCGGCATCGACTGCCAGGACTCGTGCTTCTGCGACCTCGACTGCGGCGGGTCGCAGAGCTGCCAGCCCGAGGCGGTGTGCCCGGCCGGCTGCGACCAGGCCCGCGACTGCCGCTCGACCGGGTCCGGCTGCAGCTCCAGCTGCTGACCCGCGCGAATCGCCCGACCGCGATCGGGTAGGCTGCTGCGATGGACCAGCGGGAGGTCGTCATCGTCGGCGCCGGCGTGGCCGGCGCGTCGCTGGCTCACTTCCTGGTCGGCGCCGGCGTGCGCGACGTGCTGATCGTCGAGCGCGAGGCCGCGCCGGCCCGCCACGCGTCCGGCCGCAGCGCCGAGGCGCTGATCGAGGTGGAGCTCGATCCGCTGTGGCAACCCCTGGTGGCCGAGGGAGTGCGCTTCCTCCGCCACCCGCCCGACCGGTTCACCGACGCGCCGCTGTGGCGCGCCACCGGCGTGATGAACCTGGTCGACGACGAGGAGCGGGCCGAGCTGGTCGCCGCCCTGCCCGGGCTCCACCAGCAGGGCATCACCGCCGAGCTGCTCGAGCCGGACGAGGTGCGCCGCCGCCTGCCCTACCTGACCGAGCCGAGCTTCGCCGGCGGGTGCTGGCTGCCGGACAGCGGGCGGCTGGCGGCCGGGCGGCTGGTCGCGGCCTACCTCGACTCGGCCCGGCGGGGCGGCGCCGAGCTGTGGCTCGACACCGCGGTGCTCGGGGTCGAGACCAGCGCCGGTCGGGTCTGCGGCGTGGCGACCACCCGCGGCCCGGTCGGCTGCAACGTGGTGGTGTGCGCGGCCGGGGCGTGGGCCGGCGAGCTGGGCGCGCTGGCCGGGGCCAGCCCGATCGACCTCGTGCCGCTCCGCCGCACCGTGATCTCGTTCGACGCGCCGCCCGGGGTGGACGCGAGCGGCTGGCCGCTCCTGGCCCACGACGCGCGCGGGGTCTACATCGCGCCCGAGGGGCGCGGGCTGCTCTGCTCACCGATGGACGAAGATCCGGTCGCGCCGTGCGACGCCCGACCGGAGCCGGCGCTCATCGAGCTCGCCCTCGAGCGCCTCGGCCGCCTGGCCGCGCCGCTCCGGCCCACCGCGATCCGCGGAGCGCGCGCCGGGCTGCGTACCTTCGCGCCCGACCGCCGGCTGGTGATCGGCGACGATCCGCGCCGCCCCGGCTTCTTCTGGCTGGCCGGTCAGGGCGGCTGGGGCATCGAGACCAGCCCGGCGGTCGGCCGCATCGCCGCCGAGCTCCTGGTCCGCGGCCAGATGCCGGGCGCCGAGCTCGGCGCCGCGTTCTCCCCTGCGCGGTTCGGCTGATCCGGCCGCGCCCGCCGCTCAGCCGACCAGCGACTCGAGCAGCGTCCACTGCGCGTCGTGCTCGCCGGCGACGTGGAGCTGGCGGCGGAGCTCGACGTGCTCGCGCACGTACATCGCGAAGAGGTCGTCGCGACCGTTTCGGCGCGACGCCTCCAGGTTGGCGATCCGGTCGGCCAGCTTCACCGCGCGCGCCTCCGGGCTGGCCGCGCGGAGGACCGCCAGCGTGCGCGCCTTGCGCTCCTTGCGGTTCGCGCCCGGCTGATCGGTCACCGCCGCGACGATCGCGGCGACCTCGTCGCCGAGCTCGGCCGCCACCTCCTCGATGGTCAGCGGGGTGTCCTCGACCGCGTCGTGGAGCCAGGCGGCCGCGCGCATCACCGGCGTGTGCGGAAAGCGCCGCACCACCTCTTCCACGTGCTCGAGGTGGACCCGGTACGGCTGGTCGCCGTAGCGCTGATCGCCGTGCGCCGCGATCGCCCGCGCGCGCGCCCGCTCGACCAGCTCGTCGCCGTTCATCCCCGGCCGGCCAGGGTCATGTGCGACACCCGGAAGGTCGGGCACGCGGTCGACGAGCGCAGCACCAGATCGTCGGCGACCAGATCGATGCGCTTCAGGAGGTCGTCGAAGTTGGCCGAGATGGTGACCTCGCTGACCGGGAAGGTCAGCTCGCCGTTCTCGATCCAGAAGCCGGATGCGCCGCGCGAGAAGTCGCCGGTGACCGGGTTGAAGCCGAACCCCATCATGCTGGTGACGTAGAGGCCGCGCTCGGTGCTGGCCAGCAGCTGCTCTCGCGTCGTGACGCCCGGCTGCATGATGAGGTTGGACGTGGTCGGGCCCGGGCTCGACCCGGTGCCGCGCCCGGCCGATCCGGTCGACTCGCGGCCCAGCTTGCGCGCGCTGTACACGTCGCACAGAACGGTGCGGAGGACGCCGCGGTCCAGGACCACGTTGACCCGGGTCGGCAGGCCGTCGCCGTCGAACGGACGCGAGCCGGGCGCGCGCGGGATGTGCGGGCTGTCGTGGATGGTGACCAGCTCCGAGGCGGCAGGCTGGCCCTCGCGGCCGATCAGGTACGAGCTCTTGCGGTAGAAGGCCGAGCCGTTGGCGACCGAGAAGACCATGCCGACGATCGCGCGGCCGGCCTCCGGATCGAACACGACCGGCACCTCGCTGGTGTCGACCTTGCGCGAGCCGAGCTGGGCGACGGTGCGGCGGGTGGCCTCGCGCCCGACCTCCTCCGGCTCCTCCAGCGCCGAGGCGAAGCGCGCCGCGGTCCACCAGTAGCCGTTGCGCTTCTTGCCGCCCTCGTCGTCGCACACCGGCTCGACGGTCAAGGACGAGTAGCTGCCCAGGTAACCGCCCGCGAACCCGCCCGAGGTGGCGAACGCCATCGCGCCGAGCACGCGCGAGTAGGTCGCCCCCTCCGAGTTGGTGACCCGCGAGTCGTGCGCCAGCGCGGCCTTCTCGCCGCGCAGGGCCCGCGACAGCGCCTCGGCCGCGTCCAGCCCCTCGCTCGACTCGTCGTAGAGGTCGAGGTCGGGGATCTCGCGGGCCAGGTGCTCCGGGTCCGGCAGGCGGTGCAGCTCGTCCGGCTCCGACAGCCGGGCCAGCGCCACCGCGTCGGTGGCGAACCGCTCGAGCGCATGCGGCCGCAGATCCGAGGTGAAGGTGATCGCCTGCCGGAGATCGCGGAACACGCGCAGGCCGAGCCCGCGGCTGCCCGCCTCCTGGACCAGCTCCGGCTCGCCCAGGCGGACCTTGGCGGTGAGCTCGCTGCCGTCCGACACCTGCACCTCGGCGTCGTCGGCCCCCGCCTTCCGCGCCAGCTGCACCACCTGCTGCGCCAGATCGCGCAGCTCGCCCACCACGTCGCGCTTGGTCACGTCCTGGTCCCCCCGACCGTGATGCGGTCGATCTTCACCGTCGGCGTCCCGACCCCGACCGGCACCGACTGGCCCTCCTTGCCGCAGGTCCAGATCCCGTCGGACAGCTCGTAGTCGCTGCCCAGCATGGTCACCCGGGTCAGCACCTCGGGCCCGTTGCCGATCAGGTTCACGCCCTTCAGCGGCGCGGTGATCTTCCCGTCCTCGATGAGGTAGCTCTCGGTCAGGGAGAAGACGAAGTCGCCGTTCGAGATGTTGACCTGGCCGCCGGAGAAGCGCACCGCGTACACGCCGCGCTTGATCGACGCCAGGATCTCCTCCGGCGAGTGCGGGCCGGGCCGCAGGCTGGTGTTGGTCATCCGCGGCATCGGCATGTGCCGGAACGACTGCCGGCGGCCGTTGCCCGACGCGTTCACGTGGAAGTGGCGGGCCGACAGCCGGTCGTGCATGTAGCCGACCAGCGTGCCGTTCTCGATGAGCACGTTCGACTGGCCCGGGTTGCCCTCGTCGTCGGCGTTGATCGATCCGCGCGAGCTCTGGATGGTGCCGTCGTCGACCACCGTGCAAAGGTCGGAGGCGACCTTCTGGCCCAGCTGACCGGAGTAGTTCGAGGTGCCCTTGCGGGCGAAGTCGGCCTCGAGCCCGTGGCCGACCGCCTCGTGCAGCAGGATGCCGGAATCGGCCGGGCCGAGCACGACCTCCATCTCGCCGGCCGGCGCGTCGCGGGCGTCGAGCATGGCGAGCGCGATGCGCGCCGCCTCGCGCCCGTGCCAGGCGGCGTCCTTGCCGTCGCCGGTGAAGTAGTCGAGCCCGCGCCGACCGCCGCCGCCGGAGCTCCCGCTCTGGCGCTTCCCCTCGGTCTCGGCGACGGCGCGCACGCCGAAGCGGATGAGCGGCTGGCGATCGCGCGACCAGGTCCCGTCGGAGGTGACCACGAGGATCTCGCGGATCTGCTCGACCAGCGACGCCTCGACCTTGGTGATCCGCGAGTCGTAGGCGCGGGCGGCCCGGTCGGCGGAGCGCAGGAGGGCCAGCTTTTCCTCCGGCGGCATCGTCATCGACGGGTCGGCGACCGGGTAGAAGTCCGGCAGGACGACCGGCTTGATCTCGACCGGCTCGGCGGTGCCGCCGCCGGCGGCGATCTGCCCGGCGATGCGCGCGGCGTGGGCCATGCGCTCGAACGACAGGTCCTCGCTGTACGCGTAGCCGGTGGCGTCACCCTTCAGCACCCGCACGCCGAGGCCCATGGTGATGCCGCGCCCGACCGCCTTGACCTGCTCGTCCTCGAGGACGAAGTCGCCGGAGATGCGGTACTCGAAGTAGAGGTCGGCGTAGTCGCCGCCGCGCTCGAGGGCGAGGGCGAGCAGGCGGCGCGCGATGTCGGCGTCGACCTGGTACTCACCGCCCTGGGCGAACGGGGCGCTCAGCGGATCGGAGCTCATTCCGAAGTCTACCTTCCGTCGTTCTTGCGGCCATCCAGGCCGGCCAGGGCCGCCTCCGCCGCGGTCGCGGCCTCGCGGATCTCGGCTTCACCCCCGCCGAGCCACATGCGGCCGAAGGCGCCGAACGAGACGAACTCGAGGATGTTGATCGGCGAGGCCTTCTCCGCCTCGTTGGCGGCAAAGGCGGCGTACGCGGCCGGGTGGACCTCGAGGATGTACAGCGCCTGACCGGCGACGATCATGTCGCCGTGCCGCATGCGGTTGATGAGCTGCGACTGCTTGCCGTCGAGGCCAGTGATGATCTGCGACGACACCACCCGCGGAGCCAGGCGATCCGCGCTGCGTGCGCCCATCCGCTCGAGGATGGCGGCGCCGGCCGCCCGGACCTGACCCTGGTCGTCGTGGTGAACCTCGAGGAGGCCGTAGGCGCGCTCGACGATCTGCATCCCCGGCTGGACGTCGGTCGTCTTCAGCGCGACGTCGGTCAGCTGGTTGATCGCGATTCCGGGCGCGATCTCGAGGAACAGGGCCGCCTGCTTCTCCAGCGGCATGAACCCCTGACAGACCGTCTGGAGAAAGCCCGTGACCTGCGGCTGGAGCGAGTCCAGGACAGTAAAGGCGCGTAACTCCATGGGAGAAAGACCGTACGCTGGCCCTCCGGCCCTGTCAACGACACCAGGCCGCTGCCAAGCCCCCGACCAACCCAGGGCCGAAAAACGAGGCCGAGCACGAGGGCGACGGCGATCGACAAGGCGCCACCGACGGCGCCCCGAAGGCGGAGCGAGGCAGCCCCGGACAGAAGCGCGAGTGATGTCTCACTGAGCGCCGCTGCAGGCCGTCGGAGACGAGCGGACGAGCAGCGGCGCGACGAAGCGATGCGCAGCGCGTGGGACGAAGCGAGGCGCGGCGCGTGCGACAAAGCGAGGCGCGGCGCGTGCGACGAAGCGAGGCGAGGCCCGTGCGACGAAGCGAGGCGAGGCCCGTGCGACGAAGCCAGCGCGGCCGCGCGACGAGGCCAACGCAGCGGCGCGACGAGGGTCAGGCGCAGCGCGACGAAGCCAGGCGCGGCGGCGCGACGAAGAGATTGCCGCGACGACGAGTCAGCGCCGCTTCGGCCCGACGAAGCCAGGCCAGCGGCCCGGCGAAGCGATTGCCCCCGCGACGAGT
>DATHKR010000045.1:0-4805 GCA_035489015.1 Kofleriaceae bacterium | reverse complement strand
CCGAGCGGCGCAGCGTCGCCACGCCGAGCAGGTTCTCCTGGGCCACGAGCTCGAGCCGTCCGTCGCCGTCGGCGTCGGTCGCCAGCGTCACCGCGGTCAGCATCTCCTCGGCGCCGAGGAAGTGGAGCTGGCCGCCGGCGTCCCGGCTCCAGATCGCGATGAGCGCCGGCTCCTCGCCGTTGCAGCCCTCGGCCAGGAAGGTGGTCAGGACCAGCGTCTCGCCGCCGGCCGAGATCGTCGCCGCCTCGATGTGCTCGGCGCCGGTGCCGTCGGTCATCTCGCGGTACTCGGGTCGAGCGCGGAGCGCGGCGGCCGCGGCGCGCTGGACCTCCGGCGCGGCCGCCACCGGCACCGCGATGCGAGGAGCGGGCAGGGACTCGCTGCGGGCAAAGGCGACGTCGTCGCAGCTGCCCTCGAGCGGCTGGAGGTCGCCAGCGATGACCTGGGTGCCGGACGCCGCGTCCCACGCGGCGCGGGCGCCGCCGCCCTCGTCGAGGTTGCCGCCGGCGTCGAGGCGGGCCACGGCGACCACGCCGCTGATGCGGGCCAGGCAGGAGTGGCCGTCGGCGCCGTGGAGGCGCAGGCGAGCGCCGACCGCGTGGGCGACCTGGGCCCGGCCGGCCGCGCTGAGCGAGCGGGTCACCACGGTCAGGCCCTCGTCGTCGGTCATCGAGGGCTTGCCCTCGACCCAGCCCTTGTCGACCTTGCCGCGCAGGACCACGCGCAGGCCGCCGTCGGCGATGACCGGCGCCATGTCGATGGCGAACGCCTCGGGCCCGTAGTGGCGCGGCGCGATCGCGGCGGCGACCGGCGCGACCGGCGGCGTGATCGCACCCGAGCCCGCCCGGACCGGCTCGGCCACGTGCGGCGCCGGCGTGTCGGCGGTGGGCGAGCGTCCGACCAGCACCGCCGCGGTGAGGCCGATGGCGATCCCGATCGCCGCGCTGGTGCGAGCGCGGTGCTGCTGGGCCGAGCGATCCCGGCGCGGGCTCAGGACCTCGGGAACCAGGACAGGATGAAGAGACATGACATCGAGAACAGCAACCCCCGGGCCAGTGGCCCAAAGACGCCATTTCCCGAGCGATCTCGGCGGCTCCCGCGAGGCCCGGCCGGAGGGCGCGTCACAGCATCCACCGCGCTCGTGTCATCGCGCCCTCAACGCGCCCTCAGACCGTGGCCGCGTCACCTGCGGCCCCGGCGGCGCCGCGGCGCGTCAGGGCTCGGTCGCCAGCAGCGCGCTGCCGACCAGCCCGGCGTCGTCGCCGAGGATCGCGTTCTCGACCACCAGCGTCTCCGCCGCCGGCGGGTTGACCGCGATGTGGAGCGCGGCGATCGCGTGCTCGCGCAGGACCGGGGTCCGCGACAGCACCCCGCCGCCCAGGATCAGCCGCTGCGGGTTGAACAGGGTGACCGCGTTGGCCAGGACCACGCCGAGCAGCGGGCCGACCTCGGCCCAGAGGGTGAGGGCGTAGTCGTCGCCCTCGGCCGCCGCCGCGTCGAGGTGGCCGGGGTTGACCGCGTCGATCGAGCCGGCCAGCTCGACGGCGGCCGAGCGCGCGCCGCCGGCCAGCTCCGCCCGCGCGCGCCGCGACAGCAGCTCGCCGCCGGCGTACGCCTCGATGCAGCCGCGCAGCCCGCACGCGCAGCGCCGCGCGCTCTCGTCCCACACGACCTTGGTGTGGCCGATCTCGAGCGCGGCCCCGCTGCCGGTCACCAGCGTCCGGTTGACCACCGCGCCGCCGCCGATGCCGGTGCCGACGTAGACCGCGACCATGTCCTTGGTGCCGCGGCCGGCGCCGAGCTGGAACTCGCCCCAGGCGATCGCGTTGGCGTCGTTCTCGATCTCGACCCGGTGGCGCTCGCCCAGGCGGGCGCGCAGGAGATCGCCGAACGGGACCTCGGCCCAGCCCACGTTGGGCGACGCGACCACGTAGCCGCGGTCGCCGCGCAGCATGCCGGCGAAGCCGATGCCGACCGGGACCGGCTCGTCGCTGCACTCGCCCTCGATCAGGAGCCCGGCGATCATGTCGGCCAGGCGGCCGATGACCGCGTCCGGCGCGCGATCGAGCCCGACCGGCTCGCGCCGCTCGGCGACCGCGCGCAGCGCCACGCTGGCATCGCCGCCGCCCGACCGGGCCGCGTCGGCGGCCTCGCGCAGGCCGCGGAACAGCGCCATGCGGATGTTGGTGCCGCCGATGTCGACCCCGATGGCGAGGTCCGTGGTTCCGCTCATGACGCGCCGAGCTCCTCTTTGCTGGCCAGGATGGCCCCGTCGATGATGGTGCGGATCTCGGCCAGGTGCGCCGCGTCCACCGCCTCGCAGCGCACGACCAGGGCCGGCTGGGTGTTCGATGCGCGCACCAGACCCCAGCCGGTGCCGAAGTTGGCCCGCACGCCGTCGACGTCGATGACGCTCTGGACCCTGGGGTGGCCGCGCAGCCGCTCGGTGGTGCGGCGCACGACGTCGAACTTCACCTGGTCGGAGCACGGCACCCGCAGCTCCGGGGTGTTCACCATGACCGGCAGCGTGTCGTAGAGGTCGGCCAGGGTGGCCTCGCCGCGCGAGAGCAGCTCGAGCAGGCGCGCACCGGCGTAGATCGCGTCGTCGAACCCGAGGTAGCGGTGGGCGAAGAAGATGTGCCCGCTCATCTCGCCGCCGAGCAGCGCGCCGGTCTCCTTGATCTTGGCCTTGATGAGCGAGTGGCCGACCTTCCACATGATCGGGTCGCCGCCCGCCTTCCTGATCTCGTCGAACAGCGCCTGCGAGCACTTCACCTCGGCGATGAAGCGCGCGCCCGGGTGCTCGCGCGCGATGTCGCGGCCGAACAGGATCATGAGCTGGTCGCCCCACAGGATCCGGCGCTGGCCGTCGACCGCGCCGATCCGGTCGGCGTCACCGTCGAGCGCGATGCCGATCTCGGCCTGCTCCTCGTGGACCCGCTGGCGCAGGTCGGCCACGTTGGCCTCCACGGTCGGGTCGGGGTGGTGGTTGGGGAACCGGCCGTCCATGTCGCAGTAGAGCGGGACCACGTCGAAGCCGAGCCGCCGGTAGAGCTCGACCGCGGCCGGGCCGCCCGAGCCGTTGCCGGCGTCCACCACCACGCGGAAGCGGCGCGGCCCCATCTGCAGCTGCGACTGCGCGTGCTGCAGGTACGGCTCGAGCACGTCGCGCTCCTCGACCTGCCCGCGCGCCCCGGGCGCCACCACCGCGGCGCGCGCGCTGCCGCTCTCCATCGCGGCGTGGAGGTCGCGGATGTCGTCGCCGTGGATCGAGTCGCGCCGGCGAAGGATCTTGAAGCCGTTGTCCTCGGCCGGGTTGTGGCTGCCGGTGATGACGATGGCGCCGTCGACCGGCCAGGCGAACGCGGCGTAGTAGAGGACCGGGGTCGCCACCACGCCGACGTCGATGACGTCGACCCCGACGTCGGTGATGCCGGCGACCAGCGCCTCGCGCAGGCGCCCGGAGGTGAGCCGCGCGTCGCGGCCGACCGCGACCACCGGCCGCGCGCGGCCCTTCTCGACCGGGCCGGTCGCGGCGGTCGAGCGCGCGATCATGGCGCCGATCGCGCGGCCCAGCTCGTGGACCGACTCGCTGTCGAGGTCGCGATCGGCCACGCCGCGGATGTCGTACTCGCGAAAGATCGAGGGATTCATCGCCCGTCCTTGACGCCCAAGTTGCGCCGGTCCGCCCCGGTTTGCCAGCGGTCGGTCACAGGAATCGATCGAGCCCGGCGCGGCCGAGCGCGGCGACCGCATCGCGAACCTCCTGCGCGCGGGCCCGCGGCATCACCAGGATCGCGTCCCCGGCCTGCACGACGACCAGGTCCTCGACGCCGACCAGCGCGATCACCCGCCCGGGATCCGACACCGTGATGTTGTTGCGCGCGCCGCCGACCGCGATCGCATGCCCGACCGAGACGTTTCCGTCGGGGCCGGCCGGCACGATCTCGGCCAGCGCCGACCACGAGCCGACGTCGTTCCAGCCGAAGTCGCCCGGCACGCAGACCAGGTCGGTCACGTGCTCGAGCACGCCGTGATCGATCGAGATCGACGGCAGCCCGGGGTAGAGGGCGGCGGCTCGCCCGGCCGCGGCCGCGGCCCCGTCGGCCAGCGCCTGCTGGATCGCGACCAGCGCCCGGTGGGTGTCGGGCAGGTGGCGCGCCATGTCGGCCAGCAGGCGATCGGCCCGGGCGAAGGTGATGCCGGTGTTCCAAAGGTAGTGCCCGCTCGCCACCATCTCGACCGCCGCCGCGGCGCCCGGCTTCTCGATGAAGCGGCGCACCGCGCGCGCCCCGCCATGATCCTCGCCGGGCAGAGGCTCGCCCAGCTCGACATAGCCGAAGCCGGTCTCGGGGCGGGTCGGCCGCGCCCCGATGGCGACGATCGCGCCGCGCCCCTCGGCCAGCGCGAACGCGTGCGCGGCCGCGGCGGCGAAGCCGAGGTCGTCGCCGATGTGGTGGTCCGAGGGCAGGATGGCGAGCGCCGCGTCCGGGTCGCGCGCGACCAGGTGGACCGCGGCCAGCCCGATCGCGGCGGCAGTGTTGCGCCCGACCGGCTCGGCCAGGAGCTCGACCGACTCGCCGAGGTCGGCGGCGATCGCCTCGACCTGCTCGGCCGCGGTCACCACCAGCGCGTGGTCGGCGATCCGCTGCGCGCGCCGGTGGGTCGCCCCGAGCAGCGTCTCCCCCTCGCCGAACAGGCGCAGGAGCTGCTTGGGCAGCGCGCGCCGGCTCGCCGGCCACAACCGGGTGCCCCCGCCCCCCGCCAGGATGACGCCGTAGCGCATGGCGCATCCTAGCAGGGCG
>DATHKR010000044.1:0-59698 GCA_035489015.1 Kofleriaceae bacterium | reverse complement strand
TCGGAGCCGCCGGTCACGACGGAGCCGAACGACGCGGCCATGGTCATCCACTCGCTTCGCTCGCGGGGGCCGTAGCCGGCGTAGGCGGCCTCGAGGCCTCCGAGGCCGCGGTCGGCGTGGCGACGGAGGAGGTCGGCTGCCAGGACGGGGCCGAGGGTGTGGGGGTGGGCCAGGGAGACTCTGGCTCCCACGGCGGTGGTCATTTCGAGGGCTTTTTCGATGCTCATCCGGCCTACCGGGGTGGCGATGGGGCCGGCGTCGCCGAGGTAGCGGGAGAAGGCTTCGCTGATGCTGGTGACGGCGCCGCGGCGGAGGAGGGCTCGGGCGAGGTGGGGGCGGCCGAGGACTCCGGCGTCCTCGCCGGCTTCGGTGAGGACGTCTTCGTAGGTGATGGCGATGCCTCGCTGGACCAGCTTGGCGATCATGTCGCGCATCCGGACTCTTCTTGCGGCTGCCTGGGCGGAGAGGTCGTCGCCGAGGAGGGCCCAGCGGCCGTCTCGGGCGGCGTCGTAGGCGAGGAGGTGGACGGTGCGGCCGGCTTCTACGGTGGAGAGCTCGACTCCGGCCAGGGCTGTGGTCGACGGGGGGAGCTCGGCGGCGGCTGCCGGCCACCCGGCGCAGGTGTCGTGGTCGGTGAGGCTGAAGAGGGCCAGGTCCAGCTGGGCGATCCGGCGGCCCACCGTCCCCGGCGTATCGGCGCCGTCGGACGCCGTCGAGTGACAGTGAAGCTCGATCCTCATCTCGCCGAGCCTACGCCACGCGGCTGGGCTATGCTGTCGGCGAAATGTCCGAAGATGAACGCAAACCCGCCCTGGTCGGGCTCCGCCAGCGCCGTCAGGAGGTCATCGACCGTCTGACCGACGACTTCGCCCGCGACCTGATCGAGGTGGAGGAGTTCGAGGAGCGAGTTGACCTGGCCCACCAGGCCTCGACGATGGAGGCTCTCGAGAAGGTGGTCGCGGATCTGGCCCCGCTCGAGAAGGACGCGGCGCCTCTCGATGCCGGGCGGGCGCTGGAGCTGCACCCCCGGCGCGGGTCGGCCGCGCTGACGGCGACCAACCGGGCCCAGAGCCGCTGGGCGGTGGCGGTGATGGGCGGGGTCGAGCGCAAGGGCGGCTGGCGGGTCCCCGAGCGGCTCAAGGTGGTCTGCATGATGGGCGGCGCGGAGATCGACTTCCGCGAGGTCGCGCTGCCGCCCGGCGTCACCCACGTGAAGGTGTTCTGCGTGATGGGCGGGGCCGAGATCATCGTCCCGCCCGATCTGGCGGTCGAGTGCGACGGCGTCGCGATCATGGGCGGGTTCGAGCAGCTCGAGCGCGCCCCGGTCAGCGCCGACCCGGATGCGCCGCTCCTGCGCGTGTCCGGCTTCGCCTTCATGGGCGGGTTCACCATCTCGACTCGCCTGCCCGGCGAGAGCGCGCGACAGGCCAGCAAGCGGCAGCGGCGCGAGCGGCGCGAGCTGGAGCAGCGCGAGCGGCGCGAGCTGGCCAGCGGGAAGTAGCGAGGCGCGAGGGACTGATGGCGCGCCCGCCCAAGGGAGCCCTCGAGCGCGAGCGCGCGGCCGAGAAGCGGCTGGAGCGCGAGGAGGCGCGCCTGTACGCGCTCGGGCTGTCGGAGGTGGGCAAGTCCACCGACGGTGAGGTCCACGCCGAGTGCATCCGCATCGCGCGGCGGCTCAACGCCGCCCGGCAGAAGGTGGTCGGCTTCATCCCGGCCAGCCCCAGGGTCGCGGTCCCGCCGATCGCGCTGCAGCTGGGCAGCGCACTGGTCGAGCTGACCGGCGCCACGGTCGCGTTCGTCGACGCCAACGTGCGCTACCCGGCGCTCTCGGCGATGGCCGAGGAGGGCGCGGCGCCGGAGGAGGCGCTGCCGGACGAGGACGACGGGCGCCCGCGGGTGTACCGCACCCGCTGGCTGCGCGGGTCGCTGGCGGTGCTGACCCCGCCGGCGGCGGAGCTGGCCGGCGAGGCGGTCCCCGCGCTGGCCCGGCTGCTGCTCGACGGCATCGACCTGTTCGAGTACGTGCTGGTCGATCTGACCGGCTTCGACGTGCTCGGCGAGCACGCCAGCGCCGCGGCCTGCATGGACGCGGTCGTCCTGGTCGGGCAGGCGCACAAGACGCGAGAGCGCGACCTCATCCGCTTCCTGCGCGAGATGCCGAGCAGCCGCTTCCTCGGCGTGCTCCTGGTCGGCTGAGCGGTTAAGATTCCCGCGTGCTGTCGAGGCTGAGGCGAAAGAACCTGCACACCTGGCTCGGCGGCTACGCGCGGCATCTCGGGCGCCGCGCGGTGGCACGCGCGCAGACCGCCGGCGGTGAGCGCCACCTCCTGTTCGCCGTCTGCGACCACTACGAGCCGCTCTGGGGCAAGGGCACCCCGCGCGACGTCGGCGACCGCCGGGTGGCGGTGTGGGAGGAGCGCTACCCGCCGCTGGGCGAGCGCTTCCGCGACGCCGACGGGATGACGCCTCGCCACAGCTTCTTCTTCCCGGGCGAGGAGTACGACCCGCGCTTCCTCGAGCGGCTGGCCCGGCTGTCGGCCGCCGGCCACGGCGAGGTCGAGCTCCACCTGCACCACGACGGCGACACCGCGGCCAAGCTGCGCCGCGACATCGACGACTACCTGCGCCGCTTCGCCGAGCACGGCCACGTGAGCCGCGGTCCGGGCGGCGAGTTCCAGTTCGCCTTCATCCACGGCAACTGGTGCCTGGCCAACGCGCGGCGCGACGGCCGCTGGTGCGGGGTGGACGAGGAGGTGCAGCTCCTGCACGAGGCCGGCTGCTACGCCGACTTCACCTTCCCGTCGGCGCCCGACGAGTGCCAGCCCAACCGGGTCAACGAGATCTACTGGCCGACCGGCGACCTGCGCCGGCGCAAGGCGTACGACGCCGGCGAGGAGGCCCGGGTCGGCGAGGTGCGCCGCGACCGCCTGCTCATGATCACCGGCCCGCTCGCGCTGACCCGCCGGCCGGGCGCCGGGCTGCGCCCGGGCCTGCGCATCGAGAGCTCGGCGCTGTCGCACGACGATCCGCCCACGCCGGAGCGGCTGCGCAGCTGGGTGGCGCAGAACATCCACGTGCGCGGCCGGCCGGAGTGGGTGTTCGTGAAGATCCACACCCACGGCGCGCCGGAGCGAAACGCCGACGTCCTGCTCGGCGAGCCGGGCCGCGCGCTGCACGAGACGCTGGCGCGCGAGTTCAACGACGGGTCGCGCTGGAGCCTGCACTACGTCACCGCGCGCGAGATGTTCAACGTCGCGGTCGCGGCCATGGAGGGGCGCACGGGAGACCCGGGCCAGTACCGCGACCACGTGATCGCCCCGCCGCCGGTCGCGCTGAGATCGCGCGCCGCGGCCTGACCCGGAGCACCGCATGGACCTCTACGGCCCGCTGGTCCGACGCGTGCTGTACCCGGCCTGGGAGAGCGGGGTGCGCCGGCGTCCGACCCTCGCTCGCCTGGCCGAGTTGCGCCGGCTCGAGCGCGCCCCGGCCGCCGAGCTGTTCGCGTTCCAGCGGGGCGAGCTGGCCGCGCTGGTCCGCCACGCCGCCGCCCACGTGCCGTTCTACCGGCGGCGCTTCGCCGCGGCCGGCGTCTCGCCCGACGACATCCGCGGGCCGGAGGACCTGGCCCGGCTGCCGATCCTCGGCCGGGCCGAGGCGCGCACCGCCGCCGAGGAGCGCCTGTCGGAGGTGGAGCCGCGCGCGTCGATCCGCAAGACCACCGGCGGCACCACCGGCGAGCCGCTGGTCATCCGCTACGACGTCGACTCGGAGTACTGGCGCCAGGCGGTCAAGCTGCGCGGGTTCGGCTGGACCGGCTGGCGCATCGGCGAGCCGTCGCTCCACTACTGGGGCGAGTACACCAAGACGCTGCCGCTCAAGCAGAGGGTGAAGCAGGCGGTCGACCGCGCGATCCGCCGCGAGCACTACGTGGACTGCACCCCGCGCGGCGACGAGCACAAGGCAGAGGTGGTGCGGCTCATCCGCAAGCTGCGCCCGCGCGCGATCTTCTGCTACGCGCAGGCCGGGGCCGAGCTGGCCCGGCACATCAACCGGACCGGCGCGCGCGACTGGGACACCATCCCGGTGGTGTGCGGAGCGGAGCGGGTGTGGCCAGGTGATCGGGCGGCGCTCGAGCAGGCGTTCGGCCCGGCGGTGTTCGAGACCTACGGCTGCCGCGAGGTGATGCTCATCGCCAGCGAGTGCGGCGAGCACGACGGGCTCCACATCCAGGTCGAGAACCTCGTGGTCGAGCTGGTCGGCCCGGACGGAAACCCGGTCGCGCCGGGCCAGGTCGGCCAGGTGGTGCTGACCGATCTCCACAACCACGGCCAGCCGTTCATCCGCTACGCCAACGGCGACCTCGCGGTGGCGATGCCGCCGGAGCCGCGCTGCCGGTGCGGGCGCGCCCACCCGCGCCTGGCGTCGGTGGAGGGACGGTCGACCGAGACCCTGCGCGACCGCGACGGCAACGCGGTCGGCGGGATGGTGTTCAACCTGGCGTTCAGCCCGCTGGCCGAGGCGGTGCGCCAGTTCCAGGCGGTGCAGCACGCCGACGGATCGATCACCGTCAAGGTCGTGCCAGCCGCGGGCGGCGAGCTCCCGCCGGCCGCGCTCGCCCACGTCGAGAAGAGCTGCGCCCGCTACCTGCCCGGGCTCGCGGTCAGGTTCGAGGCGGTCGCCGACATTCCGGCCACCGCGACCGGCAAGCGCCGCGTGGTGATCGTCGAGCCGCCCGGCGGCCCGGCCTGATGCGGCTGTGGCCGAACGGTCCCGTCTTCCAGCAGCGCGACTTCCTCCGCCTGTGGGCGGCCCAGGCGGTGAGCGCGATCGGCGCGCGCATCACGCGCACCGCGCTGCCGGTGATCGCGGTCCTCAGCGTGGACGCGAGCCCGATCGCGCTGGGCGTCCTCGTGACCGTGGCGGTCGGGCCGAGCGTGATCGTCTCGCTGGCGATCGGCGGCGTGGTCGATCGATCGCGCAAGCGGCCGCTCCTGGTCACCGCCGATCTGGTGCGCGCGGTGGCGGTGTTCAGCCTGCCGGTCGCGGCGTGGACCGGATGGCTCACCATGGCGCAGCTCTACGCGGTGGCGGCGGTGGTCGGGATCGGGACGGCGGTGTTCCAGATCGCCGACAACGCGTACCTCCCGGCGCTCCTGGCCGAGGAGCACCTGGTCACAGGCAACTCGACCATCGAGGCGACCGAGGCGGTGGCCGAGATCGCCGGCCCCAGCCTGGCCGGCCTGCTCATCCAGGCGCTGACCGCGCCGATCGCGGTGGTGATCGACGCGCTGTCGTACCTGGCCTCGGCGGTCCTGCTCGGATCGATCCGCAAGGTCGAGAGCCCGGCCGCGGTCGAGGAGTCGCCGTCGGTGTGGCGCGACATCGGGCTCGGGTTCGGCGCGAGCCTGGGCGATCCGCTGGTCCGCCCGCTCCTGCTCGCCACCGCGATGGCCACGTTCTCGGGCGGCGCGTTCGCCGCGCTCTACATGATCTATCTCCTGACCGAGCTCGGCCTGAACGTGGCCACGGTCGGCGTCGTGATCGCGATGGGCGGGGTCGGCTCGCTCATCGGCGCGCTCGGCTCGGCCCCGATGACCCGGCGGCTCGGCCTCGGACCGGCGCTGTTCCTGTTCCTGCTGCTGGCCGAGGCGGCCGGCCTCCTCATCCCGGTCGCGTCGGCGTCACAGCCGACCTGGCTGGTGCTCGGGTTCCTGTTCGGCCATCAGCTGCTCGCCGACGGCCTGGCGGTCGCCTTCATGGTGCAGTCGGTGAGCCTGCGCCAGCGGGTGCTGCCGCTCGAGGTGCTCGGGCGAAGCAACGCCGCGTTTCAGGCGGTGAACGGCGTGGCGCTGCCGATCGGCGCGCTCGCCACCGGCGCGCTGGCCGGCGTGGTCGGGGTGCGCAGCGCGCTGTGGATCAGCATGAGCGCGGCGCTGGTTGCGCCGGCCCTGCTCCTCCCGCTCTGGCGGGTCAGGGCTTTCCCGGACCGGGCTGGGTCGGGGTCGGCGCTGGCTGGGCTGGCGGCGGCGGGGCTGACGGGGCCGGCGTCGACGGCGCCGGCGCCGGCTGGGCTGACGGCGGGGCTGACGGAGCCGGCTGGGCCTGGCCCTGCGCCGGACCCGGCTGGCCCGAAGGTGCCCCCTGCGGGCCCTGGACGACCTGGATCGTGACCTTGATGCGCTTCTTGCCCGCCTCGAGCTCGGTCACCGGGATGAGGTCCGCGTTCGGCTTCCCCTTGGTGCGGTGCAGCTCGCGCAACCGCTCGAGCCCCTCGGCGATCTTCCGGCGGCTGAACACCTGGCCCTTGCGCACCCCGAAGCGCGAGGCGTACTCGCGCGGGGTCGCGACCAGCGCGCCCTGAAACGACAGCTCGCCGAGCCGGAACTGGTCCCCCTCGACGATCGGCACGGTGACCGTCACCGACTTCCCGTCCTTCGCCAGCTTCTCGTCGACCGGGCCGACCCCGACGTTGACGTAGCCGAGGTCGAAGTAGTGCGCGTTCACCGCCTCGAGCCCGCGCTGGATCGCGTCGCGCCAGTAGCGCCCGCCGACCGCGACGCCTCCGCCCTGGGCCATGATCCCGAGCAGCGCCTTGCGCGGCACCGCCTTGTTGCCGCGGAAGTCGAGCTGGGCGAGCGACATCATCGGGCCCTCGGCGACGTCGAACACCACGTCGACTCCCGAGCCCTTGGTGTCGGTCGCGGCCCAGGTGACCTTGACCATGGCGAAGCCGGCCTGGCGCAGCTGGTCGAGCATGGTGCCGCGGATCGCGTTGAGCCGGGTCGGATCGCAGAAGTCGCCGCTCTTGAGCGGCATCTGGGCCACCCACTGCGCCGCCGGGATCGCGGCCGACCCGCGCACGTCGATCGACCGGATGCGCGGCTGCTCGCGGACGGTGTAGCGCAGCGCCACGCCCCCGGACGCCGGTCGGCCCTCGGCGCGCACGTCGGTCACGCTGCCCATGCCCCACAGCGCGCGCACGTCGGACGCGACCTGGCCCCGGTCGAACGTGCCACCCACCTCGCTGTGCAGCACCGACTTCGCGGTGGCGGCGCGCTCGCGCGGCAGGCCGGCCACGTCGATCGAAACCAGCGACCCGTGCAGGTCCTCGAGCCTGGCCGGCGCGCCGGTCGCGCCGCCCTCGTCGCCGAGCGACGGCTTCGGTCCGCCCGCGTGACCGCGGCAGGCGGCCAGCGCCGCGCAGGCCACCGCGGCGAGACACGCCGCGCGCGCCCGGGTCCGGATCATGGCTGCACCCTCACGTCGATGTAGGCCTCGGCGCGGCGCTCGCCCAGCCAGCGGAGCTGCTCGCGCATCATCGCGTCCTCGAGCATCCGCTCCTGCAGCGGCTGCTTGACCTCCTCGAACTTCCCGATGTGCTGCGGGTCGCGCTTCTGCGCCTCCTTGTAGGCGGCGCGCAGCTCCTCGTCCGAGACGTGGACGCGGGGGCGAAAGACCAGGTTGGAGAGCTTGGCCTGGAGGATCTGCCGCTGGATCTCCTCGCGGTACTGCGCCATCGTGTAGCCGTTCTCGGCCAGCACCTTGGCCAGGGCCGCGTCGTCGATCTTGTTCTTGGCCTTCACCTCGGCGACGGCGCGATCCACCTCGGGGCCGACCGCGGTCAGCCCCATCGCCAGCGAGGCCTGGAAGACCAGGCGCTCGTCGATGAGCGAGCCGAGGATCTGCTTGCGCAGCTCGATCCGGCGCTTGGTCCGCTCCGCCGGATCCTTGATCTGCTCCAGCACGGTCTTCAGGGCGGAGACCCGGCGATCGAAGTCGCTGCGCAGGATCACGTCCTGGTTGACCACGGCGATGACCGAGTCGACCGCGGTCCATCCGCTCGCGGCCGGCGCCGCCGACGGCGAGGCTGGCCGGGCGAGGAGGGGGACGAGCAGGAACAGGAGGAGGGAGAGGCGGGGCAATAGGCGCATCAGGAGCGATCCCAGTCGGGGCGGAGGGCATAGTGCACCAGGCCGCGGGCGAAGCCGAGCCCGTGGGCCACGTGCAGCGTGGGAAAGATCGCCCAGACCAGTGGAACCGCGCTCCAGCCGGCCTGGCGGCCGATCCTGACCGCCTCGACCCCGGTCGCCAGCGCGTAGCCGGCGAAGGCCGGCACCGTGAACGGCTGCACCGGCGCGGTGACCAGGAGGACCGACCCACCGACGACCATCAGGAATGGCAGCATCGGGCGGATCTTGGGCAGGGTGCGGTGCTTGAGCAGCGTGCGCGCCCGGCCCTTGCCGTACTTGAAGTACTGCACGGCCAGCTTGCGGAACGAGTCGCGCGGGACGTAGTGAACCTCGATGTCGCGGCTGAGGTAGACCTTGCCGCCGGCGGCCAGCAGGCGCTGGTTCAGCTCCGCGTCCTCGTTGGTGATCGCGCCCTCGTCGTACAGGCCG
This sequence comes from Kofleriaceae bacterium, assembly GCA_035489015.1. Taxonomy (GTDB): domain Bacteria; phylum Myxococcota_A; class Polyangia; order Haliangiales; family Haliangiaceae; genus DATFRY01. The sequence goes on along the minus strand of DATHKR010000044.1, from coordinate 51,299 downwards.
ACCGCCTCGAACACCGAGCGGCGGAACGCGCCCAGGAAGACGGTGTCGACGTAGCCCTCGTTGTCGGTCGAGCGGTAGGCGGCGCCGCCGACCCCGAGCGGGCTGGTCAGCGCGGCGCACAGGGCGCGCTGGAAGCGAGTGGTGGCGCGGGCGCGCTGCGCCCCGCCGACGTTGTCGGCCCCGGTCCGGCGCATCACGTCCACGCAGGCGCTCACGTAGCCGGATGCGTACTCGCAGTGCACGTCCATCCGCACGATCACGTCGCCGTGGGCCTCGCGGATGATGCGATTGAGCCCGGCCGCCTGCAGGCGGGCCGGGTTGTCGACCACCCGGATGCGAGGGTCGTCGACCGCGAGGCGAGCGAGGATGTCGCGGGTGGCGTCGGTGCTGCGCCCGTCGGCGACCAGGATCTCCATCCGGTCGCGCGGGTAGTCCTGGGCCTGGACGCTGCGGATGCAGGCCTCGATGTGCCGCTCCTCGTTGAAGCTCGGCATCGCGATGGTGACGAACGGCAGCGCGGTGGTCAGCGCCTCGACCCGGGCCGGCCGGTCGCGCAGGGCGCCGCGCTGGTCGTCCCGGGTGGTCACAGGCTTCACGCGCGGGTCCCCGAGCTCGGGGCGGCCGCCGGCTTGCGACCGACCACGAACACCTGACAGTCGGTGAACGAGGTGTCGGAGAAGTTCCAGTCGATGGTGAAGGTGGGCCCGCGCGCCGCCATCAGGCGAAGGACGCCGTACCAGTACAGGTTCACCGCCGGAGACAGCTGCCGCCAGAGCCGCATGTGGCGGAAGAACCGGGTCTCCTCGAAGGTCTGGGGCCCCTCGGGATGGGCGTGGACAGGGTCGTGCTCGTGCGAGTGGTCGTGATCGTGAGACTGGCCGTGATCGTGAGAGTGGTCCTGATCGTGGTCGTGCGCGTGGGAATGGCCGTGACCATGGTCGTGATCATGATCGTGCGCATGGTCATGATCGTGCGCGTGGTCGTGCGCGTGGTCATCGCCGCCGCCGCGCGCACGCGCGACCAGCTCGCGTCCGCGCTGGAGGATCTGCCGGGCCAGCGAGAGCGGCCGCCAGCCGAGCGCCTCGGCCACTCGCTCCGCGTGCGGGGTGAGCCGCGCCGCGCCCATCCGCACATCGACCAGCCCGGTGTCCTCGACGTAGGTGGCGAGCTCGAGCGGGCTGTCGAAGCGGGTGATGCCGTGCATGATCTCGGTCGGCTCGTTCGGGAACGTGATCATGAACTCGCCGCCGGGGGCCAGGAGCGCGGCCACCCCCAGGAAGTAGCCGGCCGGATCCGGCACGTGCTCGAGGGTGTCGCAGGAGACCACCCGGTCGAACCGGCCGGCGTAGGCCTCCAGCGCCTCCACGTCGGTGATGTCGGCCGACACCATGTGCAGGTTGGAGTGGCGCTGCTCGAGATAGCGGAGCGCCTCGACGGTGGGCGCCGAGATCTCGAAGCCGACCACGTCGGCGCACATCCGGGCCAGCCGCGCCGTGGTCGCCCCGCTCCCCACGCCGATCTCGCCGACCCGGTGCTCCGCCCGGAGCGGGAGCTGTTCGAGGACGAGCAGATCGCGGAAGGGGAAGCTGGTCGGGGGATACGGAACGAACTCGATCCGCGACATGTGGCCGGCAATATACACCGTCTCGCGGCTCACTCCGGCGACGGAACCACGTCGTCCGGCGACGCCGCGTCACGCCGTCGCAGCCCGATCCACGCCAGCAGCGCGACCAGCCCGATCAGCGACGCCGGCCCCAGCCAGTCGCCCCACGCCACCACCAGCGTGAGCGAGCGGGGCGGGCGCGGGACGTCGACCCGGAACGCGGCCCGGCTCCCGAACTCGGTCGTCGCCTGCATCTCGCCGGTGGGCAGGATGAGCGCGGACAGGCCGGAGTTGGTCGCCCGCAGCTGGGGCAGCCGGGTCTCGATGCTGCGGAACGCCGCCACGAGGAGGTGGAGGCGGGGCCCGGCCGGACCGGTGAACCAGGCGTCGTTCGAGAGGGTCAGGATCAGGTCCGCGCCGAGCCCGGCCTCGGCCGCGACGTAGCCCGCCTCGGTCACCTCGTAGCAGATGAGCGGCGCGACCGCGATCGGCGCCCCGCCGCGGAGCGCGAACCGGACCACGCGCGGCCCGGGCCCCGGGCTCCACCGGCCCGCCCACGGCAGCGCGCGCCGCAGCCACCCCGCGTCCAGCCAGCCGGGCACGTGCTCGGTCAGCGGGAACAGGTTGGTCTTGCGGTAGGTGTCGTGACCGACGGTGCCGTCGGCGCGCGGGCCGAGGAAGAAGGCCGCGTTGAACTCGCGCTCGCCCTCGCGCTCGAACGCGCCGAACACCAGCGGCACCGACGTGGCCGCGACCATCGCCTCGATCGCGCGGTCGAGCTCGGCGTGCTCCGGCGTGCGCGGCGCGCCGAACGTGGTCGGGTAGACCGTCTCCGGCCACACCAGCAGATCCGGCGGCGGCGGGGTCTCGACCACCTCGCGCGAGAGCTGGAAGTGAGTCTGGAGGATGTCGGCGACCGCCTCGAGCTTCCCCTTCATCGCGGCCAGCTTGTCGTAGCGGGTGATGTTGGCCTGCACGACCGCGGCCGGGAAGGTCGGCGCCGCCTCGGTCCTCGCGGCGATCTGGCGGCCGCGCACCACGCCGTAGCAGAGCGCGGCGACCACGACCGGCCCGGCTACCATCGCGACCGGTCGCAGCCGGCGCGAGGCGATCGCCATCGCCGCGCACTCGTTCGCGATCAACAGGATCATGGTCAGCCCGCGCGCGCCGAGCAGATCCGCCACCTGGCACAGGCTCGACCACGGATACAGCGCGTAGCCGAGCGTGTCGGCGAAGACCCGCGGCAGCGCCCACTCCGCCGCGATCCAGCTGGTCGCTCCGACCGCCGCGATCACGGCCCGGCTCGCGCCGAGTCGGGCCGCCGCGGCGCGCGCGCCGGCGAAAACGAGCAGGTGCGGCGCGAGCAGGACCGGCGCGCCGACCAGGGTCAGCGCCCAGGCGATCGCCGCCGAGCCGCCCGAGTAACCGGCGATCGCCGCCGGGAACCAGGCGAAGCTGGCGGCCGAGAACGCCGCCGCGGCCACCGCCCCCGAGCCCACCGCCACCGCCACGCCGGCTCCGTCGAGCGCGAGTAGCCACGGCACCAGCGCGACGAAGCCGAGCGGCACGAACGGCGCCTCCACCCGGGTGAACAGCCCGAGCAGGACGGCGCTGGCCAGCGCGCCGGCGAACGGCGTCCAGCGGGCGCGGGTCATCTCGGCGCCGAGGTCTGCTCGAAGTCGCGGCGCACCGGCGGCGGCTCGAGGGCCTGGAGCGGCATGCCGGGCGGGGCCAGCTCGGGCGGGACGACGCGGTCCTCCGGCAGTGGGATCGGCTGGCCGGACGCGTCGACCGGATGGTAGTCGGGATGGAAGACGAGGATCGGCGCGACGGGCTCGCCGTCGTCGGTGGTCTGGTAGTGGCGCATGTAGCCGGGCGGGAGCTGGTATCCATCCGGCACCAGGATGCCGCCCTTGATCGGCTTGGTGCCCGGCTGGTTGAAGGCGTGGATGCCTTCCCTGGGCAGCCCGGTCCGATCGATCTGGTTGAGGTACACCTCGCGCTCCGCCGCGCCCTCATGATCGGTGTCGCTGGCGCCGTCGGTGGCCGCGCCTCCCGATGGCGCGGCGAAGCGGATCGGCACCCGACCGGGCGCCGCCGCCGCGCCGGCGGTCGGGCCCACCGACGGTCGCTTCGAACCGCGCTCGCCCCTCACGCTGACGAACAGCCACGCCACCGCGGCGACCACCACGACCAGCCCGGCGCCGGCCAGGATGCGGGCCCGCGAGCGCGGGTGATCGATCCGCACGACACCGTCGGCGTCGACGGTGCGGCCCGGTGAGGAGGCGTCTTTGCGGGGGGACCCCATGCTCGGGTGACCTCGAGCCACTATGATAACGCCGAATGAGCCCGCCCTCGACTCGCCTGGTCGCGCGCGCTTACTCGCCGATGCTGCGACTGGTCGCCGCCGCTCTGGTCGCGGTGGCCGTGCTGGGCGTGCTCGACCTCGCCGCCGGGCTCTTCCTCGACATGCTCGCGCCCGCCGAGCTGGAGCGGGTGCCGCTGCCGCTCCTGGCCCGCCGTCTCCTCTTCACCGTCGCCACACCCTGGCTCGGCTTCTCGATCCTCCACTGGCTGGTGCGCGCGGTGGTCGACGTCGGCGGCGACACCGTGGCGATGAGCGGGCGCCGCGCGCGCTGGGAGATCCCGCGCGAGGCGATCGCCGCCGCGACCCCGTGGCGGCTTCCGTGGCCGGGGCCGGGCGTCGCGATCGCGCTCCGCTCCGGTCGGATCTTCCGGCGCGGCCTGGCCATGTCCGACCCCACCCCGCTGGTCGCCGCGCTGGGCGGTCGCACCGACGATCCGCGCCTGATCGCCGCCCGCGCCCGCCGCGCCACTCGCTGGCTCCGCCACCCGCTCCACGCGCTCGTGCTCGCGCCGCTGGTGCCGACCGCGATCGTCTTCCGGCTGCACCAGATCATCACCACCGGCAGCTGGCTGGGCGAGTATCACTGGTACGGCCTGGCCCGCTGGCTCCACACGCTGTCCGGGGTGTGGCTGCTGGTGGCCGGCAACATGCTGTGCTGGTACGCGCTGTGGCGGCTCGCGGTCGCGCTCCTGGCCTGGCCGGCGGCGCGCCTGCCGGAGCCGCGGGCGCGCGCCGTGCGCTGGGCGCTCGAGCTGACCGCCCTGGTCGGCTACTACGGGGGCGTCGCCTGGCTGCTCGTCACCCGGCTCGGCGAGTGAGCCGGGCGACGAGGAGGCCGTGAATCGCGGCGCCGTGGATCAGGGCGCGGCCGGCGAGAACAGGGACAGGAGGCGTCCCATCATCTCGTGGCCGTACGCGTTCCACACCGGGTTCTTGCCGTCGACGATCTGCCCGTCGGTGTAGTCGGCCGCCGACGTGCCGGTGCCGGTCCCGCCGAAGAAGCCGACGTAGACGGTGTCGCCGATGAAGGTCGGGTGGGTGTCGTCCGACTGCAGGTAGTCGAAGCTGGTGCTGGCGTCGGCCAGGTGGCCGTTGGCGTCGCGCAGGGTGGCGCGCAGCGTGACCGAGATGCGGTTCACGTAGTCGGCCTCCGACTCGCCCTGGACGTAGCGCAGCGCCTCCGAGTCGACCACGCCGTCGCCGTTGGAGTCGTAGTCCGCGCCCATCCAGGCGGCGAAGGTGTCGGCGCAGGCGAAGCCGTACTGGGCGGCCAGGCTGCACGCGCGCCAGTTGCTGCGCGCCAGGAAGGGCAGGAACTTCTCCTGCTTGTTGACCGGCTGGCCGGTGGCCGCGTCGCGACAGGCGGTGTTGACGTTGTCGGCGTTGTAGCCCGGGTAATAGATGTTGGAGACGATCTTCACCGCCTGGGCCGGCGCGTACTGGTTGATCGTCTGCATCCCCTTTTCCATGTAGGTCGTGCAGGTGGCCAGCGCCGACTCGATCACGCCGAAGTTGCAGTTGCCGCTCTGATCGGTCAGCGCGCTGCGCGCCTGCAGGTAGTCGTTGCCGCACATCTCGAACGTCACGACACGCGTGTTGGCAGCCTGCATGTACGAGCGCTCGCCGAGGATCTTGCTGTCGTAGATGTCGTTGGCCTTGGCGCCCGACTTGGTGCGGCGGAAGATCTCCATGTCGCTGTTCCACGCCACCGACGCGTACTCGCCCGCCACCTGCGGGGCCGCGCGCTTGGCCACCCGAGAGAGGCTGCCGCGGTAGCCGGCGTAGATCGAGTCGCCGTACCCGACCACGCGGAACTTGGCGCTGGTGCCCGCGCGATCGATCGTCCACGAGGTGTTCTGCGTGATCGTGCTGGCGTGGGCCGCGCCGCCCGCGCCGATCGCCGCGATTGCCGTCGCGAACGCCATCAGGCGAACGCCGACCAGACCGGTTCCGGTTCTGAACATGGGTGGTACCTCCAGGGTGGGGTTGCGCTTAGTTGATGACGCCACGCCGCCAGTGGAAAGGCGTCGCGCCAGCATCTTCCCCATCGAATGGAGTGCCACCTCCGCGTCCATCGGCGGTGAGGTGCGTGGGCGCGCACCGCGATCGCGCATGCTGCGCCGCATCGACCCCTCGGTGCGCGGCCGCGTGGCATTGTTCGCGCGAGCCAGATGTCCAGCCTCGACGCGACGCAGCAGGGATCGACCGGTGACGGACCGGGCGGGGTGAAGCGAGAGACCTTCACCTCGCGGTTCGGCGCGGTCATCACGATGATCGGCGTCGCGGTCGGCATCGGCAACATCTGGCGCTTCCCGTACATGGTGGGGAAGTTCGGCGGCGCCGCGTTCGTCCTGGTCTACATCGCGATCGTCGTCGCGATCGGCGTGCCCGCGCTCATGGCCGAGTGGGCGCTCGGGCGCCACACGCGGCGCGGCCCGGTCGGCGCGTTCGCCGCCGCCGGTCTGCCTTTCGGCCGCGCGATCGGCTGGTTCTTCTTCGCGGTGGTGGCCGCCGCGACTGCCTATTACACGGCGGTCATCGGCTGGGTCGTCTACCACGCCGTCGCCCAGCTGGCGGCCCCGTTCACCGCCATCGACGGATCGGCCATCCTCCCGCCCGAGACCGGAACCTCCGGTCGCTCGTTCGCGCTGCAGCTGGTCTGCACCGGCCTGGTGATCCTGAGCTGCGCGCTGGTGCTGCTGCGCGGGCTGCGCGCCGGCATCGAGCGGGCCAGCAAGGTGGTCCTGCCGATGCTTCTGGTGATCCTGGTGGTGCTGCTGGTCCGCGCGCTCACCCTGCCGGGCGCGATGGCCGGCGTGCGCTGGTACATCCTCGAGCTGCGCTGGGCCGATCTGGACGCGAGGGTGGCGATGGCGGCGCTCGGCCACGCGATCTTCTCTCTCTCGCTGGGCGGCACCTTCATGGTCGTCTATGGCTCGTACCTGTCGCCGGGCGAGAGCCTGCTCGGCGGCGCGGTGTGGACCACCGTCGGCGACACCGTGTCCGGCCTGGTCGCGGGGCTGGCGATCATCCCGGCGGTGTTCGCGTTCGGGCTCGAGCCGACCTCCGGCCCCGGACTGGTCTTCTCGACCCTGCCCCAGGTCTTCGCCGCCATGCCGCTCGGCTGGGTGTTCGGCTTCCTCTTCTTCATCGGCCTGCTGGGCGCCGGCTACCTGTCCGACATCGGCGCGTTCGAGGTCCTGGTCGCCGGCCTCACCGACAACACCCGCCTGTCCCGCCGCCGCGCGGTCTGGATCGTCGCCGTGCTGGTCCTCGCGCTGTCGATCCCGCCCTCGATCAACAACGCCATCTTCGTGCCGTGGGACCTCCTCTTCGGCAGCGGCATGCAGACCCTCGGCGCGCTCCTCGCGGTGGTCGCGCTGGCCTGGTCGCTCGACCGCGGCGCCGCCCTCGCCGCGCTCGGCAGCGACGGCCAGCACCCGGTGCCGCGCTGGCTGTTCTACTGGATCCGCTTCGGCGTCCCCGCCGCGATCCTCGCGGTCGGCATCTGGTGGCTGCTGACCAGCGTCCTCGGCGCGGCGGTCGCCGAGTAGCCCGAGCGCCGCGGCTCTATCCCAGGTCGTAGGCGACGTTGATGATCAGCGTGATCGGCTGGAGGTTGCCGTGGGTCGCGCCCGGCGCCTGCTCGGTCACGACCGCGTTGGCGTAGGAGCCATTCCAGGACCAGCCGTCGCCGGGCGACTCCGACACCGAGCGCACCGCGCCCAGCTCGATGCCGAGCACATCGGCCAGCTCGCGCGCCTTGGCCTGGGCCGCGGCCGCCGCCTCGCGCCGGACCCGGGCCTTGAGCGCGGGCAGGTCGGAGACGCGAAAGGTCGTCGCCACGTGAGTCGCGCCCTGGCCGCCGAGCACCTCGAGGAGCGGGGCGAGCTGGTCGAAGTCGCGGGTCACCGCGGTGACGTCGATCGCCGCGCGATAGCGGACGATCGCGCCGGTCTTGGGGTGCAGCACCGGCTCGAGGCCGAGGCTCGACAGCGAGAGGTCGCCCGGCGCGACCCCGGCCGCCTCGAGCGCGGCGGCCGCGGCGCTCTGGATCTGGCTCACCTGGCGGGTCGCCTCGACCGCCGACGCGGCCTCGACCGCGAGCGTGGCGCGCACGTCGGCCACGTCCGGCACCGCCTGGAGGGTGGCGCTGCCGCCGACGACCAGGCCGCGCGGATCGCTGGCCGGGTCGGTTCGGCCCGGGACCACCACCAGGCGGCCCGGCCCGGAGGCGGCCTGCCGCACGGCGATGACCGCCAGCAAGGCGACGGCGGCCACACAGAAGAGACCGAGGAGAGCCAGCGCTGGCCCGGTCCGGGTAGGGATGAATGTGCTCACGAGATCCTCCATCGCGATGGTCTGCAATGGAGGACCGCCGGCGCGCCGCCCGCATTCGCCGGCGCCGGCTTCCTTACACGCTCGTTACGTCGCTACCGCGACCCGTAGTTGTTCGGGCTCTGCTCCTCGTTGCGGTCGGTGGCCGGGGGCGGCGCGGGCGTCAGCTCGGAGATGGCGGCGCGCTCGGCCTCGTCCATCGGGATGTCGAGCGCGCCGATCACCGCCTCGAGCTGCTCGAGGTTGCGCGCGCCGATCAGCGCCGCGGTGACCGCCGGGTGCGACGCCACCCAGGCGACCGCGAGCGCGGCCGGATGCACACCGCGCTCGCGCGCCATCGCGACGAACCGGTCGGCGATCTGGTAGTAGCTCGAGTCGCCGTAGCGAGTCCGGTACATCTCGTTCTCGACCAGGCGCCCGCCGCTCGGCCGCCGGTCGGCGCCGTACTTGCCGGTCAAGAGGCCGCCGCCGGTCGGGCTGTAGCTGATCACCGCCACCCGCTCGGCCGCCGCCATCGGCAGGATCTCGACCTCGGCCTGGCGCTTGGTCAGGTTGTACATCGGCTGCAGGCACACGACCGGGGCCAGCGACCGCCGCTCCGCCACGCCGAGCGCCTTCTCCACCTGCCAGGCGGCGAAGTTCGACACCGCCGGGTAGAGGATCTTCCCCTGGCGGACCAGATCGTCGAGCGCCCGCAGGCTCTCGTCGAGCGAGGCGAGGTCGTCGAACCGGTGCAGGTAGTAGAGATCGATGCGGTCGGTGCCGAGCCGCTCCAGGCTGGCCTCGACCGCGCGCACCAGGTGGTAGCGCGACGAGCCGCGCGCGTTCACGTCCTTGCCGGTCGGGAAGTACGCCTTGCTGGCCAGCACGATCCGATCGCGGCAGCCGGACGCCGCCATCAGGCGGCCGAGCACCTTCTCCGATTCGCCGGCGGTGTAGACGTCCGCGGTGTCGAAGTGGTTGATGCCCGCGGCCAGGCAGCGCTCGAACAGCTGGCGCGACATCGCCTCGCCCGCGTCGCTGCCGAACGACATCGTGCCGAACGCCAGGCGCGAGATCTTCACCCCGGTGTTTCCGAGCAGCCGGTAGTCCATCGCTTCGCTCCAGGCCTGAGGTCAGGAAGGGGAGACGCGGTTCCGGGCCACGCCGCGCAGCATGAGCCACGCGCCGGCCGCGAGCGCGACGAGCGAGAACGCCGCGCAGACCGCCCCCCACAACCAGTAGGGACCGCCGAGCAGGTCGCCCAGCGCCGCCGAGTCGGACAGGCCGACGCCGGCCCCGGTCACCGCCTTGTCGGTGAAGAGGTAGTCGCCGCGCGAGAACACGCTCAGCGCCAGCTGGACCGACAGGAACCCGAGCACCAGCTGGGCCCAGTCGGCCCGCGCCCGCCAGGCGATCGCCAGCGCGCTGAGCGCCACCGTACCGGCCACCGCCATCCCGAAGCCGGTCCGCACCTTGAAGATCATCGCCCAGACCAGCAGCAGCCCGATCGCTCCCAGCCACCAGCGCGACCACGCCGCCCGCCGCGCCACCGCGAAGCCGAACGCCGCCGCCACCGCCGGCCCGAGCAGGCCACCGGCGACGATGAGCGCGTGCTGCCAGGTCGTGGTCGCCGCGGTCAGCGCGACGCCGGATCCGTCGGCGTACATCTGCAGCCGCTCGAAGTGGGCGCCGACCAGGAGCGCCGCCAGCCCGTGGCCGAGCTCGTGCACCAGGGTCGATAGATAGAGGAGAGGCCGCGCGATCGTCTGCCCGTGCGGGACGACGTAGAGCCCCAGGGTGAAGACCGCGCTCAGCAGCAGCACCCAGCGGGCCCGCCGCACCGGATCGCCGGAGGTGGACCGCCCGGCCGCGCCGGCGACGGCAGCTCGCGCCCGCGCGGTTCCCAGCGTCAATTCATCGAGCTCGGTCTTCGCCAGCGCCATGCAGTGGTTGTAGCGCACCCGCGGTGGCCGCGCATCCGCGCCGCCGGATCGGGGCATTTCGCCCCACGCCGGCTGCCCGTCGCTCCGCCGCGCGCGCTACGGCATGATCGCCGCCGCGTCCTTCGGGTCGGCGAACCAGATCATCCGCGACACCACGCCGCGCAGGGACTTCACGGGCCCCTTCCTGGTCGGCGCCGACGCGCCCAGTTCCATCTCGATCTCGTAGCGGATGGTTCCGTCGCGGCCGAGACACGCCGCGTCCGGCCAGTCGTCGATCTGATCGTCGGCCGTCTTCACGACCGCGCACTGGCTGGCAGCCCCTGACCTGCGGAGGACGCCGAACACGGCGCCCACGCCGATCCCACCCGGGCCGCGGATCGGGTTCGGTGACTTCGCCGCATCCTCGGCGTATCCGTCGGAGACGTCGATGTGGCTGATCGCGCCGCTGTCGTCGAGCACGATCTGGGCGACCACCCGCCCGCCGCGGAGCAGCTCGAACCCCTTCGACACCTCGCCCTCGCCGGCCGGGATCTCGGCCTCGCGGATCTCCTCGCCCGGCAGCGCGGCGCGCATCGCGGCGAGGGTGCCGGCGGTCGAGCGGCCCACGCCGCCCAGCCCGGTCGACGTCAGCGCCAGGGCCGGCGTGCCCGCATCGGCGACCGGCGCGCCCGCATCGGCCGGCGCCGACTTCGGGTCGGACGGCTTCGGGTCGGACGGCTTCGGGTCCGACGGCTTCGGCTCGGCCAGGACCGGCGTCGCCGGCGCTGCTCGGGCCTCCTCCGGCCCCGCCGACCGCTCCTTCTTCTCGCACCCGGCCGATCCGATCACGAGCACCGACAGCGCGACTGCAGCGATCTTCATGTCGTCTCCTGCGACGTCTTCATGACGACAACCTACCAACGGCCGGCTGGGCGGGCCGATCTCCGTCACGATCCGGCGCGGTCGACCAAAAGCCGGACCAGGGCCGCCTTCTGCACCTTGCCGAGCGGCGTGCGGGGGAAGTCGTCCACCAGCACGACCTCGCGCGGCGCCTTGTACGAGGGCAGGCGCGCGCGGCCGAACGCGTGGATCGCGTCCGGCCCCGGCGCGGCGCCGGGCCGCGCGATGACCGCGGCGACCACGCGATCGCCGAGCGCCTCGTCGGGCAGGCCGACCACCGCCACCTCGGCCACATCGGGGTGCTCGCGCAGGACCTCTTCGATCTCGAGCGCCGAGATCTTGTAGCCGGCGCTCTTCAGGATGTCGACCGACGCGCGGCCGAGCAGCCGCACCGCGCCGTCGGGGTCGCGCACCGCGAGATCGCCGGTGCGAAACCAGTCGCCCACGAACGCGCTGGCGGTCGCGTCCGGCCGCTGCCAGTAGGCGCGGAACACGCTCGGGCCGCGGACCCACAGCTCGCCGGGCCCGGCGGCCGATTCGCCGCCGTCGTCGCCGACCAGGCGGATGTCGACCGTGGGCAGCGGCCGGCCGACCGAGCCGGCTCGCCGACCGGCAGGGTCGAGCGGATTCGACAGCGCGATGCCGATCTCGGTCATCCCGTAGCGCTCGAGCGGGATCGCGCCGTGCAGCCCGCGCCACCACGCCGCCAGGCCGACCGGCAGCGCCGCCGATCCGCTGGTGGCCAGGCGCAGCCGCCCGGCCGCCCCGCGCAGCGCGCGCGCCGCCGCGGGATCGCGCTCGCTCAGCTCGCGCAGGCGGTGATACATGGTCGGCACCGCCATCCACAGGGTGGCCTTCTCGGCCTCGAGCGCGTCGATCGCGCGCGCGGCGTCGAACCGCGGCAAGAGGTGCACCCGCGCGCCGGCCCGGTGCGGGGCGAGCAGGGCCACGACCAGGCCGTGCAGATGGTGGAGCGGGAGGGCGTGGACCATGCGATCGGCCGGGCCGATGCCCCACGCGCGGGCGAGGACGTCGGTCTGCGCGATGAGGTTGCCGCGCGACAGCACGACCCCCTTGGGCTTGCCGGTCGTGCCGCTGGTGTAGAGGATGAGCGCCGGCTGCTCCGCCGGACCTGCCAGCGGATCACCGCCCGGTCCGCCCGCCAGCTCGCCGAGCCGCACCACCCGGCGGCCCTGGGCAAGGACCGCGCCGTGCTCGACCAGATCGTCGGACAGAACCACAGTGTCGGCCCCGACATCGTCGGCGAACCAGCCCAGCTCGGCCGGCGGGTAGGCGGCCGACAGCGGCAGCGCGACGCCGCCGCCGGCCACGACCGCGGCGAAGCCGTCCAGCCACCCGGGGCCTGCAGTCGCGAGGATCGGAACCGGCCGGTCGCTGAGCGCCATCGTGAGCCGAGCGCGACGCTAACACGGACAGCGAGCGCCGCTGACCGTGCGGCGCCGCCGCGCCGCAGATCCTGCGCCGGCGCGGTGGTCGCTTTTCCAGCTAAAGGAAACCGGCAAGCGACCGTCTTGAACGGAACCCAACCGCCGCGGTCTCTCCCCTGTCTGCGCGCTCGATGAAGTGCGCAAGAGCTGCGGCGCGAGCAACCACCGACGACTCGCCCGGGGCCGGGCGAGTGAGCAATCGGCCAGGCGTCGCGTGGGTGATCTCCAGATGCGACGCGCCACATTTCGCGGGCGGCGTACCGCACGCAATCAGGCTCAAGAAGTCGGGCTCCGACCCGATCCATACGAAACAACCAAACTGGGAGGCATCTATCATCGTGCTCAATCTCCGACCATGTGCGCTTTTTCTGCCGATCATTCTCGGTTCGACCGCATGTCTGTCGCTCGACGCGGGGAGTGACGACGCCGACCACGTGGGCGAATCGGCGCTCGAATCGCGCGCGAACAACGGCATGAGCCTCAACGGCATGAGCCTCAACGGCATGAGCCTCAACGGCATGAGCCTCAACGGCATGAGCCTCAACGGCATGAGCCTCAATGGCATGAGCCTCAACGGCATGAGCCTCAACGGCATGAGCCTCAACGGCAGCCAGCTCGGCGGCGTGAGCTCCGATGGTCAGCCGGTGACCGGTGCGGCCCTGGTCGGCGCCCAGATGAACGGCACCCTGTCCAACGGCGACACGCTGGCGCTGCGCGTGGACTCCGCCACGGCGCTGACCGGCGCCAACAGCGACGTGTGGGCCTACGCGGTCAGCTACGCCCAGGCGGGCGGGAGCTGGGCGCCGCTGTGCGGCACCGTCGGTGACGCGCCGGTGTCTGCCATCCCGCTCAACGGGACGTGGAGCTACGAGGCCGGCGTGGCCGGCGGCGGCGCGTGGACCGACAGCCCCACCGCCTTCACCTTCGGCTGTCGCGGCACCGCGCTCGCCAAGTGCGTCGAGCTCGGCTACAAGCCCTGGCAGACGGTCGGCGGCGTGTCGATGCGCGAGCATCACCAGGCCTGCACCCGGATGATCCGCGCCGACTACTGCGGCAACGGCACGCCCGGCACCATCAACGGCTGGCAGATCAACCTGTGGGACGACGTCGGGATCCAGGCCGACACCGAGGGCGCCCTGCAATGGGTGTTCGAGGGCGAGTGGACCGCGTCCGGCGCGACCTGTGTCGACGAGTACCGCGCGCTCGAGCTGGTCGTCAGCGGCGACGTGCCGACCTGCGCGCTCGAGAAGATCACCAGCGATTGCGGCGCGCCCGGCTTCGCGCCCGGCGTCCTGCTCAAGGACGAGTACAACAGCGCCGGCGTGCTCGGCCTGGTCCAGCAGCTCGCGCTGCAGAACCCGAACACGCCGCTGGCCGAGATCGTCGAGGACGCGCTCTTCGCGCTCGAGAACGGCTTCGGCGCCCTGGCGGCGAGCCCGCCCGACCGCGTGATCGCGCTGGCGCACTTCGAGGACGGCGCCGGCGACCTCACCACGGCGATCAGCGGCGGTCTGCTCGCCTCTGGCTACGGCAACGGCCTCCTCAGCCGCATCGCCGGCGTGTCGCGCTTCCAGGCGCTCGGCGCCGCGGCCGACAACGCGTGCCAGGCGCAGTATCCGACCCGCCTCACCGACTCGCACAACCTCCTCGCAGCCGGGGACGTGCGCCGGGCCGGCCTGCAGTACACGGATGCCGTCGCGCTCTATGGCGACGCCGTCGCGGCCGCCCAGGCGGCTCACGGCACGAGCTGCACTCCGTAGCACTCGCCAGCTTCGTGGCAAAGGCCGGGTCACCCTCCGCGTCGGCGTGGGTGGCCCGGCCTCTTTTTCGGCACCCGCCCCGTGCGGCCGGCCCGGCCCCGGTGCACAAACCGAGGAGATGCCGGACCTCGCCGCTCAGCCCCCCCTCGCGCTGGCCTACTACATCGGCCTGGTGGCGCTCTTCCGCCTGGCGGGCAAGCGCCTGGCCGGTCAGACGACCACCTTCGACCTCATCGTCCTCATCAGCCTGGCGGTCGTCCTCCAGGGCGTGGCGCTGCGCCAGGGCGCCGCCAACGCGGTCGTCTTCGTCGTGACCGTGTTCGCGGCCCACCGGCTGCTCGCCTCCGCCTGCGCCCGGTCGCCTCGCCTCAGCCACATCGTCCGCGGCCGGGCCCGCTCCCTGGTCATCGACGGGCGCGTCGCCCACGACGCCCTCCACGAGGAGCGCATCACCTACGACGACCTCCTCGCCGGCCTGCGCAAGCTCGGCTTCTCCGGGCCGGCCGAGGTCCGCGTCGCTCACCTCGAGGAGACCGGCCAGATCAGCGCGGTCGGCTACGACCGACCCTCCGGTGCGAGCCCGAGCTGAGCCCGAGCCAGAGCCCGACCTAGAGATCCGACCGCACCCCGAGCGCCGTGGCGATCTGCCGCGCGACCCGCATCCCGTCGAGCGCCGCCGAGACGATCCCGCCGGCGTATCCGGCCCCCTCGCCGGTCGGATACAGGCCGGCGAGCCCGGTGCTCTCGAGCGTGATCGCGTCCCGGGTCACCCGCACCGGCGAGCTGGTGCGCGACTCGGTCGCGATCAGCACCGCCTCCTCGGTCAGGTAGCCGCGCAGCGTCTTGCCGAACCCGGACAGGCCGGCCCGCAATCGGGCCGCGATCGGCAGGCCGGCCGAGTCCAGCACCTCGGCCACGTCGCCGGCGGTCAGCCCGGGCAGGTAGCTCGACTCCGGCACCGTCGACGACGCATGGCCGGCCAGAAAGTCGGTGACCCGGGTGGCCGGCGCGCGCAGAGCTCCGCCGCCGGCGGCAAAGGCGGCCACCTCGATGTGTCGCTGCAGCGCGATCCCGCCCAGCGGCGCGCCCCGCTCCGCCACCCGGTCGGCGGCCGCCACGTCGCCGAGCTCGATGCTGACCACCAGCCCCGAGTTCGCGAAGCGCGAGTCGCGCCGCGACAGGCTCATCCCGTTGACCACCAGCCCGCCCGGCTCGGTCGCGGCCGGCACCACCCAGCCACCCGGGCACATGCAGAACGAGAACACCCCGCGGCCATCGATCTGTTCGGCCAGCCGGTACGACGCCGCCGACAGCGCGGCGTGCCCGGCCGAGCGACCGTACTGGATCTGGTTGATGAGCGCCTGCGGGTGCTCGACCCGGACCCCCAGCGCGAACGGCTTGGGCTCGAGCGGCACCCCGCGCGCCGCCAGCATCTCGAACACGTCGCGAGCCGAGTGCCCGGTCGCCAGCACCACCGCGTCCCCGGTCACCGTCGATCCATCGTCGAGCACGACCCCGACCGCCCGGCCGCCGTCGACCGCCAGGTCGACCACGCGGGCCCCGAACCGCATCTCCACCCCGGCGCTCTCCAGCCGGGCTCGCATCGCGCTCACCACCACCGGGAGCTTGTTGGACCCGATGTGCGGCCGGCCCTCGAGCAGGATGTCCGGCGGGGCCCCGTGCAGCGCGAGGATCTCGATGACGTCGCGGACGTCGCCGCGCTTGTGCGCCCGGGTGTAGAGCTTCCCGTCCGAGTACGTCCCGGCCCCGCCCTCGCCGAAGCAGTAGTTGCTGTCCCGATCGACCCGGCCCTCCTTGTTGAGCCCGGCCAGATCGTGTCGCCGGGGCTGGACCTCCTTGCCCCGCTCGACCACGACCGAGGCGATCCCGGCCCGGGCCAGCTGGTAGGCGCAGAACAGCCCGGCCGGCCCGTCACCGACGATCACCGCGCGCGGCCCGCCGATCGCGACCTCGCGGGGATGAGGCGCCCCGAGATCCGGCCTGTCGGCCACCGCCACGCCGACGGTCAGGTGAAATCGAACCCGCCCGCGCCGGGCATCGATGACCCGCTTGCGGACCTCGATGTCCGGCAGCTCCTCCGGCTGGACCCCGAGCTTGCGCCCCAGCGACACCCGGACCCCCGCGTCGTCGATCGGCTCATCCAGCCCGATCTCGATCTCGTAGTCCCGCTCCGGCTCGAGCTTCACGAGTCCCCCCGCGGCCCGGGAGGCTCCACCGCCTCGACGTCGATCACCGCGGCGCGATCGTCGCGAGCGATCGGGCCCGCTCGCCCGCCGAGCACGGCCTCGAGGCCGCCGCCGGCGACCTGGAGCCCCACCATCCGGCGCTCGAACCAGCCGTGCGCGAGCCGGGAGATCCACCGCCGGACCGGAGCGACGAGGAGCACCAGCCCGGCCACCGAGCTCAACGCCCCCGGAACGATCAGGAGCAGCCCGGCCACGGCGGTCAGCCCGGCCGAGAGCAACCCGTCCGAGGGAGCCGCGCGTCCTGCCCGGGCCCCCCGGAACCCTTCCATCACCCGGCGGGTCTGCCGGCGGGCCAGCCACCACCCGACCAGCGCGCTGGCCACCACGAACCCGAGCACCGGCCATCCGCCCAGGTGGCGAGCCACCACCACGAGGAGATAGAGATCCACGATCGGGATCCCGAGCAACAAGAGCAACCGCACGCCCGTACCCTGCCACACCCGCGCCCGGCGCGCCGGACAACCCGGCACGGGTGCGCCGCCCGAGCGTGCTACGGTGCGCTTCGTGACCGAAGAGCGGCTCGGGTCGCCTGAGGAGTTCGCCGGGGCGCTCGCCCGACATCTCGCGCCGTTCGCGGAGGCGGCGCTGCCGCTGCCGACCGACGAGGAGATCGCGCGGCTGGTCAGCGTGACCTTCTTCGCCAGCTTGCAGCAGGAGGAGGCGCGCAGCTCGCAGTTCAACGTGGCCTGGCAGCCGGGCTCGCGCGGCTGCACCGAGGTCGTGACCATCACGCTGCCGGTGCCCGCGACCCCGAAGAGCCTGGCCAAGCTCGCGCCCGCCACCCAGCACGAGGCGACGTCGATCGCCGTTCGCCGCCAGGGCGACGATCTGGTCGTCTGGGCGCTCCTCCAGCGGAGCACGGCGGCGGAGTCGCCGCTGACGATCAGAGCGCTGGCACCCGGCGTCCTCCGCGTCGACTACGCCGGCATCCCGCGCGCGCTCTACGCCCGCGGCGACATCCTGCTGCTGGGCGGGTCACACGACCTCAAGTCACCCTCGCGACTCCTGACCTCGATCTTCCCGCAGTGGAGCCGCGACGCGGACCCGATCGTCGGCATCGATCCCCGCGCCGCGGTCGTGACCCGCATCGCCGCCCGCGCCCTCGAGCACGGCCACGGCGGCATGATCCTGCTGGTGCCGGCCCACGTGACCGCCCCCCGCGGCGTGCGAGCCCACTACCCGGTCGGCGAGGGCGCCGACACGCTGGCCAGGCGCTACGCCGACGTCACCCGCAACATCGCGGTCGAGGCCCGCCTCGAGCGCCTCCGCGGCTCGAGGCCCCGCGCCATCGACGGCCGCATCCCCGTCCGCGACGAGGCCCAGATCGCCTTTGCCGAGGCGATCGAGCTCATCGCCCAGCTCACCGCCATCGACAACGCCGTCCTCATCGACACCGACCTCAACCTCCGCGGCTTCGGCGTCCAGGTCCTCGAAGGCGACACCCCCGTGCGCACCTTCGAGCACGCCAGCCCCTACTCCGACGACGTCCACACCGACGATCTCTCCACCTTCAAGGGAACCCGTCACCCCGCCGGGGTGGTCTTCTGCATGCGCCAGGACCAGGAAGCCGCCGCCATCATCGCCTCCCAGGACGGCCGCCTCTCCCTCGCAACCAGGGATCCCCGGGCCATCATCAAGGTCCACGGCAGCTACGAGCGCGCCTTCGGCTGGCGCTGAGTCCGCCGCGCCGGCCGGGCTCGATTCCTGGCCGTCAGTCGCACATGTAGGCGCCGAGTCGCCCGCCGGGGCCGGTTCTCGTTGCGCGGTCCGCCTGGATCGTGCGACGAACGCCCTTTCGCCGACGGATGCCGCTCTCGGCCCTGGAGTCTCGATGTCCTTGCGCTCGCTGTCGAACCGACCGCTCCTCGTCGTCCTTTGCTGGCTCGCGGCGTGTGGCCCGAGCGTCGGGCCGGAGGAGGCCTCGTTCGAGAGCGGGGGTGGTCAGGGTGGGGAGTCGGCGGCTCCCTCCTTTGATCTGGGTGGGCGGCTGGACGCGGAGCAGACGGCGGTCACGTTCCGGGTGCGGTCGGGGCGGGCTTCTCGCATCGAGGTGTGGGTGTACGCGGCGGCGCTCGGGCAGGCCGAGCGGGCTCGGTTCACCCTGGCCAGCGAGGGTGGAGACCGCTGGGCGGTGACCGTGCCGGTGTCGGAGCTTCGCGACCGCGGCGTGGACGGCACCATTTACTATGGATACCGGGCCTGGGGTCCGAACTGGACGTTCGACGCTGGCTGGGTGCCGGGGTCGCAGGCCGGGTTCGTGGTCGACGTCGATGGCCAGGGCAACCGCTTCAACCCGAACAAGCTCCTGTTCGACCCGTACTCGCTCGAGCTGAGCCACGACCCGGTCGGGCCGGGCAGCACCAGCGGCGCGGTGTACCAGAGCGGCGCGGCCCACCGGCTGGACGACTCCGGCCTGGTCGCGGCCAAGAGCATCGTGCTGGAGTCGCTGGACGGTGACTTCGGCCAGAAGCCGACCCACCCGCTCCGCGACGACGTCGTCTACGAGGTGCACGTGCGCGGCCTGACCCAGGCCGACCCGTCGGTGCCGGCCGGCGAGCGCGGCACCTACGTCGGCGCGGGTCGCAAGGCGGCCTACCTGCGTTCGCTCGGGGTCACCGCGATCGAGCTCCTGCCGGTGCAGGAGACCACCAACGACACCAACGACCTCGTCCAGAGCACCGACGGCGACAATTACTGGGGCTACATGACGCTGGCCTACTTCGCCCCGGATCGCCACTACGCCGCGGACCGGTCGCCGGGCGGCCCGAGCCGCGAGTTCCGCGCGATGGTCAAGGCGTTCCACGACCAGGGCGTGAAGGTCTTCATCGACGTCGTCTACAACCACACCGCCGAGGGCGGCACGTCGGACGCGGCCGGCCAGGTGAGCTCGCTGTTCTCGATGCGCGGGCTCGACAGCGCCGGCTACTACGAGCTGGCCGCCGACCCGCACAAGTTCCACGACAACACCGGGATCGGCGCCAACGTCAACACCACCACCGACATGGCGATCGATCTCATCATCGACTCGCTCGCCTACTGGAAGGACTCGCTCGGGGTCGACGGCTTCCGCTTCGACCTGGCCTCGGTGCTGGGCAACTCGTGCGCGTCCGGCTGCTTCCAGTTCGACAAGCTCGACCCGGACAACGCGCTCAACCGCGCGGTGCAGGAGCTGCCGGCGCGGCCCGACGGTGGCGGGTCGGGCGCGGATCTCATCGCGGAGCCGTGGGCGATCGGCGACGGCACCTACCGGGTCGGCGACTTCCCGGCCGGCTGGGCCGAGTGGAACGGCATCTTCCGCGACACCATGCGCCGCGATCAGAACCAGCTCGGCTCGGCGCAGGTCACCCCCGGCCAGCTCGCCACCCGGTTCGCCGGCTCGAGCGACCTCTACGGGGACGACGGGCGCCGGCCGGCGAGCTCGGTCAACTTCATGGTCGCGCACGACGGCTTCACCCTGCGCGACCTCTACGCCTACAACGGCAAGAACAACCTGCAGCCGTGGCCGTTCGGCCCGTCCGACGGGGGCGAGGACAACAACATCTCCTGGGACCAGGGCGGGGTCGCGGCGCGCCAGCGCCAGGCCGCGCGGAACGGGCTGGCGCTGGTCATGCTGTCGGCCGGCGTCCCGATGCTGACCGGCGGCGACGAGATGTACCGGACCCAGTTCGGCAACAACAACGCCTACAACCTCGACTCCGACAAGAACTGGCTCGACTGGTCCAGCGCGACCAGCAACGCCGGCTTCCTGGCCTTCGCCCGCCGCCTCATCAACTTCCGCGGCGACCATCCGGCGCTGCGCCGCGCGAGCTTCTACACCGGCGCGGTCGGGCCCAGCGGGTTGAAGGACATCGCCTGGCTGTCCGACACCGGCGCCGAGGCCAGCGGCGCGTACATGGACGACGCGAACAACCACTTCCTCGCGTTCCGCATCGACGGAGCCCCGGCCGCCGACCCGGCCGCCAGCATCTACGTGGCCTACAACGGCTGGTCCGGCCCGGTCACCGCGACCCTGCCGGCCCCGCGAGCCGGCAAGAGCTGGTTCCGGGTGAGCGACACCGGCGAGTGGATGGAGTCGCGCGGCAACGCGACCGACCCGGGCCAGGAAGACCAGCTCGGCGGGACCAGCTACGAGCTGGCCGGCCGCTCGCTGCTGCTCCTCATCGAGCGCTAGACGATCGCGCGCCTCGCGGATCCGGCCCTGGCGGACAGGCTGCTTGAGCCTCCGCTCGGGCGCCGTTGCATCGGCGTCAGACTGCGCCGTTCGAGCAAGATGCCTTTGACATGCTTATAGTTGCCATTGGCATCGAACTGGCCTGAACGGAATCTGCACAATCGAGGTCTCGGGCCGGTCGCGGGCGCTCGGAGCGACTCTCCCGGGGGGCCCGGCCGGGGTTGAGCTTCCGCTGCGCCGGGCAGGTTTCCTGAAGGCGATTCCCAAGGTGTCAAGCCGGCATGCTCCCCTTCTATGGCCCGCCCGACGGTATGTGAGCCCACCGTAGGTGCGAACCCAGGAAGGTATCGGGGTGACGCTTCGGGTCATCCCAGCAACGAAATATAGGTCACCAAATTATCAGGGTGATATGCCGGGTCGACCCCGCATGGGGGAAAAATAAGTATTCATAACCCCTAAATTCTCAAAGTCATATGGCACCACATTGCCCCGTTGACTAATGAAGAACACAAATCCTAGAGTGCCTGATTCAAGGAGGCACTAGTCACGTGAAGCTACAAAAAGTCAGCATGGATACTCTCCGTACCCTCTGCGCAGGATTTGCCATCTCGGCCACCATGGCCGGAGGCTGCGCAATCGACTCCGACGACAGCGGCCCCGACGCCGCTTCCGACGGAGAACTTTCCCCCGCCGGCGACAGTCTCGATCTCTGGACCGGCGTGAAGAAGCCGCCGTATCACGCCGCGGCGCTGTCGCTGTCGCACCGCGTCCTCGAGCTCGATCCGCAGTCGACCGGAGAGATCTCGCTCGCCGCCTCGCTGCGATGGCGCGACCACACGGGCGGCGCGGTCGATCCGCGGGTGAGCTTCGGCATGATCACCTCGCGCGGCGAGTCGACGCTGGCCCAGGTCTTCGAGAGCAACGGCCAGCTCCGCTCGCTCGCCGACCTGGCGATGTCCGACGTGCTCGAGGTCGGCGCCTGGTACCGCGTGGTCCTGACCATCGCCGACGCGCCCGGCCGCGCGGTGCAGGTCCGGCTGTTCGACCAGGGCGGCGCCGAGGTGTGGCGCAGCTGCGGCGGCAGCGCCGGCAGCTGCCCGTCGGCCCGGATCGACGCCGAGGACGTGCAGAACCTGCGGCTGAGCGTCACCGTCGATGACGTTCGCGAAGGAAGGGGCCAGATCGAGCTCAAAGACATCTCGCTCAAGCAACTTCCGTGAACCTCCGCAGCTGCCCGCTCTGGCTCCTCGCCCTCGCGCTCCTGTGCCGGATCGTCTTCTTCGTCCAGCTCCGGGCCGCGCCGACCTACGATCATCCGGAAGGCGGCGACTCGATCCTGTACGACAACGTCGCCTCCGGCGCGCCCGAGCCACCCCGCGCGTACTTTCACTCGCCGCTCTACCAGGGCTTTCTGGGCGGCGTGTACGACGCGTTCGGGCGCAACCTCACGGTCGTGCGCGTGTTGCAGCACCTCGCCGGGGTTCTGATGGTGGTGCTGGTCTGGGCGACCACGCGCGAGCTGTTCGGCAGTCGTGCCATCGCCGCGGTCGCCGGGGCCGCGGTGGCGGTGTGCGGGCCGATCATCTTCTTCGAAGGGCAGCTGCTCGTCGATTCGTTCATGCCGCTCCTGGTGGCGGCAGTGCCGGCCGCCGCGCTGCTGTACGCGCGGCGACCTCGGGCCTCGACCGCGGTGCTGCTCGGCCTCACGGTGGCCGTGGCGGCGCTGGCGCGGGGCGTGGCTCTCATCTGGGCCCCTTTCCTCATGGTCTGGCTGTGGCGGGGCGGTGGCCCCGATCTGCGGCGGACCCGCGATGCGCTGGCGTTCTCGGCCGCGCTCGGGCTGGCGATCGCGCCGGTCACCCTGCGCAACTACTTGGTCGAGGGCGACCTGGTGCCCATCACCGCCAACGGCGGTCTCAATCTCTTCATCGGCAACAACGAGCAGGCCAACGGCGTGTACGTGCTTCCGCCCGGCCTGTGGTTCGAGCCGGGTGATCCGTCCGACGACTACGCCGGTTTCACCGTCGCGGCGGCCGAGCTCGGCCACCGCCCGTCGTCGAGCGAGCTGTCGTCGTGGTGGACCAGCAGGGCGCTCCACTACATCGCGGACCATCCGGGCCGCACCCTGGCGCTGGTCGGGACCAAGCTGAAGCTGCTGGTCAACGACTACGAGTACCCGCAGCTCTACAACTACGAGGGGTACCGGGCGATCTGCCCCATCCTGGGCGTGCTGCCGTCCGCCGGCTGGCTGATCGTGCCGGCCCTGGTCGGGCTCGCGCTGTCGCTGCGGCGCCGGCGCCACCCGCAGGAACGGCTGATCGTGGGCATTGCGCTGCTCTACGCCGCCTCCTTCATCCCGTTCTTCGTGGTCGACCGCTATCGCTGCGCCTGGCTGCCGCTCCTGGCTCCCTTCGCCGCGCTCGCGCTGGCGGAGCTGGTCGCCGCGATCCGCGCCCGGCGCTGGGCGATGGTCGGCGCGCTCGGCTCGGGGCTGGCGATCAGCACCGCGGTGGCGCTCATCCCGATCGACGGTCCGACGCCCGCGGCGCAGTACTTCGCGTTCGGCGAGGCGGAGCTGGCGGCCGGAAACCCGGGCCAGGCGATCGCCTGGTACCACCGGGCGGAGGAGGCCGATCCGCTTCAGCCGCGCGTGCTGGCCAACCTCGGGGTGGCGCTCGGACGTCTGGGCCGCTACGCCGAGGCCGAGGCCGCGCTCCGCCGCGCGGCCGAGATGTGGCCCGGCTCGGAGCGGGTGCAGAACGACCTGGGCCTGGTCTATCTCCGGTTGAAGCGCCCGGCGGAAGCTGAGATCGCCTTCCGCACCGCGATCCGGCTCAATCCGGGGCTAGGCGAGGCCTACGCCAACCTGGGCGACCTCTTCCTTCAGCGCGGCGAGGCGCTCCGCGCCGCCGACGCGTTCCGCTCGGCCCTGCTCCTCATCCCCCGGGGCACGGCGGCCCAGGCGGCGATCTCCGCGCGCCTGGCCAGCGTGACCGCCCGGTAGGAAAGAGGCTCAGCGGCCCCGGGTCCCGCCGCGGCGGAGATACGGGTTCGTCTCGATCGCCTCCGGCGCGGCAGGCTGCGCCGGCTCCGACGCGGCCGGCGCCTGATCCGCCTGCTCCGCGCCCGAGCTCGCCTCGGCGCGCACCGGCGGAGCGCGTCGCTTGACCGCCGGCACCGGCTTGCGCCGTCGATGCATCCTCGACGCCGCCTCGGGTCGGGCTTCCTCCGCCCGGCCTGCCTCCAACGCGGCGGACGATCGATCCGGCGCGCCGGTCGCGCCGTCGGCCGGGGCCGCTCGGGTCGCGATGACGGGGGCGGGGCGCGCGTCGATGGGAGCGCCGGGCGCCTCGTTCATCGGCCGGACCACCGGGCTGGCCGGCGCGACCGGCTCGGCGATCGCCGCGGCCGGCGCGGGCATGGGCGCCAGCGCGCTCGACGACCGCGCCGCTTGCCTCGCCTCGCGCGAGTACGCCTTGATGTAGGCGCTGGCCGCGGCGGCGCAGGCCGCCAGCGCCATCAGGCCGAGCGCGAGTCGACGCTTGCGCGGCGGCGCTCGCCGCGCGGTCGGCCCCACCGAATCGCCGGACGTGATCGCGATGTCGGCGTACTCGTCGAGATCGGGCGCGTGCGGACCGGTGCCGCGCGCGAACGAGCCCGCGGCCAGGCCGAGGTCGGTTCCGCTGGCGGTGGCGCGGATGGCCGCGCGCCGCTGGGCCAGCTCGGCCCCGAACACCTCGGCGACCCACTCGGCCACCTGCTCGGGGCCGGCGACCAGATCGTGCGCGCGGGTGACCCGGCGCAGATCCTCCGCCATCTCGGCGGCCGACGAGTAGCGCTCGGCCGGATCGCGGCTGAGCGCGCGCAGGCAGACCCTGTCGAGGCACGCGGGTGGGCGCAGCCCCACCCCGCTCGGCGGCAGGATCGGCCGGGTGATGACGCTGAGGATCACCGCTGCCTCGTTGTCGCCGTCGAACAGGCGCGAGCCGGTCAGCGCGTTCCACAGCACCACGCCGGCCGCGAACACATCGACGCGCGAGTCCTCGGCTCCCGGGTTGGTGATCTGCTCCGGCGCGCTATACGACAGCTTGCCCTTCCGGACGCCCGGGCTGGTGCTGGTCCGCCGCATGCGGGCCTTGGCGATCCCGAAGTCGGTCAGCCGCGCCACCCCGTCGGTGCCGATGAGGATGTTGGAGGGCGACACGTCGCGATGGACCAGCTCGAGGCTCTCGCCCGAGTCGTTGGTCAGGCTGTGGGCCGCCTGCAGCCCGTGCAGGAGATCGATCACGATCGCGCACATGAGCGCGGGTCGCCGCTCCGTCGTGGCCGCCATGAGGTGGGCCATCGTCGGCCCCTCCACGTAGTCCATCACCAGGTAGAGGCGCCCGGCCACCCGACCGAGATCCACGATGCCGACCACGTTGATGTGGTGGAGCTGGGACGCGATGTGCGCCTCGTCGAGGAACATGTTCGCGAACTCGGCGTCGGCCGACAGCACCGAGTGCATCGCCTTGACCGCGAACAGGCGGTGGAGCCCGGACTCGTTGCGGCGGCGGGCCAGGTAGACGTTGCCCATCCCGCCGGTGCCCAGCCGGTAGAGGAGATCGTACTCGCCGAGCTGGGTCAGCCGGGCCGCCGTCGGGGTCACCGACGCCGACTCGAGCAGACCGAGCGGGCTGATGTGCTGGAGCCTGCCGGTCGGTTCGGTCGGATTCACTGGAACCGCCCTCCCATCACCACGAACGCGCCGCCGTCCGCCGGCGCGACCCCGACGGTCGTCGCCGACTCGCGCTTCGGCGACGACCAGCGCGTCTTCCACGCGATGACGCCGGTGGTCAGCACCGCCGCCGCGGTCGCCCCGAGGAGGATGTTGGTCCGCAGCTCGGCGCTGCGGCCGTCATCGAGCCGCGCCTGGGTCGGATCGGCCTCGTAGTCGTCGTTCCTGGCCAGGACGTCCATCCCCGACCAGATCGTCGCGCCGGCCAGGCCCACGGTGACCGCGGCGCTCGCGATGAACCAGCCGACCCGGATCCCTCGCGCCGGCGGTTCGGCCCGCGCATCCGCCCCGACGCTCATGTCGGCGCCGGACGGCGGCCGCGCCGTCTCGGGCGGCGACAGGGTCAGGTTGGCGCTCTTGCCCGCCTGCGCGTCGAACATCTGCTGCTCGGACAGCCCCTCGCCGAAATCGGCGCCGATCGTGTGCCGGCCCTGCTCGACGTAGAAGACGTGGCTGCGGGCTTCGTCGACGCCGAGCGCGCCGCCGTCGATCACGACGCCGCACGGCGTGGAGCAGGCCAGCGACACGCGCGCGAGCTTGGGCCGCAGGCTGGCCAGCATCTCGTCGGCGACCTGGCGCGATTTCTCGTCGGAGTAGCGCCGCTCGAGCGCCTCGGCGTGAGTCGCGGCCATCGCCTCGTCGCCGGCCTTGAGCCGCGCGCGCGCCGCGCTGCGCAGCGCTTCGGGAGAGGGGACCATGCGATCGGCCAGCTCGTAGTGCTCCGAGGCGGCGCGGTGATTGCCGGCGAGCTCGGCTTGCTGCCCGAGCGAGAACGCCTTGGCGGCCGCGGCGATGTTGGACTGTGCAGTTGCCGTACGGTCTCCAAAGACGATGCACGCCAGGACCGCGAAGGCGAGTGCACGAGAACAGCCCTTGATCATCGATTCGAGCTTCTTCCCGCTGTCACTGCGTTTCAAGTAATAAGAAGCGTGTGTTGCGCGTCGTCTTCGGCAAACGAGGCGCACACGGTGGTCCACGCGAGGTGCCACACCGCGGTGCTGCGATGCCCGAACACGTCGCACATCGTTCCCCGGTCTCTGGAACAGTGGGCCCGCCGACGGATGGCAACGAGGCAATTGTCTGCGATTGACATCCCTTCGACTCCAATGCTTCATGCCGAGAGTGAGGCGGGTGAGGCTCGATATCCGGACTGTCGCTCTGCTCGTGCTTTCGTCCTCCGTCGTGCTCGGCTCATGCAAGGTGTTCGACGCCTCGCTGGTCCACGACGACGACGACGGCACCGACATTGACGCCGGTCCTACTTGCTCGGAGAGCGCCGACGAGGTGTGCAACGGGCGCGACGACGACTGCGACGACATGGTCGACGAGGAGACCAGCCTGACGGACGACGAGGACAACTGCGGCGAGTGCGGCCGCGCCTGCACCTTCGGGCATGCCTCGGGCCAGTGCTCAGCCGGCGAGTGTGACAACACCTGCGAGGAAGGCTGGAAGGACTGCAACTCGAACACCGTGGACGGCTGCGAGGCCGACCTGGCCAGCCGCTCCTCCTGCACCGATTGCGGCCTGACCTGCCCCTTCGCCTGCAGCGCGGGTGGCTGCGTGACCGGGGTCGCCCTCAGCGCCGGACGCACGTGGACCTGCGCGACCTTCTCCAGCGGCGGAGCGCGCTGCTGGGGCAGCAACGAGAGCGGTCAGCTGGGCACCGGCGACACGGCGCCATCGATCTTGCCGCGCGACGTGAGGGACCTGGCCGACGCCGAGCGGCTGTCCACCGGGTTCGGACATTCGTGCGCGCTGCGCAGCGGCCGGGTCGCGTCCTGCTGGGGCGAGAACGACCGCGGCCAGCTCGGCGATGGGACCACCGCTCCGCGCACCGAGCCGGTGCCGGTCGTGCTGGGCGGTGTGGACACCATCACAGTGGGCCTGGCACACACCTGTGTGCGCTCGGGCGCGCGACTGTACTGCTGGGGCTTCAACGACGCCGGTCAGCTCGGCTTCGGTGACAACACCCATCGCACCGCGCCGGAGATGCTCCCGTCCGCGGTCACCGGCGACATCGTCGACGTATCGGCCGGGCTGGCTCATACCTGCGCCGTGCGATCGACCGGCGAGGTCATCTGCTTCGGCTTCAATGATCAGGGCCAGTCCGGAGCCGCCAACATGGAGCAGGGCGGCACCAACACGGTGCTCGCCCCGGTCGTCGTCCCCGCCATCGACAACGCGGTCAGCGTCGCGCTCGGCCACGCCCACTCCTGCGTCGTCACCTCGGCCGGCAAGGTCCGCTGCTGGGGCTGGAACGGGGGCGGTCAGCTCGGCGACGGCGGCTTCATGAGCCGCGCGCAGCCGCTCTCGGTCATCGACGACACCGGCGCCGAGCTCAACAACATCGATCGCGTGGTCGCCGGAGCCAAGCGCAGCTGCGCGGTTCGCAGCGACGGCGCGGCGTTCTGCTGGGGCGACAACACCTCGGGCGCGCTGGGCGCCGGTCCGACGCCGGCCCAGCAGCCGCGCGCCGTGCGAGTCACCGCGCTCGGCAAGGACGCCATCCTCGATATCGCGGTCGGCGAGACTCACACCTGCTTCCTCGGCGCGGTGGCGATCCGCTGCGTCGGTGACAACGAGCAAGGTCAGCTCGGCGATGGAACCACGGCTGCCAGCCCCCTCGGGGTCGCTGTTGCGCTGTGAGGTGAACAATGCTGCTCGGCCCATCCTCTCGCCTCCTGTCGTGTCTGTTCCTGGCGACCACCGCGGGCTGCTCCGGCGGCGGGGGCCCGATCGACGATCCTGACGACGACGGCGAGGAAGACACCGGCACCGACCCGGGCGACAAGGGCGACGAGGTCGGATCGAGCGCCACCGTCGCGAAGACCTGGGGCCGGCTGGCCAGCCCCGGCCACGAGCGCGACCCGGTGGTCGCGACGCTCTTCTTCGCGGGCGAGGCTCGCGATGGATCGAAGCAGTACGAGTACTCGGCTGCCTCGAACGTCGAGCTGTTCACCGAGTGGCCGGCCGACGAGCGCCTGCTGCGCTGGTCGAGCGACCCGTCCTCGCGCCTCCTCGCCCTCGACCAGATGGTCGAGGCGGGCGTCAACGTGGTGCTCCTGTCCAACTGGGGGCCGCGCGGCTCCGACGCGTGGTCGAAGTGGGCGCCGATGCAGACGTCGACCTACGCCCATGACGAGGTGATGTCGGCGATCGGCTACCGGCCGCTGCTGGTCGTGCCGTTCCTCGAGTCCAACCCGGAGTGGGCGTTCCGCTCCGACTTCCCCGGCACGGCCGAGGATCCCGCGCCCGGCCTGGTCGAGCGCATCGTCGATCTTGTCGACCGCGACATCCTCCACCCACAGGACCCGGCCTGGCCCGGCCACTGGGCGAGGATCTACGGCCCCGACGGACAGCCGCGCCTGGCGATCGCGATCATCCACGCATCGAGCGACTCGGCGCTGACCGACGAGGAGTACGCCGACGGCCTCGACCGGGTGGCCGACGAGGTCGAGGCGCAGACCGGCCAGCGGGTCGGCTTCCTGCTCGATGCGCTCCCGCCGGAAAGCCTGGCCCCGGGCCGCTTCTTCCCGGCCCCCGCGCGCACCGCGCGCCCGATGAAGAAGTCGTCGTCGGTGCTGGGAGTGAGCTGCTTCCTGCCGGAGATCTGGTCGGGCATCGGCTCGGATCCGGACGACGTGCAGCGCCTGGCCTGGAAGCGCGACTTCATCACCGGCTGGGTCGCCAGCGGCGTGCCGACCCTGGTCGACGTCTCGGCCGGCTACGACGCGTCGATCGTGTTTCCAGGCTCGGTGCGCTACGGGCACACGCCCGCCTGGCGCGAGGCCCTGCGCCAGATGGTCGCCGAGCTCGGCGACGACGGCGTGGTCCTCAACTCCTGGAATGGCTACACCGAGGCGATGTCGATGGTCCCCACAGTGGAGCGCGGCGACGCCGTGTACCGCTGGGCGGCGGATCTGGCGAACAGCGTAGCTCTACCCTGAGCGCGGGCGGCGACGCCCGGAAAGGCAGCATTCGTGACGCGCACGTATGGTCTGGCTGTACACCCGTGGTTTGCGCTGGCCTTCTCCGCGGTCCTCGGACTCGCGGCCGGCGCCTGTGGCGACGACGACGACGCCGTCCCCGGCGACACCAACGACGACGGCGATGATCAGGGCACGGAGCCCGACGCAGCCGGCCAGGCAGCCGACGCGGCCCCCGAGCCGACCATCGACGCGGCGCCATCAGGGCCCGACGCCGCGGTCGAGACCACGGTCCGGTCGATCGGCATGGGCAACAGCGTCTCGTGCGCGGTGCTGTCCACCGGCACGGTCCGCTGCTGGGGCGCCAATGAACAGGGCCAGTCCGGAATCGGCACCCTCGATTCCCCGCAGACGTCGCCGACCGACGTCGTGGGCCTGACCAGCGCGGTCTCGGTCGACTGCGGCACCGCGCACTGCTGCGCCGGCACCGAGGAAGGCGGCGCGCAGTGCTGGGGCTGGAACGCGGCCGGCGAGCTCGGCGCCAACCTGACCGGCGCCGAGATGTTCAACCGGCCCACGCCCGGGTCAGTGCTCGAGCCGGCAGCCAAGGGAGTGGCCGAGGTCAGCGGCGCCACCCAGGTCGCCGCCGGCGGCGCCCACAACTGCGCCGTCAAGGGCGGCGAGGTGTGGTGCTGGGGCTGGAACGCCGCCGGGCAGGGCGGCAACGACCCGCAGGGCGGCGCCAACGGGAACCTCTATGTCGCCAACCCGAGCGGCATCACCGATGTGGTCCAGGTCGCGCTCGCTCACGCGTTCCTCGCCGAACACAGCTGCGCCGTCACGTCCTCGGGTCAGGCCATCTGCTGGGGGCTCAACGATCAGGGCCAGCTGGGCGACGGCGGCACCGCCGGCCGCCACACCGCGGCGCCGGTCGGGCTGGTCAGCGTGACCGCGGTGGCCGCCGGGTCGAAGCACACCTGCGCGATCGGCCGACCGGCCGATGCGCCGAAGAGCGAGCCGGCGGTGTTCTGCTGGGGGTTGAACGACTTCGGCCAGGCCGGGCCGGACGCGGTCTCTCCCCAGCTCACGCCGATCGCGGTCCCCGGCGTCGAGGGCGCCGTGGCGCTGGCCGGCGGACAGAGCCACACGTGCGCGCTCCTCGATACCGGCAGCATCCGCTGCTGGGGCGCGAACAACTTCGGCCAGCTCGGCGACGGCACCGTCGTGAACCACGCCGAGCCCAGCGACGTGGTGAGTCCGGACGGCAGCGGCATGCTCATCGGGGTCGCCCAGGTCGCCACCGGCTTCGGCAACAGCTGCGCGCGCACCGTCACCGGTCGGGTCTTCTGCTGGGGCCTCAACGACCTCGGTCAGCTCGGCCAGGGAACGGCGACGCCGGAGGGCTCCCTCGCTCCGATCGAGGTGCCCGTCCTCCCCGAGCGCTGAGTCAGCGCGCCCCGCAGGGGAATGGCCGCCCGTTCCCCTGCGCCGTCGCTGTATGTCAATCGAGGGAT
Organism: Kofleriaceae bacterium; assembly: GCA_035489015.1. Lineage (GTDB taxonomy): Bacteria > Myxococcota_A > Polyangia > Haliangiales > Haliangiaceae > DATFRY01. The sequence continues at coordinate 20,323 of DATHKR010000044.1, read as the reverse complement.
CGGCATGGAAAGAGGCAGCGCGCCACGTGTTCGCCTCTTTTCTCCCCTCGAGGTCACTGTTCGAGCTTCACCCGGACGGTGAGAGGGCAGTTGTGTCCCAGCACGCCAACTCGAGCAGTGGCGCGTGACCTGCAAACTGGCACTCCAAGACGAAAAGGAGAGTCAGATGATGAAGCGCGCCGTAACTCGAGGGGTCACCTGCTTCGGAGCTCCACTCGCGCTGATCCTCGCTGCTGGCTGCGGGATGGACGCCGAAGAGGGCATGACGATGGATGACGATCCGGGCCTGGATCAGGCAAATCCGGACGGCTCCGAAGAAGGGCTCACGGGCGAGTCGGGCGCCCCCGCCGAGGCTCCGCCCGAGGAGGTCGGCGACACCGGACAGGACGACGTCGGAGAGGACGTCGACGCGGTGATGGGTCTCAGCTTCGAGGACTACGACATCGGCCCGGTCGCCTCGCCGTGGTCGATCGGCAGGAGCCTCACCACGCGCGCGAGCATCGAGCGCACGAGCGATCACGGCAACGTGTTCCTGCTCCAGGGCAGCCCCACATCGGGCGATTTCCTGCTGGCGTCGCTCGACATGCAGGTCCCCTCCGACGTGGAGGCCAGCGTGGACATCAAGCCGAGCGGCAACGCCGCCTTCGTCTGGAGCGTCAACGGCACGGGCGTGTCGACCTACAAGCGACGCATCCGGCTGCAGCGCTGGGTCGGGTCGAATCGCCTCATCGCGAGTGCCTCGCCGAGCGGAGACACCGACTGTGGTTCGATGCCGGCCGACGCCTGGACCAAGCTGACCATGGTGGTGCACACCGCGACGACCCCCAGCACGTTCGACGTGCTCATCAATGGCAATCCGACCGCGTGCACCAACCTTCAGGCCTACGTCACCAAGCCGTTCAACATGGTCCAGATCATGGATTCATCGAGCCTGAACTGGGGCGGCAACGTGCGCTTCGACAACATCGTGGTCAGCGCGCCCTGATCGGCTCAGCGTGCGCCGGCGCCCGGCGGGCGCCAGAGCGCGCAACACTCCTTGAGCGGCCGTCGCACCCAGGTGAGGCGGCCGCTCGGTCGTTTCGGCCCGCTCCAGGGTCGCCGGTCGAGAAGTGAGACTGTGGCGCCGATTCAGCTATCATCCAGCGATCCGTGGCTGATGAATCGGTTCCCTACTGGCGGCTGATCTCGATCCTGTTCAGCTCGTTCCCGCTGACGCCGGGGCTGGCGTTCCGGCTCCACAAGTCGGCTTACGAGCTGTACCGATCCGACGGTGGGGTCGCGGCGATCGGGCGCGAGGACGATGCCGTCTCCGGGGAGGTCAGGAACCTCAAGCGGACGGCGCTGCTCGGCACCCTGTCGGGGCCGGCGTTCGAGGCCCGCCTGGACACCGAGCGGGGCGAGGGGATCGTCCGCTTCCTGCTGACTCATCAGGGGATCGAGCTGATGGCCAGTCAGGAGACTCGAAGTCCCAACTGATCAGGTCGCGGGCGGCCTCTTGCGGTCCTGGTCCCAGCGAGCCAGCCGGTAGATCGCCACCGCGAACCAGGGCACCCCGAGGAGGATCGGGACGATCGCGACCAGGGTCCCGACGGTGCGGATCAGCCCGGCCAGCTCGCCGTGACGCGGGAGCTGGGTCAGCTCGAAGATCAGGCTCCCCGCCACGAACGGGCCGACGAGGAGCAGAGGGAAGAGGACCCAGCCGTGGAGGTACGTCCTGGCAACCTCGCGTGCGCGGAGCGGCGTGGCCTCCACCGTGAGCCAGCGGGCCTCGCTGACGCCGGGCTCGACGAACTGGACCACCCGTCGCGCCAGCGGCAGAACTGGCAGATAGAAGGCGGTCAGCCAGAGCGTGGCGATCGACCGGCCCGCCTCGGAAGCGGGCCGGATCCCGATCAGCCGGACGCCGGTCCCCCAGACGTCGAAGGCCCGGATCGAGCGGAGGTAGCTCGTCAGGCCTTCGACGATCCGGCCGATCACGGCGGCGTCCGATTCTCTCCGCGGCTACTCGGTGACCCGGAAGCAGCCCTGGTCCGGGTCCACGTCGCGCCCCTCGGGCGAGTAGATGGTCGCGAACAGGATGCACATCTCGTTGGTGGTCTTCTCGCCGAAGGTGAGAAGGTGGTCGCCGTCGGTGTTGTCGTAGTTGCAGGTGAAGCGGAAGCCCTCGCCCGCCTTGACCAGCACCGGCTCGTCGAAGATGTGGTCGGGGTTCTCGTAGCTGGGGCTGGTGTAGATGAGCTCGCCGTCGCGCTCGCCGCCGGCAAAGGAGACCGGGAAGTCGGTGCCCCACTTGTGGGTGTGGCGGGTGAGCTTGTGGACCATCACGTCGGCGGTCATCAGGCACTCGATGTCGTACGAGGCCGTCTCGCCCACGTCGACGTTGATGCCCACGAACAGCGCGCTGTAGCTCTCGGCCACCTTCTGCACGTTCGCCTCGTCGGTGGTGAAGAAGTTCACCGCGGCCCGCGCCTCGAGGTCGTCGTCGGTGGCGTTGAAGTAGTGATAGTTGAAGATGAGCTTCTGGCCGCCGTTGTAGATCCGGCCGACCCCGGCCGGGAAGCTCTCCTCGTGATAGGGCAGCTGCTGGCCGGTCACGTCGAGGAGATCGCCACCCCACGCGCTGGCCGGACCGAAGCAGGGAACCCGATCGCCGACCTCGGCCGCCTGATCGGTCTCGGAGCCGGGCTCGATGGCCGACACGATGAGGTGGTGGCTGCCGAGCGTCATCTGGGACTCGAAGCGGTTGATGTAGTAGACGTCGGACGGGCTGCCCGGCATCTGGACGACCTCGCAGTACTCCACGTCCTCGCCGGGCTCGATCGGCACCGCGGTCGACCGCATCTGGAAGCCCTGCTCGGGCGCATCCAGACAGGGCGGCTCGGCGCACTCGCCGTCGCCGTCGCCCTGTCCGTCGTCGTCGCCTCCGCCCAGGCCGGCATCGACGCCGCTTCCGTCGCCACTGGCGTCCACCCCGCCACCATCGTCATCGTCGTCGCCGCTGCAGGCGGCCGCTCCTAGAACAAGGGAAAGAAAGAGAACGGTGAACGGGGAGCCAGTACTCTTGGCCATGAAACGAACTATATAGAGCGGCGCGCGCAGCCGCGCTGCAAAACCCCGGCCGTTCGCCGACCCCATGTGCCCGAACTCACTCGTTGCTTCCACGCCCCCGCAGGGATCACCGTCCCCTCTGGCACAAGCCGCGCCGCTGGCGCCGTCGCCCCGCGGTCGCCTCCCGCCCGGCGTCGGCCACATGGCGGCCAGCGCGCTCTTCTTCAGCATCATGGGCCTGCTGGTGAAGCTGGCCGGCGGCCGGCTTCCGAGCTCGCAGCTGGTCCTCGCCCGCGCGATCATCTGCCTGGCGCTGTCGTGGGTGTGGCTGCGCCGGGCCGGTCTGGCGCCGTGGGGCTCGAACCCGCGCATGCTGATCCTGCGCGGGCTTTTCGGCACCGTCGGGCTGGTCTGCTTCTACTACACGCTGGTCACGCTGCCGCTGGCCGAGGCCGCGGTCATCGCGTACACGAGCCCGATCTTCACCGCGGTGCTGGCGGCGATCCTGCTCGGCGAGAAGGCGAGCCGGCGCCTGGTCGCCGCCATCGCGTGCTGCGCGTGCGGCGTGGTCGCCATCGCGCGCCCGTCGGTGCTGTTCGGCGGCGGCGGCGCCGCGGCGGCGGTCGATCCGTGGGGCGTGGCGGTCGGCTTCCTCGGCGCGTTCGCCAGCGCGTGCGTGTACGTGCTCATCCGCCGCATCCGCGGGCGCGAGGATCCGCTCGTGGTCGTCTTCTACTTCCCGCTGGTCTCGGTGCCGCTGGTCCTCCCGTTCGCGGCGCTGCACTGGCTGTGGCCGACGCCGCTCGAGTGGCTGACCATCCTCGGCATCGGGATCGCGACCCAGCTCGCCCAGGTGCACATGACCCGCGGCCTGGTGCTGCTGCCGGCCGGGCGCGCGACCGCGATCGGCTACATCCAGGTGGTGCTGGCCGCGCTGTGGGGCGCGCTCTTCTTCGGCGAGGTGCCCGACATTCTCACCCTGGCCGGCGCGGCGCTGATCATCGGCGCCCAGCTGTCGCTGGTGCTGGCGGGTTTGCGGCGGCGCGCGGGCGAGGAAGACGGTATCGTCGCCGGCTGACCCATGCGCCCACGCCACCTCCGCGCCGCGCTGTTCTCGCTCCTGGGCCTGGTCACCGCCGCGGCGGCCTGCGGCTCGAGCGCGGTGTCGGCCGGCGCGACCGTGGCGGCGGCCAATCCCGACGCGCGCCCCGACGATCATGGCCTGCGCGGTCCGCTCCTCTGGGAGGTGCAGGGCGAGCACGCGCCCAGCTACCTGTTCGGCACGATCCACGCCGGGTTCCGGGCCGACAAGGAGCTGCCCGGCTGGGTGTGGGACAAGCTCCGCGCGTGCGACACCTTCGTGATGGAGACCGACCTCGGCGAGGTCGACACCGCCGAGATGTCCCGCCTGTCGGCGCTGCCGGCCGGGCAGTCGCTGGCGGCCATGATGGGGCCGGACGACTGGAAGGACCTCATCGACCTGACCGGGATGCCGGAGTCGACCCTCAGCACCCACCAGCCGTGGTTTGCCGCCACCCTGGTGCTGCAGCGACTCTATCCCACACCGGTGCCGCTCGATCTGGCGCTCATGCGCCGCGCCGGTGAGCTGGGCAAAGAGGTCGCGTTCCTCGAGGACATGAAGCGGCAGGTCGACGTCCTGGCCCGGACGGTGACCATCGACGATCTGCGCGATCTGGTCCGTGCCGACGGCAAGGGTCGGCGACAGACCGCGGCGCTGCTGGCAGCGTACCGCGCGGGTGACCTCGAGCGAATGGCCGGCGTGGTGCACGAGGAGCTGGCCAGCGACCCGCAGGGCTACGAGCTGCTCTACTCGGCGCGAAACCGCGACTGGCTGCCGAAGCTGAAGGCCCACATCGAGCGCGGGCGCGCGTTCGTCGCGGTCGGCGCCGCGCATTTCCCCGGCGAGGGCGGGCTCATCGAGCTGCTGCGCGCGGACGGCTACGTGCTGACGCGCGTGGTCGCACCCTAGCCGCCGGCTGGCCTCGACGCGGCCTGTCGTTTTTGTTGCCGGGTGCGCGAGGCGAAAACCGCAGGACGCTACAATTGCTGGCCAGGAGCGTGCTCCGGAGCCCGCTCCACAGGGAGAGCCATGTCCGCCAAAGAGCGACCCGTCAATCTCGAGTCCGCCATCGCCGTCGCCGTCCGGGCCCAGGACGACGACGGAGCGTGGGACGCGGTCGAGGCTCTGGCCGACGATCTCGAGGACCCGGATGCGGTGTCGGCCGCCTATCAGCGGGTGCTCGACGAGGACCTGGACGAGGAGCGCGCCGAGGCGATCGGCCAGCGCGCGGTTCGCTTCCGCGAGGAGTGGTTCGGTCAGGACATCGCCGGGCTGGCCCTGGTGCTGCGCCGGGTGCTCGAGCTCGCACCCGACTCGGAGTGGGCGTTCCAGCGCCTGACCGTCGCCTTCACCGTCGCCGAGAACTGGGGCGACCTGCTCGACCTCTACAACCACGCGCTCGGCGCCACCCAGGACCGCGACCGCCAGGAGCGCCTGCTCGAGGAGGCCTACCAGATCGCCAAGGATCTGGCCTCGCGCCCGGTCGAGGCGATGGCCTACCTGCGCCGGCTGTACGCGCTGACCCACGACGCCAAGCAGGCGCTCGCGCTCGAGCGTCTGCTCGAGAAGCACGAGAGCTGGCGCGAGCTGGTCCAGTTCTGGGAGCAGCGGATGGACCACGTCCCGCCGGCCGAGCGCCCGCCGCTGCGCCTGCGGATCGCGACGACCTGGTTCGACAACCTGCAGCAGCCGGCCCGCTCGCTCGACACCCTGCGCCTGCTCCTGGCCGAGCCGGGCCGCGAGGCCGCCGATCAGGGGGCCGGCGATCTGCTCGAGCGGCTCGCCACCGCGCCGCAGGCCAGCCCGGCGGTGCGCGAGGGCGCGCTCGATCTCCTGCGCGAGCACCACGAGGCGACCGGCCGCGCCGGCGACATCGTGCGGGTGGTCGAGGCCGCGCTGCCGCTGGCCGACGTGCAGCGCCAGATCGCGCTCCACCGCGACGCGGCCCAGCGGCTGGCCGAGCTCGGCAAGCACGACGCGGCGATCGAGCACTACGCCGAGCTGCTGCGGCTCGATCCGTCGTCGACCACCACCCAGCGCGCGCTGCGCCAGCTGGCCCAGGCGATCGATCGCATGGACCGCTACGCGGCGGCGGCGGCGGCGGCGGCCGAGCGCTGCCCCGATCCGGCCCGCAAGGTCGCGCTGCTGACCGACGCCGCCCGGGTGCGGATCGACCTCGACGACGAGGTCGGGGCGACCGAGCTCCTGCGCGCGGCGCTGTCGGAGCCGGGCATCCCGCGCAGCGACGTGCTCACCGTCGGGCGCCGGCTGGACGAGCTGTACGCGCGGGCCGGGCGAAGCGCCGAGCGGCTGCCGGTGCTGGAGAAGCTGGCCGCGGCCGAGACGGTGTCGTCGAGCCAGCGCGCGCTCATCGGCGACATCGCGCGGCTGGCCGAGGATCTGGGCCAGACCGACCGCGCGCTGGCGGCGTGGCGCCAGCGGCTGGCCCGCGACGAGGAGGACCTCGGCGCGCTCAGCTCGCTCATCGATCTGCTCGAGAAGGAGGAGCACTGGGCCGAGCTGGTCGACGCGCTGGAGCAGCGCGCGGCGGCCGGCGGGGCCCGCCATGGCCAGCGCCGCGCCGACCTGGTCCGGGTCGCGCGCCTGTTCGAGCGCGAGCTGGGCGACGAGAGCGCCGCGATCGGCACCTGGAACCGGGTGAAGGAGGTGGACGGCGGGCTCTCGGCCGACACCGTCGGTGCGCTCACCAACCTGTACACCTCCGGCGCGCGCTGGCGCGAGCTCGGCGACCTGCTCGATCGGGCGACCGGCAGCGAGTCGCTGCTGCTGGTCGATCAGCTGGTCCGGCTGGGCGAGGCGCACCGGTCACACCTGGGCGCGCCCGAGAACGCGCTCGGCTACTACCGGCGCGCGATCGACATCGACGTGCGGCACGAGCGGGCCCGGCACGGGCTCATCACGCTGCTCGACGTGCCCGCCTGCCGGGGCGGCGCCGCCGACGCGCTCGGGCGGGCCTACCGCGCGGTCGAGGACTGGCCCAGCTACCTGACCCTGGTCGACGCGCGGTTGGCCAGCGCGGCCGACGACGACGAGCGCCTCCGCATCCTGCGCGAGGCCGCGTCGATCCACGAGCGGATCGGCGATCCGGCGGCGGCGCTGTCGGCGCTGGCCCGCGCGTTCCCGCTCTCGCCCAAGGATCGCGCACTGGCCGAGCATGTGGCGCGGCTGGCCCGCCACCTCCAGGCCTACGATCCGGCGCTGGAGGGGTTCCGGCGCGCCGCCAAGGCGCTGTCCGACGACCCGCACGGGGCGGCCCAGCTGCGCGCGCGCGAGGCCGAGCTGCTCGAGGAGCGCGGCGATCTCGAGGGCGCGCACGGCGCGTACTTCGCGGTGCTGGCGGTGGACCCGGGCAACCTGGCCGCCACCTCGTCGGTGGTGCGGATCGGCTCGCGCCTGGCCCGCTGGGTCGAGGTCGGCGCGGCGATCGTCGACTGCATCCGCACCCGCGGGCGGATCGAGGAGACGCTGCTGGGCGAGATCGACGCCGCGGCCGGCGAGACCCACAGCTACGACGAGATGTGCCGGGTGCTGTCGGCGGCGGTCGACCAGGGCGGGCTCGACCCCCACCTGGCTTCCGAGGTGCACATGCGCATCGCCGCGTGGCACCGCGACCGGCGCGCGGATCCGACCGCGGCCGAGGCCTCGTACAAGCGAGCGGTGGCGTGCGACGCGACCCGGATCGACGCGCTGCGCGCGCTGGTCGCGCTCGAGGAGCGCAACCCGAGCCGCGCGCTCTACGACACCCTCGAGCGGCTGGCCGACGCCGACCCTCGCGACCTCGACGTGGTCCACCGCGCCGCCGAGCTGGCGGTGGAGTCGCTGGGCGATCGCGGGCTGGCCAAGACCAGCCTCAACCTCCTGCTCGGGCGCGCGTCCGCGGCCTGGCGCGGGACGGCGCCGGCGCGCGGGCGGCTGCCCGCCTCCGACTACGTGTCGTGGGCGGTGGACCGGCTGGTCGACATCCACGTGCAGGCGCAGGAGGCGACCGCGGCGCTCGATCTCCTGGTCGACGCCTCGCGGCTGCCGTTCGACGCCGAGACCCGGCTGGCGCTCCGCCACCGCGCCGCGGCGATCGCCGGCGACGTGCTGCGCGACGAGGCCGGCGCGATCGAGATGTACCGCGGCATCCTGGGCCAGAAGCCGGACGACCTCGAGGCGGTCGTCCGCCTGTCCGACCTCTACCGCAAGCAGGACCGCGCGGCCGAGCTGCTGGCCCTGCGCCGGCACGAGCTCAGCCTGCCGCTGGCGGCGGAGCGCCGGCTCGCGCTTCGCCTCGAGCTCGTCTCGCTCATCGACGACATCGACCGGCGCGGCGGCCGGCTCGAGCTCCTGCGCGCCAACATGGCCGATCAGCCCGGCCACGACGCGTCGGTGCACTCGGTCACCGAGCTGCTCACCGCGGCCGGCCGGCTGCGCGAGCTGCACGACCTCCTGGCCGAGCAGGCCCGCCGGCTCGAGATGGCGGATCAGGGCGAACCGTCGGCGCGGCTGTGGTCGCAGGCGGCGCGGCTGGCCGAGCGCGAGCTGCGCGATCCGGACCGCGCGATCGCCGCGTACCGGCGGGTCATCGCGCTGGCCCCGACCCAGGAGGCGCTCGACGCGCTGGCTCGCCTGCACATGGAGCGGAGCGAGCCGGCCGAGGCGGTGCCGTGGCTGGAGCGCGCGCTCGCCGGGGCCGAGCCGGGCCGCAAGGCCGAGCTCAGCCTGCGCCTGGCGCGGGCTCACATCGGGGCGGAGCGGCCCGACCGGGCCACGACCTGCCTCGAGCGAGCGGTCACCGAGGGGGCCGGCAACCGCGACGTGCGCCAGCTGCTGGCCGACCTCTACCGGCAGGGCGAGCAGTGGGAGCCGCTCGCGTATCTCCTGACCGAGAGCTTGCCGATGCTGTCCGACGAGCAGGTGGCGTCGGCGTGGGCGAGGGAGGCGGCCGACATCTATCACCGCAAGCTGCTGGCGCCGGAGCGGGCGCTGCCCGCGCTCGAGCGCGCGCTGTCGCTCATGCCGGAGGAGCGCGCGCTGCGCTCGATGATGGCCGGCAGCCTGCGCGCCTCGGGCGAGACCCAGCGCGCTCGCGAGCTGCTCGAGAAGATCATCGCCGACTTCGGGCGCCGGCGATCCAAGGACCGGGCCCAGGCCCACGTCGAGCTGGCCCTGGTCGCGCGGGCCGAGGGCAAGATCGAGGAGGCGGTGCGCGAGCTGGACCAGGCGTCGCAGATGGACGTCGGCAACCCGCGCATCCTGAAGCTCCTGGCCCAGATCGCGCGCGAGAACGGCCAGCTGGATCAGGCCGAGCGCTCGCTGCGCGCGCTGCTCCTGGTGGTGCGGCGGCAGCCGCCCGGCGACGAGCCGGACGCGGTCGGCCTGGCCGAGGTGCTGTTCGAGCTGCACCACATCTCGGCCCAGCGCGGCGACGCCGAGAAGGCGTCCGAGCTGCTCGAGTCGGCGCTGGAGGCGGCCCGCCAGAGCGACGCCGAGGTGGCGCGGCTGCGCAAGGTGCTGGTCGACCCGCGCCAGGGCGAGCTGCTGCTGCGCGCGATCGAGGCCCGCCTGGCCCAGGCCGAGGATCCGGCGTCGCGCGCGCAGCTCCTCCTCTACGCGGCGGATGCCGAGGCGGACCTGCTCGATCGCCCGGGGCCCGCGTTCGAGCGCCTGCTCGAGGCGATGGCGCTCGCGCCGGGCCGGCCCGACCTGCACGCGCGGGCGCGCGCGGCGGCGATCAAGGGCGGGTCCCTGCCGCGCTACCTCGAGGCGGCCACCGCCGAGCTCGAGCGCATGCGCCGCAAGCAGGAGGCGCCGCGAGTGGCGCAGCTGGCCATGGAGCTGGGCAAGCTGGCCGAGGAGCAGGGCGGCGACCTGGCCCGCGCGCGCGATCTGTACCGGCTGGCCAACCGGGTGGCCGACGAGCCGACCGACTCGCTGTTCGCGCTGTCGCGGGTGTACGCGGCGCTGGGCGACACCGACGGCCAGAGCCAGGTGCTCGACGAGCTGGCCGCGCTGGCCGGCGACGACGAGCCGACCCCGCAGCGGGCCGACGCGCTCTACCGCCTGGCCCAGGTGCAGTCGCAATCGCCCGAGATGGTCGCGCGCGCGCTCGAGCTGCTCGAGCGCGGCCTTCGCATCGAGATGCGCCACCAGCAGGCGGCCGAGATCCTGCGCGCGGCGGCGGCCGGTTCGCCGCAGAACCGCCAGGTGCTCGACCTCTACGAGCGAGTGGCGCGAGTGTCGAGCGATCCGGCCATGCTGCTCGACTACCTGGAGCGGCGGATCGCCCAGGGCGGCGGCGACGACGAGTCGGTCAAGGAGGCGGCCGAGCTGGCGGTGCGCATCGGCGCGACCGAGCGAGGCGACGTGCTGCTGCGCACCGCGGTCGAGGCGGCCCGGCGCGGCGGCGGCCTGGCCAGCGCGGCGTGGGCGGCGCTGCGCCTGGCCGAGCGCTGCGTGGAGCGCGGCGACGTGGCCCAGGCCCAGACACTGCTCCTCGAGGTCGGCGACGCCGCGCCGGCCGCGCAGTTCATGGAGCTCGGGCTCAAGCTCGGCGCGCGCGCGGCGGAGGACCAGCCGGCCCGGGCCGCGGAGATCTACCAGCTCCTGCGCGCGCGCGATCCGGCGTCGCGGACGGTGTGGGAGCCGCTGTTCGAGATCTACCGCCGCATGGGCGACAAGGCCGCGCTCGCCGGGCTGGTGTCCGACACGCTGCCGCAGCTGGTCGCGGTCGACGAGCGCAACGCGCTCCGCCTCCTGCACGCCAGGGCGCTCATGGCGGAGTCCCGCCAGCGCGAGGCGATCGAGCTCCTGCGCGACGCCCTGCTCGACAACCCCGACGACCTCGAGGTCTCCGCGCTGCTCGAGAACGCGCTCAGCGAGGGCGGCAACGACGACGTCCTGGCCGACTTCCTGACCCAGCGGTTCGAGGACGCCAAGGGCCGCGGCAACCCGGACACCCTGACCGATGTCGCGCTCCGCCTCGGCGCCCTGCTCGAGCGGATGGAGGGGGACGCGCTGTCGATCTACCGCGAGGCGCTCGAGCACGCGCCCGACAGCCGGGCGCTCCTGCGCGCGGTCGCGTCCGGCTCCGGCGCCGACGAGTCCAACCACGAGCGGGCCGAGCTGCTCGCCCGCCTGCTCGCGGTCGAGGAGGAGGATCGCGCGCCCGCGCTCGCGCTCGAGCTGGCCGGTCTGTGGGAGCAGCTCGGCGAGACCGACCACGCGCTCGAGGCGCTCGAGCTCGGCCACCGGGCCAGCCCGGGCGACGCCGAGATCCGCAGCCGGCTCGAGCACTGGTACCGCGAGCACGAGCAGTGGGACCGGCTGGCCCTGCTCTACATCGGCCAGGCCGAGCGCGCGACCGAGCCGGAGGACGGGCTGGCCAGGCTGCGCGCGGCCGCGGCGCTCTACCGCGAGCAGATCGGCGACATGCGGCGGGCGGCCGAGGTGCTCGACGTGGCCCGCTCGCTGGCGCCCGACGACATCGAGCTGGTGACCGAGCTGGCCAGCTGCCTGGCGGCGGGCCGCGACTTCGACGGCGCCATCCGCCTGCTCACCCAGCAGCTCGACGACATGACCAAGTCGGGCAGCCAGAGGGTCCGGGTCGACCTCCTGCTCCTGCGCGCCGACCTCGAGGTCGGGCTCGGGCGCGACGACGACGCGCTGAACGATCTCGAGGAGGCCCACCGGCTCGATCCCGACCGCGCCGGGCCGCTCCTCCGGGAGGGGCTCGAGCGCCAGCGCGAGCGGGCCCAGGGACGCGGCGACCTCGACCACGAGCGGGCCGCAGCGATGCGCCTGGCCAAGCTGCTCCTCGACGCCGGCCAGGAGGTGCAGGCGCGCGATCTGCTGGTCGGGTGGCTCGAGCGCTCGGCCAGCGACCGCGAGGCGCTCTACCTGGTCCTGGAGATGGATCGCGCCGCCGAGCGATGGGACGGCGTGGTCGCGGTATGCGCGCGGCTGGTCTCGCTCGTGGAGGGTCCGGCCCAGGTCGAAGCCGCGGTGCGGCTGGCCGAGGCGGGCGAGAAAGCGAACATGGTGCAGGTGGCCCAGCAGGGCCTGGAGTACGTGCACCACGTGCAGCCGGGCTCGGAGCAGGTGCGCGAGCTCCTGCGCCGCATCTACGATCAGTCCGGATCGCACCGCGAGCTGGCCGCGCTCCACCTGGCCGACGCCGAGCACGCCTCCGACGACGCCGCCCGCTACGAGCACTACCGGCGGGCGGCCGACATCCTCATCAACAAGCTGGGCGACATCGAGTCGGCGGTGGTGCCGGCCCAGCGCGCCCGCGAGCTCCGCCCCGACGACCACGGCACCGTGTGCCTGGTCGCCGACGTGCTGATCGGGTCGGGGCAGATCCGCGAGGCGGTCGAGCTGGTGATGCCGGCCATCGACGGGCACAAGCGGCGCTCGCCCGAGCTGGCCGCGCTGCAGTTCCGCATGGCGCGAGCGGCGGCGGCGACCGGCGACCGCGAGACCCAGCTCGCCTGGCTCAAGCGCGCCTTCGACGTGGACCGCAAGGACGGCACCATCGCGGCCGAGCTGGCCCAGCTGGCCACCGAGCTGGGCGACTACGACCTGGCGCTGAAGCCGCTGCGGGCGATCACCCTCAGCGACTCACCCGGGCCGATCTCGCGGGTGATGGCGCTCCTCTGGGAGGCCAAGATCGAGCACGCGCGCGGCAACAAGGCCAAGGCCGAGCTGTGGGCCAAGAAGGCGCTGCGCGAAGATCCGAGCTTCGCCGAGGCGGAGGAGTTCCTGACCCAACTGTCGGAAGCTCCGTGACCGGGCGAAGCGAGAGCGGCCCGGCCGTCACCTACCGGCGCGACGGCGCCATCGGCGTCATCGGGCTCGACCGCCCCGACAACCGCAACAGCATGACCGCCGAGCTGCTCGACGCCTTCACCGTGGCGTCGGCGGCAGCGCGAGCCGACCGCGACGCGCGCTGCGTCGTCATCGTCGGGAGCGGCAGCTGCTTCTCGGCCGGAGCCGACTTCCGCGCCGAGGTCCAGCGCGGCGACGCCGAGCGCCTGCCCCACGAGCGCTCCTACGCCATGTACGAGCCCTTCCTGACCGTCCTCGATCTCGAGGTCCCGGTCATCGGCGCGCTCAACGGCCACGCGGTCGGCGGCGGTTTCGGCCTCGCCCTCCTGTGCGACATCCGCATCGCCAGCCGGACCGGGCGCTACGGCGCCAACTTCTGCCGCCTCGGCCTCGCCCCCGGCCTGGGCATCAGCTACCTCCTGCCGCGACTGGTCGGCGCGTCGAAGGCCGCCGAGCTCCTCTACACCGGACGCCTCATGTCCGGCGACGAGATGGCGGCCACCGGCCTGGCCTCCCGCGCCCTCGACCCCGGCGCCGTCCTGCCGGCCGCCCTCGACCTGGCCCAGGAGATCGCGCTCAGCGCGCCGCTCGCGGTGAGGGCGACCAAGCGGGCCATGGCCGACGGACTCGGCTGGGACGCGAGGAAGGCCGCCCATCGCGAGGCGTTCGCCCAGGCCGCGACCCTCGCCACGACCGACGTCCAGGAGGGCATCGCCGCCCTCCTCGAGAAGCGCGAGCCGCGCTTCACCGGCAAGTAGCCAGCGGCCGCCGTGCCGTCGGACTCGAGCGCGGGCGCGCGCTCATGAGCGAGCCCATGGGGCGTCTCACGGGACGCGTCGGCGCCGTGGCTCGCAAGTGCAGGTGGATCGCCGTGTGAGGCGGTGGTCCGGCGGTTGCTCAGGGAGAGGTCACTCACCTGTTTCAGGAGGACCTCTCATGAAGAGATTGCGGAGCTCGATTGTTCTGGTGCTGGCCGCCTTGCTCGGCGCGGCGTGTGGTGGAGGGGATGGGAGCGGGACCAGTCGGCCGCCGCCGTCTCCGGTGTCGCCGTTCCGGTGCTTCCGGCCATCCAGCTTGCCGCGCACGGAGACCGCGAAGGTGTCTTGCTTCAACCCCGGTGGCTGCGCCACCACGCTCATCACGAGCATGTCGACGCCGCCGAACGAGGTCGGGTACACGTCGCGGCCCTTTCTCACGTCGGCCAGCCGGTTCATGACCGTGCACTCCGGCGGGTTCTCGAACGTCACGATCCCTCGCGGGCTCAACCACGACATCTCGCTCACGCTGGAGCCGGGCTTCTCCACGCCGGCCGGCGTGCAGCAGGTCCTGGTCGAGGCCATCAGCGGCGACTCCGTCGTCACCCTGCTCGACGTCACCCTGGTGCCGAGCACCAACCTCTGCCCGTAGCGGTCATCAAGGAGATTCGATCATGTTCAAGAAGCCAATCATCCCGGTGGCCGTCGGTTCCCTGCTCGCCTTCACCACGGCGGTGGCTGCCGCGCCCGGCGGCCAGTGCGACGATCGCGAGACGGTCGCCAAGTACAGCGCCTGCATGCTCGAGAGCGCCCCGATCGGCCTCGCCGCCCTGCACGAGAGCGAGCTGGTCGCCATCACCCACACCGGCGCGATGAAGATCCGCGACTGGTATGCCGGCTGGTTCATCGAGAAGTGGGACCGCGACGATCTCGTCATCATGCACGACGACCGCGACCCGATCGGACCGACGGTGGCGGACGGCGACGACATCATCGACGAGAGCGGGGACGAGGACGAGGACGACGGCTGGGACTGGCTGCGCGTCCTCATCGCGCTCATCCTCGGCGCCTCGGAGCACGCCGACGACATCGTCTACAACAGCGTGTACGACGGCGAGATCCACAGCCCGGGCAACAACACCAGCGCGGTCGCCGTGCTGCAGCTCCGCCGCCTGGGCGACGACGTGACCGCGACCATGTGGACCGACTCCGGGCTCGTCGCGGACACGAGCTGGTTCCTGGTGTGCCCGGACGTCGACGTCCCGGCCGGCGTGTTCCCGTTCACCGCGACGATGGACGCCACCACCCCGGCGACGCCGATGCCGCTTCGCTCCACCGGCAGCCTCAGCAAGGACATCTCGCTGGCCGGGGTCGGCGCGGGGTCGGTGGTGGCCAGCTACTCGCTCCAGGTCCTGCCGGACCTCGAGCACCTGGTCGCGGACATCGCGCTCGCCACGCCGGCCGGGTGCAGCGACACCGCGATGACGGGCACCTTCACCCGGCGCATCGGCTCGCAGTACCAGTAGCGCCGGGGCGCGCCGTGCGGCGTATGCTGGCGGCGTGAACGTCAGCAGCCCTGTTCGCTTGCTCGCCGGTTACGCCGGGCTGGTCGCCGACCTGCGCCGGCCGATGTCCCGGGCCGACGAGATCCGCCGGGTCGACAGCCGCGACGGCTGGCCCATCGCGCTTCACCGCTACCGCCCGGCCGTCGGTGCGGGGCGCCGGAGAAATCCGGTCGTCCTGTGCCACGGCCTGGCGTCGAACCGGGTCACGTTCGATCTGGACGGCGAGGTGTCGCTGGCTCGACGGCTGGCCCGGCTCGGCTTCGACGTGTTCAGCCTCGAGCTCCGCTCGCACGGCGCCAGCGAGCCGGCCCGACTGACCGGCGCGCGCCGGTGGGGCTTCTCCTTCGACGACTACCTGGCCAGCGACGTGCCCGCCGCGATCGACGCGGTCCGCGCGCAGACCGGCGCGGCCCGGGTCCACTGGATCGGGCACTCGATGGGCGGCATCCTGCTCTACGCCCACCTCGCGTCCGGGGGAGCGGGGAGCATCGCGTCGGGCGTGGCGATCGGCTCGAGCATGGACTACAGCGCGGCGACCAGCGGGTTCCACGCCGCCCTCGGCCTGCGCCGCTACGCCGGCCTGTCGCCGGTCATTCCGCTGGGAGCGGCGCTGGCGCTGTCGGCGCCGTGGACCGGGCGGTCCGGCACCGCGCTCGAGCGCTTCAACCTGTGGCCGGAGAACGTGGCGCCGCGCCTGGTCCGGCGCCTGCACGCGCGCGCGTTCCACAGCGTGTCGACCGGCGTCCTCCTGCAGCTGGCCACCGCGTTCGAGCCGGGCGGCCTGCGCTCGCGCGATCGCAGCCGCTCGTACATGGACGACCTCCGCGCGGCGTCGGTGACCACGCCGGTCCTGGCCCTGGCCGGCGACCGCGACGCCCAGTGCACCGTCGAGGCCGCGGCGGTGCCCCTGTCGGCGCTGGCCGGACCGACCCGACTGGCCCCGTTCGGCGTGCAGCACGGCCACGGCTCGCACTACGGCCACTTCGATCTCATCATCGGCCGGAACGCGAGCACCGAGGTGTGGCCGGCGATCGAGGGATGGCTCGCCGATCACGACGGCTGACCCAGCCCCTCGCGCGGGTCATGAGCGGCCCCGCCGGGGCGCGGTGTTTGGCCGGCTCGCCCGCGCAGACCCGGTGCTACTCTGGATCGGTGGGAGCGCATGGGGTGGGCGGCGACCGGCGCGAACCGGAAGTGGCCCGCTCGTTCATCATCGGTGTCTGCATCGCGGTCATGGCGGCGGACCTCGGCTGCACGGAGCCGGCCGCGCCGCCGCCGGCGCCCGCGCCCGCCGTGGCGGTCGCCAGGCCCACGCCATCGCCGCCAGCGGCGCCAGCGCAGAAACGCACGCGGGCCAGCGTCGACGAGCGCGCCGCGACGCTCTTCCGGACCGCGGGGGCGCACGGAACCCTCTTGATGCTCGACGTCGACAGCGGGGCCGTCATCGCCTCGGTCGGCGTCGGCCGCGACGTCGCCGCGCCGCTCCTGCCGCTCTCGGTCATGAAGCTCTACCTGGCCGCGCTGTGGTGGGAGCACGGCATGGGGGACGGCCACTTTCCACTCCCCTCCGCCGGACCGGCGACGGTCGACGACATGCTCGTGCGCGGCGACGACCTGCCCGGCAAGCAGATGGCGGCCCAGCTGCGCCGCGCGGTCGGCGCCGCGGCGCTGATCGCGGAGCTCCGCCACCTCGGCCTGGGAGCCCCACCCGGCCAGCTCGAGCTTCCCGTCGACGGCACCGACGACGACCTCGACGCATCATGGGGCGAGACCCTCTCGATCGGCGAGAAGCGAGTCACCGTGACGTCAGGCCAGATATCGAGCCTCCTCCGGGCGATCGGAGCCGGCGGCGGCGACCTGGTCCAGCCCGACACCGCGCGCCGGCTCCAGCGCGCGATGCTGGGCGCCGTCGTGCGTGGCACGGCCAGGGCGGCCGCACCCCGCATGGCCGGGACCGGCTGGCAGCTGGGCGGAAAGACCGGCACCGGACCCGACCGCGTCAGCCCCACCTCCGACGGCTGGTTCGCCGGGCTCGTCTTCGAGGGCGGACGCGCCCGCTACACCGTCGCGGTCTTCGTCGAGGGCCACGGCCGCGGCGGAGGAGTCGCCGCCTCGATGGCCGCCGACGTCGCGCGCTTCGTGGCCGGGTTCGACGGCTGAGGGCGCCCCTTCCAGGCTCCGCTACTTCTCGGTGAACGTGTACTCGTGCTGGGCGTCGCGGACGACCAGCGTCCGCCTGGCTCCGGTTCCGACCACGAAGTCGAAGCCGGCCAGGCCGGGGCGCGTGGTCAGGAACGAGACCGAGCCGTCGGGGTTGTGACGGGAGGCGACCTCGCTCTTCCACTCGCCGAAGTCGAAGACCGTCGCGGCGCCGTCGCGGCTGACCCGGATCTCGCCCAGCGCGTCGTTCGCGTAGAGCGGGGCCAGCTTGGCGGCGTCGGTCGGGTCGGCCGGCACGGTCATGAGCTTGCGGTCGGCGGCCAGCTCTGCGAAGAACGTCTTGCCCTTCGCCACCACGGTGGCGTCGGCCTCCGCGCGGCCGTCGAACAGCACCTCGAGCAGCTTGCGGCTGAAGGCGCTGCGGAGGATCCAGCCCGGATCGCCGTTGGTCAGGATCACCGCGCCGACGCCGTGCTCGGGCAGCCAGATCATGTCGCTGTGCTGGCCGACCAGGTCGCCGCCGTGATGGACGACCGGGACGCCGTAGGTGGTGTCGACCTGGAGGCCCATGCCGTAGGTGACGTCCTTGCCGATCGCCACCTGCGGCGCGCGGCGAGCGAGCAGGGTCTCCTCGGCGACGAGCTGCTTGCCGCCGCGCTTGCCGTTCGCCAGCTCCATCGCGACGTACTTCAGCATGTCGCGCGCGCTGCTCCACGCGCCGCCGGCCGGGCGGAGCGGGATGATCGCGTAGTTCACCTCCATGGCGGCCAGCGCGGTCTTGCCGTCCACGTCCGGCGAGTGCGAGCTGGCGTGGTTGCGTCCGATCGCGCGGCGGAAGTCGAAAGTGGTCGACTTCATTCCGAGCGGGCCGAACACGCGGGTCTGCATCGCCTTGTCGTACGCCGCGCCGAGCTCCAGCTTCGGGAAGGCGACGTGGCCGCCGACGAAGCCGGCCGCGCCGGCCAGGCCGTTCGAGTACTGGAACATCTCGCCGAACTTGCTGGTCGGCTGGATGGTCGCCAGCGTCGCCAGCGAGCTCTCCGGCGTCGCGCCCTCGAACTGGAACAGCCACTCGAGGTCCTGCCGCGGCAGGCCGGTGCAGGCGCAGATGAGGTGCTTGACCAGGACGCTCTTCGTGGTCGCGGCGTCGCCCAGCTTGAACGACGGCAGGAGGTCGGTCACCGGCGTCTCCCAGCCGAGCTTGCCCTCGTCGACCAGCCTGGCCAGCATCAGCGTGGTCATCGCCTTGGTGTTGGACGCGACGATGAAGAGCGTGTCGCCGTCCACCTTGGCCTTCTTGCCCAGCTCGCGCACGCCGAAGCCGCCGGCGAAGACGACCTCGCCGTCCTGGATGAGGCCGAGCGATACGCCCGGCACGCCCAGCTCCTCCTGCGCGGTCGTGACGAACTTGCCCAGCTCCGCGATGCGCGCCCGGTCGAGCCGGTTCGCCTTCTTGCCCGCGAACGACTCGCGCTCGAAGCCCTTGGGCTGCAGGCGGCCGAAGATGAGCGCGACCTGCGCGCCGCGCTTCTCGCCGACCGCCTGGGTCATGTCGTAGAGGAGCACCGTCCAGCTGTCGGCAGAGGAGTGGCGCGCAAAGGCGGCGACGTCGCGGCGCTCGTTCGGCGAGGTCTGATACACGTAGGCGCGTCCGTCGGTCCAGCCCTCGCGGTCCGCCTCGCTGTTCACGACCTTGAGCGGCCACTTCGCGTCGGGCCGGTGCGCAGCCCACGCCGCCGCGACCGCCGCGTCCGCGTCCTTGGCGTGCACATCGACGAGCGCGATCGACGATCCCGGCTCGGGCGCCTCGAGGACCGTGGCCGCGCCGCGCACCGTGATCGCCCACCCGACCGGCGCGATGAAGCGGTTGCCCTCGACGGTGGTGCGCGGCGTGTCGGCGGTGAGCCGCTCGACCGGAGACGCCGGAGCGGGCGCGACCGCGGCGCCGGATCCACCGGCGCCGGATCCACCGGCCCCGCCGGCCCCCGGCACCGACTGCGAGGCAGGAGATGAGTGACAGGCGGACAGCGCGACGAGGATCGCGAGGAGCTTGCGCATGCGCGGACGATATAGGTGTGGATCGCCGGCGACAAGCTGCCGTCGTCACCCCAGATCGCGGCCCGGGCCGCCCGGGCCGCAACGGCCACGCCGCGACGCGACGCGACGAGCCAGGCCGGCCGCGACGAGCGACTCCCGCTGCGACTCCGCCCCCTGCGCGGGTGATACGCTGCCGCGATCGGCCCCGCGGTCCGCGACCGCGCCTCCAGCCCACCAGCGATGCGAATCCTCCCGGCCCTCGCGGCTTTCACCGCCGCGCTCGTCCTCTCCTCCTGCTCGGGCGAGCCAGATCCGCCGTCGCCGACCGGGTCGCCGGGCGCGGCTGCCCGGCCGTCCACCGCCGCCCCGCCCGAGCGCTACGACGTCCTCGTCCGCGGCGGGACTGTCTACGATGGCAGCGGCCGGGCCGGCGCCGTCGGGGACATCGCGATCCGCGGCGACCACATCATCGCCGTCGGGGCGGCCGCGGTCCCGCCGGGCTCGACCGCGGCGCTGGAGCTCGACGCCCGCAACCTCGCCGTCGCGCCCGGCTTCATCGACGTGCTGTCGCAGTCGGACGAGAGCCTGATCCAGGACGGCCACGCCGAGAGCGCCGTCCGCCAGGGCATCACCCTGCTCATCCTCGGCGAGCGATCGCCCGGGCCTGTCACCGACGGGATGAAGAAGGCCTCCATGCGCCGCCAGAAGGCGATCCGCTACGACATCGGCTGGGACACGCTGGGCGGCTATCTCGACTGGATCGAGCGGCGCGGGATCTCGGTGAACGTCGCCGCGCTGGTCGGCGCCGGTACCGTGCGCGAGAACGCGATGCCGAACCTGCCCGGGCG
>DATHKR010000043.1:0-10956 GCA_035489015.1 Kofleriaceae bacterium | reverse complement strand
CGGCCCGCTCGACCGCGCAGACGATCTGTCCGGCCGACGGCGACCTGTCGAGCGCGCTCACCGTCATCGGCCAGCTGGTCGGCCAGGTGCTGGGCAGCCCGTGCATCCCGGGTCGGTTGCGGGACGGCGACGACCAGACCGGCGGGGTCCAGCCGGTCTGCAAGGTCAGCGAGGTCGAGCGGCGCGGCGAGCAGGGCGAGATCGAACGGCCGATGCCGCCCTGCGGCGAAGGCGACGGCGACGGCGAAGGCGGTGGCGAGGCCGGGAACCCGTGCCATCGCTTCGAGATCGACCAGGAGTGCCGGACCGACACCCACGTGCGCCTGGTGGTGGAGCGGACCACGCCGCTGCCACCCGAGGTGACCTGGGTGGTGCGGTGCGAGCTCGAGGCCGGCACATAGACCCGGAGTCCGACTATCGGCTGACGCGGTTCACCCGCCGAGCTATCATTATTGTATGCGCACCCTCGCCATCCTCGCGTTCCTGGTGCTCATCGCGGCAGCCCGGCCCGCAGTGGCCGAGCCGCCCACGACGGGCGACACCCCGCAGAAGGCCGGAGGTCCGGCCGCCCACAAGAAGAAGAAGGCGCCGACCGACGACAAGGCGGCAGCGGGTCCGGCTGCAGCGGCTCCGGCCGCCGCGGATGCGGAGGAAGCCGAGCAGCCGGCTCCGGCTCTCGGGGGCCTGGCCGGCATGGCGGCGAAGGCCGCGGCCGGCACCGATCGGCCAGGCGCGGGCAGCGCCCCGACCCAGCCACGCCGCCTCGACCTGACCCCGCAGCGCCAGCTCGACAGCATCGCGGCGGCCAACCGGGCCAGCGATCGCCGGGGAGGAGAGCGGCGCTCGGGCCTGACCCTCGGCGACGACAGCAGCTGGAAGGTCCAGGCGCTGCAGGTCGGGACCATGGCCGCCCTGTTCGGGACCCTGGTGGCGGTGTGCGGCAACGGCCGCTGCCTGCTGCCCAGCTTCTTCGGCGGCGGCCGTGAGGACCTCAACCCCGACAACGTGCAGGTCCGCGAGCCGCCCAGGCTCCGCGACCCGCACTGAACCTCGGCCAGACCCCCGCGGCCCGCGGTCGACCGCGGGCGCCCGCGTTTGCGCAGCCCCGGCGATTGCGGGAGAATGGTCGTCCCCATGAACGACACTGCCGTGATGATCATGGCCGGTGGCAGGGGGTCGCGCCTCGGCCCCCTGACCGTGCACCGGTCGAAGCCGGCGGTGCCGTTCGGCGGCAGGTACCGCATCATCGACTTCGTTCTGTCGAACTTCGTCAACTCCGGGTACCGGCGCATCTACGTGCTGACCCAGTACATGGCGAGCAGCCTCATCCGGCACCTCAACCGGGCCTGGCGGCTGCACGGGTTCGGCGAGTTCGTCGAGGTGGTGCCGGCGCAGATGCGGACCGGGGAGTTCTGGTACCGCGGGACGGCCGACGCCGTGTTCCAGAACCTCAACCTCATCCACGACGAGTCCAAGACCCACACGGCGATCTTCGGCGGCGACCACGTCTACATGTTCGCGGTCGACCACATGGACGCCGCCCACCGGGCCAACAACGCGGACCTCACGGTCGCCGCGTTTCCGGTCCCGCGCTCGGAGGCGAGCGCGTTCGGCATCATCGACGTCGACGCCGAGGGCCGCATCGTGGGGTTCGTCGAGAAGCCGTCGAACCCGCCCCCCATGCCGGGGCGACCGGACTGGTCGCTGGTCAGCATGGGCAACTACATCTTCCGCTCGCGCGTGCTGCAGGAGACGCTGGCGGCCGACGCGGCCGATTCGTCGTCGTCGCACGACTTCGGGCGCGACATCATCCCGCGCCTGGTGCGCGAGGGCGCGCGCGCGTACATCTACGACTTCGCGCAGAACCCGATCCCGGGCGAGCAGCCGGACCAGCAGCCGTACTGGCGCGACGTCGGCACCGTGGACAGCTACTTCGACTCCAACATGGAGCTGCGCAGCGCCAAGCCGCCGCTCAACCTGTACAACCGCAACTGGCGCATCCACACCGCCCAGCGCGACTACCCGCCGGTCCGCCTGCTCCGCCACTTCCCGGACGGCCAGGAGTCGGTGGTCGAGGACAGCATGGTGTGCGAGGGCTCGATCGTGTCGAGCGCGCGCCTGCGCCGGGCGCTCATCGGCTACGACTGCTTCGTTCACGCCGGCAGCGTGGTGGAGAGCTCGATCGTCCTGTCCGGCTGCGACATCGGCGCTCACGCCCGCCTCAACCGGGTGGTTCTCGACAAGAACTGCAAGATCGACCGCGGCACCGTCATCGGCGAGAACGCGGACGCCGACCGCGCGCGCTTCCCGTTCGTCACCGAGTCCGGCATCGTGCTGCTGCCCAAGGGGACCCACGTCCCGCGCGAGGGGCCCATCCACCTGGCGGCCGACGTGGACACGCTCCTGCGCAGCGATCCGGAGGTGTGGGGGCTCCTGCGCGACGGCACCTACTCGGTCTCGGCCCACCCGCGCCACAGCTTCCTGTCGGCTGGCCCGCGCTACCTGCGCTACGGGCCGGGCGGGGACGACCCGCACGCGTCGGGCGAGATGACCGTCATCACCGACGATTGATCCGCGTCGTCCACGTCGCATCGGAGATCACGCCCTGGTCGCAGACCGGGGGCCTGGGCGAGGTGATGGGCGGCCTGCCGCCCGCCCTGGCGGCGGCCGACCCGTCGCTGGCGATCGCGGTGGTGACGCCGCTCTACCGGGTGGTGCGCGAGCGCGCCGCGGCGCGCGGGGCGACGCTGGAGGACATCGGCCTCGATCTGGTCGTGGCGCTGCCGGCCGCCGATCACTCGGCGCGGCTGGTGCGCCTGGTGGCGGGCGAGGGCGGCGGGGCATCGTGCTTCTTCGTCGACTGCCCGGCGCTCTACGACCGTGACGGCGTCTACGGCGGGCCGTCCGGCGACCACCCCGACAACTGGCTCCGCTTCGGCGTCCTGTGCCGGGCGGCGATCGCCGCGTCGCGCCACATGCTGGGCGGCCCGGCCGACGTCGTTCACGCCCACGACTGGCAGGCCGCGCTGGTGCCGCTCCTCCTGCGCCGTGCCGGTCTCGCGGCCCGCTCGATCCTCACCGTGCACAACCTCCTCTTCCTGGGCGGATTCGGCGCCGAGGTCGTGTCCGGTCTCGGGCTGGACGCGTCGCTCTACACGCCGCACTGCCTCGAGCACCACGGCCAGGCCAGCCTGCTGAAGGGCGGGCTGGCCGCCGCCGACCGGGTCACCACGGTCAGCCCCAGCTACGCGGCCGAGATCCTGACGCCGCGCCACGGCGACTCGCTGCACGGCTTCCTGCAGCACGACGTGCGCGGGGTGACCGGCATCCTGAACGGGATCGACGACGCGGCGTGGGACCCGTCGCGCGATCCGAGCCTGGCCGCGCGCTACGGCCCCGACGACCTGGACGGCAAGCGGCGCTGCCGGGCCGCGCTGGCCGAGGAGCGCGGCCTTCGCCCGGGCAGCGGCGACCTCCTCATCGGCGTGGTCTCGCGGCTGACCGGCCAGAAGGGCGCCGACCTGGTGGCCGAGCTGGTCCCGGAGCTCTACCGGGTCGGCGGCAAGCTGGTCCTGCTCGGCAGCGGCGCACCGGAGCTGGAGGAGCGCTTCCGCTGGCTGGCCGACCGCTTCCGCGACCACCTGTCCGTCGAGATCGGGTTCGATCCGGCGCTGGCCCGCCGCATCCTGGCCGGCAGCGACGTGGTGCTGATGCCGAGCCGGACCGAGCCGTGCGGGCTCACCCAGCTGTACGCGATGCGCTACGGCGCGGTGCCGATCGTGAACCCGGTCGGCGGGCTGCGCGACACGGTGGACGCGGTGGAGGACGGGCTGGACGGGCAGGGGACCGGCTTCGCGATGACGGATCCGAGCGCGGCCGCGCTCCACCGCGCGCTCGAGCGGGCGGCGCTGCTCCACCGCGACGAGGCGGCGTGGACCGCGCTCGTCCGCGCGGGCATGCGGCGCGATTCCTCGTGGCGCGGGCCCGCGGCCGAGTACGCCGCGCTCTACCGCGAGCTGGCCGGCGCCGGAGCCGGCGCCTGAGCCAGGCGGCGACCATGCCCACGCGCGCCCGCTGGATCTCGCTCGCCCCCGCGCTGTTCGTGCTCCTCTGGAGCACCGGCTTCATCGGGGCCAAGCTCGGCCTGCCCTACGCCGAGCCGCTGGTCTTCCTGGCCGTGCGCTACGCGCTGGTCCTGGCCGCGACCTCGATGGTGGCGCTGGTGACCCGGGCGCGGTGGCCGGCGAGCTGGCGCGCGGCCGGCCACATCGCGGTGACCGGCGTGCTCGTGCACGGCGTCTACCTGGGCGGCGTCTTCATGGCGATCCACCGCGGCCTGCCCGCCGGGGTCGCCGCGCTGGTCGTCGGCATGCAGCCGCTCCTCACCGCGCTCGGCGCCGGCTGGCTGCTCGACGAGCGAGTCACTCGCCGACAGTGGCTCGGCCTGGCGCTCGGCTTCGCCGGCGTGACCCTGGTGGTCGGCAACAAGGTGGCGGCCGGGACGGTCGCGCTGGCCGCGCTGCCCGCGCTGCTGGCGCCGATCGTGGTCGCGCTGGTCGGCATCACCGCCGGCACGCTCTACCAGAAGCGCTTCTGCCCGCGCTTCGAGCTGGCCACCGGCGCGGTCATCCAGTTCGCGCCGACCCTCCTCCTCACCGCGATCGCCGCCGCCTGCACCGAGTCGCTCGACATCGCCTGGACCGGGTCGTTCGTGTTCGCCCTGACCTGGCTGGTGCTGGTCCTGTCGCTCGGCGCGATCACCCTGCTCAACCTGCTCATCCGCAGCGGCAGCGCCGTCAACGTGGCGAGCCTCTTCTACCTCACCCCGCCGACCACCGCGCTGGTGGCCTGGGCGATGTTCGGCGAGACCCTGACCGGGCTGGCCCTGATCGGCATGATCGTCGCGGTGGCCGGCGTGTGGCTGGCGCGCCGGCCGTAGCCACTCGCCGCTACGCGCGCGTCTGGGCGGCGCGCCGGACCCGCGGAAGCAGGCTGCGCAGGCTGAACACCTCCTGCGGCTCGCGCACCCCGCGCAGGACGAAGCGGCCCATGCCGACCAGATCGCTGTCGCTGTACAGCTCGACGAAGCGGTGGCTCATCACCAGCGGGACCCCGATGGTCCGGCACAGCGGCTCGAGCCGGCTGACCTCGTTGACCGCCGGACCGATCACGGTGAAGTCGAGCCGCTCGCGGCTGCCCACGTTGCCGTGCAGGACCGAGCCGGCGTGGAGGGCCACGCCCATCTTGAGCGGATCGTCGCCGCGGGTGCGGTTGGCGTTCCACCGCTCGACCCCGTCCAGCGCGGCCAGCGCCGCCTCGACCGCCTGCTTGCACGCCGTCTCCGGGTCGCTCTCGGCGAAGTCGAAGATGGCCAGCACGCCGTCGCCGATGAACTTCAGGATCTCGCCGCCCGAGTCGCGGATCGCGTTGGCGACGCACTCGAAGTAGCTGTCCAGCACCTCGACCACCTGGCCGGGCGAGTGGTGCTCGGAGACCTCGGTGAAGCCGCGCAGGTCGCAGTACCAGATCGCGGCCTCGATGTTGTCGCCGCGGCCGCGCTTGAAGTTGCCGGCCAGGACCCGCCGCGCCGCGTTCCGCCCCAGGTAGAGCTGCAGGAGGCTACTGGTCGCGTAGTAGGCCGAGGCCAGCTCCATGCGGACGGCCAGGTACGGCGCGATCTCGATCAGCGCCGAGATGCTCTCCTCGGGGAACCCGCCGGGCGCGTCGGTGCAGAAGGAGACGTACGTGCGCCGCTCGTCGCTGAAGTTGAGCGGCAGGATGAGGTAGTCGGTCGATCCGCTCGCGGCCAGGTCACGGCAGATCGGGAAATCGAGCTGCGCGCCGGGCCCGGTCAACAGCCGCCGGATCGGCCCGGCCCCCCGGTAGATGGCGGCGACCGGGCTGTCCTTGTAGATCGGCAGCAGCAGATCGAAGTGCAAGATCGTCTCGGAGCTGGTGCCGCGCTCGAGCGACCAGACGATGTTGCGGACGAAGATCTCCGGGTGGAGCGTGTGGACGTTGAGGCTCGCGCGGGAGACCGGGATCCGGTACTCGCGCAGGAGCAGGCACAGGCGCTCGAGCAGGCCTTCGGCGCCAAGAGAGCGCGAGGCGTGACGGAGGAGCCAGTCGGAAGCGGGATGGATGCGCGACTCCTGCACCAGGGGGTTGGTGTGCGAAGATACCGCACCAGGGAGAATGGCAATACCGATCTCTCTCGGTGCGGAGAGTGAGCCGGGCCTCACTTGGTGGGCACTGTGGTCGCCATGACGTTCTTTGCGGCGACGACAGCTCGCGTCAAGCTTCGCCGCGCGCGAACTTGAACGCCGCCGACTCGCTCTGGGTGCCGAACACCTGCGTGCCGCCCTCGATGCGAGTCAGTCGATCCACCTGCAGGACGCCCATCGCGCTCTCGATGAGCACGGCCAGCCGGCGGAAGCGGAACTGCAGCTCCTGGCGCAGCTGGTGCATGGCGTTCTCGAACTCGGGGTCGTTGCGCGGCACCGCCTGTCGCATATCGACCACAACGCCGTACCCGGCGTGCTCCGGTCGGATGCGGGCGATGACCTCCTCGTTCTGCGCGATGAGGTACGGGATCGAGCTCACCGGCGACGCGCTGCGGGTCAAGACGACCAGGCGGCGCTCGGCGTCCTCCGCCATCGCCCAGTACTGGTTGGCGACCAGGAGCGACATGGCCGGCTCGTTGATGCGCGCCTGGCGGACCGGCGTGTCGTCGCCCAGCATCGACGGCAGCCAGCCCGCGCCGGCCAGCCTGTGCTGCAGGCGCACGAAGTAGTCCGACACCGCGCCGGGCAGCGCGCGCAGCGCTCCGACCAGCGCGTCGGCGCCGACCAGGTGAGCGGCCGCCTCGTGCTCCTCGAACACGCGCACCCCGCCCTGCACGATCTGCTTGGCCTCGGCCAGGAAGTCGCGGTCGGCCTTCTCGAGCATGTCGCAGGTGCGCGCCATGGCCCGCCAGTCGTCGTGGCCGGGCGGCAACTCGCGCGCGATCAGCGCCCGCAGGTGGTCGCGCAGCTCGGCGCTCATCGCCTCGACGAAGGCGACCTCGTCGGTCTCGTACACGTCGGTGAGGCGGCGGTCCATCCAGTCGCGATCGCCGACCCGACACAGGCCGGCGGTCACCTGCCACAGGTCGCGCAGCGGCGGCCCGGTCAGGCCGTCCATGTACGCGCGCAGGAACCGCTCGTGGGTCTCGACCGCGCGCTGCAGGCGGTAGGCGGAGCGCGGCTCGCACGGCTCGCCGCGCGTGGTGGACGAGCGCTGCAGGCTGAAATCCTGGCCCAGGGCGTTCTGCATCTCGACCAGGAGGTAGAGCAGGTTGGTCCAGATCCGGTACAGGGCGGCCAGCGAGATGGTGCGCGGCCCGGACGGCCCCTCCACCTCGCCCGAGGTGTGGCGGAAGTCCGGCTGGTGGAGGACGCCGATCTCGTAGATCTCGAGCATGGCGTCGATCTCGGTGCGGCCGGCGTGGGAGCGGAGGTAGCCCTGGGTCGCGTCCATGCCGGAGTAGCCGGCCAGGACGCGCATCCCGCCCGGGTGCAGGTGGATGAAGTCGGACACGTCGTAGACCCGGTTGTCGATCACCACCCAGTGGCCGTTGTCGTCGTCGTTGTGGAGCGCGATCGCCGAGGCGGCGTAGCGCTCGCGGTGGACGTCCCACGAGCGCGCGTCGGTGAAGATCTCCTGCATGTAGCGCCCCTCGCCGACCATGCGGGCGAGCACGCGACGGGCGATGCGCCGCCGCTCGGCCGGATCGGTGCGCGGATCGAAGCGGGCGATGATGCCGCGGAACGCCTCGTTGACCTCGCGCGCGATGCGGCTGCGCCCGCACACGTAGACGTAGGCGCCCTTGCCGCCCTCCTCCTGGCTGCGCAGCAGCTCCCACAGGGTTCGCGCGGTGTCCGGCTCGAGCAGCATGTCCTGCAGGTAGCGGCGGCGGCCCGGCACGTAGGACGGCCGCACCCCGCCGCGCCCGTCCGGCTCGAACACGACGTCGCGGTCCTCGCGCGAGAACGCGACCCGCAGGTGGAGGCGCCCCGACGCGAGCGCGGGCAGGAGGTCGTCCACGTAGTACAGATGCTCGGGCGAGCGGGTGGCCAGGAACAGCCACATCTCGCCGGCGTCGGGCTGGCGCATCCGCTCCAGGATGAAGCCGCGGAACGGGGCGATGCCGGTGCCGCCGGCCAGCATCACGATCGGCGTGGCGGCCTGCTTGGGCAGCCCGAAGCGGGGCGGATGCTCGACGATGAACGGGATCGGCCGCACTCGCCCGGCCGCGTTGGCCAGGAAGTTGGACGCGGTGCCGACCCGCTCGGTCCGCTGATCGCCGGCGTACACCTCGCCGTCCGGATCCGGCCCCGGGTAGCGGATGCAGCCGACCGTCAGCATCATCTCCGACGCCGAGCGGCCGTCCGACTGCCCACCGCCGCCCTCGTTCGACGAGATCGAGTACATGCGAAACGTCTCGGGCGGGACCACGCGGCAGATGTGCTCGGCCGACGACGGCTCGCGCCGCCACAGCGCGGTCGGGTCGTAGCCGTGGCGGGCGAGCAGCTCGCACAGGTCCCACAGCTCCCAGCGAGTGGCCGACTGATCGACGATCGCGCGGCGCAGGAGCTCGTTCTGGCTGGCGGCGTGGAGCGCCTCGGCCACCCGCGGCACCACCGGGCGGATGCGGCCGAAGCGGAGCACCTCGCGCAGCGGCAGGGTGACCGCGTTCTCGTAGCCGATCCGCAGGTGGACCGCCGCGGCCCACTCCGGGGTCAGCTTGATCGCCTCGGAGCCGGTCGCGCGCAGCGCCGCCAGGGTGCGATCGATGATCGCGTCGTCGTTCTCGGGCAGGATCCCGATCCGGTCGCCCGGCTCGTAGCGGACGCCGCTCTCCGACACGTCGAGCACGATCGACTTCACCCACGGCACCGCCGGGTGGATCGACTGGATCGACCTGATCAGGGCCTGGTGGCAGCTCGACGGCAGCGTGGCCAGGCGCTCGGTGCGCGACGACTCCAGCTCCGAGTCGACCTGGTCCCAGGTGCGGTCGCGGAACACGCCGGAGAACCCGCCGATGGTGACGTTGCGCCCCACCTTGAAGGCCAGCTCGAGGTAGCCGTACACCTTCATCCGGTGGCGGCCGAGGAAGCCGTTCTTGCCGGCGTAGGCGTCGACCGCCTCCTTGAGCAGCCCGGCCAGGGCGGGGCGGCCGGTGCGCCTGACGTAGGAGGTGACCGAGACGTCGTGGACCGCGTCGAGCAGGTTCTGCCAGAACGGGGGGTAAACCCGACGGAGCGCGCGGATCTCCTTGCCGAGGAAGGTCTGGTGGCGGCGGCGGCCGAAGAAGATGTCGAGCAGGTTGAAGATCGGCGACGAGGTGCCGCTCGGCCCCTGCACGCCGGACACCATCGGCACCGCGAACGGCGCGACCGTCTTGGCCCACACCACCGGATCGACGTAGGTCGGGCTGGTCGGGTTCGGGTTGATGTTGAGCAGCGACTCGCGGACGATCCGCTGCAGGCTGCCGATGATGACGTCGAGCTCGGCGCCGAGCCGGTCCGGATCGTCGTCGAGCACCGCCTCCTGCGCGCGCACCACCGCGCCGATGATCGGGCCGGCCTGGGCCAGGATCTCGGTCTGGGTCAGATAGAAGACCCGCTCCTCCCGGTTGTCGACCGTCGGGACCAGGAGGCGCATGTTGGTGCACCGCATGCGGTCGGGCAGGTTCGGGTCGATGAGGCGCCAGTTGTAGACGATGAGGTCGATGTACGAGAGGACCGGCTGGGCCCGACCCAGGCGCTTTCGCACCTCGGCCCACGGGCGCAGGATCGACTCGGGCAGGCGGACCGGCGCCTCGTGCTCGACGTAGTGATAGGCGTGGGCGAAGACGCCCAGGACCGACGCCGCGCGCAGGAGGTAGCGATCGGGCAGCTCGTCGGCCGACGCGCCGAGGAGCGGCATCCGGGCCAGATCGGCGCGCAGCCGCAGCGTGCGGTACATCCCGGACAGGTCGGCGGCCGCCTGATCCCAGGCGGCGTGCGAGCGCGGCAGCGACTGCAGGGGCGGCTCGATCGGCATGAAGCCGTGGCTCTCCGACAGGAAGCCCAGGTTCTCGTGGCCGAGCCGGCGGTTGATCCGCTCCGCCGTGGTCAGCACCTCGCGCGCGCGGCACGGGCGGGTGCGGGCCGGGTCGTGGCGGAGCAGGGTGCCGACCGCGGCGGCGCGGTCGTTGCGCTCGTAGCGGATGCGGCCGGCGTAGCGGTACTCGCGCGCGAACTCGTGCAGGTAGCGCTGCAGGTAGCGGTCCTGCTCGGGGGTGAGCCGCTCGCGCCGGAAGTCGTCGAGCGTCTCGGTGCCGTCGCTCGAGTCCATCCGCTTGAGGAAGAAGACCGTCACGTCGCGCCCGGCCATCAGCTTCTGCAGATACCGGTGCTCGACCCGCGCGGCGCTCATGTCGAAGACCGCGCCAGCGATGGCGGTGTGGAGCGGGCGCTCGGCCAGCGACGACAGGGTGAACTCGCGGTCTGGCTCGGCCGGGAACTCGAACCGGCCCGGGTCGGGCGCCTCGTGCACCTCGATCGCGCGCAGCCGCGCGATGTAGGTCGGGTCTAGCTTCATCTCCTCCGCGCCGCGGATCAGCAGGCTGCGGTAGCGCGGCGACGGGCGCTGGCTGTCGTCGAGCGTGCTCGGGATGCCGACGTACGCGTTGGCCATCACCGCGCGACCGCCGTAGACCTCGACCTCGAGCTGCACGCGGTCGTAGGTGACGCCGAGCGCCTCGAGCTCGTCGAGCGCGCGCATGTCGTCGTCGCGGCACGCGTAGAGGACGCCGTGGACCTCGTCGGCCGGCGCGCGCTCGATGTTGCCGGTGCCGCCCTCGATCCGGAAGAAGTCGGGGATGTTGAAGGTGAGCCGCCAGCCGCGCAGGATGGCCGGCTCGCCCGAGAG
>DATHKR010000042.1:0-16866 GCA_035489015.1 Kofleriaceae bacterium | reverse complement strand
CCCGGTGTCAGGACGCGCGCGACCTCGGCCAGCACACGGTCGAGGTCGGTCATCAACATGAAGGCCAGGTGCGAGAGCACCGCGCCGTGCGCGCGGTCCGGCGCCGACAGAGCCTGGGCCGCCTCGCATGTCAGCGCGACCTCGGCCAGGGCGGGGCGGCGGCGCGCGGCGGCCAGCTCATCCGGCGAGAGGTCGATGCCGGCCAGCGCGCCCGGCGCGTGACCGCGCGCGATCAGGAGCTCGAGCAGGAGCCCGTCGCCGCAGCCGAGGTCGAGCACGCGCTGGCCCACGGCGGGCAGATCGGCGAGGAGCTCGTAGGTGGAGCGGCCGTCGGCGATCCGCCCGCGTCCGAATGCGCGCGCCGTGGCGCCGGGGCGGCGGGCGTGGAACTCGAGGAGGAAGCGCTCGGCCTCGCCCGGCGCGGTGGGCGGCGCGTCCGGCGGCTTGCCCTTCACCGCGCCGCCAGTCGACTGCGGTGGCGGACATTCCGCGAGCCGGGGGCGCGCTTTGCGACGCGGATTCGGCCACCCATACTGGGAGGATGGCGAGTGGCCGCGTTCACATCGGCACCTCCGGCTGGAGCTACGCCGGCTGGGCGCCGCTGTTGTATCGCGGGGTGCCGCGATCTCGCTGGCTCGCCCGCGCGTCGCGCGTGTTCAGCGCGCTCGAGATCAACGGCACGTTCTACGGGCAGCAGAGCGCCGAGACGTTCCGGCGGTGGGCGGACCAGACGCCGGCGGGCTTCCGGTTCGCGATCAAGGGGCACCGGTTCATCACCCACTACAAGCGACTGCGCGGGGTCGCTCGCTCGGTCGACCGCCTGCGCCGGCCGGCCATGGCCATGGGCGACAAGCTGGCCGCGGTGGTCTGGCAGCTGCCGGCCAACCTCGAGTGCGACCTGGTCCGGCTGCGCTCGTTCCTGGCCACCCTGGCCCGCTGGCCGGAGGTGCGCCACGCGATCGAGCTCCGCCACCGCTCGTGGTTCACCGACGAGGTCGCCGCGCTGCTCGGCGAGGCGCGCACGGCGGTGTGCATCGGGAGCGCGCCCGATTTTCCGATGTGGCTCGAGGCCACCACCGACCTGGTCTACGTCCGCCTGCACGGCCACACGCGCAAGTACGCCTCGAGCTACTCGCACGCGCACCTCCGGCGCTGGGCCGAGCGCGTGACCACCTGGCGGGCCGAGGGGCGCGACGTGCACGTCTACTTCGACAACGACGCCGAGGGCGCGGCGGTGGGGAACGCGCTCGAGCTGATGGAGCTGGTCGGCGACTCGCCCCGGAGCGAGCCGGCGGCTGCGTGCGACGACCGACCCGGCGCGCTCATCTCCGGCGCCGGTCCGGCTCGACCGGCGCGGCCAGCAGCTCGCCGGGCCGGTCGAGGCGGCGCTTCCAGCTTGTCCGGCGGGCGGTAATCGACTTCCCGGCCGACCGGACCAGGCCGCGGTCGAGGGCGGCGGGTTGGTCAATCATGTGCTTCAGTGTAGCGCCACCGCGATGCCTCGCGGTTTCGCAGGGTTGGCCCGGTGAAAAAAACAGATCGAGCCATGTCGATCCGGGGGGGCCCGGTTCGTCGCCCCCACAGAGACCCAAAAGGAGAAACGACGATGCGCTTCATGATGATTGTCAAGGCGAACAAGGAGTCCGAGTCAGGTCAGCTTCCCAGCGGCGACGCGCTGGCCGAGATGGGGAAGTTCAACGAGGAGCTGGCCAAGGCCGGCATCATGCTCGCGGGCGAGGGGCTGCAGGCGAGCTCGAAGGGCGCCAGGGTGGCGTTCAAGGCGCGCAAGCCGACCGTCACCGACGGTCCGTTCACCGAGGCCAAGGAGCTCATCGCCGGATTCTGGATCATCCAGGTCAAGTCGAAGGAGGAGGCGATCTCGTGGGCCAAGCGGGTCCCGTTCGAGGACGGCGAGCTCGAGATCCGGCAGGTGTTCGAGACGGAGGATTTCGCGGCCAGCGATCCGACCGGCGAGATGCGCGCCGAGGAGCAGAAGCTGCGCGAGACGATCAGCAAGAACAGCAAGAAGGGCTGAGCGGTCGACGCGCGGGCAGACGCCGGTCTCGCCCGCGCGGTCGATGCGGAACGAGCGCGAGCGACCGTGCGTGCGCCCGCCGTGCCGCGGCGCTCACCGCGATCGGCTCTCGTCGGTGGTGCCAGCAGGTGGCGCCAGCAATCGGCTTGACGAGCGGTATGCGCGTAGCAGACTGCCAGTCATGAAATTCGAAAGATGGATGCTGGTGGCATCGCTGGCGCTCGCGATCGTCGGATGCAAGCGCGACAAGGCCAACACGGTCGACGACACGGCCACCCCCGCGCCGGGGTCGGTCGATCCAGCCGCCACCGGCTCCGCGGGAGCGACCGGCGCGGACACCACCGCGCCGGCCACGGGGACCACCGGGGCAGCCGGCGCGGACTCGACCGGCGGCGCGGGCTCCGGCTCGGCCGCGACCATCGAGACCGGCGCCGGCGGGGTCGCGCCGAGCGGCAGCGCGAGCGGCAGTGCGGCCGGCGGCGCGAGCGGCGGCGCGAGCGGCACTGGCGCGAAGTCGCCGTCGGAATCGACTGGCTCGGGCACCGACTCGACCGGCCAGGGCACCGCGACGGAGGGCCAGGCGGCCGGCTCCCCGGGCGCGCCGAGCGGCACCGCGTCGACTGCGTCCGGCGCGGGCTCGGACACGACCGGCAAGGGCACCGCCTCCGGCCGCAAGAGCACGAGCGGTCGCAAGCCCGGCTCGGCTGGCGACGACTCGACCACCTCGAAGTCGACCGGATCCGGCACCGACATGGAGGGCAAGGGAACCACCGGCGTCAGGGACGCCGGTCCCTGATCGAGGTCGCCTCGACCGTGACCGAGCGCGTCGGGTCGCCTCGACCACGACGGAGCGCGTTGACGGTGCGGCGGTTCCGTCGCATCGTGACCGACGATGAGCAAGGCCGACAAGGCGATCGATCTGGTCGAGGTGGCGCGCCAGGTGGTGGAGCAGAACGGATTCCGGGTCGACCTGCCCGCCGACGCCGACCGCACCATCCCGTCTGCCGATCCGGACCGCGGCGGGGTCGACCTGCGCGACCGGCCGTGGTCGTCGATCGACAACGACGAGTCGCGCGACCTCGATCAGATCGAGGTGGCCGAGCGTATGGACGGCGACCGCATCCGGGTCCTCATCGCGATCGCCGACGTCGACGCGCTGGTGCCGCGCGGCTCGCCGATCGACCAGCTCGCCGCGCACAACACGACCTCGCTCTACACCGGCATCCGCGTGTTCCCGATGCTGCCCGAGGCGCTGTCGACCGGGCGCACCTCCCTGCTCGAGGGCGAGGATCGGCTGGCGGTGGTCACCGAGATGGTGGTCCTCGCCGACGGCTCGCTCGACGACGGCGCCACCCGCATCTACTCCGCCCGCGTGCGCAACCGGGCCAAGCTCACCTACGACGCGGTCGGCGCCTGGCTCGAGGCGGGGGCGAACCGGCGGCTGGGCGAGCACCCGGCCGAGATCGCCGATCAGGTCCGCCTGCACGACCAGGCCGCTCAGCGCCTGCGCCGGCGCCGGTTCGAGCGCGGCGCGCTCGAGCTGGAGACGATCGAGGCGCGCCCGGTCGCCCGCGACGGCGAGATCGTGGACCTCGAGGTCGCGCACAAGAATCGCGCCCGCGAGCTGGTCGAGGACCTCATGATCGCGGCCAACGGCGCCACCGCGCGCTACCTGGAGGCGCGCGGCTTCGCGTCGATCCGCCGGGTGGTGCGCGCGCCCAGGCGCTGGCCGCGCATCGTCGAGCTGGCCCGCGAGCTCGGCGCCGAGCTGCCCGCCGAGCCGAGCGCGCCGGCCCTGGCTGGCTTCCTGGCCGAGCGCCGCCGGGCCGACCCGGCCCGCTACCCGGATCTGTCGCTGTCGGTGGTGAAGCTCCTCGGGCCCGGCGAGTACGCGGTCCAGCGCGCGGCCGAGCCCGACCAGGGCCACTTCGGCCTCGCGGTCGAGGACTACGCCCACTCGACCGCGCCCAACCGGCGCTACGCCGACCTGGTCACCCAGCGCCTGCTGCTCGCTGCCGCCGCCGCCGCGCCGACGCCCTACACCGACGACGAGCTGGTCGCCATCGCGGCGCGCTGCACCGAGCGCGAGGACGCCGCCCGCAAGGTGGAGCGCACGATGCGCAAGGTGGGCGCCGCGGTGCTGCTCTCGTCGCGCGTCGGCGAGACGTTCGACGCCATCGTGACCGGCGCGACCGGCAAGGGCACGTTCGTGCGCCTGATCCACCCGCCCGCCGAGGGACGCGTGGTGTCGGGCGAAGGCGGCCTCGACGTGGGCGATCCGGTGCGCGTGCGTCTGCTCGCGACCGAGCCGCTCCGCGGCTTCATCGACTTCGCCGCGGTCGCGCCGCCGCCCTGACCTGACCCGTGCACTCGCCCGGGCAGCGGCGCGCGCGGTCAGAGACCTGCAGCGCGCCGCCCGGGCGGTGTTTCAGCCGGAGGGAGACGCCTTGACGGCGTCCTTGCCGGCGTCCTTGGCGACCCGGTCCTTGTCGTCCTTGCCGGGCTTGGCCTCGGCGGCGGCCCTGGCGTCCTCGACGTCGTCGGCGGCATCGACGTCACTCGCGGCCGCCGTCTCCTTGGCGTCGCTGGCGCCGTCCTTGGCCGGCCTGGGCGGACGAGGCGTCGACGCCTTGATGCCGATGTGCTTGTTGCGCTCCAGCCAGTCGTTCATCTGCGCGCCGACCGCGTCCGACGGGTGGCTCACGTCGCCGGTGGTCAGCGACGTCGCGGTGGCGAGCGCCAGCTCGATGTCGCCGCGGATGCGGTCGTCGGCGGGGTCGGCGTCGGTCAGGGCCTGCTGCAGCTCGGCCACGCGCACCTCGACCCGTTCGGCGAGCGGCCGCCCGCGGGTCTTGTCGGTGCTGGTCATGCGCGGCTGCCCTTCGGCTCGCCCTGCGGCGGCCTGGTCGACCACTCCTGCATCGCCTGCTTGCCGGGGCGATCGATGTGGACCTTGTCGTCCACGCTGGCCACCCAGTCGATCGGGATGTAGTGGTGCTCGCCGGTGGAGTCACGGGTGAGCTTGATCGTGGCGTCGCCCTCGAGGTGATCGACGGTCGCAAACTGACCGTTGTTCGAGCAGACAACCGCCATGTGCGGCTTGATGAGGGTTCGTGCAGTCGTTGGATCCATCATGACTGCACGATCCTTCACGTCTCGTGCCAGCCGGTCACAACCCGCACGACTTCATGCGGCCCCCGTCGTAGCCGCGCTGGAACGCGGCCTGGCGCTGATCCGACGAGCCATGGGTCCACGTCTCGGGGGTGATCTCGCCGCCGCTCTTCTTCTGGATCGCGTCGTCACCGACGGCGGCGGCCGCGGTCATTCCCTCGCTGAGATCACCGGCTTCGAGCATGTTGCGCTTCTCGGCCGACTTGGCCCAGACGCCCGCCAGGCAGTCGGCCTGCAGCTCGGTCTTGATCGATCCCTTGTTGCCCTCGTCGCCGCCGAGCACGCCGCGGAGGCGCTGGACGTGGTGACCGATCTCGTGCGCGATCACGTACGCCTGAGCGAAATCGCCCGGTGCGCCGAAGCGGCGCTGCAGCTCCCGGTAGAACGAGAGATCGATGTAGACCTTCTGGTCGACCGGGCAGTAGAACGGGCCCACCGCGGACGAGGCGTTGCCGCAGCCGGAGCGGACCGAGTCGGTGAAGACCGAGAGCCGCGCGTTGCGGTACCGCTCGCCGGCGCCCTTGAACTCCTCTTGCCAGAAGGCCTGGGCGTCGTCGAGCACGAAGCCGACGAAGCGGAACAGCTCGTCGTCGCTCTTCTTGGCGCCGGCGCCGGAGGTCGCGCCCGGTCGACGCTCGCCGTCGTCGGCGGCGCCGCCGGAGCACATGGCCCCTCCGCAGTTGCCGTAGCGGAGCAGGCCCAGGACGACGAGGGCGATGAGGATGCCCTTCCAGCCGAACCGTCCAGCCAGCGGCAGGAGCAGGCCGAGCCCGCCCATCCCACCACCGCCGCCCTCGCCGCGGTGGTCCTCCACGTTCGGGCTGTTGTGTCCTCGATCCCAGCGCATTGTGCCCCCAGGGGTGCAAGTGGCCGACCAGAGGAGTATGACCCCGAATCGGGCACCTTGCTGACGGCGGGGCGAGCGACTGCGCCACAGCGCGCCCCAGCGCCCGAAGGATGGGCCGGCCGGCGCGTCACCCTTCCAGGTCGGTCGGCGATTCGCCGACCAGCGCGATCACATCCTCGGCGTCGATGAGGTCGGGCTGTCCCGCCGCGTCCGGGTTGTCGCCGGCCACCAGCAGCTTGTGCGAGGGGACCCGGCTCGCGCCGCCGGCCGGCTCCGGCAGCGGGTCTCCGCCGGTGGCGACCACGCGCATCACGCGCACCGGAAGGTCCGATGACTCGAGCTGGAAGCTGAGCGCGCTGGGCGGGCGGAAGACGACCACGTCGCGGCGCGCGAGACGCGGCCGCGATCCCCGGCGCGGCTTCGGCAGCCGGCGGGCGAGCAAGAGCTCGCCGTCGCGGTAGGTCGGCGCCATGCCGTCGCCGAGCATGGTCACGCGCAACCAGCGGCGACGCGCGCGCCAGGCGCCGACCAGCCGGCCGACGGTGGCGAGCCCGGCCACCGCCGCGAGCGCGATCCAGCCGGTCATCGACGCGACCGCGCGGACAGCACGGAGGCGCGCGGGGGCGCAGCGAGTGCCAGCCCGGCCACCGACGCCTCGGCGGCGACGATCGCGCTGGCCACCGGCGTCGCGGCCAGCGCGCCCGACACCCCGAGGTCAGGCAGCGTGCGCCAGAAGTCGGCGAACGCGGGCCGGCCCGACCTGGTCGCAGCGGCGCTGCCGAACACCACGGCGATGAGGGCGCGGCAGGCGATCTCGAGAGCGGTCATGGCCGGATTCCGGCGCCGATCGAGAGCAAGCAGCGTGCCCTGCCGCCGCCACCTGCGGCGACTCGCGCGCGCGCCGATCCGCGTGTCATCTCGCAGGTCGGCGCGGTCGGCGACCCGCGCGCTCCCACTCGATCACACACGGTGCCGGCGCGCCTGACACCGCGCTGATCGGTGGCGGAACAGTGCCAGGCCACGCCGCGCCACCGATCGTCGGCGACCGAGAACGGCGAACCCAAAGGCCCGAAGGGCGGACGGCGGCCAGCCCCCGGCGCGCCGTCGGTGACGGGACCGCGAGCTGCCGTGAGGTGAGTCTCTTCAGGCCACGCCGCGCCATTCGATCGTCGGCGACCGAGAACGGCGAACCCAAAGGCCCGAAGGGCGAACGGCGGCCAGCGCCGGGGACGCCGTCGGTGACGGAGCCGCGGGCCCGCCGCGAGGTCGAGCTTCTTCGTCGCGTCATCGCGTGCACCCGCGCTCGCGTGCAGCCGCGCGACCGGCCTTGGTCGCCGGGTGCCTGTCGGGCCCTTCCTCGCGTCAGAGCGGGAAGCTGACCTCGCGCACTCTCTGCATCTCGACGTCGACCAGCAGCACCGAGTCCACCTGGTAGGCGACGCAGTACTCGAGTAGCTGACGGCGCGTGGCCGGGTTGGTGAGGAGGGGGGCCATGAGGCCGGTCTTGACCTCGGCCACGTAGCGCTGGCCGTCGCGCTCGACGAGGAGATCGGCGCGCAGCTCGACGAGGTGGTCCTCGCCGTCGCAGGCGATCGCCCACTCGATGCAGACCTGCCGGTCGACCACTTCGTAGCCGAGCCGCTCGAGGAGGCGCTCGGCGT
This sequence comes from Kofleriaceae bacterium, assembly GCA_035489015.1. Taxonomy (GTDB): domain Bacteria; phylum Myxococcota_A; class Polyangia; order Haliangiales; family Haliangiaceae; genus DATFRY01. Next base: position 9,152 of record DATHKR010000042.1, on the reverse strand, counting down.
CGCGCTCGCCGCGCACGGCGCGCGCGCCGCGTCGGCGGGCCAGGACTCCTGCCCGCCAGCTCCGCCACCTCCGCACCAGGGACAGGAGGACGAGGGCGAGCAGCGCGGCGGCCACCGCGGCCAGCGCCAGCGCGATCCGGACGTCGATCACCGGGCCGAGTATGGGGGCACCGCCTGATCCCTGCCCGGGCCACCGGGCAGGCCGGGCCGAAACGAAGAACGGCGCGCCGCGGGGCGCGCCGTCGAGTCGTTGGTTCGTTGGTTCTGGTTGGTCGCCAGCGGCTTGCTACTTCGTGACCAGCACGTAGACGGTCCTGCCCTCGTGGTAGACGAGCAGCGCCACCTTGCCGCGCGCGCTCCGGTAGGCGTCCTCGAGCTGCTTGGCCGAGCGCACCGCGGTGCGGTTGACCTGCAGGATGACGTCGCCCGGCTGGAGCCCGATCCCCGCGGCCATGCCGCCCCGGCCCACCCCGGTCACGACCACGCCGTGGGTCACCTGGCGCGGGATGTCGTACTTGCGCCTCGCCGCGCCGTCGACCGGCGTGACCCGCACGCCGAGCCGGGAGCCGCTGACCTCTTCGCCACCACCCGATGGGTCGATGCTGGGCTCGGTCTCCTTGGGCGCCTCGCCCAGCACCACCGACAGGGTCTGGTGCTTGCCGCCGCGCACCACCTCGACCTGGATCGGCTTGCCCACGCTGGCGGCGGCGACCGCGTTGCGCAGGTTCCCGACCTTCTCGACCGCGCGGTTGTTGATGCGGACCACCACGTCGCCGCTGCGCAGCCCGCCCTTGGCGGCCGGACCGCCGTCGACCACGCCGGCGATGACCACGCCGCGCTCGGTGCCGAGGCCGACGGTGTCGGACAGATCGCGGGTCACGTCCTGGATCGACACGCCGAGCCAGCCGCGGATCACCTTGCCCTTCGTGATCAGGCTCTCCATGATCGGCCGGGCCATGCCGACCGGGATCGCGAAGCCGATGCCCTGGTAGCCGCCGGTGCGCGACAGGATGGCGGTGTTGATTCCGACCAGCTCGCCGCGCAGGTTGATGAGGGCGCCGCCCGAGTTGCCCGGGTTGATGGCCGCGTCGGTCTGGATGAAGTCCTCGTAGTCGACGATGCCCATGTTGGCCCGGCCCTTGGCCGACACGATCCCCATGGTCACCGTCTGGCCGACGCCGAACGGATCGCCGACCGCGATGACCACGTCGCCGAGGCGCAGCTTGTCGGAGTCGCCGAACGGCAGCGGCCTGAGGTTGGGGATCGCCGTCTTCAGCTTGAGGACGGCCAGATCGCTCTTCGGGTCGGCCCCGACCACGGTCGCCATCACGTCGCGCCCGTCGGACAGCGACACCTTGATGTCGCGGGCGTTGGCGATGACGTGGTTGTTGGTCAGGATGAGGCCCTTGGACGACACGATGACGCCGGAGCCGAGGCTCTGACCGTATCGCTCGCGGCCGCGCCCCTCGCCGCGCGAGTACTCGTCGAAGAACGGGTCGTTCTCGAACGGCGAGGTGGCCTTGGTGATGATCGTCGTGGTCGAGACGTTGACGACGCTGGGCGTCACCCGCTCGGCCACATCCGCGATGGAGCCGTCGGTGAGCGGGGAGCCGGCATGAGCGGCGGGGGGGCTGAGCGTGCCGCTCGATCCGGCGCTGATGACGGCGGCCCCGACCACCGCCGTCATCAGGAGTTTCACGGTGCTTGTCATGATCTGTGGGACAGGGAAACTTCCCTATTTATTCCCCTCGGTTGGGTTCGGTTTGGATCCCGCGGACTTGTCGTTGGTCTTCCCGGGCACCGTTTTGTCCGGCGCGGGCGGCGCGTGGTTGTCCGCGCCGGGCTTCGGAGCGGTCTTGCCAGGATCTGCCTCCGGCACCGCGCCGGGCTCGTGGAGCACCTTGCGCGGCTCCCTGGCCTTGGGCGGCGCGCCGAACAGCTGCGGCAGGTCGTCGGCGATCCGCTCGGCCGTCATGCGGCCGACCTTGCCGAGCACGCGGGTCAGCTCGGTCTTCACGTAGTACTCGGCCTCGTTGCCCTTCTTCGACTCCTCGGACGGCTCGAGCTCCGGGGTGACCGCCGCTTCCTTCTTGTAGAGCTCGAACGTCCCGACCGGCTTGCCGCCCGAGGTGACGTAGCGGAGCGTCATCACCTTGGTCAGCGTGGACGGGTCCAGGCTGGTGTCGTAGTCGAGCGGGCGGATGCGCTCGATCTGGGCCAGGAGGTTGCCGAAGGTCACGTCGGCCTCCTTCGGCTTGTTCTTGTCGGCCCAGCCGATGATGGTGTTGCCGCTGCCCGGATCCGGCTCCTCGTAGCGCACCAGCGAGCGGGAGCCGCTCGGCGTCTCGACCTCGACGCTGGCCACGTTCGGGTAGCGGTCGCGCTTCGCCTTGGGCAGGTTCGGGTCGTCCGGGGTGCCCGGCGAGTCCTGCTGGATCTCGTCCTGGAACTCGTGCAGACCCTTCAGGCCGAGTGACGACTCGGCTCCGTCGACGTGGCGCATGATCTCGGAGTTCGACAGGACGTAGCCCTTGCCGGTCTCCGAGTTGAGGACGTAGCGGTCGCCCGCGCCGAACACGCGAGAGCCGATGATCAAGGAGTGCTGCTTTCCGCCCTTGAAGAAGACGGTCAGGTTCTCCTTGCTGTCGGTCAGGTCGTACTCCTCCTTCTGCTTGTCGGTGAGGACGCCGAGGTCGCGCAGCGCGTGGAGGTGGGCGAGGTTCTCGATCAGCGCCTTGCCGCCCTTGCCGATCGGGAACTCCTTGGTCTTGGCGGTGGTCGGGTCGGGCAAGGCGGCCGGCGTGGACGCTCCGCCGTCGTCGTCCTCGTCGGCGGTGTCCTCGCCCGCGCTGCCCGGGTCGCCCGGGTCGCCCGCGGGGGCGCTGCCGCCCGCGGCTGGCGCGGCGCCGGCTGGCGCGGCCGGCCTGGCCGGTCCGCCCTTGTCTCCGGCTGGCGCGGCCGGCTTGGCCGGGCTGCTGCCCTTGTCGCCCGCCGGTGCGGCCGGCTTGGCCGGGCTGCCCTGGTCACCCGACGGCGCGGCCCCGGCCGGCTTGGGCGGCGCGGCCGCCGGCTTCTGCGGCTGATCGGTCCCCGCCTGGTGCGGCGAGCGCGCCGCCTGCGGCGTCTTCGGTCCCGGTCCGCCGCCGGCCTTGGCCGGCTCCGGTGGCTTCGCGCCGCCAGCCTTGGCCGGCTCCGGTGGCTTCGCGCCACCGGCCGGCGCAGCGCCCGATCCGGGCGGCACCGCGCCTGGCGGTCGCCCGCCCGGCGGCATCCCCGGTCGCCCGCCCGGCGGCATCCCCGGTCGCACGCCCGGCGGCATCCCCGGCCGCCCACCCGGCGCCATCCCGGGACCGTGCCCCGGAGCGGCCCCCGGCGAGCCCGGATCTCCGTCGTTGGCCCCCCCCTTGACCGGGACCTTCGGCTTCTTCTTCGCCTCGGTCCGCGTGACCTGGCCCCAGTAGTAGCTGTCGCCACCGTCGCCGCGGCGCTCGACGCGCACCGACTTGTTCTCGCCGTCGTAGGCGAATGCCTCGAAGTCGGAGACCGCCTCGTCCCACACCGTGACGGTGCCGACCTTGGGCGTCTCGCTCTTGTCCCGCGTCCACGTCTGATACGCAAACCCGAGCGCTGCAACCAGCAGGGCTCCGTGTGCGATCGGTCCGACTCTCATGACCGCCTCCGCTGTGCGCGACGACGTCGCCACATCACACCGCCCAGGCCCAGGCCGAGGATGACCACCGGCGCTCCGACCAGGGACAGATAGAACCAGACGACGTCCTCGCTCTTGGTGTGCTCGATGACCGTGTCCTTCTCGTCGACCGTCTCGCCGGCCAGCGACTCCTCGCCGCCCAGCCACAGCGCCGCGTCGCGCACCACGTACTGCAGCCCGCCGAAGCGAGCCAGCGCCGAGTCCTCGAAGATATCGACGTCGGCGAACACCATCGCGCGCATGCCGCGACCGCCCGGCGGCTTCTCGGTCGGCTCCTCGGCGTTGCCCTCCTGGTCCTTCTCGGCCGGCTCGGGCTTCTTGTCCGCTGCCTTGTCACTGGCCTTGGTCCGGCCCGGGTCCTCGATGGCGGCGACCAGGTTGTAGCGCTTGCGCGCCTCGGTCCCCTTGTCGAACTCGTTGTTGCCCTGCGGAGACTCGGTGGTCGGCTTGTCGAGGAACGCGGTGTCCATCGAGCGGATGACGTAGGTCCGCTTGGGCGGATCCTTGCCCGGCTCGACCATGAAGTCGGTGTCCTCGAGGCTGCCGGACTCCGCCATCGGGATGCCGGCCTTGACCCCCGCCCGGCTGAGCGTGGTGACCGAGGCGTGCGACGAGAACTGGTTGGTGACGATGATGCGATGATCGGCCGCGTTGCGCCGGGCGACGAAGAAGTCCTTGTCGTCCGCCACCGGCGTCCGATCGAACTTCACCCCCAGCGTCCCCTCCAGCACGCCGAGGTCGGCCTGCCGGCGCGGGTCGAGCGCGATGAACAGCGCGCCGCCCCGGTCGAGGAAGTCGTCGATCGCGGCCAGGTCCTCGTCGACCAGCGGCTGGCGCGGACCGAGCACGAACAGGATGGTCGCGTCGTCCGGCACCGGCTTGCCGAAGCCGTCCCAGGTCTTGATCTCGTAGTTGAGGATCGAGAGGATCTGCTTGAACAGGGCGGAGCGGGCCTGCGGATCGACCACCTCGCCCGGAGGGGCCGACTTCGGGTCGTTGAGCTCGCCGTGCCCGGCCGACAGGTACGCCACCCGCTTGGCGCGCACGACCTTCATGAGCGCCTTTTGTACCTCGGAGTCGAACTCGCGCAGCTTGTCGCGCCGCGCGCGGGCGAACTCGATCGGCAGGTTGAGCTTCTCGTTGGGCGGCACCGTCTTCTCGTCGAGCGTGCTGCGGGGCGGCGGCTTCTTGCCGTCCTTGCCGACCGGGGGCGGCTTGTTGCCCTCCTCGCGGCGGGCCTTCTCCTCGGCCGTCTCACCCTTGACGATGACCACGGTCCCGTCGGTGTTGACCTTGTACTCCTTGGCCAGCCCGGGCGAGATGGTGCGGTCGTGGCGCTCGATCACGACCTTGCCGGTCTGGTCGTTGAGCTGCTTGAAGTAGGCCTCCACCTCGTCGGCGACCTGGTTGACCTCGGGGAAGAAGATGAGGACGCGCATCGGCTCGGTCAGCGTGGCCGTGATGTTCACGGTCGCCGAGCCGGGCCCCGAGGTCTTGAAGTAGCTGACGTCCTTGCGGACGTCGCGCTCCTTGGCCACGTTGCACGTCACCATCAGAAAGGCGGCCCCCAGGGCGATGGTGAGCCCCGCGGTGGCCATCTCGCGCACGCGGAACAGCTCGACCGCGGCCTCGTCGGCCAGATCGCTGCCCGGCTTGGGGAACCAGTCGCGTCCGGTCAAGCCGAGCGAGAGCTCGACCATGAGCAGGGGGACCAGCGACACGCCCATGATCAGCAGCCAGCCGATGGTGCCGATGGTCCCGGCCTTGTCGGCCGTCCTGGGGTCGGTGATGCCGATCATCTCCAGGCCGCCCGCGGTGCCGAGCAGGTAGTAGACGACGAGGGCGAGGATGACGCCCCCGTGACAGAGGAGGAGCACCCGCTCGACTGCGCGGCGCTTGCCCTTCTCCCGGCGGAGCGCCCAGAAGCGCACCGCGGTGGAGCCGGCGACCAGGAGGAGGCCGAGATACGTGAGCGCGGAGCTCACCGCGTCGAGGTGGGCCAGGACGCGCTCTCCGGCGAACACGAAGAGCAGTCCCAGGGCCAGGAGGGCCGACACCCACCACGGCGTCGAAGTCTTCACTGCCATCGCTTCGCCTCCATCGTCTTCGCCGCCAGGAGCAGGAAGAAATAGGTGACAGACAGGTAATAGACGAGGTCCTTCAGGCTGAACACGCCCTGCATGAAGGAAGTCTGGAAGTGGGCCTGCCACAGCCCGAGGTCCTGGAGGACCGTGGAGAGCGGCGCGGGCATCTTCTTGGCCAGCTCGTAGAGCAGGTACATGATGCCGGCCAGCGAGGCGCCCAGCGCCGCTGCGACCAGCTGGTGGCGCGCGAGCGAGCTGGCGAAGATGCCGATGGCGAGCGAGGCCGAGCCGATCAGGAACAGGCCGATGTAGCCGACCGCCACCTGCGACGCGGTGATCTTGCCGTTCACCAGGATGAGCAGCGGCATGTAGAGCGACAGCAGGACGATGCCGCTCAGGAACACGAACGCGGCGAGGAACTTGCCGGCGATGATCTCGGCGTCGCGCACCGGCGAGGTGTTGAGCAGGATGAGCGTGTGAGTCTGCCGCTCCTCCGCGATGAGCCGGATGCTGAGCGCGATCGCCATGACCACGGTCGTTCCGCTCGAGAACTCGAAGAAGCGCTGCAGCACCGTGGCGCTGAGCAGCTTGCCCTCACCGAGCGCCTTGGCCTGGAACAGGATGCCGCACACCAGGAGCAAGAGGGCCGCGATGACGTATCCGACCGGCGAGCGCAGGTACGCGCCGAGCTCGCGCCGGAAGATGATGCTAGTTGCGCGCACGTTCGCCTCCATGGACGAGCTTGAGGAAGATGTTCTCGAGGTTGCGCGCCGAGCCGCCGATCCGCACCACGCCGTGGCCGCCTTCGACCAGCGCGCGGCACAGCTCGGCGCGGATGTCGCGCTCGGCCAGCACCTCGAAGGCCAGCGCGTCGTCCTCGCGGCCGCTGTCCTTCACCTCGCTGACGCCGCTCAGCCCGGTCAGGAGCTTCTTCAGCGCCGCTTCGCGGTCGTCTTCGGCCTTGGGCACGACGGCGATGCTGATCCGCCACGAGCCCGCGTTCGGCTCGACCTTGGACAGGAGCGACTCCTCGGTGCCGGAGGCGAGGATCTCGCCGTCGCCGAGCATGAGCAGCCGATCGCAGGTCTCGCTGATCTCGGTCAGGATGTGGCTCGAGATGAGGACGGTGTGCTTCTTCTTGAGGTTGCGGACCAGGTTGCGCATCTCGACGATCTGCACCGGGTCGAGACCGCGGGTCGGCTCGTCGAGGATGAGCAGCTTGGGCTCGTGGACGATGGCCTGGGCCACCCCGACGCGCTGGCGAAAGCCATGCGACAGGGTGAAGATCATGTCGTTCTGGACCTCGGTGAGGTCGGTCAGGTCGAGGACCTCGGGCATCCGCTTCTTCAGGGCGGGCGCGCTCATGCCGCGCACCCGACCCGCGAACTGCAGATACTCGCGGACCAGCATGTCTCCATAGAGGGGCGGGTTCTCCGGCAGGAACCCGACCAGCTTGCGCACCTCGTGAGGCTTCTGGACGGCGTCGATGTTACCGACGACCACCGTGCCGGCGGACGGCCGGAGGTCGCAGGCGAAGATCCGGAGAGCGGTGGTCTTGCCGGCGCCGTTCAGGCCGAGGAAGCCGACCGTCTCGCCCTCCTCGATCTCGAACGAGACCGGCCCCAGCGCGCGCTTGGCTCCGAAGTATTTCGAGACGTTTTCTGCTCGTATCATAAGTGTCGCCAACTCCAGGGTTTTTTGGCCGACCGAGGGCGCCGTGGGGGCGCTCGCGACTGGGCAGCGTTACCAACCGGTGCCCGGGTGTCAAGGCTTCCCGGCCAGTCCCGAATTCGAAGAAAAGCGGTGGGGTGGCCACACCGCGGGCGGCCCCCGGGCGCGGGCCGAAGCGAGGGCTCGAGGGGGAAATTCCCCAGCAGGATCGGGTCAGAAGGTGAGCCAGAGGGTGGCGAGACCGCCTCGCCCGGGGAGCGGTGCGGCCCCCACACCCGCGGTCGCCTCGGGGCGCGCGCGCGAGGCGCGCACCGCCAGGACGATCGAGACGGTGGCCAGGGCGGCCGAGGCGCCGAACGCGATGTTGCTGTAGAGCGCGTGGCGCTCGCCGCGCTCCTGGATGTCGACCGCCTCGCGGTAGGTGTGCTCCTGGCTGGCCTGCTTGATGTTGCGCCACTCGTCCTGATCGGACTGGAGCTGGATGGCGAAGTAGGCGGCGGTCCCGGCGGCGACCGCGGAGCCGGCGCCCCACAGCCACCAGCGCGCATACAGTGGAGGCGCGGGGCCGTCGTCTCGCTCGATCGTCGCCGGGCGAGGAGCGGGGGCCGGCGCGCGCGAGGGCCGGGCGCGATGAGCCACCTCGCCGGGCGGGAGGATGGAGGTCGGATCATCGCCGGACGACGCGACCGGAGCGGGCGGGCGCGCGCCGCCGACGACGAGCAGCGCGCGGGCGAGCTCGTTGCCGTGGCGATCGAGGGCGGCGCACGCCTCCGCGCCGGGCGGGAAGGAGAGCGAGACGCGGGCGCGGCCGGGGCGGCGGGCGCCGCCTGGCACCGCGCTTCCGTCGGCGCGGACCGGGCGGGCAGCGGCGACCAGGTCGAGCGGATCCGACTGGACCGAGAGGATCGCGCGGTCGTCGCCGCGGCGCTCGCACGCGATGGCCAGCGCCGGGCGGCGCAGCATGAAGTCGCGCGCGGCGGCGAACGGAGCGGTGAGCTTGGGCGAGCTGCCCGGCGGCAGCTGGGCGTCCGGATCGAGCGCGAGCAGGCGGCGGAACTCGGCCTCGGCCTCGGGTCCCTGGCCGACCGACGCGTGGCTCTCGCCGAGCGAGCGATAGATGACGATCAGCTGCTCGCGCAGGTTCGCGCCGGTCGCCTCGGCGCGCTCGAGCAGCTCGATGGCGCGCTCGAAGTCGAGCTGCAGCATCTCGCGCTGGGCGCGGCTGACCAGGGCGGTCGGGTCGGGCGCGTCGGCGGCGGCGAGGCGGGGCAGGAGGAGCGCGGCCAGCGCGAGCAGACCCGCGGCGCGGGACCGACGAGCGACGCCGCGATGCGCCGCGGATCGGCCGTCAAGCGACGGGAAGAGCCGACCCAGCGCGCGCTTCATGGCCGGATGGTCTCGAGACGGATGCGGCGGCTGACCGTCTCTCCGGCGCGCACGGTGATGGGGAACCGCTCGGCCGCGCCGCTCTCGGCGACGGCGCGGACGCTGTGGCGACCGGGCTCGAGCGGGACGCGGACCAGCGGGGTGATGCCGACCAGGGCGCCGTCGATGTAGATCTGCGCGTAGGGGAGCGCGTCGACGCTGAAGAAGCCGGTGTCCGAGGGTGAGGCGGCGCGGTCGGCGCGCTCGGCCCGGTCGGCGCGCTCGGCCCGGCGCGCGGCCCGGCGGCGTGAGCGGCGATCGGG
>DATHKR010000041.1:0-7059 GCA_035489015.1 Kofleriaceae bacterium | reverse complement strand
CCTGCTGCGGCGACCCCTGCTGCGGTGACCCCTGCTGCGGCGACCCGTGCTGCGGCGACCCGTGCTGCGGCGACCCCTGCTGCGGTGACCCCTGCTGCGGCGACCCGTGCTGCGGTGACCCGTGCTGCGGTGACCCGTGCTGCGGCGACCCGTGCTGCGGTGACCCGTGCTGCGGTGATCCGTTCTGCGGCGGCGACGACGGCGGCGGCGACGACGGCGGCGGCGACGGCGGCGACGACGGCGGCTGCGGCGAGTGGTGGTGCGAGTTCTGATCGCACTCCCCTGGCGAGACACGAGCGAGCGGGCCGTCAGGCTCGCAGTGGTGATCGCGCTCGTCGGAGCCGCCCTCGCGTTCGATCCGTGGGGCGCGACCACCGACGGGCGCTTCGCCACGCCCAAGGCGTTCTGCCTCGGCCTGGCGGCGCTCGCGGCGGGCGCGTCGCTCCTGCGCGGTCCGTTCGCGGTCGAGGCGTTCGATCTGCTCGCGGCCGCCTACTTCGCCACCGGGCTGGCCGCGGCCGGGCTGGCCGCACCCAGCTTCCAGGCCAGCGCCACCGCGCTCGCGCCGCAGGCGGCGGCGCTCCTCCTCCTCCTCGCGGTCCGCGCCGCGGCGTCGTCGTCGCCGCGGTTCGTCGCGTGGGCCCATGGCGTCTTGGTCGCGACCGCCACCGCGCTCGCCGCCCTCATGCTGTCCGAGGCGCTCGGGGTGGTCCTGTTCGACCATGTGATGCGGCGCCCCGGCGCCACGCTCGGCAACCGCAACTTCGCGGCGGCCTTCGTCGCCATGGCCCTGCCGTTCGCGGCGCTGCGATTCGCGCGGGCTCCATCCCTCCGGCGCGGCCTGCCGCTGGCGCTCGGGACGATCGCCGTGGTCCTGTCGCGCTGCCGGAGCGTGTGGCTCGGGCTGCTGCTGGCCGCGGCGGTCGGCGCCGTCGCCGGGATCGCGTGGGTCGCGCGCGCGCGCCGCGCGGCGATCGCGACCCGCCTCGTCGCGATCACCGTCATCGTCGTGGCCAGCGCCGGGGTCGCCGCGCTGGCGCCGTGGCCCGGCCTGGCCTGGCGCGACTCGTCCCCGTTCGCCGGCTCGCTGGAGCGCCTCGACGAGGCCGACCAGGGATCCGGAAAAGTGCGCCTCGATCAGCACCGGGTCGCGGCCGCCCTGGTCGCCGACGCGCCGCTCCTCGGCGGGGGCCCGGGCACCTGGGCCGATCGCGCGGCGGCCGGCGCGCACGTCGGGGCCGGCAGACACGCGCCGCCGTTCGGCATGCTGCCGACGCCCCACTCCGACTGGCTGCGCGTCGCGACCGAGAGCGGGCTGATCGGCCTCGCGATCATCGCGGCCCTGGTCGTCGTCGCGCTGGCCAAGACCCGCCGGCGCGCCGCCCAGGCGCCCGCCGAGGCCTGCGCCGTGCTCGCGGCGCTGGTGGTCGCGGGGGTGCACGCCACCCTCGACGCGCCGTTCTTCCGGCCCGAGGCGCTCGCGGCTCTCGCCGTGCTGGTCGGCGCGCTCGGGCGCTCGCCGCCGGTCCGCGTCCTCGCCGGCCGCCGCGCGAGAGTCGCGCGCTCCCTCCTCGCCGGCGCGACCGCATGCGCCTTCGCCCTCCTCGCCCTGCGCCTGACCGGCAGCGCGATCGCGCGCGGCGACGCCGCGCCCGACCGGCTGGATCTCGCGCTATCGCTGTACCCGCGGACCGACGTGGCCGACCACCGCGCGCTGCGCCGCGGCTGCACCCCCGGCTCCCTCGGCTTCGCCGACGACGCCCTCGCCCTGGCGCCGCATCAGTGGGGGCTGCTCCGCTTCGCCGAGCGGTGCGCGCGTCGGCTGGGCCAGAGCGCCCGCGCCGACGACTACGGCCGGCGAGCGCTCGAGGTCGAGCCTCACCTGATCGAGCTCGAGCGGGCCCGGGTCGAGCGCGGCCGCCTGGCCGCCGGGCCCTGACGCGGGTCGAGCGACGAGTGCACGCCCGCGCGGCGGAGCGTGCGCCAGGCCGACGGCGAGACCCCGCTCAGCCGCCGGAACAGCGCGCTGAAGTGCTGCGGCGACGCGCAGCCGATCTCGTACGCGATGCGAGTCAGGGAGTCGTCGGTGCCGGCCAGGAGCCGCTTGGCCCGGCGGACCCGCGCCGCCTCCAGCTCGCGCCGGAACGAGCTCCGCGCGCTCTCGAGGTCGCGCTGGAGGCTGCGAGGCGCGCGCGCGATCGCCCGGGCGGCGCGGTCCAGGCTCGCGCAGGCGATGTTGTCGTCCAGCCAGCGGCGCAGCCGCACCAGCGCCGCGAACCTCTGGCTGGCCTCGCCGATCGCCGCGTCGAGCTCGTCCGCGATCTCGGCGCCGTCCACCCACGCCGCCGCCGCCTGGAAGTCCTCGAACACCTGGACCGGGTAGCGAGACCCGATGACGTCGTGAAACCCGGCCACGATCATGCCGAGCACCCCGCCCGGACGGACGACCGCGACCCGCGTCAACCGCGACCCGATCGCCTCCGCGTTGCTCGTCAGATACTTGATGAGCGGCGAGAACGACCCCGCGTCCGCCTCCTCGAGGTAGCGGAGATCACAGAGCGAGGCGTGCGGAGCCACCCCGGGCCCGAGCTCGTCATCGATGAGCAGCGGGATCCGGCGCACATCGTCCACGCCGGGCCGCCCCCACAGCGCAAAGCCCCACAGCGACTCTCGCGCGCAGAAGACCATGCCGAGCGGCACCTCCAGGTAGGCGCCCACGCGGCTCGCCCGGTAGTCCTCGATGTCTTCCGCTGCTCGCACCGACGGTCCCGCCCATGCTACGGCCGCCGATGGCGCTCGAATCCCCGCGCCAGCCTCCGTTTCAGTCGATTTAAGGGGCCCCAAGTCGGCGGGGCGGAGATCAGGGCTTCCAGGCCGGCTTTGCGCCCGGGGCGCCGGCGCCGACGAACGGGTCGGTGTACAGCACGACCGCGAGCTCGGCCCAGGTGTCGTGCTTGCCATCGAGGTACTTCACCGGCACGCCCTCGAGATCGACCCCGTCGAGGCAGCGCACGTTGATGGCGTAGTACTCGCCGCCTATCTCGGGCACGTCGCCGTGACCGAAGGCCTCGATGCCGCAGATCCGGCAGCGCGGGCGCTCGGCGGCGGGGCTGCTGCCGAGCCGGACGATCTCGTCGGCGCCGGCGAGCAGGCGGAAGTCGTCCGGTCGGGCGAGAATGCCCCACCAGCCGCTCTTCGAGCAGTAGCTGCAGTTGCACTGGCTGGTGCCCCTGGACAGGTCGAGGTCCGCCTCGAAGCGGATGGCGCCGCAGCGGCAGCTGCCGCGGTAGGTCGTGGTTCCCTGGGTCGTCGTCATGCGATCACTCTATGCGGTATTGCGGACAGATTCGGTCCGCGATTGACTGGGGCATGATCCAGACCTCGGCCCGCCTGCTCCGGCTGATGTCGCTGCTCCAGTCCCGGCGGCACTGGACCGGCGCCGACCTGGCCGCCACCCTGGGCGTCACCGAGCGCAGCGTCCGGCGCGACGTCGACCGCCTGCGCGGGCTCGGCTACCCGGTGCACGCGGCCTCGGGCGTCGGCGGCGGGTACCGGCTCGGCGCCGGCAAGGAGCTGCCGCCCCTGCCCCTCGAGGACGACGAGGCGGTGGCGCTCGCGGTCGGTCTGCGCGCGGCGGCGACCGGCCCGGTGCAGGGCGTCGAGGCGGCCTCCTTGCGCGCGCTGGTCAAGCTCGAGCAGGTGCTGCCGGCCAGGCTGCGCCGCCGCGTCAACGCGCTCCAGGCGGTCAGCGTCCGGCTGGGCGATCCCGGCCCGCCGGTCGACGCCGAGACGCTGACCGCGCTGGCCAGCGCGTGCCGCGACCAGGTGGTGGTGCGCTTCGACTACCGGAGCCACGATGGAGAGGCGAGCGCGCGCCTGGTCGAGCCATACCGGCTGGTGCACGGCAGCTTCCGCTGGTACCTGCTCGCCTTCGATCGCGAGCGCGAGGCATGGCGGACCTTCCGGGTCGACCGGGTCGGCTCGCGCCCGCGGCCGGCGCAGCCGTTCGCGCCGCGGCCGCTGCCCGACGACGACGTGGCCGCCTACGTGACGCGGGCCGTGGCCGCGACCACGCGGCGGTATCACGCGCACGTGACGCTCCACGCGCCGGCCAGCCTGGTCGAGGGCCGCATGCGCTGGATCGACGGCCGGGTCGAGCCGCTCGACGGTGACCGCTCGTCGCTGCGGCTGGCCGCGGGCAGCCTCGCCGAGCTCGCCTTCCGGCTCTGCTTCCTGGAGCTCGATTTCGAGCTGCACGAGCCCGACGAGCTCGCGGTCTACCTGCGCCAGCTCTCCCGCCGCCTCGCCCGGAGCGTCGCCGGACCGCGCGCGGGGCGGCCCAGCGGGACGAGAAAAAAAGGCGAGCGGCCAGCACGATCCACACGCCGACGGTCGCGTGGCTGACCGGCACGGAACGGAAACACGCGATCGGCAACATCTGGCAGTCCCGGCCAGAACAGAGAGCCGGTCCGCGCGAGAATCTCCCGGATCGTGGTACCTGAGAGAGCCATGAGGATCCGGCGCGGCGCGCGGGTACCGGGAGCCGCGGCGGGCGGCGCGGCGAGGCGCCGCGCACCGCGAGCACCAGCCCTCCCCCGCCGGATGCTCGCGCTCCTCGTGCTCGCGGCCGTGGTCGCCGCGCCGGTCGCGCTCGCCCGCGCCACCGAGGTCCACTCGCTCTACGACGGCAGCTGCCGGCGCACCACCGGCATCCTCGTCCACGTGTCAGCCGACGAGGTGGTCCTCGTGGATCTTGGCGGCAACCTCGTGACTCGACGGCGCGCGGACATCGCCGGCATCGCGCTGCACAAGACGCTGGAGAACCCGCTGGCCCGGATCGCCGTCTCCGGTGGGCTCAAGGCCCACCTGCGCGACGTGTGGGTCGGGGACGATACCTCGCCGACGTTCACCGGCTGGACCACCGCCTTCTTCGACGACCTGCTCCTGTTCTTCGACCTCGACGGCCAGACGCACGTCCTCGACCCGGAGGAGATCCGGCGCATCCGCCCCACCCAGCTCGGCGCGGCCGAGGTGGCGCCGCGCAACCACGCCCCGGTGCGGCTCGCGTTCCCGTCGGCGGTGGTCCCGTGCGGCGAGGGCGTGGTGCCACCCGACGCGGTCCTGCCCAGCCGCGTCATCGCCGACCGGATCAAGGTCGGCGACTACCTGGGCAAGCTCGAGCAGCGCTACATGGATCAGACCGGGTTCGAGGAGCGCACCCGCGTCTATGCCGAGCCGTTCCTGTTCGGCCTCGAATCGCGCCTCGGCCTGCTCTACGACCCCGAGTGGGTGGTCCCGTTCCCGCTCTACTTCAAGTGGTCGAACGGGCGCCCGTACCGGTTCCAGAGCCTGAGCGTGGTCGGCAACGCCTCGCACGAGTGGCTGCCGTTCGTGAAGCCGACCATCTCGGCGCGCTCGGACGTGAAGTCGCACTTCTTCCACGCGTCCTTCATCGGCCACGTCCTGGCCCTGCCGGCCGGTACCGATCCGTTCCAGGTCGAGCAGACCGACGACCTGGGCCCGCAGAACGACGCCGCGATCGATCACTCCTACAACTACGTCCTCCTGATGGGCGCCGATTACTGGCGGCTGTCGGTCTCGGCCGGGGCGTCCTACCTGGCGGAGCACATCCGGGTGTTCGATGAGGAGCTGGGCGGCCCGATCGAGCGCACCCTCCGCGCCTCGGGCCTCAGCCCGTCGGTGCGCCTCCGCTACCAGGGCCCGGTCGTCCAGCTGCGCGCGCTCTACTTCCGCACCCGCGCCAGCGGGCCCGCGATCGACGCGCTCTCCGACGCGGACCTCGAACCGGGCCAGCAGGATCCGCTGCCCGGCCAGCGCTACCGCTGGCGGAGCGACACCGTCAGGCTGGGCGCGACCTGGAAGCCGCACCCGACGATCGAGGTGATGCTCGACCAGCTCGGCTCGCGGTCCGCCTACCGCGACACCCTGGTCGACTCCCCCGCCCTCGCGCTCAGCGCCCGGGAGCTCACCACCAGCGGCGAGCTGGCCGTGAGCTTCGGGCGCTACGTCACGGTCAGGGGACTGGCCCGCCTCTACGTCAAGCAAGTCGACGTGTCGCGGCCGGATCCGATCGAATCCAGCCACATCGAGACCCGGTTCGGAGGCGCGCTTGAGTTCGTCTTCTGAGCGGGCCGTCCTGTGCGCCGCGCTGTGCCTGGCCGCCGTCGTCGGCCTCGGCGTGCGGTCCGCCGACGCGCTCAGCATCCACGCGGTCTACCGCACCGCGTGCTCTCGCGAGCTGGGCGTGATCCTCAGGGTCGAGAAGCGCGAGATCCACCTCCTCCGGCTGGACGGCACCGTCGCGCGCATCCCGCGCCACGAGATCGTCTCCCTGCTCTACTACCCGCTCAGCCAGTTCCCGCTCGCCCGCGTGCCGACCCCGCCCGGCTTCCCGGCCCTCCAGGTCCAGACCCTCTTCAACGGCGAGGTGGTCGACCTCCTGACCGGCTGGCCGATCGACTACAGCGAGAACCAGGTCTCGTTCCTGCTCCGAAGCGGCGAGGAGCTGGTGGTGGACCGCGACAGCATCTGGTCACTGGCCTACGAGCGGAGCCAGGACGCCCCGCCCCCGGCCCGCCTGCCCGCGCCCGAGCCGGTCACCTTCGTCCATCCCCAGACCTCCGGCTTCTGCGTCGACAAGGGCCCCGCCGCGGCCGGCGCCCGCCCGATCTTCGCCCAGCAGATCCTGAACGATCAGATCGTGATCCGGCGCGAGCTGGACCGCCTGCTCGAGGGGTACCAGCAGATCGTCGAGTACGAGCAGGATCAGAAGTTCTATCCGGCGCCGTTCCTGTACCGAAACCGCACCATGCTGGGCCTGTGGGTCTCGCTGTTCTCCCGCTACGGCGCCTCCAGCACGCGATCGAACAACTTCACCCCGCTCCTGGTCGACGAGGTCGCCCTCGGCCCGTTCCGCTACCAGCACCTCTTCCTGTCCGGCTCGGCGCCGAACGACGCCCTCCTCCACCACGAGGCGCAGTCGCAGATCTTCTACCGCTTCAAGGCCGCCTACTTTCACAGCTCGGTGTTCTTCGATCC
>DATHKR010000040.1:0-44836 GCA_035489015.1 Kofleriaceae bacterium | reverse complement strand
GTCGTCGCGCCTTGCGCTCGACGGCGATCCACACCGCCTCGTTGACGTCATTTCGGCCGCGGTGCACTAGCCGCTACCCCTTGATCCGGATGACGTAGGTGAGGCGAGCCAGGTTCTTGAGCACGTTCGGCACCCGGCGGGCCAGGTTGATCGCGGGGCGGCGCTTCTCCAGCACGCGGACCGGGATCTCGACCAGGTTGACGTCGCTGCGCCCGGCCCGCACGACCAGCTCGCTGGCGAACAGATCGCGATCGATGACGCAGCTGTTCACGAACGGGATCAGTCGCTCGCGGTCGAACGCCTTGAGGCCGTGGGTGTCGGTGCCGCGGAAATCGACCGCCACGCGCAGGAGGCCGTTCATGACCCGGGTGGCGGCGCGGCGGACCAGCGGGCGGCCGTCGTTGGCCCCCTTCATCGCCTTGGACCCGACCACCATCTCGGCGTGGCCGTGCTCGAGCAGCGCCATCGCGCGGCGGTGGAAGTCGGCGTCGCACAGGTCGATCTCGTCGCAGATGACGAAGCGGCCGCGCGCGCGCAGGATCCCCTCGCGCAGGGCGCGACCGTAGTTCGGCTCGCTCACCGAGAAGAGCGACACCCCGGGCAGCTCGGCGGAGAGCTGCTCGCCGATCGCGACGGTGTGATCGGTCGAGCCGTTCTCGGCCAGGATGATCTCGTAGGACCAGCCGGTGCGATCGAGCTCGCCGGAGAGCTCGCTCACTGCGTCGTGGAGGATTCCCTCCTCGTTGAAGACCGGGATGACGATCGAGACGCGAGGCGCTTCAGTCGAAGATGGGGGTAGGCCGGGCACGGCAGGGCATTGTTGCACAAGGCCGCGCTTCGCCCCACTATGGGAGGAACGTGGCTGACCTGCACCACCAGCGCGTGCTCGAGCTCGCCCGCCGCAACGCCCAGCACTACACGTCTCGCTACCGGAGCCTGCTCATGCACTGGCTGGCCGGCAAGCTGCGGCGGCCGGTGACGGTCGAACCGGGCTCGCTTCCGCCGGTCGAGTCGGGTCAGGTCGCGGTGACGTGGGGCGGGCACGCGACGGCGCTGGTGCGCTACTCGCGGCTGGCGGTGCTGTGCGATCCGGTGCTGTCGCGATCGGTGTACGGCGTGCGGCGCGAGGTGGCGCCCGGGCTCGCGCTCGAGGGGCTGGCCGACGTCGATCTGGTGCTGGTGAGCCACGCGGCGCCGGATCACCTGGATCTCCCCACGCTCGCGCGTCTGTCGCGCGGCGCGACGGTGGTGGTCCCTCCTCACGCGGCGGCCAGGGTGTCGCCGCTCGGCTTCGCCCGGCTGGTCGAGCTGTCGGTCGGCAGCTCGATCGAGCACCGCGGCATCGAGGTGATGGCGGAGGAGGCGCAGCACGGCGAGCGCGGATCGCCGGCGCAGTCGTACGTGATCCGCGGCGACGGGCCGACGGTCTACTTCTGCGGGGCGAGCGGCTACTTCCCCGGGTTCGCCGACATCGGGCGGCGGCACTGGCCGGATCTGGCGCTGCTGCCGATCGGCGGGTACTGGCCGCGCTCGTTCCGCCGGCGCCACATGAGCCCGCTCGACGCGCTGTACGCGTTCGAGGACCTGCGCGCGCGCGTGATGGTGCCGCTCCGCTACGGGACGTTCGCGCTCTCGTACGAGCGAGTCGATGACCCGGAGCGCTGGCTGGCCGAGCTGGTGGCCGAGCGGCACCTCGAGCGCTTCGTGGTGCGGCTGGGCGCGGGCGAGTCCCGCGTGTTCGTGCCGCCGGGCACGGCCGCGTACGAGAGCAGCCGCTACGAGGTGGATGACGAGCGCGCGGGCGATCGGGTGAGCGGCGACCCGGGGCGCGCGGAGCACGCGGGCGAGCGCCGACCGGGTGAGCACCGCGCCGGCGCCGGGTTCGTCGGTGACGGGTTCGCCGGCGAGGGGTTCGCCGGCGAGGCGCTCGAGGTCGGCGGTGATCCGCGGGCGATGACCCCGGACCAGCTGGCCTCGCGCTCGCTCGATCGCGCGGTCGGCGAGCGACGGATGGGCGCGGCGCTCGAGCCGGCTGCGCGCGCGCGCGGGCCGCGCGGTCGCGGCGGGCCGCGCAAGGTGGCGCTGCGCGCGCCGACCCCGACGCCGGCCGGGCAGGATCCGGACGCGCTGACCATGCCGGGCGGGGCGGCCGCGCCCAGGCCGCCAGGCCCTCCGCCTCCACCTCGCCGCCCGCCGGCGCTGATCGTCGACCACGACGACGAGACCGCGGTGTTCGACCCATCGGCCGAGACGCGCGTGCGCGACGAGCCGGGCGCGCGCGGTGACGACGACGACGATGACGACGACGCCGGCGCGACCCACGCGATCGAGATCGACATGCCCGAGACCGAGACCGCGCTGGTCCCGGTGCCGGTGCCCGGCTCTCGCTGATCCCGCGTTCACCGCCGGCCTGGCCCGCTTGCGGCCGCCTCGGTTTCCCAATACGGTGCAGGTGCTTTGCGCCCTGCGCTCGCCTTTCTGACCCGGCCACGGCACTCCCTCTGGCTCGCGGTCGTCATCGCCGCCGCGGTCCTGTTCCCCGGGCTGGGTAGCCGCGGTTTCTGGGAGCCGCGCGAGATCGGCGTCGCCGATTCGGCCAGCCGCTGGCTGAGGGATCGCGAGGGCGGCGGGGGCAAGGCTCCGGTCGCGGCGCGGGGCGAGCCGGCCGAGGAGGCCGCGCCCGAGCCGCCGGCCGAGCCGGTGAAGAGCAGCAAGTCCGCCGGCGGCGGGTCCGAGCCGGGCACCGCCAGCGAGCCGGGCATCTCGTCGGAGCCGGGCATCTCGGAGTCGCAGCCGGCGCCGGGCACCTCCGAGCCGGGCACCGCCGAGCCGGGCACGCCGGAGTCGCCTCGGGGAGCGCGGCCGAAGCCGCCCGCCCAGACCGCGAGCGCGAGCCCGGCGGAGCCGCGCCTCACCGAGCGGCTGGTCGCGTTCGGCATCGAGAACTTCGGGCTCGGCGAGGCCGGCGCGCGCCTCCCGCTCGCGATGCTCGGCTTCCTCGCGGTCGTGGCCGCTCTCCTGCTCGGCGTGCGGATCGCCGGGCCCCGGGCCGGTTTTCTGGCCGCGATGGTGCTGCTCTCGTTTCCGCTCCTGATCCTGCAGAGCCGCCAGCTCACCAGCGAGATCGCCGCGGTCACCGGCAGCACGCTGGTGGTGCTCGGCCTGGTCGGTCTGGCCCTGCCGTCGACCTGGTCGGCGCGGCCAGCCGGCCGGGCCGGCTGGGTGTGGGGCGCGGTCCTGGCCGGCGATGTCGCCGCCGTCGCGCTGGGCGGGTGGCTCGCGCTCGAGGCGGCCGGCCCGCTGCTCGGCCTCTTGCCCCCGCTCGGCGGGTTCGGGCTGGGCACGCTGGTGTGGTACGCGGGGGAGCGGCCGCGAGCCGCGCCGGGACGGTCGCCGCGCCACGTCGCGGTGATCGCCGGGCTGGCGCTCGTCGCCGGGCTGGCCGCGCTCGCCTGGTTCCTGTACGACACCTTCACCGTGGTCGATGCGGTCGACGGAGACCGCGAGCTGTTCGGCCGCACGCTGCGCGCGTCGCGCGAGGCGGTGGCCGGGCTGGGCGGGCCGTGGAAGAGCAAGGGCGACCCGCAGACCCCGTTCTCGGCCGTCTTCGAGCAGATCGCGTTCGGCGTGTTCCCGTGGGTGGCGATCGCGCCGCTGGCGGTGGTCCGCCTCGCCCTCGGTCGCGCGCCGGCCGGCGAGCCGCTCGCCGCCGAGGCGGCCGCCGCGGATGAGCCCGTTGCCGCGGATCCCGCGGCCATCGCAGATGCGTCCACCGCGGATGCGTCCGCCGCGGCGTCGGCTGCGCCGGCGTCGACCGCGACGAGCGCGATCGGCGGGCCGGCGCCGTGGGTCGGGCACGTGCTGTTCGCCTGGATCGGGCTGGCATGGGTGGTCGCCTCGATCGCCGTGCGCAAGGTCGGCCCGGTCCAGTACCCGGCGATCGCCGCGATCGCGCTGGCGATCGCCCTGTGGATCGACGAGCTGCTCGCCGCCCGCGCGGCCGGGCGCGACGATGACCGCGCCGGAGCGGGCTCGATCCCTCTGCTCGCCCTGTTCGGCATGCTCGCCGCGGTGGTGGTGGGCAAGGACCTGGTCTCGATGCCGGAGGAGCTGGTCTCGCTGACCGCGACCGGGGTCAAGTTCCCCGAGGGCGCGCAGATCCAGCTGTGGATCGCGCCGATCGCCGCGCTGTTCGCCCTGGCGCTGGCGTCCGGGCTGTTCCTCTGGCGCGGCCCGTACTCGCTGCGCTGGCCGCGCGGGCGCGACCTGGTCGGGCTGGTCGGGCGCTGGGGGCTCCACGTCGCGGTGGCGGCCGGCATCGTCTTCGCCGGATTTCTCGCGTACGCCTGGATCCCGAACCTGGCCGGGCGAATGTCGTCGCGTGACGTACTCGAGATCTACCGCGAGCGGAGCGAGCCGGGCGACCAGCTCGGCATCCTCGGCAACCTCGGCACCGGGCCGAGCTACTACGCGGGCAGCGACTACGTGAAGCTGAACGGCCGGAACGAGCTTCTCGACTTTCTGGCCCGTCCCCGTCGCGTCTTCGCGCTGACCCGCGCGGCCGAGCTCTGCCCGGTGCACAAGGAGGCCGGCAAGCGCGGCCTCGCGTACCACGTGCTCGACGACCGCAACGTCCAGTTCCTGCTCCTGTCCAACCAGCTCCGCTCGGGCGAGGTCGAGCAGAACCCGCTGGCCACCTCGGTCCTCCGGTCGCCGCCCGGCAACATCCAGAAGAAGCTGAGCGTCGACTTCGACGGCCAGATCGAGCTCATCGGGGTGAACATGCCGCAGCGCGTCGGCCGCGGTAACAAGTTCGAGATGACCCTCTTCTACAAGGTGCTGAAGCCGGTCACGCGCCCGTGGAAGATCTTCGTGCACGTGAACGCGCCGAACGCCCCGGCCAACATCAACGGCGACCACGCGCCGATCCGCGGGCGCTGCTCGATGAGCTACTTCCAGACCGGTGACTACATCGTCGACTCCTTCGAGGTGAAGGCGGGCGACATGACGTTCCCCAAGACGAGCTACCAGGTGTTCACCGGGTTCTTCGTCGGAGGAAGCGGCAACTACACCAATATGAAGGCGCTGAGCGGAAACCCGGACGAGAACAACCGGGTTCCAATCGGCAGCATCCAGGTTCGCTAGTTTTCGCGCTTGCGCCCCGATTCACGGCTGGGCTATGACCCGCGTAAGTCGTGGGGGCGCTCTTGATGGCAGCACGAAGAGCTCGAGGAACCGGAGCGATAGATGTTGGTCGCAGCTCGGGCCAGGGTGACGAGCGTCGCCGCTGGGAGCGCCTTCTCGTGGATCTCGAGGTGGACTACGGCAACGAGGAGAACTACCTCTTTGCCTACATCCGCGACATCAGCGCGACCGGGATCTTCGTCCGGACCAACTCGCCGGAGCAGCCGGGCACCCGCCTCAACCTCCGCTTCACCGAGCACAGCGGCTGCGACTCGTTCGAGATCGAGGGCGAGGTCATCTGGATCAACCCGTTCCGCCCCGGCCATTCGGACAACCTGCACCCCGGCATGGGGATCCGCTTCATCGACCTGACCGACGACTACCGCGAGCGGCTGGTCGACTTCATCAAGACCTTCGCCTACCTCGCCGACGACGCGGAGTAGCCGTCGCAGCGTCGCGGGCTACTCGTCCTCGTCGGACGGGGCCTCGGCGGTCGGGATGCGGTAGCGCTCGTCGAGCCAGTGGCCGAGATCGATCGTCTGGCACCGCTCCGAGCAGAACGGAAAGGTTCGGTTCTCGCTGCGCGGGGCGACCGGGACGTCGCACACCGGGCACACGCTACTCTTTGCGGTCGAGCCCATACTGGTTGCACTTCTGGATGAGGTTGGAGCGCGAGATGCCCAGCTCCTTGGCGAGCTGCGACTTGTTCCAGTGGGTGCGGATGAGGCCCTGGGAGATGACCTCCATCTCGACCGCCTCCACCACCTCGCGCAGGGTGCCCATGCGGTCGAGCCGCCAGGCCTGGCGGCTCGGCGCTGGCTCGGGCGACGCCTCGCGGATGCGCTGGGACAGGAGGCCGAGCGGCGCCTCCTCCTCGTCGGCGCCGAGCACCATCAGCCGTTCGATCTCGTTCTCGAGCTCGCGGATGTTGCCGGGCCAGCGGTAGCTGGCCAGCGCGGTCATCGCGTCGGCGGCCAGGCGCGGCGGGTTGCCGACCCCGTGGTAGTGCTTGTGCAGGAAGTGCTCGACCAGGACCGGCAGGTCCTCGATCCGGTCGCGCAGCGGCGGCACCACCACCCGCAGCACGTTGATGCGGTAGTAGAGGTCCTCGCGGAACTCGCCGCGCTCGACCATCTTGCTCAGCTCCTTGTGGCTGGCCGCGATGATGCGGACGTCGACCTTGACCGGCTTGGTGGCGCCGACCGGGGTCAGCGTGCCCTCCTGCAGGACGCGCAGCAGCTTGACCTGCAGCGCGGGTGACATGTCGCCGACCTCGTCGAGGAAGAACGTGCCCTCGTCGGCCACCTCGAACAGGCCCTTCTGGTCCTTCACCGCGCCGGTGAACGCGCCGCGCACGTGCCCGAACAGCGCGCTCTCCAGCAGGTTGTCGTTGAAGGCGGAGCAGTTCTGCACCACGAACGGCTTCTTGGCGCGCGGGCCGTGGTAGTGGATGGCGCGCGCGATGAGCTCCTTGCCGGTGCCGCTCTCGCCGTGGATGAGCACGGTCGACTCGCTGCGCGCGATCTTGTCGAGCAGCTGGTAGACCTCCTGCATCGCGGCCGAGTGGCCGACCAGCTCGCGGAAGCGCCCGGGCGGCGGCTCGGCCCGCGCCACGCCGTTGCCGCCGGCGCGCGGGTCGGCCGCGGGGGCCGCGCCGGCCTGGCCACGGCGGGCGCGGTCGCGATAGACCTCCATCACGTCCTGGGCGCCGAGCTCGACCAGGTCGCAGAGGTGCTCGAGCTCGACCGGCGTCATGCGCGGCACCGCCGGCAGCGACTCCTCGAGCGTCTTCGGTGGACCCGCGTGGCCGTCGGTGCGGTCGGCGCCGGTCAGCTCGCGCACCTTGCGCAGCAGGTCCTGCTTGTCCGCGGCGCTCGGCTCCTCGTGGAACGAGCCGCCGGTGAACAGGAAGCCGACCAGGCGGCCGTCGAGCTGGATCGGCGCGGCCACCACGTCGAAGCCGAGGTGGCACTGGTGCACGACCACGTTGCGGCGCTTGACCCCGCGCAGCCGGTCGCGGACCAGCTTGATGCTGTCGTTGCAGCGGCGGAAGCCCTCCTTGGAGAAGAGCGCCTGGCGGCAGAACTCGTTGTCGGACGGGACGATCTTGCCGTCGGCGTGGTCGAGCACGTAGCCGCGATCGTCGGCGAACGCCAGCTCGAGCCCCCACCACCGGCGGACCAGGTCGCGGATCGCGCGGATGGTTGGGAGCTCGTTGAACTGCCGGAGGTCGACCACGACCGCACCATATACCACGGCGCGTTTCAGGCCGCGCTCAGCCAGTCGTCGCCGTCGCGGCGCGCCCGACCGTCGGCGACCAGCTTGACCAGGTGGGCGACCAGCGAGCGCTCGGCCAGGCCGAACAGCGCGGGTGACACGTCGGCGTAGGCGAGCGGGACCAGGTCGCGCGCGCTCGACCGGCCGCGCCCGGCCAGCGCGGCGGCCACGCGCTCCTCGCGCCACAGCCGGTGGCGGACGTACTCGGCGATCGCGCCGTCGGCGTCGGGGATCGGGCCGCCGTGGGCGGGCAGGAGCGCGCGCGCGCGGGAGCGGGCCAGCCGATCGAGCGAGGCCAGGTAGAGCCGCATGTCCCCCTCGGCCTGGGCGTCGATGAGGATCGTGCTGCCGGACGCGAGCATGTCGCCGACCGCGACGAAGCCGGTCTCCTCGTCGGCGAAGCAGAGGTGGCCGGGGGCATGGCCGGGCGTGTGGAGCGCGCGCAGCCGGCGCGGGTGCGGTCCGGACAGCTCGATGACGTCGCCGTCGACCAGCAGGCGATCGACCGCGACGTGGCCGGCCAGGAGGCGGGCGGTGTCGGCGTGGGCCCAGATCGGCGCGCCGGTGCGCGCGGCCAGGTGGGCCGCGCCGCTCACGTGGTCGAGGTGGTGATGGGTGAGGAGCAGGGCGACCACGCGCGCGCCGGCGGCCAGGAGCGGCGCGAGCTCGCGGTCGAGCTCGGCGCGCTCGTCGTCGTACGGCGACGCAGGATCGATGACGACGAGGTCGCCGCCGCGCGCTTCCCCGGCGCCGCGCTCGCCGCCGCCGGTGAAGACGTAGACGTTGGTGTGCGTGGCCGGCGGCAGGGTCGGCGTGCGCACCGGGCAGATCGCGGCGCCGGCCGCGAGCCACCACATCCGGCGGCCGCGCTCGTCGCGCTCGGCGGCGGCCAGCCGCTCTCCCGCGCCGTCGAGCCCGGGCACCAGCGCGGCGAGGGTGTCGACCACCGGCGGTGGCATCAGCCACTCGCCGCGCGCGAAGCGGTCGAGCGCGGCCTCGGGCGAGGCCCACTGGCCGTCGCGGTGCTCGCGGCTCGCGGTCGGGTCCGGCACCACACCGGCGGGAGCCTCGACCAGGAAGTACTGCGCGTCGAAGCGGAGCGGCGCGAAGGCCGGCGTCACGAAGCGGCCGGCCGGGAGGTAGCTCGCCGCGTCGGTCGGCAGCTCGATGGCGAGCTCCTCGCGCACTTCGCGCGCGCACGCACCGATTGCGTCCCTGTCGCTCGCCTCGATCTGCCCGCCGGGAAACCCCCAGTATCCGCCGAGGAAGCGGTGACTGAAGGCGCGCTGGACCAGAAAGAGCTCGATGGCCGGGCCGGCAGTCCCACTGCGACGCCAGAGGACGCATGCCACCGCAGGGGTGGGAGGGGGTGCCGACGGAGTGCCGGTCACGGTCGCTCGACGCACCTCGTCGTAGAGCGCCTCGAGTGGGCCTCCGGGCCAGGACGCACCTCCCCGCGATTCCGTCATTTTCAAAAAGCTAGCAAAAGATGCGTGGACTGCCTCGGTGGCCACGCGTAGAATTTTTGAGAGTTCAGGCGATGGTCAGCGTCACTGCGCGCAAGGTTCGCGACCATAGCGGCGAGCGATCTTCGGTCGGGGTCGGTCGCTTGTACACGGGATATCTCATCAGCTATCCCATCGTGGGGCGTGGAATGGTCATCTTCCGCGACCCGCACGGCCACCGCATGATCACGACGCCGGTCAAGCGAGTCCTTTCCGAGTCGGATTCGAACAAGTTGTACGTCGAGACCGAGAACAGCGTCTATCGGCTCGAGATCCACGGCGAGCCGCTGTTCCCGATGGCCAAGCCGGGAACCGGCGAAGCCGCGTCGATGTAGCAGCGCCGCCGGGCGCGGCCTCCATGTAGGAGCTCGCCGCCGAGCCAGCCTGGATCGGGCGGCTCGAGCTGGCGCACCAGTTTCGATCGGCGCGCGTCGGTGGCTCGATTTTCGGCCTCCGCGGTGAGCAGATCCGCGCCTGTGGCGATCGACGAGGCATGGCGCGGCGGTTGCTCCATGTCCCGGTGAGGAGGCAAGCATGTCGCTCACCGTCCGTTTCTGGGGAGTCCGCGGATCCGTTCCCGCGCCCGGCGCTCACACCGCCGGCGTCGGCGGCAACACCAGCTGCGTCGAGCTGCGCTGCGGCGACGAGATCATCATCCTCGACGCCGGCACCGGCCTGCGCGGCCTCGGCGAGCGTCTGCTCGCGAGCGGCCGCCCGGTCGCGGCCAGCATCCTGTTCAGCCACGTCCACTGGGACCACATCCAGGGGTTCCCGTTCTTCCCCCCGCTGTTTCGCCCGGGCACCGAGCTGTCGCTGCACGGCCTGCCGGAGAGCTGCTCGCTCGAGACCGCGCTCACCCACCAGATGACCACGCCGAGCTTCCCGGTCCGGCTCGGCGCGGTGCCGGCCACGCTCGGGTTCCGCGACTTCGAGCTCGGCCGTCCGTTCCAGGTCGGGTCCGCCGTGGTGCGCGCGGCGCGGCTCAACCACCCGGACGGCGTCATCGCGTACCGGGTCGAGGTCGGCGGGCGGGTGGTGGTGTTCGCGACCGACACCGAGCACTACCCGGACCGCATCGATCGCGAGCTGGTGTCGCTGGCCGAGGGCGCCGACGTCCTCATCTACGACGCGCAGTACACGCCGGAGGAGTACGTCGGGGTGATCGGCGGCTCGCGCGTGGGCTGGGGGCATTCGACCTGGGTCGAGGGCGTGCGCGTGGCGCGCGCGGCGGGGGTGGGCTCGCTGGTGCTGTTCCACCACGACCCGAGCCACGACGACGGCGCGGTCGCCGCGATCGAGCGCGCGGCGCGGACGGTGCTGCCCGGCGCGGTGGCGGCGCGCGAGGGGCTGGAGATCCACCTCGCCGACGGGACGGCGTCGACTCGCAGGGCCGCGTGAGGCTGGTCGGGCGGTGGCGGGCGCGCGATGGTGATACGGTCGGCGCCGTGAGCGGCGGTGCCGAGGAGCGCGGCGAGCGCGGCGAGCGCGGCCGCCCGGGCGAGGCCGACGCGAAGCCATCGGTGCTGCTCGCGCTGTCGAGCCTGATCGGGACCGCGGTCGAGGTCGATGTCCTGCTCGCCCGCATCGTCGACCTGGTCGCGCGCGCGATGGACGCCGACCGCGCCACCCTGTTCCTGGTCGACCGCGCGCGCGGCGAGCTCTACTCGAAGGCGGCGCACCTGCCGGAGCTGGACGAGATCCGCCTGCCGATCGGGCGCGGGATCGCCGGCTACGTGGCCGAGACCGCTCGTCCGGTGACGGTGCCGTCGGCGCGCGAGGACGCGCGCTTCTTCGAGGCGATCGACGAGACGACCGGCTACCGCACGGCCAGCCTGCTGGCGGTCCCGGTGTTCGAGCGCGAGCGCGGCGCCGAGCCGGCCGACCGGGCCGGGCGCGCCCGCCAGGTGGTCGGCGTCATCGAGGCGCTGAACAAGCGGTCGGCGCCCGCGTTCGCCGACGACGACCTCCCGCTGCTCGAGGCCCTGGCCGATCAGGTGAGCGAGGCGCTCGCGGTGATGCACCTCGACGACAGCGGCGAGCGGCCGGCCCGCTACAACGGCATCGTCGGGGCGTCGCCGGCGATGGGCGCGGTGTACGAGGTGATGGCCAGCGCCGCGGCGACCGACGCCACCGTCCTGGTCCTGGGTGAGAGCGGGACCGGCAAGGAGATGGTGGCGCGCGCGGTCCACGCCAACAGCGGGCGGGCGGCCGGGCCGTTCGTGAAGGTGGACTGCACCTCGATCCCGGAGACGCTCATCGAGGCGGAGCTGTTCGGCCACGAGAAGGGCGCCTTCACCGGCGCCGAGCGCCTGGTGGTCGGCAAGTGCGAGCTCGCGTCGGGCGGCACGCTGTTCCTCGACGAGATCGGCGACATGCCGCTGCCGCTGCAGGCCAAGCTGCTTCGCTTCGTGCAGGACCGCGAGATCGAGCGGATCGGCGGACGTCAGGTCATCAAGACCGACGTGCGGGTGGTGGCCGCGACGCATCGCGACCTCGACGAGGCGGTGCGGCGCGGCGCGTTCCGCAAGGACCTCTACTACCGCATCAAGGTGGTGGGCGTGGTGCTGCCGTCGCTTCGCGAGCGCGGCGCCGAGGACATCGCGCAGCTCGCCCGCCACTTCCTGCGCCTGTACGCGCGCCGCCACCGGCGCGGCGCGCGCAGCATCGACCCGGCCGCCCTCGTGCTGCTCGAGCGCTACGCGTGGCCGGGCAACATCCGCGAGCTCGAGCACTGCATCGAGAGCGCGGTGGTCCTGTGCCGCGGTCCGGTGGTGCTGCCCGCCCACCTCTCCTTACCGGTGGCAGGGGCGCCGCGGCCGGCCGAGCCGGTGCCGATCGCCGACGTTGACGGTGACCGTGACGGAGGCGCCCCGCCGCTGACCCTGGCCGAGGCCGAGCGGCGACACATCCTCCGGGTGCTCGAGCAGGCCGACGGCAACCGCACCCGCGCCGCGGTGCTGCTCGGCATCGGGCGCAACACGCTCGCCCGCAAGCTGCGCCAGTACGGGATCGAGTAGGCCGCGCGCGGGTCACTGGCGGGGCCCACGCGACCGATCCGGAACCTCGAGGCCGCAGGCGGGCCGCCGCGCGCTGTGCGTCAGGTCTCGTCGGCGCGGTACGGCTCGAGGTGGAGGCCGCGCTCGACCACGGCGTGTCCGGCGTAGATGAGCGGGGTGAGCGCGAGCGCGGCGACCACCTTCACCAGGTAGGACGTCGCCATGATGGTGACCAGGCTCGAGAACGGCATCTGCTTGTACCAGACCAGCATGTTGATCACGAAGGTGTCGATGAGCTGCGAGACCACAGTCGAGCCGGTGGCGCGCAGCCAAAGGAGCCGCCCGTGCAGGCGCCGGCGGATCACGTGGAAGATGCTGATGTCGATGAGCTGGCCGGTCAGGTAGGCGACCGTCGAGCAGATGAGGATCCAGCGGGAGCTGGCGAAGATGTTGTCGAACGAGGCCTGGCGCACACCGGTCCAGTCGGCCCCGGTCGTGATGGGCGCCCACGGCACCACTCCGGCCACGGTGAGGATGCCGATCGTGAACCAGGCCATCACGAACCCGACCAGGGTGACGTAGCGGGCCACCCGCGCGCCGTAGAACTCGTTGATGAGGTCGGTCAGCAGGAAGACGATCGGGAACGGGATCATCCCGACCGAGATCAGCATCGATAGACCTCCGACGTCGGACTGATAGAGCTTTCCGCCGATCAGGTCACCGACGAGGAGCGAGGTGACGAAGAGACAGGCGAGGAACAGGAACAGCTTGAGGCGCGCGTCGAGCGTCACGACGGCGAGCATACCGCTCGCCCCGCAGGGGTACGTGCGGCGTGGGGGCGGTTTCGATCGCGGCGGACGCGGGCACGGGCCCTGCAACGCGTCGGACGCCATGCTGCCCACGCGCCCGCTCCGCTCGCTCATCGCACCGCTCGCCACACCGCTCCTCGCACCGCTGGTCGCGCTGGTAGCCGCGTGCGCGCCGGCGGAGTCGAGCGAGCCGCACCAGGTCCAGCCCGCTGCGTCCGATCCCAACTTCGTCCTCTACGTGACCAACCGCGGCGCCGACACGGTCGACATCAGCGTCCTCCTCGACGACGAGCTCGCGGTCGAGGGCGACTTTCCGGCCGGTCAGGACTACTCGTTCGACTTCGAGATCCCGGCCGGCGGGCACAGCATCAACTCCTCGTCCGAGGACGCGGCGACCCAGCGGATCGACGGGCTCGAGATCCGAGCCGGCGTGGTCTACGGCGTGGTGCAATTCTGGGACGAGGCGACGCCGTCGGGGCAGCCGGGGCCGATCTTCACCTTCGAGCTCCTGGACGAGCCGCCCGCCTTCGAAGGATCGGCCGAGGGCGCGAAAAACTGAGACGCGCGCGCGCGGTTCCGCGCACCTGGCGCGGGCACACCGGCTGCAACGAGGGCCGGCCATGCGCTCCCCAGCCTCGACTCTCCTCATCACCATGACCGGACTGGCGCTCCTCGCCTCGGCGCCGGGCTGTAGCGACAGTGAAGAGGCACCGCGACAGGTGCTGCCGGTCTCCACCAGCCCGAACTTCGTCCTCTACGTCTCGAACCAGAGCTTCGACCTCGACCCGGTCGACATCGAGGTCCGCCTGGACGGCGAGCTTGCCGTCGAGGGCGACTTCCTGGTCGAGGGTCAGCACAGCTGGCACACCTTCGACTTCGAGCTCGCGCCCGGCTCGCACGAGCTCCGCGCGGTGACCCGGGCCGGCGAGACGGTGCTGAGCGAGACGGTCGAGATCGCCGACCGCGAGCGCTATGGCGTGCTCGACTTCTGGTACTACCCGCCCGGCTCGTCGTCGGAGCCATACGGCCCGGCGTTCAGCTTCGATCTGTTCGACGAACCGCCGGTGTTCGATTGAGCCACTACGCCGGTCGGGCGGTCAGGTAGCGCTCGATCGCGCGGGCGGCGCCGCGGCCGTCGGCGATGGCCCACACGATGAGGCTGGCGCCGCGCATCGCGTCGCCGGCGGCGAAGACGCCGTCGGCCGCGGTGGCGAAGTCGGGGCCGACCGCGACGTTGCCGCGCGGGTCGAGGGCGACGCCGAGCTCGGCGGCGGCGGTGCCGAGCTCGGGCCCGGCGAAGCCGATCGCCAGCACCACCAGATCGGCCGGGACCACCACCTCGCCGCCGGGCTGCTCGATCGGCCGCTTGCGGCCGTCGGGGCCGATCGCCATGTCGATGCGCGCGGCCTCGAGGGCGCGCACGCGCCCGCCCTCGCCGCGCAGGCGACGGGTCAGGATGGCGAAGTCGCGCTCTCCTCCCTCCTCCTGGCTCGACGAGGTGCGGAACACCAGCGGCCACTCGGGCCACGGATTGTCTGGCGCGCGCTCGGACGGCGGCGCCGGCCACAGCTGGATCTGGCGCACGTCGACCGCGCCCTGGCGCAGCGCGGTGCCGTGGCAGTCGGACCCGGTGTCGCCGCCGCCCAGGATGATGACCCGCTTGCCGGCGGCGTCGAGCCCGGGCGGCAGCGCGGCGCCGGCGATCGCGCGGTTCTGCGCGCACAGGTAGTCCATCGCCATGACCACGCCGTCCAGCTCGCGCCCGGGCACGTCGAGATCGCGCGCGCGGCGGGCGCCGACCGCGAGCAGGAGCGCGTCGTGCCCGGCGCGCAGCTCGGCCCAGCCGATCGCCTCGCCGATCGCCACGCCGCAGCGGAAGTCGATCCCCTCGGCCTCGAGCTGGGCCAGGCGCCGCTCGAGCGGCCACTTCTCCATCTTGAAGTCGGGGATGCCGTAGCGCAGCATCCCGCCGGGTCGCTCGTCGGCGTCGTACACGGTGACGCGGTGGCCGGCGCGGCGGAGCTGCTGGGCGGCGGCCAGCCCGGCCGGGCCGCTGCCGACGATCGCCACGCGGCGGCCGCTCTCGGACGCGGGCGGGCGCGGCTCGACCCAGCCCTCGGCGAACGCGCGCTCGATGATCTCGTGCTCGATGTGCTCGATGGTCACCGGCGCGGCGGTGCGATCGATCGCCAGGACGCAGGCGGCCTCGCACGGGGCCGGGCACAGCCGGCCGGTCATCTCGGGGAAGTTGTTGGTGGCGGCGAGGCGCTCGTACGCCGCCCGCCAGCGGCCGCGATAGACCAGATCGTTCCAGTCCGGGATGAAGTTGCCGAGCGGGCAGCCGCTCTGGCAGAACGGCACCCCGCAGTCCATGCAGCGGGCGGCCTGCTCGCGGGTGACCTGCTCGGCCTGGGGCAGGTAGACCTCGTTCCAGTCGGCCAGGCGCTCGCGCCGGTCGCGCCGCGCCGGCGGCACGCGGGCCAGCTCGAGGAAGCCGGTCGGCTTGCCCATCAGGGACGGGTCCCGGGCACGATGGCCAGGCGCGGTCGCGCGGTCGTCGCCCGGCGCTGTGCGCGCCGCTCGGCCAGCACGCGCTTGTAGTCGAGCGGCAGCACCTTGACGAAGTGGCCCAGCATCATCTCCCAGTTGTCGAGGATGCGGTTGCCGAGCGGGCTGGCGGTCGCGCGCACGTGGTCCTCGATGAGCGCGTAGAGCAGCCACAGCTCGCTCTCCTCGCGCACCGAGGCCAGCTCGACGGTGCCGAGGTTGCAGCGCTTGACGAAGGTGTGCTCGCGCTCGAACACGTAGGCCAGGCCGCCCGACATGCCGGCGGCGAAGTTGCGCCCGGTCGGGCCGAGCACGACCACCACGCCGCCGGTCATGTACTCGCAGCCGTGGTCGCCGACCCCCTCGACGACCGCGCGGGCCCCGCTGTTGCGCACCGCGAACCGCTCGCCGGCCAGGCCGCACAGGAAGGCCTCGCCGGCGGTGGCGCCGTACAGGCAGGTGTTGCCGACGATGACGTTCTCCTCCGGCGCGAAGGTCGCCTCGCGCGACGGCCGCACGATCACCCGCCCGCCCGACAGACCCTTGCCGACGCAGTCGTTGGCCTCGCCCTCCAGCTCGAGGGTGATGCCGGCGGCGAGGAAGGCGCCGAAGCCCTGGCCGGCCGAACCGGTCAGCCGCACGCGGATGGTGTCGTCGGGCAGGCCGTGCGAGCCGTGCTGGCGTGCCACCTCGCCGGACAGGAGCGCGCCGACCGAGCGATCGATGTTGCGCACGGGCAGCTCGATGTCGACCGGCGGGCCGCCGTCGATCGCCTCCTCGGCCCGGCGGACCAGCTCGTGATCGATGTGCTGGTCGAGCGCGACCCTCTGGCCGTCACCCGGGCACGACCGGACCTCGCCGTCGGGCGCGGCCAGGAGCGGCGAAAGGTCGAGGCGGGCGGCCTTCCAGTGGCGCGCGGCGCCGGCGCGCGGGCGCAGGCGATCGACCCGGCCGACCATGTCCTCGAAGCGGCGGAAGCCGAGCCGCGCCATCAGCCGGCGCACCTCCTCGGCGACGAACAGGAAGAACGCGACCACCTGCTCCGGCTGGCCGGTGAAGCGGGCGCGCAGGGCCGGGTCCTGGGTGGCGATGCCGACCGAGCAGGTGTTGAGGTGGCACTTGCGCAGCATCACGCAGCCGGTCGCGATGAGCGACGCGGTCGCCATGCCGAACTCCTCGGCGCCGAGCAGGGCCGCCACCACCACGTCGCGCCCGGTGCGCAGCCCGCCGTCGACCTGCACCCGCACGCGGTCGCGCAGCCGGTTGGCGACCAAGACTTGCTGCGTCTCGGCCAGGCCGAGCTCCCACGGCAGCCCGGCGTGCTTGAGGCTGGACAGCGGCGACGCGCCGGTGCCGCCCTCGTAGCCGGCGATGACGACGCCG
Organism: Kofleriaceae bacterium; assembly: GCA_035489015.1. Classification (GTDB taxonomy): domain Bacteria; phylum Myxococcota_A; class Polyangia; order Haliangiales; family Haliangiaceae; genus DATFRY01. The sequence goes on along the minus strand of DATHKR010000040.1, from coordinate 28,135 downwards.
CCGGCGCCGGACTTGGCCACCCCGGCCGCGACCGTGCCGACCCCGACCTGGCTGACCAGCTTCACGCTGATCCGCGCGGCCGGGTTCACCGACTGGAGGTCGTGGACCAGCTGCTTGAGATCCTCGATCGAGTAGATGTCGTGGTGGGGCGGCGGCGACACCAGGGTCACGCCGGGGGTGGAGTGACGGACCCGCGCGATCCGCTCGTCGATCTTGTGGCCGGGCAGCTGGCCGCCCTCGCCCGGCTTGGCGCCCTGGGCGACCTTGATCTGCAGCTCGTCGGCGTTGACCAGGTAGTTCGCGGTCACCCCGAAGCGGCCGGACGCGACCTGCTTGATCGCGCTGCGCCGCGAGTCGCCGTTGTCGTCCGGCTGGTAGCGTCGCTCCTCCTCGCCCCCTTCGCCGCTGTTGGACTTGCCGCCCAGCCGGTTCATCGCGATGGCCAGGGTCTCGTGCGCCTCGGCGCTGATCGACCCGAACGACATCGCGCCGGTGGCGAAGCGCCGCACGATCGCCGCGACCGGCTCGACCTCGTCGATGGAGACGGGCGGGACGGCCGCGTCGCCGCCGTCGTCGAGCTCGAGCAGGCCGCGCAGGGTGCAGAGCGCGCCGTCCTCGTCGTCGACCAGGCGCGAGTACTCGGCGAAGCGGGCCGCGCTGTCCAGCGAGACCGCCGCCTGCAGCGCCGCGATGGTGGCCGGGTTCCACTTGTGGCGCTCGCCGTCGGGGCGCCACTGGTAGTGGCCGCCGGCCGGCAGGTCGGCTCCGGTCTGCTCGGCGCCGAAGCCGCGCGCGTGGCGCTCGGCGACCTCGCGGTGGAGCTCGGCCAGCCCGATCCCGCCCAGGCGAGACGGCGTGCCGGTGAAGTGGCGATCGATGAGATCGCGGTCGAGCCCGACCGCCTCGAAGATCTGCGCGCCGCGGTACGACTGCATCGTCGAGATGCCCATCTTCGACATGACCTTGAGCAGGCCGTCGACGATCGCGGCGATGGTGCGGCGCTCGGCCTCGTCCGGGTCGAGCGCGCCGAGCTGGCCGGCCGCGGCCAGGGCGCGGGCGGTGTCGAGCGCCAGGTAGGGATTGACCGCGGCGGCGCCGAAGCCGAGCAGGAGCGCGACGTCGTGCACCTCGCGCGCCTCGGCGGTCTCGACCACCAGGCCGGCCTGCATGCGGATGCCGAGCCGGGTCAGGTGTTGCTGCACCGCCGACAGGCCGAGCAGAGATGGGATCGGCGCGTGGTCGCGGTCGACCCCGCGGTCGCTGAGGATGAGGATGTTGCGGCCCTCGTCGACCGCCTCGACCGCGGCGGCGCACAGGCGATCGACCGCGGCGGCCAGCGCGTCCGGATCACCCGAGGCCGGGTAGAGCAGCGACAGCCGGGTCGGGTCGAACACACCGTCGGTCACGCACGCGATGGCGTGGAGCTGGTGGTTGTTCATCACCGGTGCGCCGATGTGCAGGCTGTGGCACTGCTCGGGCGTCTCCTCGAACGTGTTGCCGTCGGGCCCGAGGTTGGTGTCGAGCGTCATCACCAGCCGCTCGCGGATCGGATCGATCGGCGGGTTGGTGACCTGGGCGAACAGCTGGTGGAAGTAGGCGAACAGGTTGGGCGCCTGATCCGAGAGGGCCGCGACCGGCGTGTCGGTGCCCATCGAGCCGACCGGCTCCTTGCCGTCCTCGGCCATCGGCGCGAGCAGGAGGCGCAGATCCTCGAGGGTGTAGCCGAAGCAGCGCTGCTGGCGGTCGAGCTCGTCGGCGCTCGGGGTCGGCGGGTCCTCGGCCGCCGGCACGTCGGGCAGCTCGAACACGTTGTCGCGCAGCCAGCGGCCGTACGGGAAGCGGCCGCTGACCTCGCGCTTGACCTCCTCGTCGTCGACGATGCGGCCGGACGCGGTGTCGATCAGGAACATGCGGCCCGGACTGAGCCGCCCGCGCGCGCGCACCATGTGGGGCGGCACGTCGAGCACGCCGGCCTCGGAGGCGAGGATGACGCGGTCGTCGGTGGTGACCAGGTAGCGGGCCGGGCGGAGGCCGTTGCGGTCGAGGGTGGCGCCGACCAGGTGACCGTCGGAGAACACGATGGCGGCCGGGCCGTCCCACGGCTCCATGAGGGTGGCGGCGTAGCGGTAGAAGTCGATCCGCTCCGGCTCGAGGTCCGGGTTCCCCTCCCACGCCTCCGGGATCATCATCATCATGGCGTGGGGCAGGCCGCGCCCGCCCAGGTGGAGCAGCTCGAGCATGTTGTCGAACTGGGCCGAGTCGCTCTTGCCCGGCACGATGATCGGGAACAGTCGATCGATGCGGCCGCCGAACTTACCGGAGCTGAGCTGGCTCTTGCGCGCGTTGGTCCAGTTGCGATTGCCCTGGACGGTGTTGATCTCGCCGTTGTGGGCGATGAAGCGGAGCGGCTGGGCCAGGTCCCAGGTCGGGAACGTGTTGGTCGAGAACCGCGAGTGCACCACCGCGATGGCGGTGACGAGGTCGGGATCCTGGAGATCGCGGTAGAACGCGCCCAGCCGGGCCGGCAGCAGCAGGCCCTTGTAGACGATCGTCTCGGCCGACAGGCTGGCGACGTGGAAGCGGCCGTCCGGATCGATCTCGGCGGCGCGCTCGCGCACCCGGTTCTCGGTCAGCTTGCGGATGACGTAGAGCCGGCGCTCGAACGCGGTCGGGACCAGGCGGCGGCGCGCCACGTAGACCTGGCGGATGACCGGCAGCACCGCGCGCGCGACCGGGCCGATCTGCGCCGGATCGATCGGCACGTCGCGCCAGCCGAGCAACCGCTGGCCCTCCTCGGCGATCGCCTCCTCGAGGACGCGCTCGCACGCGCGGCGGCGGACCGGATCCGGCGGCAGGAACACCATGCCGACCCCGTAGCCGCGCCGGTGCGGCATGTCGAAGCCGAGCCGCAGCCCCTCGCGCTTGAAGAAGCGGTGCGGGACCTGGACGAGGATGCCGGCGCCGTCGCCCGTCTCCGGATCCGCGCCGGTGGCGGCGCGATGGCTGAGGCGGCGCAGCACCTCCAGCGCCTGCTCGAGGATCTCGCGCGACTTGTTGCCGCCGATGTGTGCGACAAATCCCACTCCGCAGGCATCGCGGTCGAGGGAGGGGTCGTGGAGGCCCCCGGGGTGCATCGGCGGTACTATATGACACGTTGCGTCACGACCACCCAGGAAATTCCGACGGTGCCGCGATGATAGAGTGTTCGTTCATGGCGCGTACCGTGGGGCTCGACGACGGAGCCGCTCCGCGCGCGGCGCCGCAGGGGCGGATCGGGCGCCCGGGGTCGATCGCAGCGACGGTGGCGGCGACTCTCATCGCGATCGCGCTCGGCGCGCTCGGCGGGTCCGGCTGCAAGGGACGCGACGAGGGCGCGGCGGCCGACACCGGCGCGAGCGGCGCGGCGAGCGCGGCGCCGGCGGCGGCGACCGGCGACGACGAGTCGCTGCTGACCCGGCGCGACTCGCTCCTGGCCACGCGGCTCGAGCTGCGATCGAAGCAGGCCGAGCTGGCCGAGAAGCGAGAGGCGATCCGCGAGAAGGGCGGCGACACGTCGGAGGTCGATCGCGAGGCGAGCGAGCTGAGCCAGCGCGAGAGCGCGGTCGCGGTCGAGGAGAAGACGCTGCTCGACCGGCTGCTGAGCGAGCGGCAGGGGATGGTCTCGGCGCTGGCCGCGAGTCGCTCGGGCGGGCTGCCCGGGCGCGAGGCCGGGGTGGCGGCGCGCGAGAAGGACCTGGCCCGGCGTGAGCAGAAGCTGGCCGAGCGCGAGTCGCAGGTGTCGGCGCGCGAGGAGGGGCTGGCCACCAAGTGGAAGGAGACCTGCGCGGTGGCCCCGGCGACGATCGTGCAGACCGTCGATCCGAAGGGGACGCGATACACGCGCCGCGACGTGGAGCCGCTCCTGGCAAAGGCGAGGTCGGAGATGAACCGGAAGGGGCTGCTGCGGACCGACCTGCCCGAGCCGGTGCGCGACCTCGAGACCGAGGCGACCCGCGCGATGGAGAAGGGCGACTACGGTCAGGCCCGCTTCGCCGCATCGCAGCTGTACGGCACGGTGCGGGTGACGAAGGTCGACAAGTCGTTCATCGCGGAGAAGATCCGCCGGTTGAACGGGATGCTGAAGGGAGAGCGGCTCACCCCACCGGTGGAGCAGCTGTTCCGCGAGGCGACCCAGAACGTGGCCGACGGCAACTTCGCCGGGGCCAACCGCAAGCTCAACCGGATCCACTCGGCGATCGACTGACGCGGGGAGCGGCGCGTGAGCCCGGCGCGCGAGCCCGGCGTCGCGGTCGCCCTAGAGATCTCGTTCGAGGTCGAAGGTGAGGCCGCCGCTGGCCAGGCCGACGGCGACCGCGCTGCCCACCAGGAGCAGGGCGCCGGCGCCGGTGATCGTGTACCAGCGCCGGTACCAGGGGGTGGGCAGGGCGCCGGGATCGGGGCCGAGCGGGCGCGGCGGGGGGAGGTCGGTGCGGCGAATGTCGCCGGCCACCGCCCGGTACGGCCGGAGGTCGACCGGGACCCGCAGGCTGGCGTCGAACGGGACCTCGACGAAGCGGACGAAGTCGCGGAACTCGGGGTGGGTGACGCGCAGGGCGTGCGAGCCGACCGCGAGGAGGAGCGGGCGCACGGGCGCGCGCGCGGCCAGGCGTCCATCGATGAAGATCGATGCGCCGCGCACCCGGACGTCGAGCTGGAGGCGACCGATGTAGCGCTCGGGGGTGAGCAGGCGGGTCGCGGCGGCGCGCGCCTCGGTCTCGGCCGCCGTGCCCGAGGTGGCGCCGGCGCCGAGCTCGAGTACGGTCGAGCGGATCTCGACCGCGGTGCGCGCGTCGACCAGCTTGAGATAGATGACGTGGGCGCCGCCCAGCCCGCCGACCTCGCCGTAGATCGCGAGGTCGGCGCGGAGCAGGCTGCCGAGCTGGGCCAGGCAGGCCGGCTCGCCGTCGCACGCGCGCAGCTCGGGCCGGCGAGCGCGCTTGATCGCGTCGAGCATGGCGGCCTGGGGGACGAGGTCGACCGTGGCGAGTGCGCCGAGCCCGCGCGCGACCAGCCGCTGCGAGGCGCGCACCTCGGCGGAGCTGGACTCGGCGCCGAGGGTGGCGAGCGGGGCGAGGACGACGCGATGGCGCGCGGGGGCGGGCGCGGCGGCGGGGGCAGATGCGAACGGGGAGCGCGGGGTGGCGGCGGGGGCGGGCTTCGCGGGTGGTGTCGCGGGTGGTGTCGCGGCGGGGGCGGGCTTCGCCGGCGGTCTCGCGGCCGGCTGGGCCGCGGCCGACCGGGTCTGCGCGGCAGCGCCGAGCGCGGCGATCGCCAGCGCCGCCAGCATGGGCGCGATCGCGCGCGTCACCGGCACGCCTCCGGCATCGCGTCGCAGTCGACCACGTCGTCGTCGGCGAGCGAGCGGCCGACCACCGCGCCGATGACGATCGCGGCGGCACCGGCGCCGACCAGGAACCAGCCCGAGTCGTACCAGTGGCGAGGCGCCGGGCGCGGGCCGGTCGGGCGCGGAGTCAGATCGAGGCGACGGGTCGGATCGACGGCCAGACTGACCACCACCCGCGTGGTCTTCTGGAAGCGGACCCGCACCTGGTCGGCGAACCGCGAGTAGCCGGCCGCCGCGACCTCGAGGCGGTGCGGGCCGAGCGAGAGCCCGGTGATCGGGCGGGCGAGCGGCGTCTTGCCGACCCGGCGGCCGTCGAGCAGGACGTCGGCGCCGGCGATGTCGGCCAGCACCGACACCGCGCCGCGCAGGCGCTCCGGCGCGAGCAGGCGGTAGGCCGCCACCCGCACCGAGTCGATGAGCTCGTCCGGGTTGCCGCGCAGCGGGTCGCTGGCGATGCGGCGCAGCTCGACGCCGGTGGTCGCGTTCACGACCTTGATGTTGACGATGTAGCTGTCGCCGAGCGAGGCGACGTTCCCGGAGACCACCAGCTCGACGCCGAGCCGCTTGCCGATCGCGGCCAGGCACGGATTCTCGCCGGTGCAGCCGGCCAGCCGGGTGCCCTTCAAGGCGCGGGCGATGTCGCGGCGCGACGGGGTCGGCGCGCCGGCCAGGCGCTCGAGCTCCATGCGGAACAGCGTCTCGAGGCGGGCGACCTTGCGGTCATCCATGCCGAGCGCATCGAAGCCGAGCACCGCGATGCGCAGGGCAGGCGCCCGCGGCGCCGCCGGCGGGGACTGGGCCAGCGCCGGGCGGGCGATCGCGAAGACGACCGCGACCACCAGCGCGATGGCCCCTCGCGCGATGGCGGCGTGCCCGGCGAACACGTCGCGCGAGTGTATCAAATCGGCGCCGCGGAGTCGGCGGTTGGGCGGTCGCGCGGTCGCCCGATCAGGGGAGCGGCGCGGGCACCGTGGTGAAGGCGACCACCTGGTGGCCGGCCACGATCCGCACCGGGCTGGGCGGACGCGGCGGCGGCGTGGTGGCCAGCGCGAAGCCGTCGCGCATGAAGGCGACGCGGACCCTGGTGATCGGGCTGTCCTGGCCGGCGCGGCGGAGGAGGTCGGTGGCCCCGGCCGGGACCTCGATCTGGCCGCCCTCGCCCGGCGAGGCGCACTGGATGACCACGGTCCGGTCGATCGCCGGCGGCATGGCGAACGGCGAGGCGCCGGTGAGGTCGGCGTCGGTGGTCTCGAGCTGGATGATGCTGGCGAAGGCCTCGCCGCAGCGGCCGCCCTCACCGCCGCAGCCGAGCGAGAAGGTGCGCCCGTCGACCGGGATGGCGCCGATGAGCGCGTCCGAGGCGGTGTCGAGCTCGAACGAATCGCCGGCGTCGATGGGCGGGGTGTCGGGGAAGTCGATGTCCATGGCGCCGCCCGGCGCGATGCCGACGATCACCTGGTCGCCGTCGCGCACCGGATCGGCGGGCGAGTCGAGCGGGATGCCGGCCGCGCCGGCGCCGGCCAGGACGGTGTACTCGGCGCTGAACGCGGCGCCGGTGGCGGCCGGGTTGACGACGAGCGCGGAGTCGGGGGCCGGGACCGCGAGGATCGCGAAGCGGCCGCCGTTGGCGGGGTGATCGCCGTCGCCGGCGACGCGCAGGTGGCGACCGACGTCGTCGTCGGTGAGCGCGGCGCCGGCGATGGCGTAGAGCGCGGTCGGCACGGTCATCGGGGTGACGGTCGCCGCGCCGCGGCCGGTCGTGACCGGGCAGATGTAGTCGGCGGCCCCGTCGAACACGCACCCGGCCGGCACCGGCGCGGAGGTGCCGGCGACCGAGATCGCGCCCTGGTCGAGCGGTGCCGGCCGCGGGTCGTCGTCGACGTCGTAGAGCCACGCCTTGCAGCCGGTCAGCTCGCCGGGCTGTTCGTCGAAGTCGGGGGGACGGGGCGGGGCGGTGAGCTCGGCGCGGACGCTGAGGCCGTGGCCGGCGGCGGGCGCGCCGTGGATCTGCTGGTCCTGGATCGAGATGAGGCCGGTCGCGCCGGCGGTGGGCACGGCCCCGTCGGTGGGCGGGGCCGCGTCGCCGTCCGGGGTGGGCGATGCGACGGCGGCGTCGGCGAGCGGAGTGACCTGGGCGTCCGGCGCGGCGTCGTCGCTGGACGGGCAGGCGGGGAGGAAGAGGACCGCGGCGGCGAGCGGCCCGAGGCGGACGCGGAGATGGACGGGTGGGCGGAGGCGAGGCGGTAGTCGAGTGGTCATGGAGTCTCCCGTGGAGGTGATCGCGGCGCGCGCCGCGGTTCTCTCCACCGATAGCCCCCGCGCGCCGCCCGGCGCTCGCTCGCCGCGGCCAGAGACTCGCTCGGACCGGCCACGCCGCCGCGGCTCGGGTCGTGCGCGCTCAGCCGTCGCCGGGGCCGTCGCCGCGCCGCGATGCGGTCGGCGAGGCGCCGAACCAGCGCCGCCAGGCGTGCCCGAGCCCGCTCGCGTCGGCGAACCCGGCGGCGGCGGCCACCTCGGTCACCGTCGCGGCCTCGTCGGCGAGCAGCTCGGCGGCGCGGGCGCGCCGCACCTGGTCGACCAGCGCGCGGAAGCTGGTGACCTCGCCGCGCAGGCGCCGCCGCAAGGTGCGTTCACTCAGACCCAGCGAGCGGGCGATCGCGCCGGCCGACGGGACCTGCTCGAGATCGGAGTCGAGCGCGGAGACCAGCGCGCGCGCCACTCGCGCCGACGCGCTGCGCGGGCGGACCGCGGCGACCTCACCGTCGGCGATGGCGGACAGGAACCGCCACAGGGCCGGGTTGGCCTGGCGCGGGACGATGTCGAGGTCGGCGCGGGCGACGAGGACCCGGTCGGTGGCACAGCCGAAGCGGACCGGGCAGCCGAGCAGGTCGCGGTGGACGGGGGCGCGCGCGGCCGGGCGGTGGCGTAGCTCCACCGCGATCGGCGAGGTCCCGGTCAGCTCGCGGAAGCAGACCGCGAAGCTGGCCACCGCCACCTCGTTGGAGACCGAGCGGCCGAGCGTGGACGGCCCCGAGCGGTTCCAGGACAGGCTGACCTGTCCGCGCTCCGCGGCGTCGAGGCGCCAGTGGCCCGAGTCGGTGACCAGGGCCGCGTAGCGCACCGCGGTCCCTGCGGCGTCGCCGGCGGTCGGTGCGGTCGCGACGCAGAAGCCGAACAGCTCGAGATCGGCGACCGTCCAGCCGAGCGCGCAGCGGACGCCGATCGCCGGGTCGCCGAGAGCGCGGCTGGCCGACGCCCACGCGCGATACAGCCGCTCGATCGGGATGCGCGGCGGGCTGTCGAGATCCTCGCCGCCCACGCCGAGCCACGACGCGACCGTCTCGCGCGATACCCCGTGCGCCTCGGCGTGGCGAGCCAGACGGCGCGCCGCGAAGCCTGCCGCGGTCGCTGACACGGCGAGTGGGAGAGCAAGCGACGGGCCAGCAACCGAACGCAGAGCGCGCCCGGCCCGCGCGGATCCGCGGGCATGGCGACCGCGGCGGACCATCGAGGTGTGGCGAACGCGGACGAGATCGCGATCCGCGACAGCGATGTCGCGTCGCCGCTCGGGTCGCGCGGTCGCCGCTCGGGTCGCGCGGTCGCCGCTCGGGTCGCGCGGTCGCCGCTCGGGTCGCGCGGTCGCCGTTGGGGATCGCGCGGTCGCCGCTCGCGCGCGGCCCGCCTACCGATCCCGCATCAGCGCGGCCGCGCGGGCCTTGCCGGTGTGGCCGGTCGCTCGCCTGGCGCTGGCTCGGTCTCGTCCGCGCCCGGCTCCTCGTCCGCCGGTTCCTGCGCGGCCGGCTCCGGTCCCTGGTCGGCGTCCGGGTCGACGGCCGGCGCGGTCACCTGGACCGCGATGCCGGAGGCTCGCGCGGAGCGCCAGCCGATGAGCTTGCGCAGGGCCCAGACGCCTCCGTCGGGCGTGACATCGAACTCGAGGTTGGCGATCTTGTCGGCGCCGATCGTCTTGGCGGTGACCACCAGCATCTGGTTGATGACCCGGTCGAGATCCACGCCGGGGATCGGGATGAAGAGGAAGTAGGCGCTGATCGCGTTGGCCTGGACCGCGGCGAGGGGTCGCAGCCCGGGGCCGACCTCGATCGCCTCTTCCTGCAGGCGCACCGTCGACACATGTGAACAACCTGCCCAGGACAACGAGAGGGCCGAGAACAGAGCCGCGGCTGCGGCGAGCCGGAACGCGCGCACGGCGCGCACCTTACCACGTGCCCGCGCGCGCTCCGCTGTGAGGGCCCGGCGCCGCGGTCGCCCGGCAGCGGCAAACTGTGGCGCGGCCCGGCACGCGACGCCGCCAGACGTCAGGGGTCAGGTCACGGCGGCGAGCAGGCCGGACAGCTGATCGATCTGGGTCGGGCCGAGCCGCGGCACGAACAGGAACGGCAGCTCGACGAGCGGCGCGGTCAGGTGGCGGCGCAGCTCGGCCAGATAGCGCTCGTTCAGCCGCCGCCGGACCAGCGCGGTGCGGCCGTGATGGGCCAGCGGCGCGAGCGGCTCGGGCGGCGGCGCGGCGACCAGCTGCGCCACCACCTGCTCGACGGGCGTGCCGGCCGGGAAGCGATCGGGATGCACCTGGTTCACCACCAGGCGCTGCACCTCGAGGCCGAGCTGGCGGCGCAGGATCACGTGCAGCTCGCGCGCCTCGGCGACCGGCATCTCCTCGGCCAGGGTCACCAGCACCGCCGCGGTGCGGTCGCGGTCGAGCAGCTGATCGCGCAGCACCCGCGCGTCGCGCGTGAGCGGCCCCTCGGGCACGGTCTTGAGGATGGCCCACGGCACCCGCAGGGTCGATACGCTGTGCCCGCTGGCCGGCATGTCGTAGACCAGCGTGTCCCAGACCGGGCGGCCGCGCTCCTCCTCGTTGGTGTGGAACCAGGCCTTGCCGAGGACCGAGTACTCGTCGAGGCCGGGGATCGCGCGCAGGAAGTAGCGGGTGACCCGGTTCTCGAACACCATCCGGTAGACCCGCCGGAACTTGAGGATCATGAGGCCGTACTCCTCGAGCGCGGCGGCCGGCGAGGTGTTGACGGCGTAGAGGTTGTCGCGCAGCCGCGTGATCTCGGACGAGACCGGGGCGCCGGAGCCGAGCAGCTCGCCGAATCGATCGACCGCGCTGGCCTGATAGAGGAGCGTGCGGCGCCCGGCGCGGGCGCAGGCAGCGGCGATCGAGGCGGCGACGGTGGTGCGGCCCACGCCTCCCTTGCCCAGCACGAGCACGAGGCGCTTGTCGAGCAGACTGCCTGGCACGTCGCTACTTTACCATCCCGTGGCCCGACCGGCCCGGGCCGCCGCCGCCACCGGTCGACAGATCCAGCGGAGCCACACCGGTGACGCTCGCGCTGCCGTCAGGTCCGATCACGATCTCGCCGACCGGTGTCGCCTCGATCTGATCGATCGTGTAGCGATCGCCGAGGAGATGGATCCGCTGGTTGTCGGATCCGCGAAGGCCGCGCCCGAGCAGGCGGCGCTCGACGAACCGGCCGTCCACCAGCACGTCGATCGCGGCCAGGATGGCCGGCCCGTGCGGTCGGCGGTCGATCTCGGCGCGGGTGAAGCCGGAGAAGACCAGGATCGAGAGGCGCGGGGCGCGCCGGCGCAGCGCGCTGACCAGCGCCAGGAGCGCGTCCGGCTGCTCGAACGGCTCGCCGCCCGACACGGTCACGCCCTCGATCGCGTCGGCCTCGGCCTCGATGCGCGCCAGCAGGTCGTCGACCGTCACCCGCTGGCCCGGCTCGGCCGGGTGCGTCGCCGGGTTGAAGCAACCGGGGCAGCCGAGCGAGCAGCCCTGGAACCAGATCGCGAAGCGCGAGCCCGGCCCGTTGGCGCGGGTGCGCGGCATGGTCGCGTGCAGGTGGACCAGGACCGGGGTCACCGGTCGATTCTAGCAACGCCGCGCTGCCCGCGCGCCCGCTCGGACGCGTGCAGGCGGCGCAGGAAGTCGTACAGCACCATCTCCTGGGTCCGCTGCGACGCGTGGAGCAGGCGATTCGCGTGCATGTGGGTCAGGCTCCAGGCCATCTCCTCGAGCCGGGGCGCGAGCGCGCCGGCCGCGTCGAGGGCCGCGAGCTCGGCGGCGACCTCGACCAGGCGCGCGTCGCGGCGGGCCAGGATCGCGAAGCCCGGCTCGAGCGGGTGGCCGGCGTCGCGGGCCGGATCGCGCGCGAAGACGATCTCTAGATCGGCGCGCTCGCGGCTGAACCGCTCGCCCAGCGCGCTCCACAGCGGCGCCGCGGCCCGGTGCTCGCCGCCGAGCGAGTCGCGGCCGCGCGTGATGACCCGCGCGCGCGCCTCCCGGTCGAGGCCGAGCGCCTCGAGCATGCCGTCGATCCCGCGCAGGGCGAGGCGCCAGCGGGCGTCGCCGCCCTCGTCGCCGTCGAGCAGCTCCACGATCTCGAGCACCGCGTCGCTGTCGATCCAGAACAGGCGCTCGACCAGCTCGATGCCGGCGTCGCCGCCGTAGCGCTCCAGCTCGCGCGCGTAGGTGTCGAGCTGCACCCGCCCGACCGTGCCGTCGGCGACCAGCGGGGCGAGCGCGCGGTGGAGCGCGGGCGCCACCGCGGCGCCGAGCCGCGCCGGATCGCCGGCGAAGCGGATCCGCAGGTGCGGATCCGGATCGGCGTAGCGCAGGAAGAACCAGTGGGTCGCGCCGCCGCCGGCCAGCGCATCGCGCACGACCGGCGCGATCGAGTCGGCCAGCACGTGGTCGGCGGTCGACGCGCCGCAGTAGACCTTGGCGTACAGCCACTCCGAGCCGGGCGGAAAGCGGCGCGTGATGGTGGACGGAGCGCGCGGGCGAACCGGCGCGGTGGCCGCGGCCGCCGGCCGCGCGCGGGTGAAGGTCAGCACCACCTCGCTGGTGTAGGCCCCGTCGGGGCCGCGCGCCAGCGCGCGATCCGGGGCCGGGTAGAGCTCGACCAGCTCGGCCGAGAGCGCGCCGGACAGCTCGTCGGCGAACGCGGCGGCCAGGAGCGGGTTGTCGAGGTCGACCGGCAGCTCGTTGTCACCGGCGGCGATGGCCAGGAAGCGGGGCAGACGGCGCGCGCCGCGCAGCGCGGCCACCGCGGCCAGGACGCCGGCCGACCGCTCCCCGGTCGACCGCTCCCCGGCCGGCCGCTTCGACGACGACGACTTCTCCGCCGCGCGCACGGCCGCGGTGATCGGCTCGAGCGCGCGCTCGTCGAGGTTCCAGCGGGCGCGCGACACGATCGTGCGCCCGACCCGGACCCGCGGCAGGTACGGCGCGCTGGCCAGCGGCCCCCAGCTGAAGCCGGCCAGGTCGCAGCCCTGACCGGCCAGCGCGCACAGGAACCGGTACACGCCGAGGCTGCGCAGCCGGAAGTTGTGCGCGGTGGACAGGCGGGGGAGGACCTCGCGGTCCAGCCGGCGCGAGCGGAGCACCAGGCGGCCGTCGCGCACCGACAGGAGCAGGTCGTCGAGCGAGATCTGCCGGTCGACCGCCGCGCCGGAGAGGCCAAGGAACACGATCTCGTGCCCGCGGAGCACCGGGCGGCACAGGATGTTGCCGATGCGCCCCTCGTTGAGGTGCACGATCTCGGCGAACACCGCGTCGGGCCGCATCGCCTCCTCGGCGCGATGGTGGGCGTCGACCTGGGCGCGCAGCTCGGGCGACGCGTGGCAGAACCGGCCGAGCAGGCGGGCGCCGGAGGGCCCGCTCGAGCTCTCGAACAGCACCTCGGTCCGCCCGTCGGGCGCCGCCGCGATCCGGATCATCGCGGCCAGCGCATCGGGGAGGGTCGGCTCGCGCTCGCCCTTCATCGCGGCGACGTCGGCGTCGTCGAGGACGATCTCGTCGTCGCCGGCGGACAGCGCGTGGCCCAGGCGGCGCACCATGTGAGCATCGGCGCGGGTCCACGGCACCCGCGACGGCGAGGTCGCGGCCGGGAACCGGATGCCGGCCAGGAGCGGCGACCCCTCCGCGCCCGGGCCGGTCGCGGCCTCGAAGCCGATCCCGGCCTCCTCGTCGAGCACCTCGGCCAGCGGGACCTCGCGGTCCTCGTACCGTTCGCCAAAGGCGCGCCGGAGCTCGTCCAGGCTCGACTCCACCGAACGCGGCCACATCGAGGCGAGCGCGGCGATGGTGCGGGCGACCTCGCTGGCCACCGCGACCCCGACGGTGACGCCGGCCGGCACGACCATGTCGACCTGGAACAGGCGCGCGGGGTCGACCGTGGCCGGTAGCCCCTCGAGCCCGCGAGCCACCTCGCGGTAGCGCTCCGGGTCGTTGCCGACCCCGGCCGCGTCGAGCTCGCCGATCGCCGAGCGAGCCGCCGACAGCGCCGCGAGCGGCCCCGCCGCGCCGGCCCGCGCGAGCTGATCCAGGAGCGCGTCGATCGGCTCCGGCCCGGTCACGTGCACGCCGAGCTCCGGCACCAGGAGCTGCGCGTCGACCAGCTCGGCCACGAACGCGCCGGCTTCCGCGAGCGTGACGTCGGGATCGTCGGCCACCAGCGCCCCGGCCAGCCGGTCGAGCCGCTCGCCGCCGGCCGCGCGGGCCAGCACCGCGTCGACGTACGGCGACGGATCCACCGCGACCAGGTGATAGGTGCGCTCGCTCCCCTGCAGCCGCGCCGCCGCGTAGCGGAGCCGTCCGGCGGCCCGGTAGATCGACGAGCTCGGCCGCCACGAGAGCGCGTCGCGAATCGCCGGGTCGCGGGCCAGCGCGTCGGCCAGGACGAACAGGTAGTCGTTGTCCAGCCTGGTCCGCCGCCGGTACTCCGCGCGCGGGGCCAGCTCGATGCGAGTCTCGCGCCCGAGCTGCCCGGTCGACACCCCCGAGAACAGCCCGAACGGCGTCGTTCGCCCGGCCATCCGGGCCACGTACTTCACCAGCGCCCGCTCGACCCGCTGCCCGGCGGCAGAGTCCGGCTCGGCCAGCCATCGATCGATCGACCCGTGCAGCCCCGGCGACGCCACGAACAGCGCCTCGTTCACGTCCGGCCGCGCGACCAGCTCGACCAGGAACCGCCGCGCCGCGGCGGCGTCACCGCACGCCGTCCACTCGAGCAGCACGTCGATCGGCAGGAGCGGCGTGCGGACCACCACCCCGTCGTCGGCGCGCATCGATTGATCTCGCGAGGCCATCCGGTTCGATCCGCCGATGCTAGCGCAGGGAGCGGAGCTCCGCGTCGAGCCAGTCACCGAGCTGTGCCCGCGCGTCGTCCTCGCCGAGCGCCTCCGCCGCGCGGGCGACGTCGGCCGGGACCCAGGCGGGGAAGGGCGTGGTGATCGATCGGTGGGCGCCGGTGGCGGTGTGCTCCTGGGCGACCGCGGCCAGGCGCGCCGGGCCGAGCCGGTCGGCGAGGCGGACCAGGGCCGGCCACAGGCGGCGATGGACGAAGGCGACCTTGCCGGCGACGAGCTTGAAGGAGAGGGCGTCGGGGGAGTCGGCGATGGCGTTGAGCGCGCGGAAGATGTCGTGGCTGCGCGGGTGGCCCCACCAGCTGCCGCGGATCGGCTCGCCGGCCACGGCCTCGGCGACGCTGGCGACCGGGCCGCGCGCGGAGGCGAGCACGACGCCGTGCTCGGCCAGGAAGGCGAGCGGATCGAACGCGCCGCCGCCGGGCCGGGCGCCGGGCTTCGCGCCCGGCCTCGCGCCGCGCTTCACCACAGGCTGTCCAGGAGGTAGGTGGGCACCACGCCGGTCGCTCGCTCGCTCCAGCGGGTGACCCCGGTGACCAGGAGGGCGGCGTCGAGGCCGCAGGCGATCGCGCCGGCGATGTCGGTCTCGAGCTGGTCGCCGATCATGAGCAGGCGGCCTCCGCCCAGCCGGCGCATCGCCTCCTGGAACAGCGGCGGGTGCGGCTTGCCGAGCCGGGTGAACTCCGGCGGCTGCTCCGGGTAGCGCCGGGCCAGCGCCACCTCGAGCAGGGTGCCGATCGCGCCGCTGGTGAAGCCGAACGCGCCGCCGCCGGCCGGGAAGACCAGGTCCGGGTTGGGCAGCACCATGTGGACCGATCGCCCGGCGTCGAGCGCGCGGAACAGGGCGGACAGCGCCGCGTTGATCCCGTCGAGGAACGGGAAGCCGTCATCGTCGCAGACCACCACCGCGTCGTAATCGCCGCCGGGATCGATCGCGCACACCCGCCCGCCCGCCTCGCCGACCAGCGCGCGCGAGTCGTCGGTGCCGAGCACCAGGCAGCGCGCTCCGACCAGCCCGTTCGCGGCGAAGTACGGGGCCAGGAGATCGCCGGAGCCGAGGATGCGCTCGGCGGCGATGTCGAGGCCGAACCGGCGGAAGCGGGCCGCGCTGGTCGCCGCCCGCCGCGATGCGTCGTTGGTCACGATGTGGTACGGGCGACCGCGCCGGTCGAGCTCGGCCAGCATCGCGGCCGCGCCGGGCAGGGCGCCGCGCCCGTCGACCAGCACGCCGAACGAGTCGAGCAGGAACCCGTCGTAGCGTCCGGCGAGCTCCGCCATCGTGATGCGAGGAGGAGCGGACGAGCCGGACGGGCCGGAGGCGGCGGAGGGCATGCGCTTCGCCGCCCTTATAGCACCGCGCTCCGGCGGCGCGCCGTACCCCGCGAACCGCGGCAAACCGGTGGTTTCGCCCCAAACCGCGCCAGGCCGCGATATGCTGGACCGAGTGGCCGATGGGCGCGAGACGCGGCGGCCCCCCCCGCCCGGCGACGACGACCCGACCCAGCTCGGAGCGCGCGCAGGGGTGAGGCGCGTCGACGATCCGGCCGCGCAGGCCGGCCCGCCCGGCTCGTTCGGCGGGACGCCCGGACCGTACGCCGAGCCGCCCGAGTCGCTCGCCGATCCCGCTCCGCCCGTCTCCGCCCCCGGCTCCGCGCACGGCTCGTCGCCGTCCGGCGCGTCGCAGGCCGGCGCGTCGCGCAGCAGCGCATCGTCGCCGTCGTCTCCCGCCGATCCGTCCGATCCACCGCCGCCGGTCATGCCCGCCGACTGGCGGGCCGAGACCGTGCAGATCCGCACCCGCCGCGAGTCCGCCCCGTCGGCCGATCCGTCGGTGGCGCGCTCGGCCTCGTCGCCGGCCGAGGCGCTGTTCCAGGAGGAGATCGCGCGCACGCGCATGTTCGCGCTGTTCTGCGTGATCATCGATCTGTGCGCGATCGTTGGCCTGCCGTTCCTGGGCGGCAACCGGCTGGTCCGCGACATCCTCGTCGGCGAGCTGGCGGTCAACGCGGTGGCCGCGGTCTATCTCTACTTCTCGCTGCGCGATCCTGGGCGGCATCGCCAGTGGATCATCGTCTCGCTGGCGGTGCTGGCCTGCGTGACCGGCTACACCGCGATCCTCTACTGGGGCGTCAACTCGGCCGCGCCCTGCCTGGTCGTGCTCGGCATCTACTTCTTCAGCCGCGCCCAGAGCGTCGCCGCCGCCCTCATGGTCTACGGCCTGTGCGCCGGCCTGCAGGCGGTCCTCGGCGTGCTCATCCTGTCCGGCGTGGTCGCCGACCCCGGCATGTACACCGGCGCAGAGCTGCCGCTGTCGATGCACGTCATCACGCAGGTCCTGCTCCAGTTCATCTTCTTCACCGCGCACACCCTGGCCCGATCGACCCGGATCGGCACGCTGCGCGCGATCGACAGCCTGCTGCAGGCGCGCCGGCAGGTCGAGCAGCGCGAGGCGATGTTCCAGGAGGTCCGCCAGGACCTGGACCGCGCCCTCCAGCTGGGCGGCCCGGGCCGCCACACCGACCGGGTGCTGGGCAGCTACCGGCTCGGCGTCGTCATCGGGCGCGGGGCGATGGGCGAGGTGTACGAGGCGGCCCATGCGGAGAGCGGCGGGCGCGTCGCGGTCAAGCTGCTCCACGCCAACGTCATGCACAACCCCGGGGCGATCGAGCGCTTCCTGCGCGAGGCGGTCGCGGCCGGCTCGCTGCAGTCGCCTCACGTGGTCAGGATCCTCGACTCGTCGCCGCCCCACGGCAACCTGCCGTACCTGGTCATGGAGCTCCTGTCAGGCCACGACCTGGCCCATCACCTGCGCAAGCGCCGCCGGCTGGCGCCCGACAAGCTGGAGGGGCTGGTCGACCAGGTCGCCAGCGCGCTCGACGAGGCCGCCGCCAAGGGCATCGTCCACCGCGACATCAAGCCGCAGAACCTGTTCCTGCTCGAGCGCGCGTCGTCGGTGCCGATCTGGAAGATCCTCGACTTCGGCGCCTCCAAGCTGGCCCAGCACAAGGGCACCCTCACCGAGGGGCGGGTGGTCGGCACGCCGGCCTACATGGCGCCGGAGCAGGCGCGCGGCGAGGACGTCTCGCCTGTGGCCGACGTGTACGCGCTGGCCGCGATCGCCTACCGCTGCCTGACCGGGCGCCCGCCGTTCTCCGGCAAGGACCTGCCGACCACCCTCTACAATGTCTGCTACTCGATGCCGCCGCAGCCGAGCCAGCTGGCCGAGCTGCCCACGTCGGTGGACAGCGTGCTCGCGATCGGGCTGGCCAAGACCGCGCGCGACCGCTTCGAGAGCGCGGGCGAGCTGGCCGCGGCGCTGCGCCAGGCTCTGGCCGGCCAGCGGGACGACTGGTTCGACCGTCGAGCCCAGGCGCTGCTCGCCCACCTGCCCTGGGGCGCAGCCCCCCGCTGACCCCGACCCGTCCGATCCTCCCGAGGGTGTGTCGTCGACCGGCCCGGGCTGGCCGCCGAGGTGCTATACACAGGCGGTGAAGCCCTACCTGGACCTGGTCCGCCAGATCCTCGAGCGCGGCGAGCAGCGCCCCGATCGGACCGGCACCGGCACGCTGTCCCTGTTCGGCATCTCGGCCCGCTACGACCTGCGCGAGGGGTTCCCGCTGGTCACCACCAAGAAGATCCTGTTCCCGGCGGTGGTGCGCGAGCTGCTGTGGTTCCTGCGCGGATCGACCAACATCCAGGACGGGCTGGCCGAGCACACGCCGATCTGGAACGCGTGGGCCGATCCGGCCGGCGAGCTCGGCCCGATCTACGGACACCAGTGGCGGAGCTGGCCGGGCCGCGACGGCGGCGGCATCGATCAGATCCAGGCCGCCCTCGACCTCATCCAGAGGGACCCCACCTCGCGGCGGATCCTGGTCAGCGCGTGGAACGTGTCCGACCTGGACCGGATGGCGCTCCCGCCGTGCCACGCGCTGTTCCAGTTCTACGTGCAGGGTGACCGGCTCGACTGTCAGCTCTACCAGCGCTCGGCCGACATGGCGCTCGGCGTTCCGTTCAACATCGCCAGCTACGCGCTGCTCACCCACATGATCGCGAATCAGTGCGGGCTGGTGCCGGGCTTCTTCATCCACG
Organism: Kofleriaceae bacterium; assembly: GCA_035489015.1. GTDB lineage: Bacteria > Myxococcota_A > Polyangia > Haliangiales > Haliangiaceae > DATFRY01. Next base: position 9,486 of record DATHKR010000040.1, on the reverse strand, counting down.
TGCTCGGCGACGCGCACGTGTATCACAACCACATCGAGGGGCTCCGCGAGCAGCTGTCGCGCGCCCCTCATTCCCCTCCCACGCTCCACCTTCCCCCCGGGAAGAAGGTGGACGAGATCCAGTTCGAGGACGTCGAGTTGCGCGACTACGCTCATCATCCATTCATCAAGTTCGAGGTGGCGGTTTGACTGCGCTACGAGCCAACGCGATCGACTTCGACATCGTCGTCGCGGCGGATCTCGGCGACGGCATCGGCGCCGGCGGGTCCGTTCCATGGAACCTGCCGACCGACCTCGCCCACCTCAAGCGCATCACCAGCGAGACCGAGATCCCTGGCATGCGAAACGCCGTCATCATGGGACGGGTCACCTGGGAGACGATCCCGCAGAAGTGGCGCCCGCTGCCGCAGCGGCTCAACCTGATCATCAGCCGGCAGGTCAGCCTCGAATTCCCCGAGGGGGCGATGCGGGCGCCGAACCTGGCGCGCGCGCTCGAGCAGTCGCGCTCGCGCGCCGACATCGACCGCATCTTCGTGCTGGGTGGCGGCGAGATCTATCGCCAGGCGATCGAGCTCGGCGGTTGCCGGCGGCTCTACCTCACCCGCGTGATGAAGCGCTACACCTGCGACACGTTCTTTCCGCCGATTCCGTCCCACTTCCGGCGCGAGGCGCTGCTCGCCGAGGGAGCAGACGGCGACGGCGATCAGTCGGTCGGCTACCGCTTCGAGCTCTGGTCGCGCTCGGCTCGCTCCTGAGCGGGCGCCCCGTCGCGGGGTGACCAGGATACGAGGCGGTATCAGGCGCTCGAACCGGCCTCGGTCGGCTCGTAGCGCTTCGACACACCGTGGCGAGGGTGTGTCCTGAACCCGCCGCAGGCCCTGCAACTTCCTGGGCTTGCGCCTCCTCGGGCCGGGCACGATGCCTGCAACCTGATGCGGGATACACCCCGAGGAGAAGACCATGAAGCAATTCGGCAACGGCGGCGAAGCGATACGCGAGCAGATCGAGGACGGCGCCCGCGTCGTGCGAGAAGAGCTCGAGGACACCTACAACCGCGTCCGCGATCGCGCCATCGACGTCGGCGGCCGCGTCCGCGATCGCGCGGTCGACGTGAGCGGCCGCGCCGTGGGCATGGCCAAGGATCACCCGCTGGCGACCATCGGCATCCTGGCCGCTGGCGTCGGCGTCGGCGTTCTCCTCGTCCGGATGCTGCGCCGCTGATCGCGATCGGCTTCCTCTCCGCGTGCACCAGTCCACCGCGAGGCGATGCGATCCATGTGCTGTGTCGGATCGTGTGTGGGCTGGTCATGCGGTGAGCGATCGAGTGATCCGCGGTCGGCGCGAGGCGATATGTTGCAGGTGCTTCGCGCTCGATACACTGCATTGATGATTTCGCAGTGAAGTGGGTACTCACTTCCCCGGAGCGATCGACGCGCGGGCTGATAACCGGGCGTTGAATCCCCCACAGTCGCGGTATGGCGGTTGCAGCGCCAGCCGCCGCCGGGCCACCCCTGATGCCCGATGGAAGGGGGAGACATGAGAATCGCCGCTCTGTGTGTCGTTGTCGGACTCGTTGTACCCATGGCTGCTTGCTCATCCGAGGAGGACGAACCGCTCAGCTGGGAAGAATTTCAGGATCAGGCATACAAAGATTCTGACGGGGTCTACATCGTCAACGGAGACGAGCCGGCCGAAAATCTGGACCAGCTCGCCGTCTACTACCGCGACTACCTCGCGTCGGAGGACGCCGCTCGAGGCATCGGCTCCGCGCAGCAGGGGCTCGCGATCAACCGCGTCGGCGGACAGGACGACCGATGGTCGTCGTCTGCCGCGCTGAACATCACCTACTGCGTGACCCGGACCGGCACGGGCGCGTTCTCGACCAGCCAGTACAACGCCGTGGTGTCGGCGATGAACGGGGCGGCCGGCGCGTGGGAAGGCGCCGCTCACGTCAACTTCGTCCACAACTCCGGTCAGGACGGGAACTGCACCCGCACCAACAACAGCGTGGTGTTCAACGTTCGCCGGGTGAGCGGCGGGCAGTTCCTGGCCAGCGCGTTCTTCCCCAGCTCCACCCGCCGCAACCGCCAGCTCAGCATCGACACCACCTCCTTCGGCAACATCAACCCGTGGACGCTGACCGGCATCCTCCGCCACGAGCTCGGCCACACGATCGGCTTCCGCCACGAGCACACTCGCCCCGAGTCGGGCACGTGCTTCGAGGACAACAACTGGCGGGCGCTGACCACGTACGACTCCAGCTCCGTCATGCACTACCCGCAGTGCAACGGCACCCAGGGCGGCGACCTCGTGCTCACCACCCGCGATCGCCAGGGCGCCGCGTCGGTGTACGGCTCTCCCTGATCTGACCCGGACGACCTCGACCTGGCCGGGGCGCCCGCCTGGCCAGGTCTTCCTCGCGCCCGGTTCGGGTGTCTACCGTCGCTGGCGGGCCGTGCTATACCGGTGGGAGCGGTCCGTGGCGGGGGAACTGGGGTCGGTGCCAGCTCGATGGCTGGCCAGCACGATGTCGCGTGCTGTGGTCGCGGCGGGCATGCTCGCCGCGGCGACGTGCGGACATGGCGCGCGCCAGCAGTCGGTGCAGCCGTCCAGCCAGGCCATCACCATCGCGCCGTCGCGCGCGCGCCAGACGGCCGAGGACCCGCGCTATCGGGCGACCCTCGCCGCCATGCGCGAGCGGCTCGAGCGGGCCCGCATCACCAGCGCCTTCCACATGGTGATCGAGCCGCCGTTCGTGGTCGCCGGCGACGAGGCGCCGTCGATGGTCGAGGAGCGGGCGGTCATCATCGTGCGCTGGGCGGTCGAGCGGCTGCGCGCCGCCTACTTCATCCGCGACCCGGACGCCGTGATCGAGATCTGGCTGTTCCGCGACGGGGACAGCTACCGGCGCAACGCGCGCGCGCTGTTCGGCGCCGCGCCGACCACCCCGTACGGGTACTTCGACAGCATCCACCGGGCGCTGGTCATGGACATCTCGACCGGCGGCGGCACGCTGGTGCACGAGATCGTTCACCCGTACGTCGACGCCAACTTCCCGCGCTGCCCGGCCTGGTTCAACGAGGGGCTCGGCTCGCTGTACGAGCAGGCCGGCGAGCGCGACGGCGCCATCATCGGCCTGGTCAACTGGCGCCTGCCGGCGCTCCAGCGCGCGCTCGAGGCAGGGACCGCGCCGCCGCTGCGCCAGCTCCTGTCCGCTGACCCCGGCGAGTTCTACGGCGATGCGAGCGGCCTCTACTACGCCGCCGCGCGCTACCTCCTCTACTACCTCCAGGAGCAGGGCCTGCTGCGCAGGTACTACGCCGAGTTCACCGCGTCGTACGAGCGCGACCCGACCGGCATCGACACGCTGGTCGCCGTGACCGGGCGCGACCTCCGCCGGCTCGAGACCGACTGGCGCCGGTTCGTGCTCCGCCTGCGCTTCTACCGCTGACCCGGCGCCGCTCGCAGCTCAGCCGTGGTCGCGGCGCTGGTGGCGCTCGCCCAGCTTGCGGAACTGCTCGAGCACCCGGAGCCCGACGCCGGGGAAGGGGCGGAAGATGTGGGCCAGCGCGCCGCGCATGCGCGGGCGGATCACCACCAGGCGCGGGTGGTCGACCAGGCCGATGACCTCCTGGGCCACGTCCTCGGCGCGGAGCAGCTTGCTCGAGCTGAACAGGAGCGCCGCGTCGCGGTCGCCCTTCACGTTGCGGGTCATGTCGGTGTCGATCGCGTCGGGGCAGATGGCGCTGACCTGGATCGGGATGCCGGCGTGCTTGAGGTCGCCGGCCAGCGAGATCGAGTAGCCGAGCACGGCGTGCTTGCTGGCCCCGTACACCGCCAGCCCCGGGGCCGGCACGATCGACGAGATCGACGCGATGTTGATGATGTGACCGCGGCCCTGGCGGCGCATCACGTCCACCGCCGCGCGCGATCCCCACATCAGGCCGAGCACGTTGACCTCGATCTGCAGCCGGACGTCGTCGTCGCTGTGGTCCCAGGCCGGCGCGGAGCGCAGCACGCCGGCGTTGTTGACCCAGACGGCCAGCTCGCCGCGCTCGGCCGCGGACGCCGCCACTCGACGGTGCGAGTCGGCGTCGCGCACGTCCTGCTCCACCGCCCACGCCCCGTTGCCGATCGCGGCGGCGGTATCGCGCGCCGAGGCGGCGTCCACGTCGGTGACCAGGACCGCGAGCCCCTTGCCCGCGAGCCCCTGCGCGATGAGTCGGCCGAGCCCACGCCCGGCGCCGGTGACCACGGCGGTCTGCATGGCGGGAACCTTACCCCAGGTATGGCGAACGGTGCCTCACGCGGCGCCGCCGGGCGCCCCGCCGGCCGCGCGCACCAGCCGCGCGATCGCGGCCTCCAGGGTCGCGCGCGCCGCGGGCCAGGCCGGGCGCTCCGGCGACCAGCTCCACGCCTGCGCGACGGCGAGGACCGGGTCGACGCTGGCGCCGGGCGCGATCTGGATCGCGCGCAGCACCACGACGCCGTCGATCTGGTCCCAGGTCAGCGCGAGCTCGAACGGCGGGGCGACGGCGAGCACGCGGCCGGTCATCGAGGCGCCGCCCGGGCCGCGCAGCGCGAAGCGGGTCCCCTCGGACAGCGCCGGGCTGTCGCCGTCGACCAGCCAGGCCGCGCGCCCGTCCGGCCGGTGCAGGAGATCGCCGACCACCGCGAGCGGCGCGGCCACCGGTGCGAGCACCGCCGCGCACTCACGCCGCCGCGTCACTCGCCCGTCCAGATAGTGGGCGAGCACGCGCAGCATCACGTGCCAGCCGGCCGCGGTCCCGGCGCGCTCGGCCTCGCCGGCCGGACCGGGCGCGAAGCCGCGGTGCGCGAGCGCCACCCGGGTGCCACCGGCCGCGCGGCTGAGCTCGACCGACTGGGTCTGCGGCGGTCGCCCGGCCGCGCCGCCGCGCACGACCAGGCGGCGCTCCGGCTCGCAGGTGACGACGTCGAGATCGAGCTCGAGGCCGAGGCTGTCCCACGACAGCCGGACCCGCTCGCCCACCGCCACCGTCCCCTCCGCGCGCTCCGCCATCCAGCCGCGCAGCTGCTCCGGCTCGGTCCACGCGCGCCAGACCGCGGCGAGGTCCGCGTCGATCTCCAGCGTCTCGTGGACCTCTCGATCCGCCTGCATACCTGAACCTACATGAGCCATCGGCCGTGGAAGAACTCGACGGCAGATCCTGGAATGTGGCTATCACCCCCCAATCCGCCGGGCAACTGTTGTCACGCAGCCACGCCCTGGTTTGCGCTACGTCACCACCACAGTGGGTTTAAGAGGCATTTCTGCATGCCCGGGAAATGGATCCAGGCCTGCAATGCGTACAACCAAGGTAGATGCACGATCTCTTCGAGCTCGTCTTCGAGTACCGCCAGCTCCTCGCCCGCCGGAAGGTCGAGGGGCAAGGCTTCGCCCCTCCCGCCCGCCACCGGCTCGATGCCCTGCACCGGCTGCTCGGCCGCGAGCCGTTCCTCGGCCACCCGGAGGGCTCCGGCACCTTCACGCGCCGGCGGCATGCCCGCTGCGACGTCGACATGCCGGCCAGCCTGCGCCTCGGCCCCGGCCTGTGCGCCATCGAGCTCCTCAACCTCGGCGCTGGCGGCGTGTGCGCCGTGATCGGCGCCGAGCTGAGCCCCGGCCAGCGCGGCGCGCTGCGCATCACCAGCCCCGACAGCGGGCGCGTCTACGAGTGCGCCGCGCAGGTGACCTGGAGCCGGGTGGACGGCGAGCAGCACCTCGCGGGGCTGCGCTTCATCGGCGCCCCGCGCGAGGTGCAGCTCGCGTCGTAGCTCGCGTCCGCTACTCGGGTCGACCGGTCAGTCGACCACCACCACGCCGCCGCACGGGAACTCCGCCGTCAGCGCGACCGACTCGGCGCCGAGGAAGGTGTCGCAGGCGTCGCCGAGCAGGATGAGCGAGTTCGAGTCCTGCATGTTCCAGTCGGTGCCGTACTCGAGCGTGTCGCCGTTCAGGACCACGGTGCCCTCGTCGGCTCGGTCGAGGTCGACGTCGCCGTCCACGTCGATCTCGCAGGTGCGGATGCCGCCGATGATCTCCTCGAACGCGGCGACCAGCGCGGCCGGGTCGAGCGCCAGGTAGAACTGCGCGTCGCCGGAGGCCAGGTCCAGACCCTGGCCGGCGTTGGCCAGGCGCTGAAGGTGATCGAGCGCGATGTCGTCGCCGACGCTGAGGACGAAGGTGGTGATGTCGGCGTCAAAGGCGCCCTGCACCGCGGTCTCGGAGGCGGCCTGGGTCTCCGGCGTGTGCGCGTCCGGATCCACGCAGCTGTCCGGGTTGCCGTCGGTGGCCAGGATCATGATTCGCGGGTTGTCGGAGGCCGGGAAGCTGGCCGTGGCCGCGGTGACCGCCTCGGCGGTGGGCGTGTCGTCGTCGGGTCCGTTGTCCTCGAGCAGCGACGCGATCGCGCTGGCGTTGTTGATCGCCGGGCCGACCTCCTGGAGCAGCGGGCAGTCGCCGCCCGAGTCGCCGTTGTGGCTGGTGTACAGGCTGGCGCCCATGTTGAGCTGGCTCTGCAGGTCGAACATCACGCCGTCGTCGGCGTTGCCGATGAGCGCGTCCTTCAGCGACTCCCAGCGGTCGGAGGTGCCGAACGGCTCGTCCATGCTGCCGCTCTGATCGATGAGCATGACGACCACGGGCACGACCGGGGTCAGGTTGACCTGGACCGCCGGGCAATCGTCGTCGCCGCCGTCGTCACTGCCGTCGTCGCCGCCGTCGCTGCTGTCGTCGGCCGCGTCGCCGCTGTCGTCGGTGCCGGCCGGGACGCACTGGCCGTCCAGGCTGCACGCCTCGCCCTCGTCGCACTCGCCGCCGCCGGCGGTGCAGTCGGCGGTGCAGGTGCCGTCCCCTCCGCAGTAGAAGCCGGAAGCGCACGGCGTGCCTTCATCGCAGGTGGCGCCGCAATCGGACGGGATCGGATCGGTCTCGCACGGACCGCTGCTCGCGCCATCGTCGCCGCAGGCGAGCGCGAGAGAGGCGGCGCAAAGAAGGCCAAGGAAGGTCAATCGACACGAAAACATGCAGGTATCTCCTCGCGGCTCAGGCCCGGGCGAACCTTCGAGCCGCACGACGGGTCAGCGTATCAAGGCCAGAGCGCGGGCCTCAAGCAAACCGTCGTGTCTGTTCGATCGCGCGCGGGGAAGCGGCAGGCACACGACATCGGGCACCAGGTGGGATAGCGCGGGGCGACGCGAGCGCGCGGTCGCGTGGGCCGCCGAGCCCGGTCGAGGGCCGAGGCGGTGATCCGGGCGCGTGCGGGCGTGAAATCGGCCGCTTCGAGGCGGGACAAGACCGGTCAGCGCATTACCGACCGTCCCCGGTTCCGCGGGCGACGGTTTCGCTTAGGCTCGGGACCGTGAATGGTGAACCAGCCTATCCGCCGCCGCCCGGTCTTGAGCCGCCGTCGGGCCTGACTGCGCGCAGCATCATCGCCGGCCTGATCCTCTCGGGGGTGCTGTGCGCGATGAACTCCTATCTGACCCTCTCGTTCGGGGTCATCGAGGAGGGGCCCACCATCGCGGCGCTGTTCTTCTTCGCCTGCTTCTTCCTGGCCAGGCGCGCCATCACCTCGACCGAGATGGTGATCGTGGCGACCATGGGCTCGGCCGGCGGCAGCCTCGGGTTCATCAGCAACTTCTACGCGGCCAAGGCGATGACCGGCGTGCCGTACTCGCTGGTCGACATGGCGCTGTTCGGCATCGTGTCCAGCCTGGTCGGCATGGTCATGGTCATCCCGCTGCGCCAGATCCTGGTCCTGCGCGAGAAGCTGCCCTGGCCGATGGCCAAGGCGGTCGAGGGCGTCATCAAGTCGCTGGTCGATCACGGCGACCGGCGCCAGCCGCTGTTCCTGCTCATCACCTTCGCGCTCGGCGCCACCTACGTGGTCATGAACAGCGACGGATTCGCCGTGGTCCCGGCCGAGACGGCCATCGCCGGTCTGGCCATGTACGGCGGCGCGATCGCGTGGTCGCCGTTCGCGATCGGCGGCTCCTACCTCATGGGCATGCGCACCTGCGTCGGCTTCCTGTTCGGCGCGGTCCTGCTCATGATCCTCGCCCCGCACACGCCCAACCCCGAGGCGCCGCACCGCTACTTCTGGCCCGGCCTCGGCTTCCTGGTCTCGTCCGGCCTGACCGTCATGGCGATCAACTGGCGCACGCTGGCCGGGGCGTTCCGCTCCATCCTGTCCCTCGGCGGCAAGACCGACGACGATGACCCGATCCTGCCCGGCAAGGTGGTGGCCGCGCTCGCCGTGATCGTCTTCGTGGTGACCGCCCTGGTCCTGAAGTGGCGCTTCGCGGTGCCGTTCCTCATCAGCATCGTCCTCATCGTGGTGGCCGGCCTGATCCAGAACATCATCGCCACCCGCGCGGCCGCGCAGACCACGTTCAACCCGGCCCGCGTCATGGGCATCCTGCTCCAGGGCGTGACCAGCGCGATGGGCGGATCGCGGATCGAGACCAACCTGACCGGCGCCGGCTTCGTGGCCGGCAGCGGCGCCCAGGCCAGCATGCTCACCACCGACATGGTCTACGGGCGGGCGTTCCGGGTCCCCTCGCGCTGGCAGTTCTGGGCCCAGGGCGCGACCATCCTGCCCTGCGCGATCATCTCGGCGCTGGTCTTCACCGAGATCCACCGGACCAAGCCGCTCGTGCTCGACGGGCCCGGCCACCCGGCCCCGGTCGCCAAGATGTGGGCGAAGAGCGCGCAGATCTTCGAGGCCGGCATGTCGGCGCTGCCGCCTGGCGCGCTCCGGTGGCTGCTCATCGGCGCGCTGGTCGGGATCATCTACACCGTGCTGGAGAACATCCCGGCGCTGAAGAAGTGGATGCCGGAGACGATCGGCCTCGGCCTCGGCCTGGTCCTGTCGCCGGCGCTCGGCATCGCGTTCTTCGTGGGCGGCTTCCTCATGTGGATCGTGCTCGGGCGCTGGCTCAAGGTCAGCGACGCCACCCTCACCACGATCGCGATCGGATCGATCGTGGCGGAGGGCGTCGGCGGGGTGGCCCAGTCGCTGCTGCTGCAGATCTTCAAGTAGCGAGGCGCTACTCGACGATCACCCGGTCGGAGGCGGATCGGCCGAAGGTCTCGGGGAAGTACATCTCCTCGGCCTTGGTGGGTGGGACGATGAACCGGCCCGGGGTGGTGGCGCGAGCGACGTAGGTGTACTCGTGGACGCCCTCCCAGAGGAGCGAGGTGAAGGCCTCGACCCTCTCGTCGCGCAGGTTCTGGTGCTCGTACCAGGTCTGGGTCCAGTACCACCAGGGGTTGTTCTGCTGGGCTTTCGGGTCCTGCGGAACCGAACCGGTGACGGCGAGGGCCGGGTTCATCGGCTCGAGGCCGGCGGGGAGCGGATCGACCAGGGCGACGTGGTAGCGGCGGCTCTCTGCCACCATGGTGAGGCGGACGCGGACCTGGGCGCCGGCCTTGATCTTCCAGGTGCCGTCCTTCATGCGGACC
>DATHKR010000039.1:0-41161 GCA_035489015.1 Kofleriaceae bacterium | reverse complement strand
CTAGTGCACCGCGGCCGAAGTGACATCAACGATCCGGTGCGCCTCACCGCCGATCGCTGCGTTGCAACTCCTCGAGCTACAGCGAGTAGCCCATCGTCGTCGCGCCTTGCGCTCGACGGCGATCCACACCGCCTCGTTGATGTCACTTCGGCCGCGGTGCACTAGTCGTAGGCTGGTCGCCGCGCGCGCGTCACTCGGTCTCGGCGCGCGGATTGATGCCGAGCGCGCGCATCTTCTTGTACAGGTGCGAGCGCTCGAGCTGCAGCTCCTTGGCGGTGTTGGAGATGTGGTGCTCGTTGGCGCCGAGGGCGTCGAGGATGATGTCCCGCTCGGCCGCGGCGACCAGATCCTTCAGCGCGGTCCCGCGCCGGTACGAGCCGCGCGCCGGCTTGACCCCGGGCAGCGCGTCCTCCACGTCGGCCTCGCCGATCAGCTCGCTGTCCCCGGTCAGGATGACCAGCCGCTCGATCAGGTTCTTGAGCTCGCGCACGTTGCCAGGCCAGTCGTACTGCATGAGCATGGTGACCGCGCCGGGCGCCATTCGCTTCTCGCGGCGGTCGTCCACCCGGCACACGTAGGCCAGGAAGTGCTCGATGAGCCCGGGCACGTCCTCGCGCCGCTCGCGCAGCGGGGCCAGCTCGAGCGGGACCACGTTGAGCCGGTAGTACAGGTCCTCGCGGAACCGGCCGGACGAGATCTCCTCGGGCAGGTCCTTGTTCGTCGCGGCGATGACCCGCACGTCGGTCTTGATGGTCTGGTCGCCACCGACCCGCTCGAACTCTCCCTCCTGCAGGACGCGCAGCACCTTGGCCTGCGCGCTCGGGTTCATGTCGCCGACCTCGTCGAGGAACAGCGTCCCGCCGTCGGCCAGCTCGAACTTGCCACGGCGCTGCTGGGTCGCGCCGGTGAAGGCGCCCTTCTCGTGGCCGAACAGCTCGCTCTCGATGAGCTCGGCCGGGATCGCCGCGCAGTTGAGCTTGATGAAGGCCTCGCCGACCCGCTTGGAGTTGTCGTGGATCGCGCGCGCAACCAGCTCCTTGCCGGTCCCGTTCTCGCCGGTGATGAGGACGCGGCCGCTGGTCGGCGCAGTCTTGGTGATCTTGTCGAAGATGACCCGCATGACCGGGCTCGACCCGACCATGGCGAAGAGCCCCCCCGCCTGGGCCGACAGCCGCTGGTTCTCGCGCCGGAGGCCGGCGTAGGCCAGCGTGTTCTGCACGGTCAAGAGCAGCTTGTCCGACGACAGCGGCTTCTCGACGAAGTCGTGGGCGCCGAGCTTGGTGGCCCGCACGGCGGTCTCGATGGTGGCGTTGCCCGACATCATCACCACCGACACGTCCGGGTGCTTCTCGCGCACCCGGGCCAGCACGTCCAGCCCGTTCATCTCCGGCATCATCACGTCGAGCAGGACCATGTCGATGTCGCGCTCGGCCAGCTTGGCCAGGCCGATGCTCCCGGACCCGGCCACCTCCACCCCGTACCCCTCCAGCTCGAGCGCGCGGCGCAGAGAGCTGAGGATGTTGGGCTCGTCGTCGATGACGAGGAGCGTCGAGCGCGGCATCGGCGAAAACATAGCATCGGCCTCCCGGGTTGACTACGCGGCCCTCGGGGGAATAGGGTCGCGCCGACATGCGCATGCGCGGATCCTCGGAGTGACAATGAGACGACGCTGCACGAACGCCCTCCAGGCCACCATCGCCGCCGCCGTCGCCCTGTCGGCGAGCGGATGCTTCGCCTTCACCACCAAGAAAGAGGGCCGCGACCTCCGCCGCGACGTGAACCACATCGAGGCGTCGCTGCCCAAGCTCCAGCACGTGCTGGACCAGGCGACCAGCCTGCTCACCCGCAACAGCGCCGACCTCGGTGCCGAGGTGAACACGCTGGGCGAGGAGCAGAAGAAGCTGACCGGCCTGGTCATGGAGGCGTCGCGCTACGCCGAGGAGGTGCGCGACGAGAGCAAGCGGCAGGAGCAGCGCATCGCCGACCTCGAGAAGCGAATCGCCGACCTCGAGGGCAAGGCCGAGGTCAGCAACAAGAGCGCGCCCCAGCTGTGGGAGGAAGGGATGTCGGCGCTGCAGGCCAAGAACTACGAGCAGGCGCGCTCGTCGTTCCGCAGCCTGCTCGTCAAGTACCCGACCAACGACAAGGCCGACGACGCGCAGCTCCAGCGCGGCGAGTCGTACTTCAAGGAGCGCAAGTATCAGGAGTCGCTCGGCGAGTATCAGCGTGTGTTCGAGAAGTACCCGGACAGCTCGCTGGCCGACGACGCCGCGTTCCGCGCCGGCGAGGCGGCCGAGGAGCTGAAGTGGTGCACCGATGCGCGCGCCTACTACGGCCTCCTCATCAAGAAGTGGCCGCGCTCGGACCTGGCCAAGAAGGCCAGGTCGCACGACGCGGCGCTGAAGAAGAGCGCCGACAACCGCAAGAAGTGTCAGAGCTGAGCTGGCGGGTCAGCCGGCCGCCCCGTCGCTCGCAGCGGGCTCTTCGAACGCCTCCGCGATCTGCCGTCCGGCGGCAGCCGGATCAGCCGCCCGGTTCACCGACGAGATCGCGCACGCCGCCCACGCCCCCGCCGCGGCCAGCTTGACGGCCCGCGCCGGCGTGACCCCGCCGATCGCCACGATCGGCACCGCGCCGGCGACGCGCACCGCCTCGACCAGCCCGGCCACGCCCTGCACCGGATCCGGATCGACCTTGGTGGAGGTCGCGAACACCGGTCCGAACCCCAGGTAGTCGGCCCCGCCGGCCACCGCCGCCTCGACCTGGCCGCGGTGGTGAGTCGAGATCCCGATGCGCAGCGGCGCGCCGCCACGCGCTGCCACCGCTCGCCGCGCGTCGGCCAGCCCAAGATCGTCCTGACCCAGGTGCACCGCGTCGGCCCGCGCCTCCAGCGCCGCCTCGATGTCGTCGTTCACGACCAGGAGCGCGCCTCGCTCGTCGCACAGCCGCCGCGCCCACCCCGCCACCCGCACCAGCTCCTGCCGCGACGCACCCTTGAGCCGCACTTGCAGCACATGTGCCGCCTCCAGCAGCGAGCCGGCCAGGGCGGGATCGTCCCGGTCGAGGACCGCGTAAAAGCCGCGCAGCTTGCCACGCCATTCCATCAGCTAAGCTCCTCTGCAGTATGGCCGAGCCCGACGCCGAGCAGCCGCTCTTCAGCCTGCGCTCCGAGTACCAGCCGACCGGCGACCAGCCCGAGGCGATCCGCCAGCTGATCGAGGGCATGCGCCGCGGCGACCGCTTCCAGACCCTGCTCGGCATCACCGGCTCCGGCAAGACCTTCACCGTCGCCAACGTCATCGCCGAGCTCGACCGGCCGGCGCTCATCATGGCCCACAACAAGACGCTCGCCGCCCAGCTCTATGGCGAGCTGAAGCAGCTCTTTCCGGACAACGCGGTCCACTACTTCGTCAGCTACTACGACTACTACCAGCCCGAGGCCTACGTCGCGACCTCGGACACCTACATCGAGAAGGACTCGCTGGTCAACGAGGAGATCGACCGCATGCGCCATGCGGCGACCTACGCGCTCCTGTCGCGGCGCGACGTCATCATCGTGGCCTCGGTGTCGTGCATCTACGGCATCGGCGCGCGAGAGCTCTACTCGCAGATGACCTGCGAGCTGGCGGTCGGGACCTCGCGCCGGCGCGACGACGTCCTCCGCCGCCTGGTCGAGATGCAGTACGAGCGCAACGACGTCGATTTCCACCGCGGCACCTTCCGGGTGCGCGGCGACACGGTCGAGGTCTTCCCGGCCTACGAGGCCGACACCGCGGTCCGCGTCGAGTGGTGGGGCGACGAGATCGAGTCGATGGCCGAGATCGATCCCCTGCGCGGCAAGGTCAAGCGCTCCATCGAGCAGTCCACCATCTTCCCCGCCTCGCACTACGTGACGCCGGCCGACCATCTGCGCCGCGCGGTCGAGGGCATCAAGGTGGAGCTGAAAGATCGCCTGGCCGAGCTGACCGCCGGCAACCGCCTGGTCGAGCGCCAGCGCCTCGAGCAGCGCACCCTCTACGACATCGAGTGCCTGGAGCAGATGGGCTTCTGCTCCGGCATCGAGAACTACTCGCGCCACCTGTCCGGGCGCAAGGCGGGCGAGCCGGCCCCGACGCTCATCGACTACTTCCCCGACGACAAGCTGATCTTCGTCGACGAGTCGCACCAGACCATCCCGCAGATCCAGTCGATGTACCGAGGCGACCGCTCGCGCAAGGAGAACCTGGTCGAGTACGGCTTCCGCCTGCCCAGCGCGCTCGACAACCGGCCGCTCCGCTTCGACGAATGGGAGTCGCGGGTGCAGCAGCTGGTGTTCGTCTCCGCCACCCCGGCCGAGTACGAGATGGAGCAGTCGCACGGCGTCATCGTCGAGCAGATCCTGCGCCCGACCGGCCTGCTCGACCCCAAGATCGAGGTCCGCCCGGTCGGCAACCAGGTCGACGACCTGCTCGGCGAGCTGCGCATCCGGATCGATCGGCGCGAGCGAGTCCTGGTCACCACCTTGACCAAGCGCATGGCCGAGGACCTGACCGAGTACTACGCGGATCTCGAGGTCAAGGTCCGCTATCTCCACTCCGACATCGACACGCTCGAGCGCATCCAGCTCATCCGCGACCTGCGCAAGGGCGAGTTCGACGTCATGGTCGGCATCAACCTCCTGCGCGAGGGTCTCGACATCCCCGAGGTGTCTCTGGTGGCCGTGCTCGACGCCGACAAGGAGGGCTTCCTCCGCTCGGCGCGCTCGCTCATCCAGACCATCGGCCGCGCGGCCCGCAACGTGGACGGCACCGTCATCCTCTACGCCGACCGGGTGACCAACTCGATGCGCGCCGCGATCGACGAGACCGAGCGCCGACGCATCACCCAGGCCGAGCACAACCTCCTGCACGGCATCACGCCGCGCTCGGTGCGGAGCTCGATCCTCGACCTTCAGCCCGGAGCCGGGCCGGACTTCCTCGACGCCAGTAACCTGGCCGATCGGGCCAGCCAGCTCGCCATCCACGACCGCACCGAGGTCGTCGAGATGGCCCGCCGCATCCGCGCGGAGATGCGCGAGGCGGCCGGGCAGCTCGAGTTCGAGCGCGCCGCCCAGCTGCGCGACAAGGCGCGCGAGCTGGAGGAGCTGGCCATCGAGCTCGGCTAGCGGCTCGGGCGAGCCAGGTCGCCGTCAGCGCCGGTGGTAGAGCATCCGCCAGATCGGCAGCCCGTCCTCCTCGCAGTGCTGCTCGCGCCACGAGCGCGCGCCGAACGGGTTGGGCCCGCGCCAGAACGACCACGGGCCGGCCGCGTTGACCAGCTCGTCGTCGAGCCCGTCGAGCACCGCCATCGCGTCGAGCGCGATTCCCCAGACATCGGTCTGGAACAGGAGCTGTCCGCCTGGCTCGAGCGCCGCGTGGATCGCCAGCGCCAGCTCGCGGTCGAGCAGCCGGCGCTTGTGGTGGCGGCGCTTGAACCACGGGTCGGGAAAGTTGATGAACACCCGGGCCGCCCGCCCCGGCGCGAACAGCTGGGCCAGGTGCAGGTTGGCGTGCGCGAACACACCCGCCACCGGCTGCTGCTCGTCGCGCGCGCGTCGGTTGACGTCGTCGATGAGCTGGTTGCGGATGTCGATGCCGACGTAGAACCGGTCCGGCTCCAGCCGGGCCCGCTCGAACAGAAACTGCGCGTCGGCGCATCCGATCTCGATCTCGAGCACCCGACCCGTCGGGATCTCCGGCGGGCGCGCGCGCCGACGCGTGAAGCCGAGCCCGAGCGGGTTGACGTGCTGACGCCGACGCAAGCCCGCCCCGCTCAGCCGCGCTCGCCGGGGTCGGGCACGCTCACCGCGTCGAGCGCGAGGAACCCGAACTCCCTGACGTTCCGCGGCGAGGCCAGCTCGGCCAGCTCCGCGCGACCGACCCAGCGGTACTCGGTGAACTCGTGGTTGGGCACGACCTCGGTGCTCGCATCGGCGTCCGCGCCCGGGCCACCCACGTCGGCCACGAACACGAAGTTCATGTGCAGGCCCTTGGATCCCGCCTGGTGCTCCTCGTACCCGAGGAAGCCGGCCGGCACACCGTCGCACGCTCCCCGCAGCCGTGAGAACCGTCCCTCGAGCCCGCTCTCTTCGCGCAGCTCGCGCGCGGCCGCCTCGAGCGGCGTCTCGTCCGCCTCGATCTCTCCGCCGACCGGCAGCCACGTCTCCAGTCGACGGTGATGGATGACGAGCACCTGCCCGTCCTCGCCGCCGCGCCGGGCATAGACCGCGACCGAGAACGCGCGCCGCATCGCCGGGCGGCACGATATAAGATCCCCGCAGTGAAGACAAAGCCGAACGCGCGCCCGGGTCCGACCCGGGACGAGCGTCGCCAGTCGCTTCTCGACGCCGCCCGGTTGCTGTTCGCCGAGAAGGGCTACCACGACACGACGGTGGATGACGTCACCCGCACCGCGAACGTGGCCAAGGGAACCTTCTACCTCTACTTCTCCGAGAAGCGCGAGATCTACTACGAGGTCATCCGCGTGTTCCTCGAGTGGGTCAAGGAGGCCGGCGTCATCTTCGATTCGCCGACCGCGTCCCCGGCCGCCTTCGTCGAGCAGACCCGCACCAACGCGCGCAACCTCATCCGCGTCCTGACCGAGAACCGCCAGCTGACCCGCATGGCCTACGGCGAGGCGGCCGGCCTCGACGCCCGCCTGACCGAGCTGTGGCGCCAGTTCTACCGCGAGATCGCCGAGGTCCAGGCCGGCAACCTGACGCTCGCGATGAAGCTCGGCGTGATCCGGCGGTGCCACCCGCTCCTCCAGGCCTACGTGCACATCGGCATGGTCGAGCGCGTGATGCTCGAGCTGCTCGAGCACCCGCAGGACTTCCCGCCGATCGACCAGCTGGTCGACGAGATGCTGCGCATCGGCTACGAGGGCATCCGCGGCCCCAACGGCCCGATGTGGGCCGTCATGTTCCCCGGCCAGCCCGGCGACTGAACCGGCCAGCCAGCGGCGGCCGGCGCGGCGCTACTTCGGGACCTTCTCCCAGTCGGCCAGGAACTTGGCCAGCCCGGAGTCGGTCAGCGGATGGCGGGTCAGCTGGAGCAGCACCGACAGCGGACAGGTCGCCACGTGCGCGCCCAGCTTGGCCGCCTCCAGCACGTGGATCGGGTGCCGCACCGAGGCGACCAGGACCTGGGTGTCGAAGCCGTAGTTCTCGTAGATCTCGAGGATGTCGGCGACCACGGTCATCCCGTCGGACGAGACATCGTCGAGCCGCCCGACGAACGGCGAGATGTAGCTCGCCCCGGCCTTGGCCGCGAGCAGGGCCTGGTTGGCGCTGAAGCACAGCGTCACGTTGGTGCGGATGCCCTCCTCGGTGCAGATCTTGACCGCCTTCAACCCCTCGGCGAGGAGCGGGATCTTCACCACGATGTTGGGGCGCAGCGCGGCCAGCTCGCGCGCCTCCTTCATCATCCCGTCCACCGCGGTCGACACCACCTCGGCCGAGACCGGCCCGCGCACGATGTCGCAGATCTCGACCAGAGCGTCACGAAACTTGCGTCCGGTCTTGGCGACCAGCGACGGGTTGGTGGTGACGCCGTCGATGATCCCCATCGACGCGGCTTCCTTGATCTCGCCGATATCGGCCGAATCGATGAAAAACTTCATTCGGAACCAGCCTCTCGCCCCGGGTGGTCGCCGGTCGGGCGCGCCGCCGCCTCGCCCCGATCGCGCCGGTTGACCCCCTGGGCTTCCGTGGGCCCTGCTGCTGGCCCCGTCTCCGCCGCCGGTTGCGCTGCCAGCCGCTCCATCTCGTGTCGGAGCTCGGCCAGCTCTCGCTCCATTGCAGCGAGCCGCTCGCGAGCCGCCCTGGTCGCCTGGACGAGGCGGCTCAGATTGCGTTCCAGCTCGCCCGGTTTCACAACGGGACTCTACGCGGCACCCTCTGGGCAGTCAATCGATGGCACCGACGCGGCTCCGCGGGTACCCTCGCCGCGCATTCACTCATGAGCGATTCCGAACTGCCTCCCCCGCGCGTCGCCGTCGGCTGCGCCGAGCTGCCGCCCGGCATGAGCCGCGCCGCCTACTTCAAGAAGCTGACGCTGCTCGAGATGCGACTGCCCGGCGACAGCGCGCCGGCCGCGCGGGTCGCCGAGCGATGGGCCGCGGAGCTCGGAGACCGCGGTCAGCTCTCGCTGGTCGCGCCGCGCTGGATGGCCGCGTGTCACCGGCCCGAAGCGCGCTCGCCGGCCGAGATCGACGCCGCGGTCGCCGACCTCGCCGCAACCGCGACTCGCGCGCGCGCCGCCGCGGTCGTGTTCGCCACCCCACCGGATCTGTCGCCGTCGACCGCGCATCGCGACGCGCTCCGCCGCTTCTTCACCGACGTGGCCAGCAGCGAGCGCTTCGCCGGCGCGGCGCGCATCTGGCAACCGGACGGGCTGTGGCGCCCGATCGTCGCCGCCGCGTTCGCCGCCGAGCTCGGTGTGGCGGCCGCGGTCGACCCACTCGCGCCGGATCCGCTCGAGGAGGGCCTCCCCGACGCGCCCGATGGCGTCGCCTACGCCCGGGTGACCGGCCTCGGCCGACCCGGGCGCCCGCTCGGCGTCGACGATCTGTCCCAGCTCCTCGAGTGGGCGGAGCCGAGCGAGCGGGCCTTCCTCGTCTTCGCGACCACAGCCCGCTACCGGGACGCGCGCGCCCTGGCGCGCGCCCTCGAGTGATTCCCGATCAGAAGATGAAGGTCGACTGCGGGATCGGCAGGACCGCGGGCGGCCGGGCGGTCCGCGGCTCGGTCTTCTTCGCAGGCTTGCGGTCCGGCTCGCGCGCGAGCGCGGCGGTCGCCAGCGACGTCGGCGATGACGCCGGTGCGCGCGCGGTCGTCACCCTCGGCGATCGGGACGCGTCGCGCTTCGCGTTGGCCTTGCCGGCGCGTTTCTGCGCGCTCTTGGCCGATCCGCGCGCCGGCTGGCGCTTGGCCGCCGGCTTCTTTCCAACCCGGCTCTTCGCCGGGGACTTGCTCTTCTTGCTCGCAGCCATTTCCCTTGTCCTCCCGAGGCGCTACGCCGTCTCAGAGCACTCCGGAGCCTAGTCGTAGCCCCCGGATGCTGTCAATCGCGTGAGCCCACCGCCAGCTGTTTACAACCGCGAACCCATCCCGTATAAGTAGGGAACATTTCTCAGGTTATCGGACATGGAATTTCAGATCGTTAACACCTCTCCGCTGGCTACCAAGGCGGATCTCCTCGTGGTTTGCACCTTCGGTGATCCCACCAAGGACAGCCTCTTCCAGCTGGTGGATGCGGCGCTCGGCGGCCACCTCACCGAGCGCGCCCGGGCCGAAGAGTTCGCCGGACGGCCCGGCCAGGTCCTGTTCAGCGACCGCCAGGGCGCCGGGGACGCACGCGCGATCTGCTTGGTCGGCGCCGGCGAAGCCAGTGGCTTCGATCCGAGCCGCATCCGCGACGTCACCGCCGCCGGGATCCGCGCTGCGCGTCGCATCGGCGCCAAACGCGTGGTGATGGCGCTGCCGCCGGTGACGGGTCGCCACACCGAGCGCACCGTGCAGGCCGGCGTCGAGGGCGCGCTGCTCGGCAGTTACAAGTTCAGCAAGTACCGGGCGGAGGAGTCGAAGCGGCCGGACCCGGTCGAGACCGTGCTGCTCACGTTCGAGCGCGGCCGCAGCGGCGGCGGCAAGCGCGCCAAGCAGAACGGGGGACACACCCGCGAGCTCAAGGCCGCGCTCGAGCGCGCCCAGGCGGTGGCGCACGCCATCTGCCACGCGCGCGACCTCATCAACGAGCCGGCCGCAGTGATGACGCCGTCGCGCATGGCCGAGGAGGCGCGCGAGGTCGCCCGCAAGCACGACCTGCAGGTGAAGATCCTCGGCCCCAAGGAGTGCGAGAAGCTGGGCATGGGGATGTTCCTCGCCGTCGGGCAGGGCTCCGACGAGGAGCTGCGCTTCATCCACCTCACCTACACGCCCAAGAAGAAGCCCAAGAAGCGGGTCGCGCTCATCGGCAAGGGCGTCACCTTCGACTCGGGCGGCTACTCGCTCAAGCCCTCGGCCGCGATGGAGGACATGAAGATCGACATGTCCGGGGCGGCCGCGGTGGTCGCCGCGATGGCCGCCATCGCCCAGATCGGCTCGCCGTTCGAGGTCCACGCGGTGGCCGCCTGCTGCGAGAACCTCGTCTCCGGTCACGCCTACAAGCTGGGCGACGTGCTCCGCTCGATGGACGGCACCACGGTGGAGATCAACAACACCGACGCGGAGGGGCGGCTGACCCTGGGCGACGCGATCACCTACGTGCGCCAGAAGGTGCAGCCGGATCAGATGATCGACCTCGCCACCCTGACCGGTGCCTGCCAGATCGCGCTCGGGCCGCACATGGCCGGCGTCATGTCGGACGACGAGTCGCTGGCCGAGAGCTGGCTGGCCGCCGCGCGCGCCGCGGGCGAGGAGATGTGGCGCCTGCCGCTCCACTGGCGCCTGCGCGACCAGCTGAAGAGCCCGGTCGCCGATCTGCGCAACACCGGCGAGCGCTACGGCGGCGCGCTGACCGCGGGTCTCTTCCTCAAGCACTTCGCGCGCGACACGCCCTGGCTGCACGTCGATATCGCCGGACCGGCGTCGAACGCGCGCGAGTACGGCGCGGTGCCGCGCGGCGGCACTGGCTTTGCCGTGGCCACGCTGGTCGAGTTCGTGACCCGCCAGAATGGTGGAAAATCATGACGCGCCGCGGCGTCGACTCCCCCGACCACGCCCGAATGGGGTCAAATCCGCCCGATTTCGGATGGTTACATGTGATTGCGGTTTGACAGAACAGAAGTCGCCTGATACACTGGCGCTGAGTATCTCGCTGCCCAATGTTCTGGGCGGCTCTGCCGGCCCGGAGTTTCGCGATGCAGCCCCGATTCCACGTAGGTGACAAGGCGTACTACCCGGTCCACGGGATCGCCGAAGTGGTCGGGCTGGAAAAGCAGCGGATCGGGGATCAGACGACCGCTGTCTACATCCTCAAGATCCTCGACACCGGGATGAAGATCATGATCCCGACCGGGAACGCCACCACGGTGGGGCTGCGCGCGATCATGTCCACCTCGGATGTGGGCGAGGTCTTCCAGGTCCTGCGCTCCAAGGAAGTGTCGACCGACAGCCAGACCTGGAACCGGCGCTACCGCGAGTACATGGACAAGATCAAGACCGGCAGCGCCTACGAGATCGCCGAGGTCCTGCGCGACCTGTATCTCCTGCGCCGCAACAAGGACCTGTCCTTCGGCGAGCGACGCATGATGGAGACGGCGCGCGGCCTGCTCGTCCGCGAGATCGCGCTGGCCAAGCACGAGCCCGAGAGCCAGGTCGAGGCGGAGATCGAGTCCATCTTCCAGGACAAGGCCGCCTAAGTCCCGCCTCTCGCGCGCGCCCGCTCAGAAGCGGACGAAGACCGAACCCCAGGTCAGCCCGGCGCCGAACGCGACCAGGCACACGAGGTCGCCCGGCTTCACCTTGCCGACCGCGATCGCATCCTTCAGGCAGAGCGGGATCGACGCCGCCGTGGTGTTCCCGATCTTCTGGATGTTGTTGTGCATCTTCTCGGGCGGGAGACCGATCATCTTCCCGACCATCTCGTTGATGCGGAGATTGGCCTGGTGCGGGATGACCATGTCGATGTCCTCCAGCTTGAGCTGGTTGGCGATCATCCCCTCCATGATCGCCTGCGGCATGCGGGTGACCGCGTGCCTGAACACCTTCTTGCCGACCATCCGGGGGTGGTGCTTGCCCTCGGCCAGGTCCTCCGGGGTGATGAACGGGTGATACATGCTGCCCGGCTTCTCCACCCAGAGGATCTCCGCGTCGGTCCCATCGGCGTGGAGGTGGGTGGACAGGATCCGGTGGCTCGGATCCTCCGATGGTCCGACCACCACCGCCCCGGCGCCGTCACCGAACAGAACCGCGACATCGCGGCCGTTGGTCGTGACGTCGAGGCCAGTCGAGTGGATCTCCGACCCGACCACCAGGATGTGGCGATACATGCCCGAGCGGATGAAGTTGTCCGCGATCGACACGCCGTAGATGAAGCCAGTGCACTGCTGGCGGATGTCGAGGATCGCGCACTCCTTGAGGCCGAGCTCGCGCTGGGTGAACACACCCGTCCCCGGGAACATGTGATCCGGCGACAGCGTCGCGTAGACCAGCATGTCGATGTCCTTCGGTTCGACCTGGGCCATCGCCATCGCCTCGCGACAGGCCTTGGCCGCCATCCCCGCGCCGGTCTCGCCCTCGTCGACCCAGTGGCGCTGCTCGATGCCGGTGCGCTCGACGATCCACTCGTTGGTCGTGTCCATCCACTGCGTCATGTCATGGTTGGTCACGACACGCGGAGGCACATAGCCTCCCAGTCCCATGATGCGACTGCGCGGTTGTTCCATGGCCCGACCTCTATCTCCTCGTCAGATGACTGACCGTGAGACGGCTAGATGTCCAGGTTGCGAACGCTGAGCGCGTTGCTCTCGATGAAGTCGCGACGCGGCTCGACCAGATCGCCCATCAGCACGGTGAAGACCTGGTCCGCCTCGACGCTGTCGTCGATCCGGACCTGGAGCAGCGTGCGGCGCTCCGGGTTCATCGTGGTCTCCCACAGCTGCTCGGCGTTCATCTCGCCCAGCCCCTTGTAGCGCTGGATCGAGAGGCCCTTGCGGCCCAGCTCCTCGACCGCGCGCGCCAGCGCCTCGTAGGTGTCGGCCTGCACCGGCTCGCCGTCGCCCGCGAGGATCGTCAGCGGCAGGCTCAGCCGGCGGCCCAGCTGCTGCGACACCGTCCGCAGGTCCTGGAACTCGGGCGACTTCAGGACCTCGAAGCCGATCACCGTCTCGCGCTTGACTCCGGCCCGGCCGCGCGGCGTGCGCACCTGGAACGCGCTGTGCTCCTCGTCGGGCTCGATCTCGAAGCCGGCCTCGCCGAGCTCGCCGTAGCGCGACGCCAGCGCCGGCTTGACCGAGTCGTGGACCAGCGCCTCGAGCCGGGCGCGGTCGGCCAGGATCTCCTCGTCCAGCCCGGCCTCGGCGAACGCCGCGCTGATGCGCGCATCGCCCGACTTGTCGAGCTGCGAGCTCATCTTGCGATAGCGGTTGACCAGGCGGAGGACCTCGCCGAGCGGCTCGCCAGTGACCTCGGCGCCGGTCGACCCGCGCACGATGACCTCGTCGCAGCTCGACTGGATGAAGTACTCCTCGAGCGCACCCTCGTTCTTGAGGTAGAGCTCGGTCTTGCCCTTCTTGACCTTGTAGAGCGGCGGCTGCGCGATGTAGAGGTAGCCGCGCTCGAGCAGCTCCGGGTACTGGCGGAAGAAGAACGTCAGCAGCAGCGTGCGGATGTGGGAACCGTCCACATCCGCGTCCGTCATGATGATGATGCGGTGGTAGCGGAGCTTCTGGACGTCCTTCTCCGGACCGACCCCGCAGCCCATCGCGGTGATGAGCGTCGCGATCTCCTGGGAGGAGAGCATCTTGTCGAAGCGCGCGCGCTCGACGTTCAGGATCTTGCCGCGGAGCGGCAGGATCGCCTGGAAGCGCCGCTCGCGCCCCTGCTTGGCCGAGCCGCCGGCCGACTCACCCTCGACCAGGTAGAGCTCGCAGTGGGCCGGGTCGCGCTCCTGGCAGTCGGCCAGCTTGCCGGGCAGGCTGGACAGCTCGAGCGAGCCCTTGCGCTGCACCATCTCGCGCGCCTTGCGCGCGGCCTCGCGCGCTCGGGCCGCCAGCGCCGCCTTCTGCACGATCCCGCGCGCGTCCTTCGGGTTGCGCTCGAGGTGCTTCTGCAGCATCTCGTTGACGACCGCGGCGACGATGCCGGCCACCTCGGAGGAGACCAGCTTGTCCTTGGGCTGGTTCGAGAACTTCGGATCCGGAACCTTGACCGAGATGACCGCGCATAGCCCCTCGCGCAGATCCTCGCCGGACAGCGTGCCCTTCAGGTCCTTCAGCAGCTTGGACTCGGCCCCGTAGGCGTTGACGGTGCGGGTCAGCGCCGCCCGGAAGCCGGTGAGGTGGGTGCCGCCGTCCTTGTTCTTGATCGTGTTGGTGAAGCAGGTGATCTGCTCGTTGTACGAGTCGGTCCACTGCATCGCGATCTCGACCGAGACGCCCTCGCGCTCGTCGGCGAACGTGATGACCTCGCAGAGCGGCTCCTTGTTGGCGGTCGAGTCGCGAACGAACTGACTGATTCCGCCCTCGTAGTGGAACTCCTGGCGGCGGTCGGTCCGCTCGTCGCGAAGCGCGATGGTGAGCCCGCTGTTGAGGTAGGAGAGCTCGCGCAGGCGCTGCGACAGCGCCTCGAACGACATCTCCACGATCTTGAACACCGCCGGGTCGGGGTGGAACGTGATCTTGGTGCCGCGGCGGTCGGTCACCCCGATTGGCTTGAACTCGGTGGAGGGCGCGCCCCGCCGGTACTCCTGGTAGTAGACCTTGCCCTCGCGGCGGATCTCCAGCTTGAGCCAGTCGCTGAGCGCGTTCACCACCGACACGCCCACGCCGTGGAGCCCACCGGAGACCTTGTAGGAGTCCTGGTTGAACTTGCCGCCCGCGTGGAGGGTGGTCATCACCACCTCGGGGGTCGGGCGCTTCTCGGTCGGGTGGAAATCCGCCGGGATCCCGCGGCCGTTGTCGAGCACGGTCACCGAGTTGTCGATGTGGATGGTGACGTCCACCCGGTCGCAGTAGCCGGCCAGGGCCTCGTCCACCGCGTTGTCGACCACCTCGTGGACCATGTGGTGAAGACCGGAGCCGTCATCGGTGTCGCCGATGTACATGCCCGGCCGCTTTCGAACCGCGTCCAGGCCCTTCAGGACCGTGATGCTGGCGCCGTTGTAGGGGTCGCCGCCGACCGCCGATGTGACGGCTGCCGGAGCGGCTACTGGCTCACCTTTGAGGTCGCTGTCTGGCATAGGAACGAGAGAAACGGGGAGGGGAATTCCTAGCACAGAGAGGAGGCCCGCGACAGCAAATTTCAGCCTGGATTTTGCCTCGTTACGATACCTGAATGGACCTCAAAATCGACCCGTGGGGTGGTCGCCAGGACGTGCCGCGGGTGGGTCGTCGTGACGGCGCACTGAGTTCTCTTCGATCGAAGAAAATCGAAGAGATATTCGTTCCGCTGCGGGTCCAGCTCGGACGACACGTCGTCGAGCAGCAAGATCGGGGTCTCGCCATGGGTCTCGGTCAGGAGCTCCAGCTCCGCGATCTTCCAGGCGAGGATGAGCGCGCGGAGCTGTCCCTGGGAGGCGAAGGCCGCGGCCGAGCGACCCGCCAGGGTGAGATCGAGGTCATCGCGGTGCGGGCCGACCGTGGTCACCCCGCGGGCGAGATCGGCCGGCCGCGCGCTGACCAGCGCCGCGGCCAGCCCGTCGGCAATCGATCGCTGGTCCCCGAGGTCGGTGTCGGGCGGCAACCACGGCACCGCGTAGCGAGCCGCTGCCACGAGCTCGGTGCGGCTGATGGCGGCGTAGGCGGCGGCCAGGCGGGGCCCCAGCTCGGCCACCAGCTGGCCGCGGCGGTGAACCCGGCGGGCCCCCAGCTCGACCAGCTTCTGGTCGTAGACCGGCAAGAGGCCGCCAATGTCACGCGAACCGCCGCCGCGGCCCTGCCCGGCCCGCAGCACCGCGTTGCGACTGCGCAGCACCTTGTCGTAGTCCTGCGCCTCGGCCAGGTACTCGGGGGTGCGCTGAAAGACCGCCCGGTCGAGGAAGGCCCGCCGGTCGGCCGGCGCGCCGCGGGCAACCGTCAGATCCTCGGGGGCGAACAGCACCACCTGGAACCCGCCGAAGTAGCGGGACGCGGGGCGGACCGCCTTGCCGTCGAGGCGAACCTGCCGCCCGCTCGGGCCGATCGTCACCTCGTAAGTGCGGACCGACCCGCCGCGCTCGACCTCGGCGGCCAGCCGGGTGTCGGGGCGGCCGAACTGGACCAGCTCCGCCATCCGTCGGGTACGGAAAGAGCGCAGCGTGCAGACCGCGTAGATCGCCTCGAGCAGGTTGGTCTTGCCCTGGCCGTTCTCGCCGGCGAACACGTTGAAGCCCGGCCCGGGCTCGAGCGCGAGCGGGGCCAGGTTGCGAAAGCCAACCAGCTTGAGCGAGCGGAGCAGCAGAGCAGAGCCCGGCCGGCTAGATGCGCATCGGCATGATCACGCCGAGGTGACCCTCGTCGCCGACCGGCCGCAGGAGCAGCGGGTCCAGCTCGCCACAGAGCTCCACGTGAACCTTGTCGGACTCGACCTGGCCGAGGAGCTCGAGCATGTACTTCGGGTTGACGCCGACGGTGAGGGCCGGCCCGTCGTACTGGGCCTCGATCTCTTCCTTCACCTCGCCCAGGTCGGGGTTGTCGCTGGCCACCCGCAGCGAGCCGCTGCCGAGGGACAGGCGGACCCCGCGGGTCTCCGACGACATCAGCTGGGCGCGCTTGAGCGCGTCGGCCAGGAGCGGCCGGCTGACCTCCATGACCTTGTCGTTGGCCTTTGGGATGACGGCCTCGTAGGGCGGGAACTGCGAGTCGATGAGCTTCACCCCGAGGGTGATTTCGCCCGCGCGGAGGAAGAAGTACGGCGTCTTCACCGCGATGTCACAGGTACCGCTGGCCGAATCGAGCGCGCGCTTGAGCTCGACCAGGCCCTTCTTGGGCAGGATCACGCCCGCGGTCAGGACCGGCCCGCCCGGAAGCGGTCGATCGACCCGAGACAGGCGGTGACCGTCGGTGGAGACCATCCGGGCCACCTTGCCGTCCGACTCGAAGAAGACGCCGTTCAGGTGGAAGCGAGTCTCGTCGCTGCACACCGAGAACAGCGTCTTGTCGATCATCGCGCGGAGCGTGTCGGCGTCGATCGGCTGGAGGCTGACCTCGCGGTGGTCGGGGATCTTGGGGAAGTCGCGGTCGGGCATGCCGACCAGCCGGTAGTCGACCTTGCCGGCGGAGATCTCGGCCCAGTTGTTGTCGGCCCGCCGCACGCTGATCTCGTCGCCGGGCAAGTTGACGACGATGTCGTGCAGGGCCTTGGCGCCGACCGTGAGCCCGCCCTCGCGCTGAGTCTGGCAGGCGAGCTCGGCGCTGAGCGATACGTTGAGGTCGGTGGCGGCGACGAGGAGCTGGCCCTTGCTCGTGGCGCGGAGGAGCACGTTGGCCAGCATCGGCATCGTGCTCTTGCGGTCGGCGATGTTCTGAGCGAGGCGCAGGCCCTTCAAGAACTCAGCCTTGTGGATCCGGAACTCCATGGCCAGGTCTCCTCACTTCTCCGTCGGCTCGGGGTTGGCACTACTCATATAGGTCTTTTGATTCAATGAAAAGAAGATAGGAGTAGTAGGGCATACGAACATGTGGATGGCGCGGCGGTGTCGTGGTCGCTGCGGAAGCTTAGCGCGCTCGAGCCTGTGGACGAGCGCAACGGCGCAGGTGAGCGCGTGAGGATCAATCGGGCGGGAGCGTCTGGCTCGCCCGAG
Organism: Kofleriaceae bacterium; assembly: GCA_035489015.1. GTDB lineage: Bacteria > Myxococcota_A > Polyangia > Haliangiales > Haliangiaceae > DATFRY01. The sequence goes on along the minus strand of DATHKR010000039.1, from coordinate 23,705 downwards.
TAACGCGCGCGAGGCCACTGGCTCGACACAGGGCCCGGCACAGATGTGTCCACAGGGGCGGCGGCGAGTGAGGCCGTACCGTCGGTGAGGCGCGACACGAGATCGGTGACGCTTCGACGCACCCTGCCCGAGAACCTGCGCGAGAAACCGGGGGCGAGCTCGCGGACGCAGCGGTGTCGTCGGCGGCAGCTCGGCCTTGAACGGAGCAGGCCAGCGAGCGCGTCGACGCGCCGATCGAGGCCACCACCGACGGTGGCCGGGCCGGAGCGGCCGCGCGAGGAGACTAGCGGAGGAGAAGGTTCTCGACCGCGTGGATCTCGCCGCGCAGCGCGGTGTCGCTCTTCAGGCGGCGGGTGATCTTCTCGACCGCGGAGATGATCGTCGTGTGGTGCTTGCCGCCGAACGACCGGCCCAGGTCGGGATAGCTCTCCTTGGTGTGCGTGCGGGCCAGGTACATGGCGACCGCGCGCGGCCCGGCCAGCGACTTGTGCCGGCGCGGGCTCTTCAGATCGGAGACCTTGAGGTTGTAGTAGCTGGCCACTGCCTTGAGGACGTGGTCGACGGTGACGTGCTCGGCCGGCCGGGTGATCGAGCCCTCCAGAGTCTGGCGGGCGAATGCGAGGTCGATCTCGCGGCGAGACAGCGACGAGTAGGCGGCCAGGCGGATGAGCGCACCCTCGAGCTCGCGCACGTTCGACTTGATGGCGGTGGCGATGTAGAGCGTCACCTCGTCGGGCAGGATGATGTTGTCGGCGGCGGCCTTCTTGCGGAGGATGGCGACGCGCACCTCGAGCTCGGGCGGCTCGATGTCGGCGAGCAGACCCCAGGCGAAGCGAGTCCGCAGCCGGTCCGCGATGTCGGAGATCTCGTACGGCTTGCGGTCCGCGGTCAGCACGATCTGCCGGTGGCTGTCGTGGAGCGCGTTGAACGTGTGGAAAAACTCGTCCTGGGTGCCGTCCTTGCCGGCCAGGAACTGCACGTCGTCGACCAGGAGGATGTCGCAGTACTCGCGATAGCGGCGGCGGAAGTTGTGCATCCGGTTGGTGCGGATTGCGTGGATGTACTCGTTCATGAAGCGCTCGCCCGAGATGTAGACCAGGCGGGCGCGCGGCCGGGTGTGGTGGATGTGGTGGCCGATGGCGTGCAGGAGGTGGGTCTTGCCCAGGCCGACCCCGCCGCACACGAAGACCGGGTTGTACTTGGGCGGGTGCGTGCTGGCGGCGGCGTGCGCCGCCGCGTACGCGAGCTGGTTCGACGGACCCGCGACGAACGAGTCGAAGGTGTAGCGAGGGTTGAGCGAGATGTTGACCAGCGGCGGATCGTCGCGGTCGAAGTCGGGTTCGAGCTCGCCGCCGAGCGAGCCATCGCTGGACGGCGCGCTGGTCGACGGATGGGTGATGTCGTCGGCGGACAGGCGGGAGTCCGAGTCGTAGCGGAGGTCGTGGCTCGAGCCGAGCCGCCGGCCGTGTCCGTTGCCGAGCGAGCCGCCGGGCGAAGCGTGGCCGTTCGTGGCCGGGCGAGCGCGGCCATTTCCGTTCGTGTGGGTGTGGCCGTTGGTGTGGCTGGTCGGGGCCGTGCTGCCCGCATCGCTCTGCATGTTGGGTCGGGTTCCCTCGGGCGAGAGCGACAGCGCGAGCGGCGCGTCGGCGTCATCTCCACCGCTGGCGGACTGGGCCGGGTCGCCATCCGGCTCGAACTCGACCGCGTAATCGAGCTCGGTCTCGGCCTTGAGCTCGTGGAGGACCGCGGTCAGGTAGTTCGACTCGAACCAGAAGCGGACATACGGGTTGGGCGCCCTGAGACGGATGGTCCGTCCCTCGATCGCGCAGCACTCGATCGGCCGCAACCACATGTCGAAGTTCTGTGGGGCGATCCTGTGTTCGAGACGGCGTAGAGCGCTGCTCCAGAGAACGGTCACCTCACCCTCCCAACCGGAGCAGCCGGAGACCAGCTGGCTCCCTCGTCGCCTCATCCAGCGTCCCCTCGTGAGGGAGTAACCGCCCGGCCGCACCGACTCGACTTCCTCGGCCGGAGTATTCACAGGATAGTCCACAGCTGTGGAACGACGGAAAACCATCGCGATATCGCGTGGCTGGATAGGACGACAGGGGGTGGTGAGCGGGAATCAAGGCGAGAGTCACGGCACAGCGATGCCCCACGGATCAGAGGACGCACGCGACGGCCACCAGATCTTAGGGGCGATCGCGACATCAACACTCCCGTGGCCGTTACAGCGAAAACAACTCAACTTTCCGCGTTCCGACCGCGGAGGAACTCCTACCTAGCAGAGCGCCAAAGCGCGTCGCAAGAGCAAAAAAGGCAGTACTGAGAAAGCCTTCGATCTCACTTCGCTCCCGCGTTACGAAACCTACACATCGGATTCCAAGGACCTGCAACGAAACCGACACCTGGTTGTCACGGCGCGGCGAGTTCTGCGTAGTGTCGCCGAGTTGTGATCCGGGAAGGCCGCTGGAAGGCTTGGGAAGCGGGCTTGCGCTCTCAGCACACGGCAAACCGGCCTGGGAAGCGGCCTTGCGCGATCGAACTGTCACGAGCCAACCACCCGTCACGACGGCGCCTTGACACCATAGGGGGTGTCGTATATCGATCGGCGTCCCGTTCAGCGGAGAGGTTGTCGTGAAGCGCACTTATCAGCCGCACAACAAGAGTCGCAAGCGTACCCATGGGTTTCGTGCCCGGATGAAGACCCGAGGAGGACGCGGTGTGATGCGTCGCCGCCGGGCAAAGGGCCGTCAGCGCCTCACGGTCACCATCGCGAAGAAGTAACCGTGGAAGACGCCGGTCCGCTGCGCTTCCGGTTCCCGCGCTCGGGCCGGCTGCGCAAACGGCCCGAGTTCGTGGTGGTCCAGTCGACTGGCAAGAAGGTCCACACCGAGTATTTTCTGGTTCTGGTCCGGCGCGAGGGCACCGGCCGGGTGGGGATCACGGTGACCAAGAAGACTGGCAACGCGGTGACACGCAATCGGGTAAAGCGGCAGGTCCGAGAGTACGTCCGGCAAGCGCGGTGGCAGGACGGGGCGTGGCTGCCGCCCGGCCGGGACGTCGTCATCATCGCAAAGCACGCGTCGGCTGGCCGGAGCTACGCGGAGCTGGCCGCTGATCTGGCGCGCTCGGGCAACCGGGTGGCCGCGTGCTGAGGCGGCTGATCCTGTTGCCGGTGCGGCTCTATCGCCGGTACCTGTCGCCGCTCAAGCGAGTGCCGACGTGCCGGTACCTGCCGACCTGCTCGGAGTACTGCATCGAGGCGGTCGAGCGGCGGGGGCTGGTGGTCGGGATGGGCAAGGCGATGTGGCGGATCCTCCGCTGCAATCCATTTTTTGCGGGCGGCTATGATCCGGTCGAACCGGCGCCGCGGTCGCGAGAGGGCGCGTAGATGGAAGACCAGGGCAAGCGCTTGCTCATCGCGGTGGCGGTTGCCTTCGCGATCATGATGCTGTGGAACGTCCTGTTCCCGCCGGACAAGCCGACCGAGAAGCCGGCTGATCAGCGGGCGCAGCAGGGACAGGCCGCGCCGGGCGGGCCTGGTGCACCGACGACGCCGGCGGCCGGCGCGTCGGTCGGTGGCACGGCGCCAGCGACGGGCGCTGCGCCGTCGACCGCGGGCGCGCCCGCCAGCGGCACTCCGGCCGCCAGCGGCGCCGCGGCGGCCGCGCCGCGCGGCCCCGAGCAGACGATCGTCCTCGAGTCCGCCGCCGTTCGGGTCGAGTTCACGAGCTGGGGCGGTGCGCTGCGCAGCTGGCAGCTGCTCGGCGATCAATTCCATCAGACCGGCCACCCTGACCTGCCCGAGGACCTGGTGCGGCTGTCCGACCCGGAGCGTCGCCCGTTCGCGATCAGCTTCTCCGACGGCTCGACGGTCATGGTTCCGGCCAGCGCCGAGTGGCATGGCGAGAAGAAGAGCGATCGCGAGGTGGTCTACACCTGGCAGTCGGACGATCTGGCGATCGAGAAGCGCTACCGCCTCCATCCGGAGGACTACCTGCTCGAGCTCGACGTCGCCCTCGAGGCCAGGCGCGGCACGCCCAAGCAGGGGCTGGTGGTCTCGCTGTTCTCCCAGCAGGATCCGAAGACCAAGCGCTCGGGCGGATGGAGCAAGCAGCCGCGCGAGTGGGTCGCTGCCTGCTACGTCGAGGACGAGCTCCAGTCGTGGGGCGCTTCGTCGGTGGCCGAGCGCCTGCGCGAGCAGCGCGGCGGGGTCCACTGGGCCGGCTTCCTGCACAGCTTCTTCATCTTCGCGGTGGCGCCGCGGGCCGACGCCGAGAACCTGGGCTGTCGCGCGTACGGGGTGGCGACCGCGCCCGGCGGGATGGGGGTCGACCTCATGTTCCCGCTGACCACGCTGGCCGCCGGCAAGGGCGATCGGCTGCAGACCGGCCTGGTCGCGTACCTGGGGCCGAAGTACCTCGAGAAGCTGGAGGCGATCGGCTCGACGGTCGACGTCTCGCCTGGCTTCGAGAAGGCGGTCAACCTCGGCTTCTGGGGGTTCATCGCAGGGCCGCTGCTCTGGCTGCTCGAGCGACTGCACAACGGGGTCGGCAGCTGGGGCATCTCCATCATCCTGCTGACCATGCTGGTCAAGCTGGCCACGCTCTACTGGACTCACAAGTCGATGAAGTCCATGAAGGAGATGGCCAAGCTGCGGCCGCAGCTGGACAAGCTGCGCGAGAAGTTCAAGGACGACCGGCAAAAGCAGCAGGTCGAGACCATGAACCTGTTCAAGGCTCATGGGGTGAACCCGCTGGCCGGGTGTCTACCGCTGCTCCTGCAGATGCCGATCTGGTTCGCGCTGTACCGCGCGCTGTCGGTGGCCGCGCAGCTGTATCAGGCGCAGTTCCTGTGGCTGACCGACCTGACCGCGCCGGACCCGTACTACATCCTGCCGGTGCTCATGACCGTGACGATGCTGCTGCAGGCGCGGATGACGCCGACCACGGCCAGCGGGCTGCAGCAGAAGATGTTGAGCTACGGCATGCCGCTCATGTTCGGCGTGATGGGCTTCGTCTTCCCGGCCGGCCTGACGCTCTACATCTCCACCAACACGATCCTCACCCTGCTCCACCACCTCTACATGAGGCGGTCGAGCGGCGGTCCCGCCCCGGCGGCGGTCAAGACGTCACCGGCGCCGGCGAGCGCGCCCGGCTCCATCGCGGCCATGAAGCGGGCGGCGCAGGTGAAGCAGGCGAGCGCGGCGGATGATGACGCGGCCGAGGACGCCGAGGGAACGGGTGGGAGTGACGCCGGCAATCCCGAGGCGTCGGGCAGCGACGTCGTGCGGAACGGACAGCGCCCGCCCGGTCAGGGGCCCAAGGGCAACCGGCCGGGCCGGCGTGGCGGGCGCCGCAAGCGCAGCAGCCGCTCGTCCTAGTTGATGGTTCAGCGAGGAGCGAATCGATGAGCGAGGAGATCAAGGGCGCAGAGGCGGCGCCGATCGATCGGGCGCGAGAGTATCTGTGCGGGATCCTCGAGCGAATGGGCATCGAGGCCGAGGTCTCGATGCGCGACGAGGAGGACAAGCTGGTCCTCGACGTCTCCTGCACCAGCGACGAGGACGTGCAGCGGGTGATCGGGCGGCGCGGACAGGTGGTCGACGCGCTCCAGCACCTGGTCGGCAAGATGGTCGGCAAGGGCAAGAGCGAGGTGCGCGGCAAGCCGATCGTGGTTGACTCGGGCGGCTACCGGCAGCGTCACATCGAGCGGCTCGAGGGGCTGGCGACCAAGATGGCCGAGAAGGCGCGCGAGAGCGGGCGGCCGGTCGAGCTCGATCCGATGCCGCCGCACGATCGCCGGGTCATCCACATGGCGCTCGCCAAGGTCGATGGCGTGGCGACGCGCAGCGAGGGCGAAGGCGACCTTCGCCACATCGTGGTGGTGCCGGGGTAGTCGCGTCGATCGGCGGGTGGGCCGTGGCGGGCGAGACGGCGGCGCGACCTCGGACTGACCGGCGGAGGGACTGGCCGTGATGAGGTCGCTGCCCGGGGAGCGCGACACGATCGCGGCCATCGCCACGCCGGCGGGAGCTGGCGGGATCGGGATCGTGCGGTTGAGCGGCCCCGACGCGGTGGCGGTGGCGGCGCGCGTGATCGGGCGAGAGCTGACCGCGCTGGACGACCGCAAGCTGGTCGCGGCGGTGGCCCGCGATCCGTCCACCGGTGAGCGGCTCGACGAGGTGCTGTGCGTGGCGATGCGCGGACCGCACTCCTTCACCGGCGAGGACGTGGCGGAGATCCACGGGCACGGAGGCGTGATCAACATGACGCGTCTCCTGCGCGCGGTGATCGGCGCGTCGACCGCGGCGGGCCCGGCGGTGCGGCATGCCGAGCCGGGCGAATTCACCCGGCGCGCGTTCGAGAACGGTCGGATGGATCTGACCCGGGCCGAGGCGGTGCTGGCGGTCATCGAGGCGTCGAGCGAGCGGGCGCTTCGGCTGGCGCAGGGACAGCTGGCCGGGCAGCTGGGCGAACGGATCGGCCAGCTCCGGCGCGAGGGAACCGAGCTCCTGGCCGACCTGGAGGCGAGCATCGATTTTCCCGAGGAAGGTTTGGATGTGGCGGGGCGCGCCGAGATCGCCGCGCGGTCTGCGCGGCTGGCCGCGGCCTGCGCCGCGCTGGCCGCAACATTCGACGCCGGCCGCGCGCTGCGCGACGGGATCCACGTGGCGATCTGCGGGCCGGCCAACGCTGGCAAGTCGAGCCTGTTCAACCGACTGATCGGGAGCGAGCGAGCGCTGGTCGCGGAGGAGCCGGGGACGACGCGGGACTTTCTCGAGGCGCGCGTGGTGTGGAGCGGGGTCGCGGTGACCCTCATCGACACCGCCGGGCTGCGCGAGCCCGAGAGCGTGGTCGAGCAGCGCGGGATCGATCTGGGATCGCGGCGCGCGCGCGAGGCGGACGTCGAGCTGCGGCTGACCGCGGCGGACGAGACCGGAGACCCCGCCGCCAGCGAGTCGCCGCCGATCGAAGCGGGGCGCGCATCGCGCGTCATCCGGGTGGTGAGCAAGGGCGATCGGCTACCGTCCAGCGCGATGCCGGGCGGTCTGGTGACCTCGGCGGTGACCGGTCAGGGAATCGATCGACTCATCACGGCGGTGCTGGACGCCGCGATCGCGGGGGGCCTCGACGAGGAAGGCGGCGTCCTCCTCACCGGCGAGCGCCAGCGGTCGGGCGTGTCGCGCGCGGCGGCCGGCTTCGATCGCGCTGCGGCCGGGGCCAGCGCAGGCCGGCCCGAGGAGGTCCTCGCGCTGGAGGTCCGCGAGGCGGTCGACGCACTGGCCGAGGTGCTCGGCGAGGAGGTGGGTGACGAGATGCTCGATGCCCTCTTCGCCCGCTTCTGCATCGGAAAATAGCTAGTGCACCGCCGCCGATATGACATCAACGATCCGGTGCGCCTCACCGCCGATCGCTGCGTTGCAACTCCTCGAGCTACGGCGAGTAGCCCATCGTCGTCGCGCCTTGCGCTCGACGGCGATCCACACCGCCTCGTTGACGCCATATCGGCGGCGGTGCACTAGCGGAGCTCGCCAGAGGGAGGGCCGAGCAGTCGGTCCAGCGCGAGGTGGGCCTCGGCAGCGCTGGCGAGCGACGCCAGTGACAGGTCGGTCGAGTGAGGCAAGCAACCCAGGACCGGCACGCGACCTCGGCGCGCGATCTCGTGGGCGTTGCGCGCGGCGTCGCGCGGGTCGGTGCCCGCGGTGACGGCGCTCAGGACGACGCCGACCACCGGCAGCCTGCGCGCGGCGGCGGCCTCGAGAGTGAGGAGCGTGTGATTGATGGTTCCGAGCCCGTCCCGGGCCACGATCAGGAGCGGGGTCGCGAGCGCCGCGGCGAGGTCGGCCATGTCGGTCGAATCGCTGATCGGGACCAGGAGGCCGCCGGCGCCCTCGACCAGGAACAGGTCGGGCGAGAGGGAGCGAAGACGGTCGGCGGCGCGGAGGATCGGAGCGAAGGTCACTGCCCCACCCTCTCGCTCGGCCGCCACCGACGGAGCAAGCGGCGCGGCGAAGCGGAAGACGGTCGATGAAGGCGCGCGCGGCGCGATGAAGCGGTGGTCGCCCGAGCGATCATCCTCGCGGTCGGACGTTTCGGCGCGGGGGTCGGCGCGGGTGGCTCGATCGAGGGCGCTGGCGTCGGCGGGGATCAGGGGACCGGTCGGTTCATCGGCGGGCGGGGCGCAGCCGGTCTCGACTGGCTTCATCGCCGCGGTGCGAAGGCCGCGGGCGCGGGCAGCTGCGAGGATCGCACACGACACCGTGGTCTTGCCGACGCCGGTGTCCGTGCCGGTGACGAAGAGCGCGATCACAGGACGTCGGCGAGCCCCGCCGCGACGGAGTCGACCAGGAGGTCGATCTCGTCGTCGGTGATCGAGAGCGGCGGCATCAACACGACCACGTCGCCGAGCGGTCGGAGCAGGACGCCGTGGCCCCGCGCCGCCGCGCAGACACGCGCGCCGGTGACCGCCTCGGCGGGGAACGGGGCGGCGGTCGCGCGGTCGGCCACGAGCTCGATGCCGACCATGAGTCCGCGCTGGCGGATGTCGCCGGCGTTCGGGTGTCCGGCCAGCCGACTGGCGAGCGCGGCGCGCAGGCGATCGATCTTGCCGGGGAGTTGCTCGATGACGAGGTCGCGCTCGAACAGATCGAGCGAGGCGAGCGCGGCGGCGCAGCCGAGGGGGTGACCGGTGAACGAGTGGCCGTGAAAGAAGGTGCGCCGCTCGGCCGGTCGGGCGCCCAGGAATTGCTCGTAGACGCGGTGCGTCATAAGGGTGGCGGCGAGCGGCGTGTAGCCTCCGGTCAGCCCCTTGGCCAGACAGAGCAGGTCGGGCGTGACCTGTTCCTGGGTGCAGGCGAAGAGAGTCCCGGTCCGCCCGAATCCGGTCGCGACCTCGTCGGCGATGAGCAGCACGTCGTGCTCGCGGCAGAGCGCGGCGGCGCCGGCCAGGTACCCGTCCGGGTGGACCAGCATCCCGGCCGCGCCCTGGACCAGTGGCTCGAGGATGAAGGCGGCGATCTCGTGCCCGCGCGCCTGCAGCAGCGACTCGAGCGCGGCGAGGGACTGGTCGCGGATCTCGGCCGGCGTTCCGCGCGACGGGTGGCGATACGGGTGCGGCGTCGGGACCGCCAGCGTCTCGAGCAGGAGCGGGCCGAACGTGGCGTGAAACGCGGGGATGCCACCGACGGCGACAGCCCCGAGCGTGTCGCCGTGATAGGCCTGCTCGAGGTGAACGAAGCGCCGCTTCTCGGGGCGGCCCGCCAGCTGCCAGAACTGGAACGCGACCTTGAGAGCGACCTCCACCGCGGTCGAGCCGTTGTCGGAGTAGAAGACCCGGGCCAGGCCGGGCGGAGCGCAGCCGACCAGGCGCTCGGCCAGCTCGGCGGCGGTCGGGTGAGCCAGCCCGAGCATCGTCGAGTGAGCCATGCGCTCGAGCTGCTCGCGAATCGCGCGGTTGATCTCGGGACGGTTGTGGCCGTGCACGTTCACCCAGAGGGACGCCACCCCGTCGAGATAGCGGCGACCCTCCGAGTCGATGAGGTAGTTCCCCTCTGCCCGCTCGATGACCAGCGGCTCGCCATCGAGCCACTGCCGCATCGGAGTGAACGGATGCCAGAGGTACTGCTTGTCGAGCTCGATCCAGTGCTCCGTCCGGGACGAGGTCATCACAGCTCCATTCACAGCGGGGGCGAGGACAGGCTCACGTGCAGGAGGAAGCCGGCGAGAGCCGGGTCATGAAGGCGGCCCGTCCTGATCACGGCCGCCGCATCGGGGGCGAGGCTTGCCGCACCCGTCATCGGGGTGGGTGCGGCAAGCTTCGACCGCAGCGATGGCGACGCCCGGGCCGCCGATGACAGCGTCGAACCGGCGAGGCGCAGGCCATCGGGGCGGCACTCGACTGTTCCACGTGGAACGTTCTCCCGCGCGGCGCGAAGCTCGTCCGGTGGCGGCCCCGGGCCGAGCGGGCCTAGCACTCTCGCGTCGAAGGATTGGTCGGGTCGTGCTCATCCAGCGCCGTCGCAGTGTAGAGCAGCCGCCCGCGCGGTGGTCGGTCCGGGCCGGCCGACCAGCGATTCTCGGCCACCACTCGCGCGACACAGGAGCGCCTGGACGCCCGCGCGCCGGGCGTGTCTGGCCCGGTGATGAGTCGAGACGCCTCGGGACGCTCGGGCTGAAGCCGGACCGCGGTGGTGATGAGACGGCGCTGGTCGGATTGAGGTGGCCCGCGGCGCGGAGGCTGCCAGGCGTCCGGTCGTGACGGGCTCGAGAGGAGCGTCGACAGCCGGGTGAGCTTGGCGAAGAGTCCAGGCTCGGGTGAGCTCGTGGCCGCGCGGGACTGGAGCCGGCGCGGCCGGAACGATCCGATGATCACCGCGGCGCGAGAGCTCGCGGGTCTTCGGTCGGGCGCGAGCTCGGAAGGCCGTCGCATTCCGGGTCTCGCGAGGGGCATGGCAGACGAACACGGCGTCATTCGACGTGCGCACCGGAGCGCGGGGGCGTCGGGTCGCCGAACGCTCGCTGGGCGGGAGAGTCCTGGAGTCGCTTCGGAGCAGGCGGGGTGGTGTCGCGGCGAGCTGCCTGAACCGCGAGATGGCTGGGTCGGGATCCGCGGCATGGTCGGGGTCGGCCGGCGGCAGTGGCGTTGGCTCGGGGCGGTCAGCAGTGGGGCCGGCCGTGGGGCTCGCCGCTGGGGGACTCCAAGAGGTGGCGATGGGGAAGGCAAGGCAAGGTCGTGGGTCTGGTGGATTGCTCGCTCGGGAGCCTTGAGTGAGCCGCCCACTCGCAGGGCCTGGGGGATGCGATGCCACCAGGGTGGGGCGTGAAGGCGGGTGTTCCACGTGGAACGATGGGCCGAGGGATCTGCGCCGAGTGATGCACCGAGGAGGTGTCGAGTGGCTTCGTGGCCAGCGGGCGGTCCGCCGTCTCGTTGCGGACGACTCGGTTGGCTCGGAGCCGTGGATGCCGGGTGGAGATCGTGGGGACGGCCGTCGTGGGCCTCGGCCTTTCCGCCGATTTGATGGGGGAGATGCGGGAGGCCGCCTCGCGTCAGAGGTTGGGTCGCGGGCTCGAGCGATCCATGCCGTGATTCGGCCCCGAGTCAGGTGCTCGGGTCGCGGTCCCTCGCGGGGGGACGAATGTGCGGGCCTCGGGTCGGAGGTTCGGGTCGCGAGCGGGGAATCGATGCGGGGGCCGGCGCTGAGACACGGCACTCGGGTTGCGGTCTTTCGCGGAGGGTGTTGCGGGGGCCGGCCTTGCACCAGGTTCGAGTCGCGAGCTCTCGAGAGGAGATCGGCGGGGGGGCCTCACTCAGAGACGTTCGGGCTGCGGGTTCTCGGAGGGAGCGATGGGGGCCGTCCAGGCCCGGGACCATGAGGGGTTGCGGGCTCTGGCGGCGGATCGATGCCCTGGTCGGGTTTTGAGTCGCGGCTCTCGGGCGCGGTTCCGGGTCGCCCTGGATCGGGGGGGGCCTCGGAGCAGAGGGTCGGGGCGATGTCTCGGGATCGATGCAGGCTTGGGCCTTGGTCCCGGGCGCACGGGTCGCGACTCTCGGGTGCGGATGGAGGTGGGGGCGGCCGCGCGTCAGGTTGGGAGAAGGTCGGGGCGCGCTCTCGGGGAGCGAATGGAAGCGGGGGCCACCCTTGCATCAGAGGGTCGGGGCGATGTCTCGGGGGCATCGATGCGGGCCTTGGCCTTGGCCCCGACGCTTGGGTCGCGGCTCCCGCGGCCGGATCGACGCGGGCCTGGGCACGGACCCGGCGCTCGGGCCAAGGCTCCCGCGGAGCGAATGGATGGGGGTGGCGGGCCTCGCAGCAGAGGGTCGAGGCGAGGCCTCGGAGGATCGAGGAGGCCTCGGCCCCGGCCTGGGGGGCCGGGCGCTCGGGCCGCTGGTCGTCGCGAAGGGGATCCACGGCGGCACGGCTTGGACCGGGAAGGCCGGATGGAGGCGGGCTCTCGGGCGGCGGATGCGGTGGGCTTGGCCTCGACCCGAGAGCCGTCGCGGGCTCTCGTGCGGGGACCGATGCTGTGGCCGGCTCCGAGGGCGGCGGTTGCGTCGCCGACCTTCGTGCGGGGGAGCGATGCTTGGCCGGCCGGGAGTCGCGGCATTCCGGCCTGGGCTCCTCGGGCGGATCGGGGGCCGGGGCCGGGGCCGGCCGAGAGTCATCGCGCCGGGGTTGCGGCCGTCGCGGCGGCGATCGAGGCCGGGTGCCGGGCCTGGACCCGGGCATGGGTCTCGGGGCGGCTGCCGGCGTGAAGGTGATCAGGGGGCGGGAGTTGGGGCTGGGGGGAGGTGGTTGGTTTGGCGGAGGTTGGTTAGCTCGGTGAGGACGTGGTCGAGCTGGGCTGGGGTGTGGAGGGCCATCAGGGCGAAGCGGAGGCGGGATGTTCCACGTGGAACGGTGGGGGGGCGGATGGGCTGGGCGTGGATGGCGGCGGCCTGGAGGCGGCGGGCGGCTTCGAGGGTGGTGGTTTCCTCGCCTATGAGGATGGGAAAGATGGGGGTGGTTCCGGCTCTTGGGGCGAGGAGGTTGCGGGACTGGAGGCCGTCGCGGAACTGGTCGATGCGGGACTGGAGGTCGGATCTCAGGCGGGCGCCTTCGGGGCCGGCGGCGAGCTCGAGGGCGGCGCGGCTGGCTGCGGCCACGGCCGGGGGGAGCGCGGTGGTGAAGACGAAGCTCCTGGCTCGGTGGAGGAGGAGGTCGCGGAGGGGTTGGCTTCCGGCGGCGTAGGCTCCGAAGCTGCCGAAGGCCTTGCCCAGGGTTCCTACCAGGACGTCGGGGGTCACTCCCTGGTCGGCGCTGATGCCTCGGCCGCCGGGGCCGAGGGCTCCGGTGGCATGGGCTTCGTCGACCATCAGCCAGGTGTCGTGCCTTCTGGCCAGGTCGGCCAGGTCGGCCAGGGGGGCGCGGTCGCCGTCCATGGAGAAGACGGACTCGGTGACGAGGAGGCAGCGGCGGGCTTGATGGCGATGGGCGGCCAGGAGCTGGTTGGCGTGGCCGGGGCTGGCGTGGTCGTAGACCAGGACCCGGGCCCGGGCCAGTCGGCAGCCGTCGATCAGGCTGGCGTGGTTGAGGCGGTCGGAGAGGATCAGGTCGTCGGGGCCGACCAGGACCGGGATGATGCCGACGTTGGCCTGGAAGCCGGAGTTGAAGGCCAGCGCGGCGGGGCTGGCGTGGAAGCGGGCCAGGTCGCGCTCGAGCTCCTCGTGCTCGGCGTGGTTTCCGGCGATGAGGCGGGAGGCGCCGGCGCCGAGGCCGGCGCGTTCCAGGGCGCTCACGGCTGCTCGGGTCAGGGCAGGGTGGCCGGCCAGGCCGAGATAGTTGTTGGACGAGAAGCTCGCCAGGCGGACTCCGTCGAGCTCGAGCCATGGTCCGTGGGGGCCGACCCAGCGGCGGAGGGATCGGCGGAGGCCTGCCCGCTCCAGCTGGCGGAGCTCGTCGGCCAGCGCCTCATCGAGCGATGACACGCGCGCAATCTAGCGGCCGGCCATGGGGATCACAAGCGAGCGGGGGCGCGGGGCTCGATGAGGTGTGCGCGCGGTCAGGTCGGCTCGGGCTTGCTCGGCGGGGTCCAGACGAGGATGGCTCGCTCGCGATCGGCCAGGTGATACGGATGGCGGGTGGCGGACTCGGGGAGGTCGATCGGTTCGCGACCCTCCATGGCCAGGACCCGGCCGCCGGGGCGGACCAGCTGGGCGCCTCGCTCGAGCCAGGTCGCCGGGGCGAAGACGGCTCTCGAGACGGCAAGGTCGAACGGGCGGAAGTCGGGGCGGGCTCGGTGCTGGTCGTCTCGCTCGGGCAGGGAGGTGAAGTTCGCCAGGCCGAGCTCTCGTCGCGCGGCGGCGAGGAAGGCGTGCTTCTTGTGGATGGGCTCGATGGCGGTGACGGCTCGATCGGGGGCGGCGATGGCGAGGACGAGGCCCGGGAGGCCTCCGCCGGAGCCGACGTCGATGAGGCGCTCCGCGTCGCCCAGGTGCGGCAGGAGCGCGAGGCTGTCGGCCAGGTGCAGCTCGACCAGGTCTCGCGGCGTGGTCGAGGTCGCCACGAGGTTGGTGATGGCGGTCCATTTGTGGAGCAATGTCAAAAACTTGACAACGAGCGAAAGCTGGTTCCGGTCGAGCGGGAGCTCTTGCTCGGCGAGGAGCGCGTTCCAGTCGGTCACGGTTCGGCCTCGACGAGGAGCGAGCCGGCCCTCGGCAGCACGGTCGGCGGGTCGCTTCCCGCGGCGGCGAGGGCTGCCTCCACCGACGGAGCCCACTCGCAGTAGGTCTGCTCGACGGTGGCGGGCGAGAGGTCGGAGACCAGGACGACGCGGTGGTCGGCAGGGAGCCGGGGCTTGATGCCGATGGCGTAGATGGCCTCGTTCACGGTCGCGACCGGGCCGGTCCCCTGCCCGCACTCGGCGACCAGGATGACGGTGCCGCCGGGGGCGACGAGCGGGGCCGCGGCGGCCACCAGCTTGGAGGCCTGGTACAGGCTGCCGGTCACCGGGAGGCGGCCGGAGACGACCACGCGGCGGCTGGTCGGGGCTCGCACTCGATAGAGCGGCTCGCAGAGCGCGGCGCCGGCGCGGAAGGCGAGGCGGGTGTCGCCGGCGACTGCGGCGCGCGTGGCGCCGTCGTCGTCGAGCACGGCGTTGAGCAGGAACACCGGCCCCGGCACCAGCGCGGCGGCCTCCTCCAGATCGTCGCGGCACGGATTGCCGTCGACCACGCCGGCCCGCGCGCCCGGCTCCTGCTTGTGAGCGTGGTTGATGCGGATCTCGATGCTGCCGCCGAGGCCGGGGAAGAGCGCCTTGCAGCCGGCGCCGTAGCCGGCGAAGTAGTGCGGGATGATGCAGCCGGTGGCGACGACCAGGTCGGCGTCGAGGAGCGCGCGGTTGACCAGGACCGGGGTGCCGCGCCGGGTGGTGCCGAGCGAGACCAGGCTGTCGCGATCGCCGCCGTCGTGGTTGAGCCAGCGCGCGGCGCGCGTGGGCGGGAGCGCCGGCTCGAGCTCTCGCTGTAGCCAGTCGAGGCGGGTGGGTCCGTGGGTTCCGGTGGCGGCGGCGAAGGTCAGCTCGGCTCCGGCCGGGATGCGAGACAGGACGGCGGCGACCATCGCGGCGCGCGGCTCGGATCGGGTGTGGTCGCTGACCACGACCAGGATGCGGCGGGCGGCGCGGGCCTGCTGCTCGAGCGGAGCTGCGCCGATCGGTGCGGCGAGGGCGGCGTCGAGCAGGTGGTCGACTGAGGGTGCGGGTGCGTCCGGGGTAGGCGCGCGCACGACGCGGGCACCGTCGGGGAGCTCGATCCAGCGGGGTCGCTGACCGTAGTCCAACGCGAGCCGAGTGCCCATGATAGAATTGCGCGATTCTACTAGTAGAAGGGCGCGCCTGCCAGGCGCGCGCGGGGGCGGCACATGAAAGTCGCGTCGCGCCATAGTCGAGCGGGGAAGCGCGATGGGTAAGCGCAGTCTTCTCCTCGTCGACGGGGATGCACGCAGCTTACGCGTGCTCGAGGTGTCGTTGCGCAAGGCCGGCTTCGTCGTCACCACCGCGGTGAACGGACGCGACGGGCTGGAGAAGGCGCGCGTCGCGCTTCCGGATCTCATCATCTCCGACACGGACATGCCGGAGATGGACGGCTTCCAGCTCTGTCGCGCGATCAAGGCCGACCCGGAGCTCGCGCGGGTGCCGTTCGTGTTCCTGACCGGGCAGACGGAGATCGAAAGCAAGATCCGCGGGCTCGAGCTCGGCGTGGACGAGTATCTGACCAAACCGATCTACATCAAGGAGATCCTGACTCGCATCCGGTTGCTGCTGCAGAAGAAGCAACGCGACACGATCGAGACCCGGCGCGACACCAACACACGCTTCGCCGGCACGCTGCACGACATGGGCGTGGTCGATCTGATCCAGACGATCGAGGTCGGGCGGAAGTCGGGGCTCATTCACTTCAGCGGCCCGGACGGTCGGCAGGCCACCATCTACTTCCGCAGCGGCGCGGTCATCGACGCCGAGGCGGGCCACCTGCAGGGCGCAGACGCGGTGTACCGGTTGCTCACCTGGAGCGACGGCGAGTTCGAGCTGCTGTTCCGCACGGTGCGCCGCAACGATTCGATCGACATGGGGACGCCGGGGCTGCTCATGGAGGGCATGCGCCGGCTCGACGAGTGGGGACGGCTGATCGAGCAGCTCCCTCCGCTGTCCACGCGCTTCGAGGTCGACGTGGTGGAGCTGGCCGAGCGGCTGGCGGACATGCCGGACGAGCTCAACCACATCCTCCGGCTGTTCGACGGCCGGCGCTCGGTGCTCGACGTGCTCGACCTGGCCGGGGTGGGCGACCTGGAGTGCATCGAGCTGGTCTCCCGGCTCTACTTCGAGGAGCTGCTGGTCGAGGTGGATGGGGCGGCGAACGAGGCGGGCGAGAGCGGCGGCGACCTCGCGCTCGAGGGCTGGCTGGGCCGGAAGATCCCGCCGACCTCGGAGCTGCCGGTGATGGAGCCGGTCCCGGGAGAGGTCGCGGCGGCGGCAGCGGCCGAGTGGGACTCGTCGGAGGGTGAGCCGTCCGTCGAGGAGGTGTGGCCGAACCTCGCCGGTGACGGGGGGGAGACGGAGCCCGACGAGGTCGCGATCGATGCGGACGAGCCACCGACGCCGCCCTCGGGGCTGACTCTGTCGCAGGTGCAGGCGGCGATCCAGGCGCTCGCGGATCGACCGACCAACGGGGCCGCGAAGGTGCCGGCCAACGGGGCCGCGAAGGGGGCTGTCGCCGCGAAGGCGGCTGTTGCCGCGGAGGGGGCTGCGCTCGGGCGCGTCGATCTGGTCCGGCGGCGATCGCCGAGCGAGGAGATCGCCGTCGTGGAGGTCTCGCCGTCCGACGTGCTCGAGGAAGAAGAGGTGACGCCATCCGATTCGCCGTCGGTCTCGGCGACGTCGGTCCTCGCGGTGGAAGAGAGGCCGTCGGCGGCCGATGATCTGGAGGCGGACAAGCCCTCGTCGCCGGCGAATGGGTCGGACGTGGATCGCGCCGCTTCGGACATCTCGTCGGCCCTCTCGTCGGGTGGTGAGGCGCGGGATGCGTCGACGGTCGGCGATGGTGGCGATGGGATGACCTGGGGATCCGTGCCCAGGTCGCGGTTCGACTGGGGCGTCGGGTCCGCGTCGTCGGGCTCGCCGGTGTCGGGCTCGCAGGCGTCGGGGCCGGCCGCGGCGATTCTCCCGGGCGCCCAGGGCAGCGCGGCCGCGCCGATCGGGCCGGCGAGAGCGAGCCGGGCGGCCACGGCAGGATCGGATGGGGTGGCCGAGCTGGCGCCGGCGTCGGGCTCCGGCGGGGTGGCGGACGGCGGCCGCGAGCCCGCAGGGCTGCTGGATCCGGAGAAGGCGCGGAGCCGTCGGGTGACAGGACCTCGCGATCTGGTTTCGGGTGCGGTGACCGGCCCGGATCCGCGGAACCGGGGGGCGACCTGGCGCGGTGGATGGAACGGGCAGGCCGGCGAAGGGCTCTCGCCGGGAGAAGAGCCGCCGCGCGCGCCGATCAAGGCGCGGCCGCCGACCGGTTCGCCGTCGGTGGGATCCGAGATCGGTGATGAGCCTCGCGTGGAGTTCAGGCCGCGCAGCGTGACCGGATCGCATCCGGTTGCATCGGGCGCGTCGGGCGCGTCGGGCGCGTCGGGCGCGTCGGGTGTGGCGGGCGCGTCGGGCGCGTCGGGTGTGGCGGGCGCAGCGGGGATGACCGGTGCCGTCGGTGTCGGGGCCCGGCCGCGGTCGCCGAGCGGCGCGCAGCCTGTGTCGGCGGCAGGCGCGGCGGCCGCGCGGTCGGGGTCGGGTGACGACGGACTGGCCGGCGACATGCCGGATTTCGACGTCTCCGATCAGAATTTCGACAACGCCGATACCGCCGACAAGACGCCCCTGCCCGATCCGGTTCCGCTCGGCGAGGAGCGATCCAATCCGGGGATCAAGTCCTCGCTCGGTGCCGAGGTGGCCACGGTGTCGGGAGAGGTGGCGGCGCGGCGATTCTCTCGTCACTCGGATGATCAGGGCCGCGAGATGGTCGGGGTCGCTCCGCTGCAGGGCGAGCCGGGCGATGGGTCGCGGATGTCTCGCTCGGGGTACGGGGTCCCCGGCGGCGGGATGCTGGGCGAGATCGGCCGCGGGTACCAGCGGCCGTCGGTCGAGCTGGATCAGGAGCTATCGGCGGCGGCCGAGGTGGTCGAGGTCATTGCCCGGCGGAGTCCGACCCTGCCTCCCGCCATCGCCAAGCCGGCCCCGACGGTCGGTCGATCGGAGCCGGTCGTGGTCGCC
This sequence comes from Kofleriaceae bacterium, assembly GCA_035489015.1. GTDB lineage: Bacteria > Myxococcota_A > Polyangia > Haliangiales > Haliangiaceae > DATFRY01. Next base: position 5,415 of record DATHKR010000039.1, on the reverse strand, counting down.
GGGGCAGATGGCGAGGCGCACGCGGTGCCGGCTCCGCGGGTGTCGAGCATGATCCGGGCGGCCTCCGGTCCTGCGTTCGCGCGCGCGTTCATCGTCACGGTGGCGGCGGCCACGCTGGTCGGCGGGTCATTCGGCCTGCTCTTCTGGTGGCTGAGCGCTCGCGAGGAGGGCGCGCGTGCGTCGTCGGTCGCGACCTCGGCGGCGTTGGTCGAGTCGGCGCCGGGCGGTGGGCGAGCTCCGGTCGCGAGCGGGTCGGGTGTCGGCGCGGGCGGAGGGGCCGCCGCGATGCCGGCAAGCGATTCGCCACCGGGCACGTCTCCGGGGAGCGTCTCTCCGGGGAGCGTCTCTCCGGCGGCGGAGCTCGACGCGGAGTCGGCGCGGCCGACCGTCGACTCGTCCTCGATTCCCTCGCCCGCCTCTGCCGCGCTGGTGCCGACCGCAGGCGCGGTGGCCTCGCTCACCCCTCGCGCCCCGGACGCCGCCTACGAGCAGCTCTACGACGAGGCCAGGCGGGCTCGTCGCCGCCGCGACTTCACCGCGGCGCTCGATCTCGCCACTCGCGCGGGCCAGCTGCAGCCGACCGCGCAGGCGATGACGATCCAGGCGGAGGCGCTGCTCGGGCTGGGCGAGGCGAACCGCGCCCTGCCCGCCGCCGACGGTGCGGTCCAGCTCAAGCCACGCCATGCGCCGGCCTGGTACATCAAGGGGAAGATCCACCGCGCGCTCGGCCAGACCGAGGAGGCTCGCGCCGCCTTCAACGAGTACCTCCGGCTCGACCCGGAGGGCGCGCGCGCCGACCAGGTCATCGACCTCCTGCAGGACATGTAGTCGGGCGCCGCGGCGCCCCTTGCACCGCGCCCGGCGCTGGGCCATGGTCCGCCGCGCATGCTCGTCCTCGGTCTGGAGAGCTCCTGCGACGAGACGGCGGCCGCCGTGGTCGACGGAGGTCGCCGCGCGCTCAGCGACGTGATCGCGTCGCAGGTGGAGATGCATGCCCGCTACGGCGGGGTGGTGCCGGAGCTGGCCTCGCGGGCTCATGTCGCGAACATGGTGCCGGTGGTGGAGCAGGCGCTGGCCGCGGCCGGGGTCGGGCTCGACGACATCGGCGGCGTGGCGGTGACCCAGGGGCCGGGCCTCATCGGCGCGCTGCTGGTCGCGGTGCAGATGGGCAAGGGCATCGCCTACGCTCGCGGCCTCCCGCTCATCGGCGTGCATCACCTCGAGGGTCACCTCAGCGCCGTGCAGCTCGAGCCGGAGCCGCCGCCGATGCCGCACCTGGCGCTGGTGGTCTCCGGCGGGCACACCTCGCTCATCCGGGTCGAGCCGGGCGGCGTCCTCGTCGAGCTCGGCGCCACTCGCGACGACGCTGCCGGCGAGGCGTTCGACAAGGTGGCCAAGCTGCTCGGGCTCGGCTATCCCGGCGGCGTCGTCGTCGATCGGCTGGCCCGGACCGGCGATCCGCAGGCGGTGGTTCTCCCGCGCCCGATGGTCAAGAAGGAGACCGGCTACGAGTTCTCGTTCAGCGGGCTGAAGACGGCGGTGCTGGTCCACGTGCGCGCCCACGGCGTGCCGACCGGGCAGGCGCTGGCCGACCTCTGCGCCAGCTTCCAGGCGACCGTGGTCGAGGCGCTGGTGCGCAAGACCCGGCAGGCGGCGCGCGACACCGGGCTCGCTCACGTGCAGGTGTGCGGCGGGGTGGCGGCCAACTCGCGACTGCGCAGCGAGATGAGCGCGGCCGGGAGCGAGGATGGGTTCCGGGTGTACATCCCGCCGCCGGCGCGCTGCACCGACAACGCGGCGATGATCGCGGCGGCCGGGGCGGCGCGGCTCGCCCGCGGCGAGCGGTCCGGCTGGGACCTGCACGCCGATTCGGCGCTGCCGCTGCCCGGGACCCGGGCCGCCTCGCGATGAGCTCGAGCGCGAGCCAGCCGTTCCCCGATCCGCGCACGCTGCTGCGCCGCCACGGCCTGCGCGCCAAGAAGTCGTGGGGGCAGAACTTCCTCATCGCCGAGGGCGTGTACCGCGCGATCGTCGACGCCGCGGTCGACTCCAACGAGGACTGGGTGGTCGAGATCGGGGCCGGGCTCGGCACGCTGACCATGCGCCTCGCCGAGCGCGTGCCCGACGGGATGGTGATCGCGGTCGAGCGCGATCCGGACCTGGTCGGCGTCCTCGAGAAGGAGCTCGGCCACCTCGACAACGTCCAGATCCACCCGGCCAACGCGCTCACCTACGATCTGGCGGCGATCGCGCGCTGGCGCGGCGCGCCGGTCGGCGTGGTCGGCAATCTGCCGTACCAGATCGCCGCTCCGCTCCTGTTCCGCTTCATCGAGCAGCGCGAGCAGCTGAGCCGGATCGTGGTGATGCTGCAGCGCGAGATGGCCGACCGGCTGCTGGCCCGGCCGGACACGTCGGCGTACGGCGCGCTCGGGGTCCTGATCGGCGCGTGGGCCGACGTCGAGCTGATCGTGCGCGCGCGGGCGACCGCGTTTGCGCCCCCGCCCAAGGTCGAGTCGGCGGTGGTTCGCATCACGCCGCTCGCGGGCGGCGCGCCGCGGGTGCCGCTCGGCACCGCCGACCAGTTCCGCGACGTCGTGCACGCGGCGTTCGGCCAGCGGCGCAAGGTGCTGCGCAACGCCCTGCGGGCGCGGTTTCCGGGCGAGGCGGTCGACGCCGCGCTGGCCCACACCGGGGTGGACGGGGTGCGCCGGGGCGAGACGCTGTCGATCGAGGAGCTGGCCGCGGTGACCCTCGCGCTGATCGACGGAGGTGGCTTTGCCTGAGCTGCCCGAGGTCGAGACCGTGCGCCGCACCCTCGAGCCGGCGCTCGGTCGGCGCGTGGTGGACGTGTGGACCAGCGGTCTGCCGCTGCGCATGAACCAGCCGGTCGATCGGGCCGGGCTGGAGCGGGCTGCGGTCGGCGCGACGCTGCGCGCGGTCGAGCGCCACGGCAAGTACCTCATGCTCGAGTTCACCGGGCGGAACGAGCTGGTGCTGGTCCACCTCGGGATGAGCGGGCGGCTGCGCCTGGTGCCGGCCGGCGAGCCGAAGGCGCCGCACACCCACGTCGTGTTCGGGCTCGATCGGTCGCGTCACATTCGCTACTCGGATCCGCGCCGGTTCGGGCTGGTCACCGTCGCGCCGGGCGGCGAGCGGCGGCGCGAGCATCCGGCCCTGGCCGAGCTCGGGCTCGATCCGCTGCTCGAGCGAGTGAGCGGGCGGTTCTTCCACGACGCGGTCGCGCGCAGCGCGCAGATGGTGAAGACGCTGCTGCTCGACCAGCGGATCCTGGCCGGGGTCGGCAACATCTACGCGTGCGAGGCGCTGTGGCTGGCGCGGATCGCGCCGACCGTGCGCGGGCGCGACCTCGGCCTGGCGCGGGCCGGCGCGCTGGTCCGCGCGGCCGGGGCGGTCATGCGCCACGCGCTCGACCGCGGAGGGACCAGCCTGCGCGACTTCGTCGACGCCGCCGGGATCGAGGGAGAGAACGCCGGCTACCTGAGGGTGTACGGGCGCGAGGGGGAGCCGTGCCTGCGGCGGGGGTGCGGCGGTCGGATCCGGCGCGTCGTGATCCAAGGACGCGCAACGTTCTATTGTCCACGTTGTCAGAGGCGCTAGGCGGTCCGGGCAAGACGCCCCCGGAAGCCCATCTTTCGGCCAGTTTCGAGGGTTTGCGCCGCTCGAGGCCATGGGATACTGTGGTAGGCCGTCCAGGGATCGAGCCCGATGCTGCGCGACGAAGCCGATGAAGTGCTCATGGTCGCCTATCAAAAGGGCGACGTCAGGGCCTTCGAGCTGCTGCTGACGCGGCACCGCAAGCCGGTCTTCAACTTCATCCTGCGCTTCGTCGGCCTGCGCGAGACCGCCGAGGATCTCCTGCAGGAGACGTTCCTCCGCGTGATCAAGGGCGCCGAGGCGTACCAGCGGCAGGCCAAGTTCACGACGTGGCTTTACACCATCGCGCGGAACCTGTGCGTTGATCAGTCGAGACGGGCCAAGCACCGCAGGGCGCAATCGCTCGACGCACCGATGAGTAACCTGGCAGATAGCGGAACGCTCCTGGACGTGATCCCGGGCAACGAGATGGCCTCGGATCGCCAGACGATCAACCAGGAGCTGCAGGTCCGCCTGCACTCCGCGCTGGCCCGGCTGTCCGAGGAGCAGCGCGAGGTGTTCCTCATGCGCGAGTTCCTGGACATGCCGTTCAAGGAGATCGCGGTGGTGGTCGGCGTGCCCGAGAACACGGTCAAGAGCCGGATGCGCTACGCGCTGGAGAAGCTGCGGCTCGAGCTCGACGAGTACAAGGACATGGCCAAGGCGATGCCGTGAGCGGTGGTGGGCGACAGGACCCGCGCGGCACCGGCGGGGCTCCGCCGGCCGACGGCGACGATCTGGTGGCTCTGGTCTACGGCGAGCTGGACGGCGACGAGGAGCGGACGGTGCGCGCCCGGGTGGCGGCGGATCCGGCGCTGGCCAGGAAGCTGTCCGAGATGGAGCAGGTGCGCTCGCTCTTCGGATCGCTGGCCGACGAGGAGCCGGCCCCGCGGCTGAGCGCGCAGCTCCTGGCCCAGGCGGCGCAATCGGTGCGGCCGGTGGGTGGGCGGCGCGAGGCGGCCGCGGCGAGATCGGCGGATGCGGAGCCGGGCCTGTGGGCGCGGCTGCGCTCGTGGATGCAGCCGATCATCGCGCATCCCGGCCTGGCCGCGGCGGCGTCGATCGTGCTCCTGGCCGGGGTCGCCGGGCTGCTGGTCGCGCGCAAGGGGACCGACCTGGGACCGCGCGAGCACGCTGAGGCACCGGCGACCGCGCCGGTTGCCGGAGGGGCGGACGGGATCGCGGCCGACCAGCCGGGCGGCGCGCCCGGCGCGTCCGCGGCCGCCGCGCCGGAGCCGACCACGGCGCTGGCGCCGCAAGAGCAGCCGGCCGCGCTGGATGACGGGGAGCTGGCTCGGGAGGGCGATCTGGCAAAGCGCGGCGAGGAGGCGCAGAAGGACTCCGTGGTCGCGAGCAAGACGCCTCGCCGGCGGGTCAGCTCGAGCGAGGAGCGCGCGAATCGCTCGGCGCCGGCTGACGCGACGAAGCAGGACGAGGACGTCGGCAGCGCGGCGCTCGGGCTGCGCGAGGGTGGCGCCGCGAGTGGCAGGACGGCGCCGGCGGATCGAGATGCACCTGCGTCGTCGGGCGACTCGAAGCAACTCGAGTCGGCCGGCGAGAGCGGGTCGGGCGGGTCGGGCGGCGCGACGAAAAAGCCGGAGCCGGTGGCCCCGGCCGCGCCGCCACCGGCGGTCGCTGTTCCGTCCCCGTCGTCACCGCCGCGTGGAAAGGCGGGCCAGGCGCCGTCGAACACGTCGAGCCAGTCTGCGCCGGCGTCGGCGGCGTCGCTGCACAAGCGAGCGCTCAGCGCGGCGGCGAGCC
>DATHKR010000038.1:0-41510 GCA_035489015.1 Kofleriaceae bacterium | reverse complement strand
AGGCGAAGAATGTGTCGCCTCGCGGCCGGGTCGGCGGGGTCGGTCGGTCGGCTGCCGGGACGGCGGCCGGAGACGATCTCCTCGACCTCTCGCACCGAACTTCCGCGCGCCGCCGCGATCCACTCGTCGCAGGTGTCCGGCGCGGCCACCCGCGAGATCTCGCGGACCGCCGACCATGACAGCACCCCGGCCGCGAGCGCCTCGCCAAGCGCGGGCAGTGCGGCCATGGCCTCGGCCACGCGCAGTTTTTCGCGCGCCAGGCGCGGCCCGTAGCCGAAGAGCCGTTCGAGATATTCGAGAAAGGAGCCGAAGCCGAGCGGCTCGTGAACCCGTACCCGCTTGCCGGCCATCAACCAGCGCGCTTCCTCGGCATCATGCTGGCACCGCGCGGCGGCGAGCCGGGTCAGCTCGCCGTGCACTCTCCTCCACGACTCCCCATCCATACTTCGTCCATAGCACGGCGAATTTCGACTCCACCGGCCGCACCAGGCTCCGCGGACTGGCTCGTCGACACCGACGAAAATGCCCCGCCGCGAGATCGTCGGCCAGCGCGGCACTCGCCGCGTCTCACGCAACATCTGCTCGACCATCGCGGCGGCCGACGAGCTCTGCCATCGAACCCGTCAAGAACAGAATGGCACTCTGTCTCGGGTTCTCCGTCGACCCGGCGCGCCTCCGAGGCTGACCGTTGTCTCCTCGACCATCGCGCGCGCCGCGGGCGGGTCCGCCAGGTAGGCCAGCGCGCCGATCGATTCGAGCGCCATCACCTCCACGGCAAACGGCCGAGACGATCGGGCCCGGCCACCATCTCAGGGCGCGTTGCCGCGGCCTTCGCCGTGGCCTTCACCCTCGCCGTCGCCCTCGCCATCGCGGCCGTACCACTCCTCCTCGCCGGCCACCCAGGTGGCCAGTACGGTGAGGTCGGGCCGCAACAGGGTCAGGTCGGCTCGATGGCCGGGGGTCAAGCTTCCGAGCTCGCGGTCGAGGCCGATGTAGCGCGCCGGGTAGAGGGAGGCCATTCGCAGGCTTTCCTCCAGGGGCAGGCCGAGGAGGTCGACGCAGTTTCGCACGGAGGTGGCCATGTCGATGTCGGCGCCGGCCAGGGTTCCGTCCTCGGTGGCGAGGCGTCCGTCATGGCGGAGGACGGTGCGGCCGAAGAGGTTGAACGAGGTCGCGTCGGTTCCGCTGGGTGGCATGGCGTCGGTGACGAGGATGACCTTGCCTTGGGGCTTTATGTGGACGAGGAGGCGGAGGAGCGCGGGATGGACGTGGTGGCCGTCGGCGATGATGCTGCACCAGGCGTCGGGGTCGGCGAGCGCGGCGGCCACCGGTCCGGGGTGGCGGTTGACGAGGGGCGGCATGGCGTTGAAGAGGTGGGTGAAGCCGCGCAGGCCGGCTGCCAGGGCCTGGCAGGTTCGCTCGACGGTCGCGGCGGTGTGGCCGGCGGCGACGGTGACTCCGGCCGCGGCGAGCCGCTCGATGTCGCGGTCGTCGATGGTCTCTGGGGCCACGGTCAGGAGGAGGCGGCCGCTCGGGGCGATGCGGTCCGTTGCCAGGGCCACGAGGGCGTCGATGTCCTCGGCGTCCGGGCGGCGGATCCACTCCGGCGGGTGCACGCCCGGTCGTTCGACGGCGAGGAACGGGCCCTCCAGGTGCAGGCCGCGCACGCCGCCGCGCGGGTGGGCCAGCGCCTGGACCGCGGCGTCGCATGCCTGGCGCATCTTGTCGCGCTCGTCGGTCATGAAGGTGGGCAGGATGCCGGTGGTGCCGGTGCGGCGGACGACGGCGGCGATGGCGAGCGCGGCCTCGGCGGTCGGGGTGTCGTTGAACAGCACGCCGCCGGCGCCGTTGACCTGGACGTCGAGGAAGCCGGGCACGAGCAGGGTGTCGGCGGGCAAGCGGCGCACCTGGACATCGGCGGGCGCCTCCGACACGGGGAGCACGGCGGTGATTCGCTCGCCCTCGGTCAGGAGCGCGTGACCGTCGAGCATGCGGTCTCCGGTGAACAGGCGCGCGCCGGCGAGGAGGCGGCGCATCACACGGTCTCCATCACCTTGCGGAGATGCGCTGGCGCGTCCGGGTCGAGGTGGCGCGCCGCGGCCAGGCGGTGCACTGCCAGGTAGAAGCTCTGCACGTGACACAGAGGCGCAATCGCCGCCGGGGCGGTGGGGAGCGCGGGCAGTACGCCGGCGCCGGTGACCTCGAGCGTGGAGCTGACCTGGGCGCCCAGCTCGACCAGGCGGGCGACGGCGCGGCGCGTGGTGTCGGCGGAGTCGTCGCGCTGGCCGACCACCAGGACCGGGAAGCCGCGATCGACCAGGGCGAGCGGGCCGTGCAGCACCTCGGCGGTGCTGAACGCCTCGGCGTGCAGCCGGCAGGTCTCCTTCAGCTTCAGCGCGATCTCGAGGGCGGCGCCGAGGCCGGTGCCTCGCCCGAGCACATAGAGGCTGGTCGCGCTGGCGAGCGGCGCGAGCGCCGGCCACCAGTCCAGGCGGCTCGCCGCCTCGAGCGCGTCGGGGACCTGCGCCACCGCGTCGGTCAGGCCCGGCTCCGCGCTCCAGTGGGCCACCAGCTGCAGGAAGGCCAGGCCGGACAGGAGGAACGACTTGGTCGCCGCCACGCTGGTCTCCTCGCCCGCGCACAGCGGCAGCGGCACGTCGCACAGGTCGGCCAGCGGCGAGCTCTCGTCGTTGATGAATCCGACGACCAGGGCGCCGCTGGCGCGGGCCGCCTCGGTCAGGCGGAGCAGATCCGGGCTGCGGCCGGATTGCGACACGGTCACGAACAGACAGTCGCCGAGCTCGAGCGGGCGGCGCTGGTAGACCGACGCGATGCTCGGCCCGACCGACGCCACCGCGCGACCCAGCGCGGTCTCGATGAGGTACTTGCCGTAGCTGGCCGCGTGGTCGGAGCTGCCGCGCGCGCAGGTGACCACGAACCGGGGAGGCCGCCGGCGGAGGCGCGCGCCGAGCTCGGCGAACCCGCCGGCGCATCGGTCGATCTGGCGGCGCGCCGCGGCCGCCGCCTGGGCGGCCTCGCGGGTCATGGCGGCGAGCGGCGCGGCCTCGATCGTCCCCGGCCTCCCCGGCCTCCCCGGCGTCCCCGGCGTCCCCGGCCTCCCCGGCGTCACCGGAGCACGTCCTGGAACCGGCTGCCGCCGGCGAGGTTGAGCTCGACGATGAAGTCGTAGGCGTCGCCGCGGTACTGCGAGCGCACGAACTCGAGCGGGGTGCCGTCCTCGAGCATCGTGCGCCGCTCGAAGTAGAGGGCGGCGGCGCCCTCGGGCACGCCGAGCTGCGCGGCCTGATCCGCGGTCAAGCGGACCGCGGTGAGCCGCTGCAGGGCGCGGAACGGGGCGAAGCCGCGGCGGCGCAGCTCCCCGTACAGCGAGTCGTCCACCGCCACCGGCTCGGGCAGGAAGTGGGTCGGGATCGCCGCCTGCTCGAGCGCCATCGGCGCGCCGTTGGCGGTGCGGAGTCGGCTCATCCGGCTGACCTTCGCGCCCGGGCTGAGTCCGAGCGCGAGCGCTTCCTCGGGGGTCGCGACGGAGACGATCCGGTTGAGCCAGATCGACCCGGCCACCAGCCCGCGCGAGGCCATGTCCTCGGAGAAGCTGGTCAGGGTGGAGAGGCGCTGCTCGACGTGAGGCGCGCGATTGACGAACGTGCCGGCGCCCTGGACTTGATCGAGCAGCCCCTCACCGGACAGCTCGCGCAGCGCCTTGCGCACGGTCACGCGCGAGACCGCGAACCGCTCGGCCAGCTCGCGCTCGCTCGGCAGCGCGTCGCGATGGCCGAGCGTCCCGCCGACGATGAGGCCGCGCAGGTGGCGCGCGAGCTGGAGATAGAGCGGCAGCGGAAGCTCGCTGGACAGCGCGTCCTTGTCGAAGGGAGCGAGGGTGCTCACGCCCATGATCGGTCTGTCTCCTCCGTGATATGCCAGCAAGATACCAATCTAGAACCATCACGGCAAGCGCGGTCCGCTCGCGGGTGGGTCATGGGAGGACACCCGGAACCCGCACCAGATGACGTCCACATGGCCTGGCTCACCGGCGCGCTGAAATGTGCCTGAGCCCACGGTCGGCTTTTTTCTTGAAGTCCAGTTGCACGCCGGTATCTTGAGGCAGTCCACTTTAATACCACCTGGAGAGCCATGACCCGCGCCACCGAGGATGCTGCCCGGCAGTTCAAGGGACTCGATACCTGGAGCACCGGCGACGTCCTCGAGGCGCTGTGGAGCGGCCAGTCCCGCGCGATCGCCGCCTGTCTGGCGGCGATGCCGGCGCTCGAGCTAGCGGTGCAAGCGGCGATCGGGCGGCTCTCGCTCGGCGGCGGCCGGCTGGTGTACGCCGGGGCCGGCTCGTCGGGCCTCATCGCCGCGCTCGACGCCCTCGACCTGGGGCCCACGTTCGACTGGCCGGACACCCGCATCGCGATCTTCGTGGCCGGTGCGGTCGGCCTCGAGCGAGCCCCGGATCCCGCCGCCGAGGACGACGCGGTCGGTGGGCGCGCCCGCGCGCGCGAGGTCGACCTCGGCGCGGCCGACGTGGTGCTCGGCGTCTCGGCCAGCGGCGACAGCGCGTACACCGTCGCGGTCGTCGAGGAGGCGCGCCGGCTCGGGGCCCTCGGCGTCGCGATCACCGGTCGGGCCGGCTCGCCGCTCGCGCTCGCCGCCGAGCACGCGGTGGTGGCGTCCACCGGCGCGGAGGTCATCGCCGGCTCCACCCGGCTCGCCGCCGGCACGGCGCAGAAGGTGCTGCTCAACCTGTTCTCCACCGCCGTCATGATCGGCCTCGGCTTCGTGTTCGACAACCTGATGATCGAGGTGCGGCCCGCGAACGCAAAGCTGCGCCAGCGCCGCGCCGCCATCGTCGCCTCGATCGCGGGCGTGGATCGCGCCGCGGCGGCCGATGCCCTGGCCCGCCACGGCGACGTCAAGCGCGCCGTGCTCGCCCTGGCCGGCGTGTCCGACGGAGAGATCGACGCCGCGCTGGCCGGCGCCGGCGGCAACCTGCGCGCGGCGCTCGGCCGGACCGCGCGAGGTGCGCGAGGTGATCGATGAGCGCGCTCGTGCTGGCCGCGCCGCTCGCCGGCTGGGCCACCGGCCTCGACGAGGTCCCCGACCCCGCGTTCGCCGAGGGCCTGGTCGGCGACGGGGTGGCCATCGATCCCACGTCGAGCGAGCTGTGCGCGCCGTGCGACGGCGTGGTCGTGTCGGTCCACCGCGCCCATCACGCATGCACGCTGCGCGCGGACGACGGCGCCGAGGTGCTGCTCCACATCGGGGTCGACACCGTCGATCTGCAGGGCGAGGGATTCCGGGTCCTGGTCGAGCGCGGGCGGCGGGTGCGGACCGGCGACCCGCTCATCGGCTTCGACATGGACCTGATCGCGCGCCGGGCGCGGAGCCTGCACACCGCGATCCTCCTGGTCAACGGCGACGGCCACGCGGTGGTCGAACGGGTGAAGGACCGCGAGGTGGCGGTCGGTGACATGCTGCTGGCGATCGCGCGGCGGGGCGATCGGGACCCGACCGCGAGCGCCGCGGCCGCGAGCGCGAGCGGGATGGCCGAGCGCCGCGCGCAGCTCCTCCTCCCGCACGGGCTCCACGCCCGCCCCGCTGCCGCGTTCGCCCGTCGAGCCCGACAGCATGCCGGTACGGTGACGGTCGTGTGCGGCCCGCGCTCGGCCGACGGCAAGAGCATGGTCTCGCTCATGGCCCTGGACGCGCGCTGCGGTGACGACCTCGCGATCGTGGCGACCGGCCCGAGCTCGCAGGCGGCGGTCGCCACGCTGACGGCGCTGGTGGTCGGCGGACCTGGCGACCGGCTCGCATCGCGCCCCGCACGAGACGCCGCCGACGACGACGAGGCCAAGGCCGACGCCGATCGGTTCGGCCCCGGCGAGGAGATCCTCCTGGTCGGATCGCCGGCCGCCGGCGGCCTCGCCGTCGGCCAGGCCGTGCGCCTGGACCAGCATGACTCGACGGTGGCGCCCGCGCGGGACGGCGCCGGCATCGCCGTGGAGCAGGAGCGGCTCGCGACCGCCCTCGCCGACCTCGCCCGCGAGATCGAGCAGACCATCGCCGGCGCCGGAGCTCGCGGCGACGCGGCCGCGCGCGACATCTTCCGCGCTCATCTCGACCTGCTCGACGATCCCGCGCTGGTCGAGGCGGCCGGCCGCGAGATCGCCGCCGGTCGCAGCGCCGCGTGGGCGTGGCGGGTGGCGCTCCGCCAGGTCGCGGCGGTGCTGCGCGGCCTGGGCAACCCGCGACTCGCCGAGCGCACCGGCGACCTCGACGATCTCGAGCGCCGCATGCTGGCGCGGCTGGCCGGGCGCCGCGCCGGCCGGCTTCCGGACGAGCTGCCCGCGCGCGCGGTGCTGATCGCCGACGAGCTCCTGCCGTCCGAGCTCGCCGCCGTGCCGGCCGGCCGCCTCGCCGCGCTGTGCACGGCGCGCGGAGGGCCCACCTCGCACGTCGCCATCCTCGCCGCCGGCATGGGCGTCCCGGCGGTGGTCGCGATCGGCAGCGCCGTCCTGCGCGTGCCCGACGGGGCGCCGATCCTGGTCGACGGCGACCGCGGCGAGGTGCGCGTGTTCCCGGCGACCGCGACCCGGCAGGCCGCCCGCGACCACCTCGCCGCGCGCGCCGCCCGCCGCCGCACCGACCTGGCCGCCGCGCACCAGCCCGTGGTCACGGCCGATGGCATCGCCGTCGCGGTATGCGCCAACCTCGGCCACGCCGCCGACGCCGCCGCGGCGCTCGAGCACGGGGCCGACGGCTGCGGGCTTCTCCGCACCGAGCTCCTGTTCCTCGACCGGCTGACCGCCTCGGGCGAGGACGAGCAGCTGGCTCGCTACCAGGAGATCGCCGACGCCCTCGAGGGCCGGCCGCTCGTCATCCGCACCCTCGACGCCGGCGGCGACAAGCCGCTGGCCTATCTGCCGTCGGTCCGCGAGGACAACCCCGCCCTCGGCGTTCGCGGGGTGCGGCTGTCGCTGCGCCATCCCGATCTCCTGCGCGCGCAGATCCGCGCGATCCTGCGGGTGGTGCCGGCCGGCGTGTGCCGGATCCTGGTGCCGATGATCGCCGCGGTCTCCGAGCTGCGCGCGGTGCGGGCGATCGTCGACCAGGAGCGCCGCGCGCTCGGCGTGTCCCGACCGATCCAGCTGGGCGCCATGATCGAGGTGCCGGTCGCCGCGCTCCTGGCCGAGCAGCTGGCCGGCGAGGCCGACTTCTTCTCGATCGGCACCAACGACCTCGCCCAGTACGCGCTCGCGATGGACCGCGCCAACCCGCACGTGGCCGGGGAGCTCGACAGCCTGCACCCGGGGGTCCTGCGCCTGATCTCGAGCACGGTGGCCGGGGCGCGCACGCGCGGCCGCCCGGTGGCGGTGTGCGGCGGCGCCGCCGCCGACGCATGCGCGGCACCGATCCTGGTTGGCCTCGGGGTCCGCGCGCTGTCGATCGCACCGGCGGTGATCCCCGAGCTGAAGGCGTTCCTCCGCACGGTCACCGCCTCTCGCTGCGCGGAGGTGGCCGGAAGGGCGCTCGAGCTGGACAGCAGCGCGGCGGTGCGCGCCCTGGTCATGAGCACCTGGCCGGGCATGGCGGCCCATCACGAGTGAGCGGAGGACAGCCATGGTGACGGTGACCAACACGTTTGCTGGGTTCCAGAAGCTGGGCCGGGCCCTGATGCTGCCCATCGCGGTCCTGCCGATCGCGGGGCTCTTGCTCCGGCTGGGCCAGTCGGACCTCCTCGACATGCCGTTCGTCGCCGCGGCCGGCGACGCCATCTTCTCCAACCTCGGCATCCTGTTCGCCATCGGCGTCGCGGTCGGCTTCGCCCGGGAGAACCACGGCGCCGCCGGCCTGGCCGGCGCGGTCGGCTTCTTCATCACGATCAAGGCGGCGGTGGCCCTGGTGGATGTGCCGGCGGACGTCCTGCACGGGCTCGCCGGAGCCGCGAAGGACCTGGCCGTCTCGAAGTTCAAGGAGCAGCTGGTGACCCGGATCGGGGTGCCGGTCGGCATCCTGTGCGGCCTCATCGCCGGCGCCATGTACAACCGGTTCAAGGACATCAAGCTGCCCGAGTACCTGGCGTTCTTCGGCGGGCGCCGCTTCGTGCCGATCGTGACCGGCTTCCTGTGCGTCGGCCTCGGGCTCCTGTTCGGCCTCGGCTGGCCCTATGTCACGTCGGGCCTCGATGCGCTCAGCCGCTCGGTGTTCGCCGCCGGCGAGGTCGGCCTGTTCGTGTACGGCTTCCTCAACCGCCTCCTGCTCGTCACCGGGCTGCATCACATCATCAACAACATCGCCTGGTTCATCGTCGGCGACTACAACGGCGTGACCGGCGATCTGAACCGCTTCTTCGCCGGGGATCCCGGCGCCGGTGCGTTCATGGCCGGATTCTTCCCGATCATGATGTTCGGCCTCCCGGCCGCGTGCCTCGCCATGTATCGCTCGGCCACGCGCGAGCGGCGCATGGTGGGCGGCCTGCTCCTGTCGATGGCGCTCACCTCGTTCCTCACCGGCGTGACCGAGCCGGTCGAGTTCGCCTTCATGTTCCTGGCGCCGGTGCTCTACCTCATCCACGCCGCGCTGACCGGGCTGGCGCTGGTCGTGATGAGCTTGCTCGACGTCAAGCTCGGGTTCGGGTTCTCGGCCGGGCTGTTCGACTACGTCCTCAACTACAGCAAGTCGACCAACCCGATCCTGCTCCTGCCGATCGGCGCGATCTACTTCGCGGCCTACTACGGCCTGTTCCGCTTCGTCATCGTCCGGTTCGACCTGAAGACGCTCGGTCGCGAGGGCGAGGGGGTCGCGATCGGGCCCGGGCTGGCGGTGGACTCGTTGCGCCTGCCGGCGATCGCCGCGAGCCGCGGTGATCGCTACCTGGTCGCGCTCGGCGGGGCCGGCAACGTCGGCGAGGTGGACGCCTGCGCCACCCGGCTGCGCCTGTCCGTGCTCGACAGCGCCCTGGTCGACGACGCCGCCGTCAAGCAGCTCGGCGCGCGCGCCGTGCTCCGCCCCGCGCCCGGCAGCGTGCAGATCGTCATCGGGCCGCTCGCCGACCAGATCGCCGACGAGATCCAGCAGGTGATGCGGGCGCGGCGGGCGGGTGCGGCGGCGCCGGGCGGCGCGACCGGCGACGACGGCCGGGCGCGTGCCATGCTCGACGCGCTCGGCGGCGCCGGCAACGTGCGCGAGATCGACACCTGCACCACCCGGCTGCGCCTGTCGGTCGCCGACGCGGCGCTGGTGAACGAGGCGGCGTTGAAGCAGCTCGGCGTCCGCGGCGTGGTCCGCCTCGCCCCCGGCAGCGTGCAGGTCATCGTCGGTCCGACCGCCGAGCAGGTCGCCGACCAGCTGCGCGCGCTTCTCGCCGAGGGCCCGTCGCGGCGTTCGATCGGGGCCTGAAATCCGGCCCGGCGTGACCGGGCCCTCTCCGCGCCGGCGACCGCCCGCGGAGCGTCTATGACCTGCCGGGCGTGGCCACGCCCGGTGATCGCTCGAGCCATGGAGGGGACCATGAAGCGGTTCACGCTGCCTGTTCTGGTATGTGGCATCGCGCTGTCGGGATGCGATGGCGGGGCGACGGGCGATCTTGTCGGTCGCGGCGACCCGGTCGACATCGGTCGTGGGGGGGAGGCCGACGACCGGGTCGCCGCGGAGCCGGCCAACGTCTCCGTCGAGTGGCGGCCGGTCGATCACTCGGCAGGAGGGGCGTTCTTTCGCTCCGAGCTGACCATCGAGAACCACGGCCCGGGCGCGCTCGGCGCGGCCGGCTGGCACCTCTACTTCAGCTTCGTGCGGCGAGTCCTCGACGACGGACAGGGCGACGACACCGCGGTCCAGGACCTCGCCGGTCAGGGGATCCGGATCGCGAAGGCGGACGTGGCCGGCAGCGGCGACTTCGACGTCCTCGAGCCGCTGGCCGACTTCACGCCGATCGGCCCGGGCGAGCGGCGCTCCTTCACCGTCCTCGCCGAGGCCTGGGCCATCCTGCGCACCGACGCACCGGCCGGCTTTCACATCGCCTTCGACGGGGAAGCGGCGGGCGCGGCCGCGTTCGTGCCGGCCACCGCCTCGATCGACGCGTCCGACCCGAGGCAGACCACCCGGTTCGACGGCGACGTGGCGCCGGTCGAGACCCCGGCGCTGCGCCACGCCGACAATCCACCGCGCCGCGAGCTCGGCCTCGCGGATCGGCTCCTGCCGACCCCGCGCCGGGTCGAGCCCGGGTCGGGGCACGTGACGCTGCGCGGGCACCTGGTCATCGAGCACCCGCGCGCGCTCGCGAGCGAGGCCGCCTACCTCGCGTCGGCCCTCGACGACGTCCTGGCCGGATCGGTTGCCCTGCAGGAGGCCGACGATCACCACCGAGCCGCGACCATCCGGCTCGCGGTCGACCCGGACCTCGACATCGACTGCGACGGCAGCCGCGACGCCGAGGCCTACCTCCTCGACGTGAAGGGCGGGCAGATCCGGATCCGCGGCAGCGACGCGGCCGGCGTGTTCCACGGGATCCAGACGCTCCGCCAGCTGGTGCCGGTGGACGCGGACCTGGCCGCGGCCGATCGAGAGGGGCGCCCGGGCGAGATCACCCTGCCGGAGGTGCACATCGCCGACGCGCCCGGCTTCGTCTACCGCGGCATGCACCTGGATGTCGCGCGCCACTTCCAGCCCAAGGAGACGGTCGAGAAGCTGCTCGACCTGATGGCGTACTACAAGCTCAACAAGCTTCACCTCCACCTGACCGACGACGAGGGCTGGCGCCTCGAGATCCCGGGCATCCCCGAGCTGACCAGCTTCGGCGCCCGCCGCGGACACGATCGGGCCGAGCTCGACATGCTCCACGTCGGGCTGGGCTCCGGGAACGACCTCGAGCCGGGAGATGGAATCGCGGCCAAGCCGGTCTCCGAGGCCGACGCCAACGGGGGCGTGGCGCCGACCTACCAGGGATTCGAGACCGCGACCGTCAACTTCGTCGGCGAGGGAGACGGGTACTACACCGCCCGGGACTTCGAGGAGATCCTCGCCTACGCCACCGAGCGGCACATCGACGTGATCCCGGAGATCGACGTGCCCGGCCACGCCCGGGCCGCCGTCCTGGCGATGGAGCATCGCCACCGGGTGCTCGAGGAATCGGATCCGGTGAAGGCATCCGAGTTTCGTCTGTTCGATCCGGACGACACCTCGATTCACACCAGCGTGCAGGGGTACACCGACAACTTCGCGAACCCGTGCCTCGACAGCACGTACGCCTTCCTGACCGCCGTCGTCGCCGAGATCGAGGCCCGCTACGACGCGGTCCCGGGCGCGAGGCTGGTCGCCATCCACGGCGGCGGCGACGAGCTGCCCGGTCTGGCGGCGAACACCTGGTGGCAGGGGTCCCCCGCGTGCCAGGCGAACCCCGCCACCCGGGGCATGACCGACCCGGAGCTGTTCGACCTCTTCTTCACCCGCTGGAACCAGATCATCACGGCGACCGGCGCCGAGATGACCGGATGGGACGACATCATCCACGGCGGCCTGGCGCTGGACGGCTTCGTGCCGATGCCGTGGAGCAACGTGTGGGGCTGGGGCCGCGAGGACGACGCCTACCGCTACGCCAACCAGGGCTACCGCGTCGTCCTCTCGCACGCGACGAACCTCTACATGGACCTTGCCTACGGCAAGGACCCCGACGAGCCCGGCTACTACTGGGCCAACTTCGTCGACGAGAAGAAGACCTTCGAGTACCGCCCGTTCGACATCTACGCCAACGCCACCCACGACCGGATGGGCAATCCGATCGACCCGTCCACCTGGGACGGCAAGGAGCGGCTGACCGAGGCCGGCAAGGCGAACATCCTCGGCATGCACGGCCTCCTCTGGGGCGAGAACTTGAAGACACCCGAGCTGCTCGAGTACTTCGCGTTCCCCAAGCTGCTCGGGGTCGCGGAGAGAGCGTGGAACCCCGAGCCGGCCGAGCCGGCCGACATGCCGGAGAGCTGGGCAAGGTTCGCCAGCCGCCTCGGACAGGAGGTCCTGCCCCGGCTCGGCGCGTATCGCGCGGTGGACCTGCGCGGCGAGCTGCCGGACGCGATCGGGGTGAACTACCGCATCCCGCCGCCGGGGTCCGTGATCACGGGCGGCACGCTCCGCGCCAGCGTGCGCTTCCCCGGGCTGCCCATCGAGTACTCGATCGATGACGGCACCACCTGGGTCGCGTACGCCGGGCCTGTCGCGGTCTCCGGTCGAGTCGCGCTTCGCACGCGCGCCCCCGACGGACGGAGCAGCCGGATCGCCTGGGTCGAGTGAGCCACTCGACCCGAGCCAGCCATCGTCAACCAGTCACTGGAGGTCTACCGTGAGAAATCAAGCCAGCCTGTCGCTCGTCCTGTCCGTGATCGCGTGCAGCGGAGCCGCGTGCGCCACCGACGATACGAGCTCCGTCGATCGGGTCGAGCTCGCCGCGGTCGATTGCAACGCCGCGACCCCGTGGGCGACGTCGACGCCTTTCGCGGTCGGCGCCGCGGTGACGTTCGGCGGCAGCGTCTACGAGTGCATCCAGGCGCACACCAGCCAGCCCGACTGGACGCCGCCCGCAGTCCCGGCCCTGTGGCGGCTCGCCGACTGCAACGGCGGCGGCGATGACGGCGGCGATGACGGCGGCGCCGATGACAGCGGCGATGACGGCGGCACCGACGACGGCGGCGATGACGGCGGCGGTGACGGCGGAGGCACCGCCCCCGGGTTCATCTTCGGCGCCTACAAGGACACCAGCATCAACATGGACTTCAACACCAACGTCGTGTCGACCCTGGTGCCGGGCACGCGGACGCCGCTCGCGAACGACATGACGGCCAACGGCGCCGGGGCGATCACCCTCGCCTTTGCGACCGGCCAGTGCGGGACCGAGAACTGGGGCGGCGTCCCGGGTGCGACGCTCGCCGCGGCGAACGTGCCACTCCTCGACGGCGCCGGGATCGACTACATCCTGTCGACCGGCGGCGCCGCGGGCTCCTTCACGTGCAACTCGGACGCCGGCTTCGCGACCTTCCTCGGCCGCTGGCTATCGCCCCACCTCGTCGGTGTCGACTTCGACATCGAGGCAGGTCAGTCGGAGGCCGACATCCTCGAGCTGGTCCGCCGCATCGACGTCGCCCACGACGCGCACCCGGGGCTGCGCTTCAGCCTGACCATCGCGACCCTGGCCAACACCGACGGCAGCGAGAGCCTCAACATCAAGGGCATCCAGACCCTGCAGGCGGTCCAGACCGTGTTCGGCGGCGTCCCCAGCTTCGTCACCATCAACCTCATGACGATGGACTACGGCGGACCGAGCCCGTTCGTCTGCGTGGTCGCCGGAGGCACCTGCGACATGGGTCAGTCGGCCATCCAGGCCGCCCGGAACCTCAACGCCAGCCACGGCGTTCCGTTCTCCCGGATCGAGCTGACCCCGATGATCGGCGGCAACGACGTGCAGAGCAACGTGTTCAGGCTGCCCGACGTGAACGAGGTGGCCAGCTTCGTCATCGGCAACGGCCTCGCCGGCGTCCACTACTGGTCCTACGACCGCGACGTCGACTGCCCACCCGGCTCCGCCTCCCCGGTGTGCAACTCCCTCGGTGACGCCGGCCCGCACGGCTTCCTCCACCGCTTCCAGGACGCCGGCCTCGAGTAGAGAGCGGCGCCGACCCGATCACGGCGCGAGCAGGCGAACCAGCCAGGCGTCGTGGTCGGTGAAGCTCATCGGGATGAGCTCGGTGGAATCGAACGTGAAGTCGTCGGTGGCCATGATGTGCTGCACGTCGTCGTCACCCTTGCGGAACCAGGCCGGGGGGACGCAGTCCTGCACATCGGGGTTGCCGCCAAACGAGAGATTCAGATCGCCGCCGACGACGGTCGGCAGGGCGCCCCCGTGGGCGCCCCAGAACTGCGGGACGATCGGATTCATCACCTGCTGGCACTGGAGCATGGCGACGTCGCTGTTGCCGTTGGCGAGGTGAGTGACGCAGCCGTAGTGGCTGCCGGCCGCGTACGCGCAGGCCCACGCGCGCATCTCGTCCTGATCCGGATCCTGGTCGGAGAGTCGGTCGCCCTCGAACTCGAAGCCAGTCCAGCTCGCCGCCGGGACGTGTCCGAGGATCCCGATGCCGTAGCGCTGGCCGTCGGTGCAGGTCACCGGACCACCCGAGCTCCGACGCCCGGCCGGCGCGAACACCCAGAACACGTAGTCGTCCGGCCAGGCCTCGGCCATGGCCGGAAACAGCTGCGACGAGACATCGTCCTCGCAGATCTCGTTCAGGGTCACCAGGTCGGGCAGGACATCGGTGATGACGGCATACCCCTCGGCGATCGACTGCCCGTCCGCGTAGCAGCCCGCATACCCGCTGTCGCACAGATTCATCTGCAGCGCCCGGAACGCCGACCCGGGTGGAAGCGCGGGCGCCGAGCCGGCCGCCGGCGTCGTGCCGCGCCGCTTCGGTCCGGCGAACCCACCGGTCGCCTCGAGGTCGAGGCCGGCATCCACACCATCGCCGGCATCTGCTGCCTGACCGGCATCCGCCAGCCCGGCGTCGGCGGCGGGGACCGAAGGGCCGGAATCGGCCGTCTCGGGGGAGTCATCCCCTCCCCCGCACGCCACGCCGAGGCCCGAAATCAAGACGCCCGCGATCCCGACGCGAGCCAGCCGACCACCTGCGACGACGAGAGCCATCTCGACGTTATAGGCGGCGAGACGACCGCGATGATCGACAAAGCACCCGGTGCGCCCGCCACGCGGTCGACAGCAACCGATTTCCCGGACGCCGGGACAGACCTCCACGCGAGATGCGGCGGTGCGTCGCCCTCTGGCTAGCAGATCAACCGCGTCATCGCGGCCGGGTTGCGGATCGTCTCGGCTCGCATCCAGCGGGCGGCGTCGGCGACGAGGCGCTCGCCGGTCGGGCCGCCGGTCAGGTCGCCGCGGCGATGGCGGGTGGCGGCTGCCGCCAGCTCCATCTCGGCGGTCTGGAAGCGGGACTCGGCCTGGGCGAGGAGCTGGATGGCCTGCTCGGTGTCGCCCCGGAGGCGGGCGGCTCCGGCGGCGAGGACGTTGGCCTGGGCGTGGGCTGCCGGCAGCGGCTGGCCGTCGAGGAGCTTCTGGGCCCGGTGGGCCTCGGCGAGGAGCTTCCCGCGGCGCTCGCTTCCGGGCGAGGTCGCGGCGGCGGCGGCGAGGGCGGCGCGGCCGCGCAGGAAGAGGGCCTCGGCGCGGACCACCTGGATGCGGAGGAGGCGCGACTTGACCAGCTTGGGCCAGCGCTCTTCGATTCGCTGGTAGGCGGCCTCTCCGTCGCCCACGTACAGATCGATGTGGGTGTGGGCGAGGAGCTCGTAGTAGTGCTGGAGGCAGAACCCGAGCAGCTGGGAGAACGATCTTCGGCCCCGCTCGCACTCGGCCCGGGCGGTGTCGGGATCGTCGGCCACCAGCCAGGCGGCGCTGGGCAGGCCGGTGCGCATGTCGGTGGCGCCGTAGAGGTCGCCGCGGCGCTCGGCCTCGGCCAGGTACTGGGGGACCCGGCGGCACATCTCGCCGAGGGAGCCGAGGTTGAAGAGAGTATCGACGGCGTAGCGGAGCGCGGAGGAGATCTCGAAGGCGACGCCGGTGCAGTGGCCTCGCAGGATGCTGGCGGCGTCCTCGAAGCCGCCCAGCGCCGCGCCCCAGCGGCCGGTCTGGTAGTCGGCCATGCCGCGCGCGATCGCGACCAGGCCGCGGGCATGCGGCTGATCGATCCGGTTGGCGATCTCGCTGGCCAGGCCGATCAGCCTCTGGGTTCGCTTGCCGGTGGCGCGGCCGCCCAGCGACGAGAAGCCGGCCTCGACCGCCAGGGCGCGCGAGATGCGGTAGGGCTCGCCGGCGGCCAGGGCCAGGAGGAGGTGCCGGGTCTGGAAATCCAGCCCCCGGATCGGATCGGTGAGGCCGACCCCGACCGCGACCGACCAGCAGATGTCGACCCGGGTCAGGTGCTCGGCGCTGACCTGGGTCGGGTCGCGCTCGACGAAGCGCAGGCCGCGCAGACGGGCGCGCATGCGCCGGCGCAGGAACGACCAGATCGCCCGACGCGGGGTCGGGGCCAGCTTCATGCCGACCGCGTCGAGCACGGTCTCGAGCGCGCGCAGGCCGCTGTCGACGCGCCCGCAGCGGAGCAGCTGCTCGCCGGCGCGGCGGCGCAGCTCGAGCGCCTCGGCCGCCGGGATGCCCTCGAGGGCCGACAGGTACTCGGTGGCCGCGTCCACCCCGCGCCCGGCGTTGACCAGCGCGTCGCCCAGCGCCGCGCGCAGCCGCCGCCGGGTCACCTCGTCGGGCGGCAGCGCCTCGATCGCCAGGCGCAGGAACACCGCGGCCCGCTCGAACGCGAGCGCGGCCGACGCCTTGGCCGCCGCCTCGATCGCGTACTCGGTGCCGCGCTCGATCGCGCCGCCGTTGAGGAGGTGGACCGCCAGCGCCTCGGGGTCCGGCCGCTCGCTCGACTCGAGGGCGTCGGCCAGGGCCAGGTGACACTCGCGCTGCTGCGGCTCCGACAGGGCCGCCACCACCACCTCGCGGATGCGGTCGTGGTAGGTCTCGATGCGGCCCAGCTCCGGCGCGCCGCTGGTGCGGATGAGCGAGCCGGCGCGCAGGACCGCCATCACCTGCTCCTCGAGCATCAGGCCGGCCGCGCGCGCCACCACCTGCTGGGGCAGCGGGTGCGCGGCGACCGCGACCAGCTCGAGCACCCGGCGCGCGTCCGGGCCGATGTGGGCCAGCCGGGCCCGCATCACCTCGGCGAAGCTCACCTCGGTGCCCGGCTCGGCCGCCGCGTGGAGGAAGCGGACCAGCTGATCGATGACGAACGGATCGCCGGCCGACTCGCGCGCGATCTCCTCGGCCAGCTTCTCGCCGCTCTCGCCTTCGCGCTGGAGGCGGGCCAGGGCCAGCTCGCGCGCCTCCTCGGGCGCGAGCGCGCCGACCTCCATCTCGCGGACGTCGCCGGCCGGGCCGGCCGCGCGCAGCCCCCCCAGCAGGTGGCGGACCGCGTCGCTGGTCGCCGCCTCCTCGCTGCGGTACGCGAGCACCAGGGTCAGGGCCGGCGCGTCGGGCGGGCGCAGCAGATCGAGCACCAGCATGGTGGAGTCGAGATCGCCCCACTGCAGGTCGTCGATCATGAGGATGAGCGGGCGCCGGTCGGCCATGCGGGCGAGCAGCTCGCGCAGCGCGGCCAGCCCGCGCCGGCGGAGCTCGTGCGGGTCGGGCGCGACGATGCGGCGCGGCGCGCTCTTGACCGAGTCCACCCGGCGAAGGACCGGGAACAGGCGCGCCACCGCCAGCACGTCGCGCGGCATCAGCGCGTCGACCTCGTGGCGCGGCAGCTGGGCCAGGTGGCGGCTGAGCGAGTCGATCAGGCTGTCGAGCGCCTTGTAGGGCACCGACTCGCGCTCGTAGCAGCGCCCGGCCAGCACCACCGCCGAGCGCTCGCGGGCCAGCTCGCGGGTGACCCGGCCGATCAGCATGCTCTTGCCCATGCCGGACCGGCCGTGGACCAGCACGGTCACCGCCTTGCCCTCGCGGGTGGCGGTCGCGAACGCGTCGCGCAGCACCGCGGCGTGCGCGCTGCGCCCGACCAGCGGCGTGTCCTGCGAGCGCGACCCGGTCGGCCGGCGGCGCGCGGCGACCGGCGCCGCGGCCCGGCTGCCCAGCCGGCGCAGGATCTCGTTGCCGTCGGGCCGCCCGACCGGATCGCAGCGGAGCAGCTCGCAGGCCAGCTGCGACAGGTCCTCCGGCGTCTCGGGCAGGAGATCGATCGGCGGCTCCGGCTCGCTCCGCTGCTTCTCCATCAGCACCACGATCGGCGGCCCGAAGAACGGCAGCGTCCCGGTCAGCGCGCGGTAGAGGACCGTGCCGACCGAGTACCAGTCGCTGGCCGGCCCGAGCGGCAGCGACGCGCCCTGCTCCGGCGACATGTAGTCGACCGTCCCGACCACGCTGTAGTCGTCGGACGCGCCGCCGCCCGGGCGCGCCACGTCGGTGATGAGCCCGAAGTCGAGCAGCACCACGCGGCCGCTGCGGTCGACCATCACGTTGGACGGCTTGATGTCGCGATGGAGCTTGCCGGCCTGATGGAGCACCTGCACCCCCTCGGCCAGCTGGCGCATCGCGTCGCGCAGGCGGTCGTACGAGCGCGGCGGGCTCGGATCCGCCACCGGCCCGCGCCACAGCTCGGTCGCCGATCCGGCCAGGCTCCCGTTCGAGCTCCGGGTCGGGAAGTCGTCGCCGTAGGCCGGGCTCAGCTCGTCGCCGATCGGCGACAGATCGTCGATGTCGAGCATCTGGGTGCGCGCCTCGTCGCCGCGCACCCAGGTGATGAAGTCGACCCCCTCGACCAGCTCCATGGTGAAGAACCACTCGTCACCGGCGGAGACCAGCTCGTGCAGCGCGGCCAGGTTGGGGTGGCTGATGTCGGCCAGGCCGCGGAACTCGCGCTTGAAGCGATAGAGCGCGGCGGCGTCGCGGTGGCGGAGCGTCTTCAGCGCGACGGTGCGCGCGCGCTCGCGGTCGTAGGCCTGATAGACGACGCCCATCCCGCCGGCGCCAAGTCGCCTGACAACCTCGAACCTGTCGGTCCCGCCGAACTCCCCGTCTGAGCTGGTTGTCACGGAGCCCCTCTGCGCGGCGATCGACTATAGCGCGAGCGCCGGCGAACCGGGCGCCCGACCGCGCGGAAACCCCGCGGTGATCAAGGCGGCAGGCAGAACCCGTTCTGGGCGGGGTCGTTCTGCACGCACGTGAGGTTCGACGGACAGGTGCCGAAATTTCCGTCGGGGGTCTCACCACAGGCCAGGCCGCACGCCCACGGGACCATGCCGTCCTCCGGCTCGAACACGATCGCGCACGACGGAGTGGCGCTGCCATCGCCATAGGCGGTCATGCAGATGCCGTCGCCCCCGGCGGGCGGATCGGGCTGCTCGCCGCCGGTGCCGGGCGGGGTCACGCCGCAGGGGACCGTGCAGAATCCCGCGGTCGCGGTCTCGCTGATGACGACGCAGACGGGAGTATCGAGCGGACAGGAATCCGGGCTGGCCGGGCTGCAGGGCGCGCCGATGTCCGCGGTGCCGGCCGCGGCGTCGGGGCCGCTGCCGCCGCCCGCATCGATCTCGCTCCCCTCGTCGCCGTCGTCATCGCTCCCGCTGCCGCCGCAGGCGGCCAGGAGCGCGAAAACCGAGAATGCGAGCGGGGGCAAGTGACGCATCGGACCTCCAGGACTCCAGGCGGAATCGAAGGATAGGCGAGGGTCGGCCCGGGCGAAAGGCCTGGCGACCGCCACGGGTCCGGCGCGGCGCGAAACGGCGTGAATCGGCGCGAATCCGGGCGAGGCCGGCTCAGGCGCCGAAGCGCTTGACCAGCTCGGTCGCGCGCGCGACGAACGATTCGCGGTGGAACCGCTCGAACTCGGTCCACGTGCACAGCGAACGCGAGTCGGTCACGCGGTCGAGGAACAGGAGGCCGTCCAGGTGATCGATCTCGTGCTGGAACGTGCCCGCGCCGAGGCCGACCACCACCCGATCGATCTCGCCGCCGTCTCGGTCCCACGCGCGGATGCGCGCGCGGGTGCGGCGCGGGACCAGGCCGCGCAGGTTGGGCACGCTCAGGCACCCCTCGTAGTTGTCGAACGTCTCGTCGCCGACCAGCTCCACCTCCGGGTTGACCAGGATGGTGAGCGGGATGTTCGGCTTGTACGGATAGCGCGGGTTGTTCGAGACCTCGATCGCGCAGATCCGGATCGGCTCGTAGACCTGGTTGGCGGCCAGCCCGGCGCCATTTGCGTCGCGCATGGTCTCGACCAGATCGTCGATGAAGCGCTGGATCGCGGGCGAGGCGAGCTCGTCGCGCGAGAGGTTGCGGGCGCGCTCGCGGAGGACCGGGTGGCCGACGGAGGCGATCTTGCGGATGGCCATGGCGCGATCGTACAGCACCGGGGCCGGTGACGAGGACCAGGCCCCGGCGTAGTCTCGCGCGGTGGGTGGCAAACCGAGGGAGCGCGGCTCCAGCGCGGGCGGGCCGATCCTGGTGGTGGACGTCCAGCGCGGCTTTCTCAACGACTACACCCGCCACGTGCCGGGCCGGGTGGCCCAGCTGCTCGGCCGCGGGCGCGGGCGCGACCGCTACCATCCGGTCTACTTCACCCGGTTCGAGAACCCGCCGGGCGGCCCGTACCGCAAGCTCCTGTCGTGGGACGCGTGCGCGCGCCCGCCGGAGACGGACCTGGCCCCGGAGCTCGAGCCGTTCGCCGCCGCCGAGCGCGTCTTCTCCAAGCCGGGCTACGCGGGGCTGCCGGACGCGCTGGCCGGCGTCCTGCGCGACGCCGGGGTCGAGCGGATCAGCGTGGTCGGCATCGACACGGATATGTGCGTGCTGAAGGTGGTGCTCGATCTGTTCGATCTGGCGATCGAGCCGGTCGTGCTGGTCGACTGCTGCGCCAGCACCGCCGGGCTGCAGGCGCACCTGGCCGGGCTCGCGGTCCTCACCCGCAACATCGGCGCCACCAGGCTGCGGGACGCCGGCCTGGGCGAGGGCCAGCTGGCCGCGCCGGACCCGCCCCCGGTTCGACAGCGGCCGCGACCGCGCCCCACCAGCCGGGTCGCGCGCCCGCGCTGAGCCGACCACGCGGCGCGACGCCTTGCCTTGCCTGTCGCGGTCTTGGCCGCGCGCGGAGGGGTGCCCCGCACGGGATGCCGACGCCCGGCTCAAGCGAAGCCAGGTCCGGCCGATCACGTCATCACGGGCTCTGCGCCCGATCGCTCGCGCCGATGATCCGATATTCCGAGACCGAGATCGATCCCGTCCAGCTGCGGGTCGACCTCGAGACGGCGGCGATGGACCGCCTGCGCACGGGCTCGCTCGCGCTCCTCGGCTGGGCCATCGTGACGACCACCCTCGAGGTCATCTTCTTCGCGCAGGTGCGCTTCCAGTCGATCGGGTTCGGCGCGGCGCTGATGGCGGTGGGCCTGCCCGGCCTGATCGCGCTGCGGCGCGGCCGCTTCCCGACCCGCTGGGTCGACGCGTACGGCGCGCTCCTCTTGCTGATGCGGATGGCCCACCTCGGGCTGGCCTACTACCGCACCGGCAGCATGTTCTACCCGCTCCTGCTCATCAACGGGATGATCGCGGCGGCCGGCATCCACATGAGGCGCGGCTGGGTGATCGCGTGCCTCGGGGTCGCCGCCGCGATGTGGGTGCCCGGGCTGCTGCGCAACACGCGCTCCGACCTGGCGCTCGGCTTCACCCTGCTGGGCGGCGTCAGCCTGGTCTCCTTCCTGTTCCATGTCTTTCGCATGCGTCACTTCCTCTACATGCATGCGCTCCGCACGCGCGACCGCCGGCGCGGCGAGCTGCTGGCCGAGGCGCTGGTCGCGGTCGAGCGCGAGCTGCGCGACCGCAAGCGAGCCGAGGAGGAGCGCGAGGGGCTGCGCGAACAGCTGAGCCACGCCCAGAAGATGGAGGCGGTCGGCACCCTGGCCGGCGGCTTCGCGCACGACATCAACAACATCCTGGTGGTGGTGATGGGCCTGGCCGAGATCGTGCGCGACGCCAGCCGCGGCCAGGTGCGCGAGGACATCGATCAGATCCTGACCTCGTGCAAGCGCGGCTCCGAGCTGACTCGCAACCTGCTCGGGTTCAGCCGGCGCGGCCAGTACCGGATCGAGCGCATCGACATGGCCAGCGTGGTCAACGAGGTGAGCAGGCTCCTGTCGCGCACCATCCCGAAGAGCGTGACGCTCGACGTGGAGCTCGACCAGGGAGCCCACGTCACCGGCGACAGCACCCAGCTGGGCCAGCTGCTCATGAACCTCTGCCTCAACTCGCTGGACGCGATGCCTCAGGGCGGCCACTTGATGGTGCGGATCAGCCGGACCGAGCTCGAGGCGGAGAAGGCGGCGCGTGCCGGGGTCCCGCCCGGATTGCACGTGGCCCTGTCGGTGGCCGACAGCGGCTGCGGCATGGACGAGGAGACCCGTCAGCGCATGTTCGAGCCGTTCTTCACCACCCGGCGCGAGCGCGGCGGCACCGGGCTCGGGCTGGCCATGGTCTACGGCACCACGATGAAGCACAGGGGTGGCATCCTGGTGGAGAGCTCCCCCGGAGCCGGGACCAGGATCACCGTGTTCCTGCCGCTGGCCGAGATCGAGGAGGTGGCGGCGATCGACGCGCCGGCCGATCCGCCGCCGGCGATCCTGGCCGCGCCGGCCCTGCAGGCGGCACCGGCGATCCCGGCCGCGCCGGCGATCCCGGCCGCGCCGCCGGTCGAGGCCGGGCCGCCCCCGCGCGGCTGCATCCTCATCGTCGACGACGAGGCGATGGTCCGCGCGGTCGTGCGCCGCACCCTGCGCCGGGCCGGCTACAGCGTCATCGAGGCGACCGACGGCATGGACGGGATCGACGTCTTCGAGCGCCACCGCGACGTGATCGACCTCGTCCTCCTCGACATGGCGATGCCGATCATGGGGGGCGCCGACTGCTTCGCCCGCCTGCGCGAGATCGACCCCACCACCCGCGTGATCCTCGCCTCCGGCTTCACCGCCGAGGAGGACGCCCAGCGCTGCCTGCAGAGCGGCGCCCTCTGCTTCCTCGAGAAGCCGTACAGCGCCGCCACCCTGCTCACCGAGGTGGCCCGCGGGCTCGATCAGGAGCCGCCCGCCGCGCGACGGCCGACCATCTCCGTCGCGCCGGCCCGCCCCACTCTGTCCGACCAGGGTCGGTGACGGCCCCGGCCGCCCCCCGACAGGCTCAGACCGTCGCACCAGTGCACCGCCGCCGATATGGCGTCAACGAGGCGGTGTGGATCGCCGTCGAGCGCAAGGCGCGACGACGACGGGCTACTCGCCGTAGCTCGAGGAGTTGCAACGCAGCGATCGGCGGCGAGGCGCACCGGATCGTTGATGTCATATCGGCGGCGGTGCACTAGGCTGCCCCGGCGTGCGCGTGGCCAGCGAACCAGAGCTTGCGGGTCTCGCCCGGGCGCTGGGCGCCGCCACCGCCGGCGATCCGACTCCGCCGGAGAAGGCGCTGCTCCGCCGCGCGATCGCGCCGGCCGACGCGCTGGTCGTCCACGCCCGCCAGCGGATCGATGCCGGCCACGACCCGCTCGGGGACGCCTTCTGCCAGCTGCGCACGGCCGGCGAGCGCCGCCCGCACGGCGCCACCTACACGCCTCTGCCGATCGTGCGCTCGATGCTGGAGTGGGCGCACGCCAGCGGCGAGCCGGTCCGGGTGGTCGACCCGGGCGCCGGCTCGGGGCGGTTCATCGTCGGTGCCGGGCGTCTGTTCCGGCGGGCGCGGCTCGTCGCCGTCGAGGTCGATCCGCTGGCCGCCCTGCTCGCGCGCGCGCACCTCGTCGTGGCCGGCCTGGCCGGGCGCGCCGAGGTCCGGCTCGAGGACTACCGCGCCATGCATCTCCCGGCGGTGGCGGGGACCACGCTGTTCGCCGGCAACCCGCCCTACGTCCGCCATCACGACATCCCGCCGCGATGGAAGCGATGGCTGTCGGAGACCGCCGCGAGACACGGTCTGCCGGCCAGTCAGCTGGCCGGGCTGCACGTGCACTTCTTCCTGGCCACCCTCGGGCACGTGCGCGCGGGCGACTACGGCGCCTTCATCACCGCCGCCGAGTGGCTCGACGTCAACTACGGCGCGCTCGTCCGCGAGCTGCTGCTCGGCGGGCTGGGCGGGACCGCGCTGCACGTGATCGAGCCGACCGCGAGCCCGTTTCCCGACGCCGCATCGACCGCGGTCATCAGCTGCTTCCAGGTCGGCCGGCCCGGAAAGACGATCGCCCTGCGCCGGGTCGCCTCCCTCGCCGAGCTGGGTGCGCTGGACCGAGGCCGTCCCACGCGAGTCTCCCGGATGGCGGCGACCGGCCGGTGGACCCCGCTGACCAGGTCGCCGCGCCGCGCGACCCCCGGCCTGGTCGAGCTGGGCGAGCTCTGCCGCGTGCGACGAGGACAGGTCACCGGCGCCAATCGCTTCTGGATCGCGTCGGAGCACTCGGTCGATCTGCCGCGCGCCGTCCTCCGCCCGACGATCACGCGGGCGCGCGAGCTGCTCGGCGCCGGGAACTGCCTGCGGTCCAGCCAGCACCTCCGCCGCGTGATCGACCTCCCCGAAGATCTGGGGGCGCTCACCGCATCCGAGCGCCGGGTCGTGGAGGCGTTCCTCCGCCTCGGCCGCGCCGGCGGCGTGGACCGCGGCTACATCGCCAGCCACCGGCGCGCCTGGTGGTCGGTCTCGCTGTACGAACCGGCGCCGGTCCTCGCGACCTACATGGCCCGGCGTCCCCCGGCGTTCGTGGTGAACCTCGCCGGCGCCCGCCACATCAACATCGCGCACGGCCTCTACCCGCGCGTGCCGATGTCCGCCGACCAGCTCGACGCGCTGGTCCGCCACCTGTCGACCACGACCAGCGTGACCGAGGGCCGCACCTACGCGGGCGGGCTCACCAAGTTCGAGCCGCGCGAGATGGAGCGCCTCCTCGTCCCCACCCCCGAGGCGCTCGCCAGCGCGTGATCAGCGCTGCGCGCTCGGTCCCGATCAGCGCGCGACCGCCGCCTGGACGACTGGCCCGCCGTTGAGCGTGAAGTAGAAGGTGGCGCCGTCGCCCACCACGCCCTCCGCCCACACCCGTCCGCCGTGGCGGATGATGATGCGCTGCACGGTGGCCAGGCCGATGCCCAGGCCGGGAAACTCCCCCTCGCCGTGGAGGCGCTGGAAGGCGCCGAACAGCCGGCCGGCGTAGGCCATGTCGAAACCGGCCCCATCGTCCCGCACGAAGTAGACCGCGCTCCCATCCGGCTGTCGGGTGCTGCCAAACTCGATGTGCGCCGTGGTGCGCTTGGCGGTGAACTTCCAGGCGTTGCTGAGGAGGTTCTCCACCACGATGCGCAGGAACTGGTCGTCCCCCTGCGTCGTCATGCCTTCGGCGATGACGAAGTCGACCTTGCGGCCGAGGTGATTCTGAAGCTCGGTGGCGACGATGTGGGCGATCGCGCTGAGATCCACCGTGTGGCGCTTGAGCCGCTCGCGCGAGAAGCGAGCCAGCTCCAGGAGCGCGGCGATGAGCTCGTTCATGCGCTCCACGGAGTGGCGGATCTTGTGGATGATCCGCAGATTCTCGGGAGTCTGCCCGTCGCTCGGCTCCTCCTCCAGGGCCTCGGTGAAGCCCAGGATCCGCCGCAGCGGCGCGCGCAGGTCGTGGGAGACGGCGTAGTTGAAGGTCTCCAGCTCGCGATTGAGAGCCTCGAGCTGGGCGGTGCGCTCCTGCACGCGCAGCTCCAGCTCGGCGTTCAGCTTCCGGATCTCGGCTTCGGCCGCCTTGCGCTCCGTGATGTCGCGGATGTTGCACTGCGCGACCTTCACGCCGTCGTCGAAGTAGACGTTGCTGACGAACTCGACGGCGAGCTCGTCTCCATTCTTCTTCTGGAGCGGCAGGCCCTCGTAGCGGACATAGCCCTTCTCCTGCAGCTCGAGGAAGGCGCGCTGGGACGCCGACTTGTCCTTGAAGGCGCCGATCTCCCAGACCTGCCGGCCCAGGAACTCCTCCCGGGCGAAGCCCAGCGTCCTTATCAGGAACGGGTTCACGTCGATGATCCGGCCGGTGGTCGCATCCAGGATCAGGATCCCGTCCTGGGCCGCCTCGAACAGGCGCCGGTAGCGGACCTCGGAGACAGCCGCCGCCTCGGTGGCCCGCTTGCTCTCCCGGCGCAGCCCGACTTCGCGCAGCTCGCGCGCGATGGTCGGCACCAGGCGGGGCAGCTCGCGCTTCTGGATGTAGTCCTCGGCGCCCTCCTTCATCAGCGAGACAGCCAGATTGAGATCGATCTCGCCGGACACGATGATGAACGGCACGGTCGGGCGCAGCTCCTTGGCCAGGCGCAGCGCCGCCGGCGCGCTGAAGGACGGCATGGCGTGATCCGACGTGATCACGTCCCAGTCCTGGCCCTCCAGGGCTTCGCGCATGGCGGCCGGTGTATCCACCCGCGCGTGGATGACCTCGTGGCCTCCGCGCTGCAGCGTCTTCAAGAGGAGCTCGGCGTCTTCTTCCGAGTCATCCACGATGAGAACGCGCAGCAGCTGGTCCATGGAGTCTCCCGACGAGCTCAACGACGACGACGACGCAGGGTCGGCTCTGGCCTGGACGGATCCAGGAGCTGCCCCAATCTCCATTCTGCCTCACGAATGCCGTTTTCACACCCGGATCGCGCCGCCGACGAGCACGCCGATGACGCACGGTGATCGTCTTGACCCGCCGAGGGTCATTCCTGGCCTCGAGCCAGGGCCAGGGTCCACCTGCCGTGACTCAGCTCCAGACTTCTCGCATCACACGCGCGAAGTTCCCGCCCAGGATCTTGGCGATGCGCGCGTCGCCATGGCCGCGCGCCGACAGCATGGCGGCGAGGACCTCGAAGCGGTTCGCCGTGTTGAGGTCGGGGATGAACATGTAGAGGTCGCGCGGGCGGCCCCTGGCGAAGATGCCCTGCTCGACCAGGTCGGTGACGAACTCGCGGTTTCCCTTCTCGAACTCCGCGGTGCGGTCGACCGGTCCGACCGAGGCGTCGGTGCCGAGGCCGACGTGGTCCTCGCCGCAGACCTTGATCGCGTGCTCGATGTGGCGGACGACGTCGATCGCCATCGGCTGGGTATCGACCCGCAGATAGGGCCAGAAGATGATGCCGGCGACGCCGCCGCGGTCCGCCATCGCGCGCAGCTCGGCGTCGGCGGTGTTGCGCGGCAGGTCGGCCAGCGCGCGACAGCCGGTGTGACTGATCAGCACCGGCGCCTTGCTGGCGGCGATGCCCTCCCGGATGGTGCGCTGCGCGCCGTGCGCCAGATCGACGACGATCTTCTCGCCGTTCAGCCGCGCGACCACCTCGTGCCCGTAGTTGCTGAGGCCGGCGTTGCCCGGCTCCATGCAGCCGTCGCCGACCAGGTTGCGGCGGTTGTGGGTGAGCTGGATGACGCGCACGCCGAGCTGGCGGAACAGCGGGATCCGGTCGGCGTCCTCGCCGAGTGATTCGGTCCCCTGGAAGGTGAAGATCACGCCGAGCCGTTTCTCGCGGCGGGCGCGGTCGAGGTCGGCGGCGCTGCCGACCAGGAGCAGCACGTCGGGGTGCGCGGCGATCTTCGCCTTGAAGCTGGCCAGCTGCGCCTTGGTCTTCTCGAAGGCGGCGTCGTTCAGCCAGAACTGCCCGGACGGGGCGACGGTGGTCACCACCGCGGTCAGGCCCGAGGCGCGGGCTTGAGCCAGCTCGTCGGCCACCAGCTTCACGACCGTCTTTGGATCCAGCTGCTCGGAGAAGAACAGGTTGAGACCGCCCGCTGCATCCATGACCAGCGCGTCGCGGTAGGGGCGCCAGCGGCGCGGCGCCGCCGGGCTGCCCAGCGCCGGCCGCCCTGGCGCGCAGGCACCGAGCCCCGCCACTCCGGTCGCGATCAGAAAGTCACGTCGACGGAACATGTCTCGCTCCGGTGAGGGCCGAAATACGGGCTCGACTATAGCGACTCTCGTGCCCGGGGATGACCCCGCCGGGAGCCCGAGCGCGCCGGGCATGCATCGTTCCGCGAGGTGCCCGCGACATCCGCGCGACGGCGAGGGCGGTCGCGATTACAATGGATCCGTCTTCGCAAGGGGGAACCTATGGGACCGCGTGGCTTGCTGCTTGCGGCCGGTGTCGTGCTGGCCGGGACTCTGCTGCCCGCTCGACCGGCCGCGGCGCAGGGTGATCAGAAGGGCGCACCCGATCGGGATCGCGATCGCGATCGGGACCGCGACCGTGGCGACCGCGACCGCGATCGCGACCACCGCGACGATCACGGCCCCGGCAACCCGCCGGTGGTGCGCTCGGTCTCGCCAAAGGCCGGCGCCGTCGGCGCGCAGGTGACCATCCGCGGCCGCTTCCCGGACGGGTCGAAGGTGCTCTTCCGCGGCGTCGAGGTCGCGGTGACCCGAGGGGATCAGCGCTCGATCACCTTCTCGGTGCCGTCCGCTCCGCGCGGCTCGTACCCGATCGCGATCCGCGGCGGTGGCTCCGAGGTCGCCGCGGGTGAGTTCCGGGTGGATGGCGGAGGCGCGCCGCCCCCGAACGATCCGTCCAGGTACAAGGCCCGCTGGGATCGGTCCGGCTGGGTCCTCCTCGGCGAGCAGGACGTCCAGGGCAAGCGCGACCGCGACGTCATCAACGTCGGCCGGCGCGAGGGCCGGTTCACCAGGCTCATGGTGGTCGTGGAGGACAGCGACCTCGAGATGAACTCGATGCGGGTCGTCTTCGCCAACGGAGACGCGGTCGAGCCGCAGATGAAGCACTTCTTCCGCGAGCAAGATCGCACCCGCGGGATCGACCTGCCCGGCGAGGCCCGCAACATCAAGCAGATCGAGTTCCGCTACGGCAACCTGCCCGGCGGGGGTCGGGCGCGCGTGCAGGTGTGGGGCCGCGAGGAAGCAGCCCGTCCCGGCGGGGGCGGCGGGCCGCCGCCAGGGGGCGACCGGCCGCCGCCAGGGGGCGACCGGCACCGCGGCGGCAAGCCGATCGTCATCGACTTCTGGCCGCGCCAGGGCGCGGTCGGGACCGAGGTGACGATCCAGGGCCGCCGCTTCACCCCGGATCTGCAGATCCTGTTCGGCGACCGCGTGGTCGCGCCGTCGCGCAGCGACGACACCCTGCTCACGTTCCGGATCCCGCCCCACCGCGGCGGCGCGGCGATCGCGCTGCGGGGGGCCGGCTGGCGCGACCTGCCGGTCGGGAACTTCCTGGTCTCGGGTCGCGACGGCGCGCGCGAGCGCGAGCGATGGCAGGAGGAGCGCCGCAGGGCGGCCGAGCGCTGGTGGGTGGAGCGCCAGCGCAAGCTGGCCCGGAGCGCCGCCGACCGCGAGGCGGCCCTGCGCGCCGAGGAGCAGCGGCTCGAGCGCGAGCGCGAGCAGCGGCGCAAGGAGCGCCGCGCGGCCCTGCGCGCCCGCTGGGAGCAGCAGCTGCTCTCCCAGCAGGACGTGCGCGCCGAGCTGGCCCTCCACGCGGAGCGGCAGGCCCGGCTCGAGCGCATGGAGCGGCTGGCCGAGGCGGGCGACTACGGCAACCTGGCCGTGCGCATCCGCCTGCTGGTCGACTACGAGGAGGCGCGCCATCAGCAGCGCATGGACGATCTCAAGGCGGCTTACGCGCGCCGGTGAAGGGAGCACCACCCATGAGGAAGATCATCACTGTCGTCGCGCTCGCGACCGGCATCCTGGCCTGC
Organism: Kofleriaceae bacterium; assembly: GCA_035489015.1. Taxonomy (GTDB): domain Bacteria; phylum Myxococcota_A; class Polyangia; order Haliangiales; family Haliangiaceae; genus DATFRY01. The sequence continues at coordinate 12,223 of DATHKR010000038.1, read as the reverse complement.
GGCAAGGCGAGCAACGACGGCGCGGACAAGAAGGAGCCGGAGGCCGCGGCCCCGGCCACGCCGCCGCCGGCTGCGGGCGACGTGAAGCCGGCCACGCCCGATCCAGCGGCGCCGGCCACCGACCCCGCGGCCGCCGCCGGTGACCCGGCCGCGGCCGACGTCGCGCCCGAGGCGGCGGCGGCCACCGACGTGCCGACCACGGAGGACTTCGAGGAGAAGGCCGCGACCGGGGTGAACAAGACCAACCTCGAGCAAGAGGTCTCGAAGATGGAGAAGGAGCTGGGGGCCAAGCCTGCCAAGGCGGCCAAGGCTCCCAAGCCCGCCCCCAAGAAGTGAGACCTGCCGGGCTCGACGCTCATCGTCCGTCGAGCCCGGTGCGGCGCGAACCGTTCGTTGCGACCTTCGCGCCCCCGGCGCGGTACTCTCCACCACGGTGACAGGAGAGCTCATGCGTACGGTGGTCCGGTATTCGCTGGTCTGTGTAGTCCTGGTGGGCGCGGCGTGCGGCAAGGAGGACAACTCCGCCGACACCGATCGAGCCACCCAGGAGCTGCGCGAGGCGCAGGCGGCGCTCATCGAGCACAACAAGAAGCTCACCGACAACCAGAGCGCGATCGAGCAGAAGAAGCGCGACCTGGCCCGCGAGCAGCAGGAGCTCCTCCGCGAGCAGCAGGAGCTGGCCGACAAGCAGACGCTCCTCGCCCAGCAGCAGCAGCAGCTCGGCCCGGCCAAGGAGAAGCTGGACAGGGCGCGCGCGGCCTACGCCGCCGCGATCAAGGAGCGGTTTGCCAAGCTGGACGCCGCAATCGCCACCCTCGCGACCGGCACCGACGCCCGGTCCAGGGACGCCGTGACCGGGCTGCGGGCCCGGCGCGACCAGCTGGCGGCGAAGCTCTCCACCCTGACCCAGACCCTGGACGCGAGCTGGAACGAGTACACCAGCGACGTCGACACCACGTTCGACGCGATCGAGCGCGACCTCCACGAGATCGACAAGTAGCCCGGGTCAGCCGACGACGCGGCCGGCCGACAGCGCGACCGGTCGCGCGTCCAGCGCGGCGACGAAGTCCATGTCGTGGGTGGCCAGGATCGCCGCGCCGCCGCGCGCGCGCTGCTCGGCGAGGAGGCCGACCAGCATGGCCACGCCGTCCGGGTCGAGGCCGTTGGTCGGCTCGTCCAGCACCAGCAGCGACGGCGCCCCGACCAGCGCGGCCAGCAGGCAGATCCGGCGCCGCTGGCCCAGGGACATCGAGCCGATCCGCTGGGCCTGGAACGACGCCGTCCCGAGTCGGTCGACCAGATCGGCGCCCGGCGGCGGCGCGCGCTTGAGCGCCGCGACCAGCGCGACCAGCTCCTCCCCGGTCAGCTGGGGCAACGGCTCGGCCGCCTCGGGCACGTAGCCGAGCCGCCGCCGCCCGGCCACCCGGCGGCCGACGATCGACTCTCCGTCGAGGAGGACATCCCCCTCGTCCGGCGCGAGCACCCCGGTGACGATCCGCAGCAGGGTGGACTTCCCGGCGCCGTTCTCGCCGAGGACCACGACCGTCTCGCCGGCGCCGCACGCGACCGAGACGCGGTCGAGCACGCGGCGGCGGCCGAGCCGGATCCCCACCTCGCACACCCGGAGCATCACGGCTCCCCCGTCGGCTCACCCTCGGCCGCAACGCCGAGCCCGACCGCGCCGGCCACCACCAGGACCGGGATGGCCAGCTCTCCCAGGGTCGCGGCGCCGATCGTCGCCACCATCACCACGCCGATCGTCCCGGCGACCGCCCACCCGGTCGCCCTGTCCGGCGCCCGCGCCGCGGCGACGTGGACCTCCTGGACCAGCGCGGCGACCGCCGCGCCCCACGGGATCGAGCCGGCGAGCAGCCGGACCGCCGCGCCGGCCGACGGCGCCGCGATGGCGATCACGGCCGCGGCGTGGACGACGCCGAGCAGCGCGCCACCGATCGCCGCGGCACCGGCGGCGGCCACCATCCGCGTGCCGGGGCCGGTGCCGGTCGCGGCGAGCAACCAGCTCTGCTGGCGATCGGCCCGCGCGATCGACGCCGCCAGCCCGCCGGTGGCGACAACCAGGAAGGCGCCCGAGATCCCCAGCGAGAGCGCGCCGGCCGCGGCGATCTGGTTGGCGCGGGCCGCCAGCGCCGTCGCGCCACCGCCGGCGGCGGCGATCAGCAGGCCTCGCCAGAGAGCGGCCGCCTCGCCTCGCGCGAGCGAGACCAGGTAGGCCCGGGCCAGCGCCACCGCCGGGCGACCGCCGACCCGCACCGCCCGCGCCCACGCGTCGCGGCCCGGAGCGCGCGTCCACGCGATCGCCACCGCCAGCAGCGCCGCCGGCAGCGCGAGGGCGAGCGCGGCAGGGCCTGGCAGCGGGGCGCCGACGGACGCGACCAGCGCGATCGACGCGGCCAGGTCGACGGCGGTGCGCGGGCGGGCGATCACCATCGCGTGCACGCCGGCCGCCGCCACCGCGGCGTGCATCCCGGAGGCGATGCCCTCCCCTCGCCCCCACAGCACCGCCCAGGGCAGCTCGAGCACCAGCAGCTGCGCCCCCTGCACCGCCCAGAAGTGCCAGCGCGGGACCGGCAAGGATCGCAGGAGGAACGACGACGGCGCCTCGAGCAGGACCCCGGCGATCGGCGTGGTCGGCGCCAGCCAGGCGATCCACAGGAGCGCGGCGACGACCGGCGCGCCGCGCAGCGCCGCGGTGGCGTCGCGCGCGCTCATCCCGTTGCCGCCGAACAGGACGGCGGCGACGACGGCGATCCCGCCGAGCAGCGGCAGACCGCGGCGAACCGCTTCCCGGCCCGAGGTCCGGGCAAACGCCTGCCAGAGGAGAAACGGGCGGGTGCGCGCGAACAGACCCCGACCTTACGACAGAAGCCGGCCGCGGCGGCCCGCCGACGACGTCGTCAGCGCGTGCTGGTCGCGCGGGTCGAGCTGGTCGAGCCGACCTCGGCCAGGAGCGCGGCCATCTTCGCGTCGTGCATCGCGTGCTCGCGGCTGAAGCCGGCGGCGAGCGCCTGCGACAGGACCCTCGACGCGGTCCTGCGATCGCCCAGCGCCAGGTGCTCGCTCGCGGTCTGGAACAGCGCCTCGGCCCGGCGCTTCGACGACGCCCGCACGCGGCCATAGGCGGCGATGGCGGCCCGGTGGTCGCCCTTCTCGCCCTGCACCGCCCCGAGGTAGAGCCAGGCGGTGTCGTCGGCCGGGCGCGCCGCCACCAGCCTGCGCAGCTCCACCACCGCCTCACCCCAGCGCTTCTCGTCGGCGGCCAGCTCGGCGCGCTGCATCGCTCGCCCGCGCTGGTCGGTGCTCGGGTTCCAGTACGAGTAGCCGGTGGTCAGGTATGCCTCCGGCGTCCAGTGATACTCCATGTAGCGCGCGGTCTGGTCGGCCACGCGGCGGCCCAGCATGCGCGCCACCAGGTGGAGGGCGCCGTCGATGCCGGCCGACACCCCGGCGGTGGTGATGTACTTGCCGTTGTCGACGAAGCGGCGGCCGCTGACCACGCGCGTCTTCGGCGCCTTCTTCTGCAGCGACGGGATCGCGCCGTACCAGGTCGTGATCTCCTTGCCGTCGAGGACGCCGGTCTCGGCCAGCGGGAACGCGCCGGTGCACACGGTCAGGGTCACCTCGGCCCGGCCGGTGGCGGCGCGCAGCCACTTCATCATCCCCTCGTCCTTGGACAGCGCGTCGCTGTTGCCGCCCGGGATGACGATCACGTCGGGCGGGGGCGCGTCGGCGATCGAGAACTCCGGCACGATGCGGATGAAGCGCTGCGAGAGGATCGGGTCGCGCGAGCGGGCGACCGTGTAGACCCGCAGCGCGGGGGTGTCGCCCTCGCCGGCGAACGAGCCGGCCGCCTGCAGCACCTCGGACGGGCCGGCCAGGTCGAGGATCTCGGCGCCCTCGTAGATCACGATCGCGACGTTGCGCGTGGCCCTGGCGGGCGCCGTCGCCCTGGCGGCGCCGCCGGCCAGCGCGGTCGACGGGGTTGCAGCGGCACACAGAGTCAGAACCAGCGGGAATGCGAGTCGTCTCATGGGAGACCTCCTGTTCGCCGCCCATCCTGCCGCGCGTCCGCGTGCCGGTCAGGCGCGGTGCGGCGAGTCGTCCCGCTGGCGCGGCGAGCTGGTCAGGCGGCGCTCGAACTCGGCGCGCCGGCTGCGGCTGAGCCGGAGCTCGGTCCCGTCGGTCAGCACCACCGTCGAGTCGCCGCGGAAGAGCGGCTGCAGCTCGCGCACCCGGTCGATGTTGACGATGGTCGACCGGTGGATGCGGGCGAACTGCTCCGGGTCGAGGCGGCGCTCCAGCTCGGCCAGCCGCTCGCGCACCAGGTGGGTCTCGCCCCCGGCGTGGAGCTCCACGTAGTCGTCGGCCGCCTCGATCCAGTCGACCGCGGCGGCCGGCACGAACACCGACCGGTCGCGGCCGCGCACCGCGAAGCGGCGCACGTAGGGGCGCGCGGCCAGCTCGCGCTCCTCGAGCAGGTCGAGCAGGCGCCCCTCGATCGAGCGCGCGTCGCCCGGGCGCAGGTGCTGCTTGGCCCGGCGCAGGGTGTCGCGGAAGCGCCGGTCGTCGAACGGCTTCAGCAGATAGTCGAGCGCGTGCACCTCGAAGGCGCGCAGCGCGTACTGATCGTAGGCGGTGACGAACACGATGACCGGCACCGCGCCCGGGCCGATCGCCTCGATCAGGTCGAAGCCGCTGACCTCCGGCATCTTGATGTCGAGGAACATGATGTCCGGCCGGGTGCTCGCGACCAGCGCCGCCGCGCCCGCGCCGGAACATGCGCCGACCACGGCGACCTCCGGGTCGTCGGCCAGGCTGAGCTGGAGCGTGTCGCGCGCGAGCGGCTCGTCATCGACGATGAGGACGCGGATCACCGCCCGGCCTCCTCGAACGGCAGGGTCAGCCGCGCGACCACGCCGCCGCGCTGGCTGGTCAGCTCGAAGGAGTGACGGTCGCCGAACAGCTGGGCCAGCCGCGCGCGCGTGTTCTCCAGGCCGATGCCGGGCTGCGGCGCGAGCGGCAGGCCGCCGCTGTTGAAGAGCTCGAGGCACAGGCGGTCGCCCTCGCGGCGGGCGGTGAGCTCGACCACGCCGCTGGCCGCCGACGGCTCGATGCCGTGGCGGACCGCGTTCTCGGCCAGCGGCTGCAGGATGAGCGCCGGCACCGACGCGCGGCGCAGCTCGCCCGGCACGTCGATGGTCACCCGCAGCCGGTCGGGGAAGCGGATGCGCTGGATGTCGAGGTAGCGGGCCAGGATCTCCAGCTCGCGCTCGAGCGGCACCAGGTGCTTGCCGGCGTGCTCGAGCGAGTAGCGCAGGAGATCGGACAGCCCGGCGATCATCTCCACCGCCTCGGCGTTGCGCGCCTTGCGCACCAGTCCGCCGATCGCGTGCAGCGTGTTGAACAGGAAGTGCGGCTGCATCTGCAGCTCGAGCGCGTGCAGGCTGGCGTGGACCAGCGACCGCTCGAGCTGGAGCGCGGCCACCTCGCGCTCGCGCAGGCGGCGCTGCGCGTCGGCCGCGTAGGTGGCGCCCAGCACGGCCACGTACACCACCACCTCGGACAGCTCGCGCTCCACGAAGTCCTTCACGAACGCGGACCAGAACGAGCTCGACCCCATCGCGTCGAACGGGCGCATCCACACGGCCAGCCCGGTCCACCACACGTCGTGGAGCGCGCCCAGGACCACCGCCGCGCACGCGTGCACCAGCACCGCGCGGATCGAGAAAGGAGTCAGCGGCGCGCGCCGCCCCAGCCACGCCACCAGCGGCGTCGCCGCCGCCCACGCCCACCAGACCAGCAGCACGAACAGGAAGATGCGCGCCGGAGAGTGTCCGTGCGTGCGCACCTCCCAGTAGATCACCATGGCGAAGAGCAGCGCGAAGGCGGTCCACAGCCCGAACGCGACCCGCACCGTCGAGCCGGTCCACGCCGGTACGCGCGCGGCTCGCCTGTCGCCCTCCGCCCGCCTCATCGCCCCAGTATTCCGCGCCGCGCGCGCCGGCGAGCGCGAATTTCGGCCAGCCGTGCCTGCGCGTCGGTGAGACGGCGGCGCACGGAGCTACGGCGCCTGCTGGACGGCGAAGCCGTTCATCTTGCTGCGGGTCTGCCCGTTCCACCCGGCCAGCTCCACCTCGAGGTAGGCGGCCGTCCAGTCGGACAGACCGGCGGTGTCGGGCGGGAAGGCGCTGATGACGAAGGAGGCGAACCCGCCCGTCGCCGTGGCGAGGGCGCCGCAGCGCTCCGGCCCACCGGTCGCGAGGTCGAACATGCAGAGCTGGACCGTGGTCTCTTCCCGATCGCTCGCGTTGAAGCCGTACACCCGCGCGCGCTCCACCTCCTGGATGGGCAGCTCGCCGGGGCCGACGTCGATCGGGCAGACCAGACCGGCGCCGTTCGTACCGGCCCACAGGGCGGGCGGCCGGATCTGGATGGTCGCCCAGTCCTTGGCGCCATCCTCCTCGTTGACGCTGGGCACGCAGGCCCCGGCAGCCGGGCGGACCGTGAACGGCGCCGGCAGCGGATCGCCCGGTCCTGGCCCGGCGACCCCAAGCTTCACCCCGACCACGAGACCGACGGCGACCAGCGCCGCCGCGCCGACGAGAGCTCTTTGCCTCATACCCACCTCCTCCTCCCATCCCCCCGACGAAGAACCGAGCCTAGCAGGGAGCAGAGGTTCCTGGACCGCCGGCGAACGCGTGTTAGCTTCTCCGACCCATGGGGCACCGAACGCTCTGCATCTCCCTCGCCATCCTCGCAGGTTCCGCGTGCTCGTCGGAGCAGCGGGCCGCCCCCGCCGCGGCCGCTCCCCCGCCTGCCGCCGCCCCGCCGGCGCCGATGACGCTGGGCCAGGCCGGCGTGGTGGTCGACTGGATGGACCGCGGCGCCGATCCCTGCCAGGACTTCTTCCAGTACTCCTGCGGCGGCTTTCTGGCGACGCAGCAGATCCCACCCGACCGCTCGAGCTGGAGCGTGAGCCAGGTGGTCACCCAGGAGGCGGAGCTGTTCCTCCGCGATGTCCTCGAGAAGGCGGCCGCCGACCCGGGCAACGATCCGGTGAAGCGGAAGCTCGGCGACTACTGGGCCGCGTGCATGGACGAGGCGGCGATCGAGCGGGCGGGCGCGAAGCCGCTCGCGCCGCTCCTCGCGGTCATCGCCGGGATCAAGGACGCTCGCAGCGCGCGCAGCGCCGTCCTCGAGCTGCACGCCGCCGGCGTGTTTCCGTTCTTCGTGGTCAACCCGACCCAGGACTTCGCCGATGCCACCCAGGTCATCGCCAGCCTCGATCAGGGCGGCATCGGGCTGCCCGACCGCGACTACTACCTCCAGGATCGCGGCAACATGAAGACCGTGCGCGAGGCCTACCGCGCGCACGTCGGAAAGATGCTCGCGCTGCTCGGGCTGCCGGCAGCCGAGGTCAAGGCGGCGGTGGCCGACGCGATGCGAATCGAGACCGCGCTGGCCCGGATCGCCCAGGACAAGGTCGTCCGCCGCGACCCGCACAAGGTCTACCACCGGATCGATCTCCCCGGCGTCGAGAAGGCCGCGCCCAGCTTCCCGTGGAAGCAGTACCTGACCCGCATGGGGCTGGACGGGGTCACCGCCATCACCGTCAACGACCCGGCCTACTTCACCGCCATGGCCCGGCTGCTCGGGGCCGAGCGGCCCGCGGCGCTGCGCCACTACGCGACCTGGCGCCTGCTCGACACCACCGCGACCGAGCTCAGCAAGTCGTTCGTCGACGAGGACCACGAGATGGTGCGCGTGCTGGCCGGGGTGAAGGAGGTCGCGCCGCGCTGGCGCCGGTGCGTGCAGCGCGCCGATCGCGACCTCGGGTTCCTGCTGGCCCAGCCGTACGTGGCGGCGCGCTTCGCCGGTGAGTCGAGGCCGCGCGCGGTCGAGCTCACCCGCGCGGTGATCGCGGCGATGATCGTGCAGCTCGACAAGCTGCCGTGGATGGACGCGGCGACGCGCGCGGCGGCCCGCCAGAAGGCGGAGAAGATGGCGTACCTGGTCGGCTACCCGGACCAGTGGCGGCAGTACGACTTCGAGGTGAAGCGCGACGACCACGCGGCCAACGCGCTGGCGGCGGCCCGCTTCGAGCTCACCCGCCAGCTGGGCAAGGTCGGCAAGCCGGTCGACCGCGCCGACTGGGGGATGACCCCGCCGACGGTGAATGCGTACTACGACTCGTCGCTGAACCAGATGGTGCTGCCGGCCGGGCAGATGCAGCCGCCGTTCTTCGGGGCTACCTTCCACCCGGCGATCAACTTCGGCGGCACCGGCGGCAGCACCATCGGGCACGAGCTCACCCACGGCTTCGACGACGAGGGCAGCCAGTTCGACGCCAGCGGCAACCTCAAGGACTGGTGGAGCAAGCCGACCAAGGCGGAGTTCGGCAAGGCGTCCCGGTGCGTGGTCGATCAGTACGCCCAGTACGAGGCGGTGCCCGGAGTCAAGCTCAACGGCAAGCTCACCGCCGGCGAGAACATCGCCGACATCGGTGGCGTGAAGCTCGGCTTCCAGGCGTACGAGGCGTGGCGCGCGCAGCAGACGACCCCTCCGCCGGCGAAGGTCGAGGGGATGTCGGACGACCAGCTCTACTTCCTGGCCTATGGCCAGTCGTGGTGCTCGAAGACGACGCCGGAGTCGCTGGAGACCCGGGCCTACAGCGATCCGCACTCGCCGGCGAAGTGGCGGGTCAACGGGGTGGTCGTGGACCTGGCCGCGTTCGCGGCGGCGTTCCAGTGCCGGCCCGGGGCCCCGATGAACCCGGGCCACGCCTGCGCCGTGTGGTAGGCCGGGCTCACCGCCTGGCGGGGGCGGCCGCGCCTCCACATGTGCCGATGCGTCCGTCGCGGTGTTCGCAGCGCTGCGCGGCGGGCGCCGTCGCCGGGCAGGCGTCGCAGCAGAACACCGCCACGGTGCCCGAGGCGCAGCGGCCCTGGTGACAGGCGAGCCCGGGGAACGCGCAGTCGCACGCGGTCTTGCACGGGCGGCCGACCGCGGCCTCGATCACCTCACCGCAGGGACGCGGCGGGTCGCCGCAGCACGGCTGCCCCGAGCACTCCGGGGGCGGCGGCGAAGCGGGCGGCGAAGCGGGCGGCGAAGCGGGCGGTGATCCGGGCCCGGTTGCCGTGGGCGCCGGCTGCGGCGTCTTGCCACCCTCGCATCCGGCGAGCCCGAGCCCGATCGCGAGCACCATCGCCATTCGTTGCAGATGTGACACGACGGCATCGTAGAACAACCGGCCGAGCGGCGTCCGCGATCGACGCCACGATGCCCCGACCGCGACCCTACTCGATGCGGGTGATCTGGGAGATCCAGTTCACCTCCCAGGTCTTGCCCCCGTCCGGCGAGAAGGACTGCTCGAAGTGCGCCGACCTCGGGGTGATGTTCGACCAGATGTAGCGGACCAGGATGCTGCGGCCCTCGAACATCTCCTGATCGTAGAACTCGCCGCGGCCGTCCTTGAACTCGCCCACCGTCGGCACGTCGAACCGACCGTTCTTCTGGTTCGCCCAGTAGATCGACCACTGCCGCGCGGTCGTCGAGTACAGCCGGATGGTCACCGCCGACACGTGCGAGTCGGATCCATCGGCCTTGAACTCGTCGATGTTGCCCAGGCCGTTCAGGATCGGCTTCACCACCGACGTGCCGGTCATCTCGTACCACTCGCGCGAGCCATGCAGCGGGTTCTTGAGCCGGCGAACCCAGAACTTCCAGCGGCCGAGCAGGAAGTCGAAGTCGTGCCGTCCGTCGCGCAGCCCGCTGGCCGCGCGCGGCGATCCTTCGGCGCGCGCGGGGACGGTGGGGGCGGTGACGGCGATCGCGACGGCGAGCGCCAGGATGCGGGAGAGCGAGAGCGTCGGCATGGGCGCAGTCTGCCGGGCCCGGTGGACAGCAGAAATATCCAATCGTCGCGGTTTCGACAGGTCCATTATGATGGCGGCGATGAAGCGCCCGCCCGAAGGTCTCGGCCCGATCGTCGCGCTCGACCGCCGGCTGGCCCGGCCGCTGCACCGCCAGCTCTACGACGGCTACCGCGAGGCCATCCTCGACGGCAGGCTGCGCCCCGGTCATCGCCTGCCGTCGACCCGGACGCTGGCCCAGGAGCTTCAGATCTCGCGGATCCCGGTGGTGACCGCGTTCGAGCAGCTGGTCGCCGAGGGCTACGTCGAGAGCCGGGTCGGGGCGGGCAGCTTCGTGTCCTCGATCCTCCCCGATCAGCCACCTCACCGCGCCGGCCACCCCCCCGCCACACCCGGTCGGCCGGGACGCCGGCGGGTGCCGCCGAGCCCGCTCGCGATCGCCGACGAGCCCTGGCTCGATGTGAGCGGGCCGTTCCGGACCGGCCAGCCGGCGCTCGACGAGTTCCCGGCCGAGGTGTGGACGCGCCTGGTCTCGCGCCACGCGCGCGCCGCGCCGCGCCGGCAGATGACCTACGGTGACTCGATGGGCCTGCCGGCCCTGCGCGAGTCGCTCGCCAGCCACCTGCGCACGGTCCGCTCGGTGAACTGCACCGCCGAGCAGATCATGATCGTGAGCGGCTCGCAGCAGGCGCTCGCGCTGGCAGGTCGAGCCGTGCTCGCCCCCGGCGACGCGGTGTGGAGCGAGGAGCCCGGCTACCCGGGCGCGCACGACGCGCTGCGGCTGGCGGGAGCCCGGATCGTCCCGGTTCCGGTCGACGACGAGGGCCTCGACGTCGACGCCGGGATCGCGCGCGCGCCGGACGCCAGGGCCGCGTACGTCACGCCCTCGCACCAGTACCCGCTCGGCATGCTCATGAGCGCCCGGCGCCGCCTGCAGCTGCTCGACTGGGCCCGCCGCCGCGGCGCCTGGCTGTTCGAGGACGACTACGACAGCGAGTACCGCTACGACACCCAGCCGATCGCGTCGCTCCACGGGCTCGACGGCGACGCCCGCGTGATCTACGTCGGCACCTTCAGCAAGATCCTGTTTCCGGCGCTCCGGGTCGGCTACCTCGTGATCCCCGCCGACCTCATCGCGCCGTTCCAGCGCCTCCGCGAGGCGATGGACATCTTCCCCGCCCCGCTCTACCAGTCCGTCCTCGACGACCTGATCCGCGACGGCCACCTCGCCCGCCACCTCCGCCGCATGCGAGGCATCTACGGCGAGCGCCGCCGCGCCCTCGAGGCCGCCCTCGACGCCGAGCTCGGCGCCACCGCCCGCGTCGTCGGTGACCGGGCCGGCATGCATCTCGTCGTCATGCTGCCCGCGGGCTCCCGCGACCACGACATCGCCGTCCGCGCCGCTCGAGCCGGGATCTCCGTGATCCCGCTGTCGTCGTGCTACATCGGCCGCCGCACCCGCCCCGGCCTCGTCCTCGGCTACGGCGGCACCCGGCTGTCCGAGATCCCCGACGCGGTCCGCCGCCTGAAATCGATCCTGCGCGACTGAAGGCGCCGCGGTCGAACCGTGCGCCGGCGCTCACCCGACTGTTCCTGTCGTGCCCTGGTGTCGCGCCACGGCGCGTCAGTGGGTGCAGATGCGCAACTCGCGGGTGGCCCGGGCTGGTGCGCGCATTGCACTGGGTGGGTTCGCTCGAACGGCCCCGGCGGATGCCGGTGGCGCGGGCTACTCGGGAGAGGAGTCAATCATATGAACCCGGCATACGGCATCATCATGTGGATCATCGTCGGCGCGCTTGCTGGCTGGATCGGCAGCAAGATCATGGGCACCGACGCCAAGCAGGGAGGCTTTGCAAACATCATCGTCGGCGTCATCGGCGCGGTGGTCGGCGGTTTCATCACGCGCTCGGTGATGGGCGACCACGCTGGAAACAATGGGCTCATCGCCAGCTTCCTGGTCGCCTTGGTCGGCGCCTGCATCGTGATCGCCATCTGGAAGGCGATCTCGCGCAAGGTCTGATTCGTCGAGACCTCGCTCAGGCCGGTCCGACGCCGGCATCCCGCGGTGTCGGACCGGCATCATGTGGAATGGGCCCGGGGCCGCCGTCGTGTGGCGTGATGCCAGCGTCGTCGGGGACCGGATCGACCCCGCCGGCGTCGTTCGAGACGCCGCCGTCGCCGGGGACTGCACCGCCGTCGCGATCGGTCCCGCCGGCGTCCTGCGGATCCGGATCCTCGAAGCCTCCGTCTCGATCGTCGCCGGCGCCCGCGTCGAGGACGCCGTCGTCAGCCCCGCCGCCATCGCCGCTGCCGGCGTCCTGGTCGGTGCTGCC
>DATHKR010000037.1:0-12250 GCA_035489015.1 Kofleriaceae bacterium | reverse complement strand
TCGGCAACGGTCGTGGCAGACGTCCGACATGGGGGGCATGTCATCTCGATCGTTCGCGCCTTCTCCGTCACGCCGCTCCGGCCGGAGAGCCGCGTCGGGGGCTCAGCTGACTCTCGATGACGCCCGGGTGGCTTCGGGGCGCGGTGGATGGCGGCCGGGGGCCGGGCGACCTCGGGGGCGGACGAAGGTGGCGCATGGGCGGCGGGAACGGTTCGCCGCGCGGTATCCGCAGCACGTCACGCTGCGCGTGGTGGGGGGTGTCGAGTCGCTGCGCCGCCATCGGTCGATGCGGGTGGTGCGGCGGGCCCTTCTTGCCGGGGGGCACCGGCCCACCTTTCGTGTGATCGAGTTCAGCGTGCAGTCGAATCAATTGCACCTCATCGTCGAGGCTGGCGGGGCCGATGGCCTCACTCGCGGGATGATCGGGCTCGCGGTGCGGCTGGCTCGTCGGCTGAATCGCGCGTTCGGCCGGAGTGGGCGGCTGTTCGCCGAGCGCTACCATGCTCGTTCGCTCAGGACTCCGACGGAGGTGCGCAACGCGATCCGTCATGTGCTCCAGAATCATCAGCACCACGCTCGGCGCGCCGGGGTGTCGGCCGCAGCGCTCCATGCCGCTGCCCTGGATCCTTGCTCGAGCTCGGTCTGGTTCGACGGCTGGGCCGTCCGCCTGGATCCGCGCGAGGGTGGCAGAGGGAGCTGCTCGCTCTGGGTCGCCCTACCGCCACCGCTACGGTCTGGCTGCTGACCACCGGCTGGAGGCGGCTCGGTCTACTCGATCGCGAGGGAGGTCGGGTCGGGATCGGAGGGTGAGACGATCCCGTCCTTGCCGTAATGACGGGCTACGGGCAGGCGGAGATGGTGCAGGCCACCGTGACTCCGTCGGGACAGACCAGCGGGTCACCGCCGGGGCAGGAGAGGACGCAGCCTGGGCCGCGGCAGGCGCAGCGGCCGAGGTCGAAGATGCCGGCGTCGACGTCGGAGCCGGCGCTGTTGCACTGGACCAAGCACTTGGTCGAGTCGCCGCACTCGACGAAGCAGTGGGAGTCGGTGCAGCCGATGTCGCAGAGGCTGCCGGGCGCGGTGCAGTCGAAGGTGCAGTCGCAGCTCTGCTCGCAGGCGAAGGTGCAGTCCTGCCCGGTGCAGGTGTCGCAGCAGGGGGTGCAGGCGCCGTTGCCGCAGGACTGGCACTCCTCCTCGCAGCCGTCGGGCGCGCAGACTTCGCCCGGGCAGCACTGGCCGTCGCCGCAGGGCGGGTCCTGACCGCAGCAGTCCTCGGCGCACGAGTCGGCGTCCTCGGCGCCGGGGCAGCAGACGCCGTCGCCGCACATGGCGTTGTTCTCGCAGCAGTCGGCCGGGCAGCCGGCCGCGGTCTCGGTCGGGCAGCAGACGCCGTCGCCGCACGATGGCGCGGCGCAGCAGTCCTCGGGGCACTCGCTGGCGTTCTCGGTCGGGCAGCAGGCGCCGTCGCCGCAGCTGGGGCTCTGGCAGCAGTCGGGCGCGCAGTTGACCGCGTCCTCGCCGCCCGCCTCGCAGCAGCTGCCGTTGCCACACTCGCCCTCGCCGGCGTGGCAGTCGTCGGGGCAGCGGCACTCGTCCTCGCCCTTCTCCAGCTCGCAGCGGCCGTTGCCGCAGTCGCCGCAGTCGGCCCGGCAGTCGTCCTCGCCGTCGCAGCAGACCCCGTCGCCGCAGGGCTGCTCGCCGCAGTCGTCGGGGCAGCTGCACTTCTCGCCGGCCGCCTCGCAGCAAAGGCCGTCGCCGCAGGTGGCGCCGGCGCAGTCGTCGGGGCAGGTGCACTGGTCCTCGCCCTGCGAGCAGACCCCGTCACCACACCGGCGGCAGGTGCTGGGCGTGCCCTCGCACAGCCAGCCGTCCTCGGTCACGCACTGCGAGGAGCAGCCGTCGCCGCTCCGGCTGTTGCCGTCGTCGCACAGCTCGGCCTGCGGGTGGACCTCGCCGTCGCCGCAGATGCGCGGATCGCCGAGCTGGATCTCGACCACGCGGATGGTGTTGCTGGCGATCGGCACCGACTGCCCGCCGGAGGCGAGGGGGGCGCCGCCGCGGTCGATGCCGTCCACCTGGATGAACACGCTCGACCCGTTCATCGAGTCGGGCAGGAGGATGACCAGGTTCTCCCCCTCGGCCGACGGGGTGCGGGCGTCGTCGGGGCGGTCCTCCTGGGCAAACGCGACCGCCGAGCCCAGCCAGCCGGAGAAGCGCAGCTTGTAGATCGGCAGCCCCGGCTCGAAGCTGACGTGGATGTCCATGCCGGTCAGGCCCGACTGCACCTTGTCGCCGCAGCTCGCTGCCAGAAAGGCGAGCGTCGCCAGCGGCAGGGCGAGGAGGACGGCGAGTCGGGGGGCGCGTATCGGCATGGAGTGGGGGAGCTCCGGCGCTGAAAGCTAGCGCTGGTCGTGGGTACCGAGCGATCCGCCCGGCAGGACGGTCTCGCGCTGGGAGTCGAGGTAGAGCGCGCTGCCGCCGGCGGCGACCGCCACCGCGCCGACCGCGGTCCAGAACCACCACGAGCGCAGCACCGAGCGGTGGCGGCGGGGCTCGCCGGCCGGGGCGGGCGCGCGGGTCAGCGCGGCGCTGCGGCGGTCGTCCTCGGCTCGCTTGTCGGCGGCGCGGCGCTCCTCCGCCTCGCGCGCCTGCGCCCGCGCCCTGGCCGCCTCGGCCCGCGAGCGCTCCACCTGGGCCGCCTGGGCCTGGCGCTCGGTCCTGAGCAGGCCGTCCTCCTCCGCGATCAGCTCCTGGACCAGAGCGCGGTTGGACGCGTTCGGCTTCTCGCGCAGGTAGGCCTCGTACGCGCGGAGGGCCGCCTCGTGGTGGCCGAGCCCGCGGTGGCACTGGGCGATGTTGAACAGGAGGCCGGGCGCCGGGAAGGTGTCGTAGGAGCGGGTGTAGCCGTCGAGGGCCTCGGCGTACTGGCCGAGGTTGTACTTGCGGGTGGCCTGCTGGGCCAGCTTCTTGGCCCGGGCCCGGCGGGCCGGATCGGCGGCGGCGGCCGGGTCCTTGTCGGGGGCCTGGGCGACGGCGGCGGAAGGCGCGCCCATCAGGAGGGCCAGGGCGGCGATCGCGGCGCGCGCGCGCATCGCGCGGGTCGTCGCGCGGGTCGCGTGGGTCGAGGGGCGGAGGTTCGGCTCGGTCATCGGCTGCTCGGCTCGGTCATCGGCTGCTCACTGCTCGAAGGCGTCGATGACGCCGCTCTTCTCGAGCCGCTTGTCGTCCGGCTTGCTCTGGTCGCGAGGCGACTCTAGGACGGGCTTTCCGCGCCGCACCACCACGCGCGGCTTGGCCTGGCGGGAGGGCGCGCGGGACTCGGGGTCGCGCTCCGGCACCGACGGTGACAGGCCAACCGAGATGAACACGTCCTCGACCAGCTTCACCGACTGGCGCACCGGCGCGAAGCCCGGCTTGCGGATCTCGAACTCGGCCTGATCGTCGGAGCGATCGACCTGGGTCTCGAACGGGGTGAGGCCGAGCGGCGCCTCCTGGCCGGCCAGGAACACCTCGGCCCCGTTCGGGCTGGAGTGGATCGTCACGGTGATCGGCTCGCTGGACGGCCGGGCCGGCTCCGCGGCGGATGACCCGGCGGGCGGCGCGGACGGCGTCGCGGTGGCTGCGCTGTCCGGCGGCAGGGTCGCCGCGCCCCCCGGCGGCGCGGCCTGGTCGGCCCGGTCGGCGTGCCCGACCATCCGGGCGCGGCGGCCGGGGTGGTCCGGATCGTCCGCGCCGAGGAGGCCGGGCACGATCAGCCACGCGCTCACCGCGGCCCCGGCCAGCGCCAGCGCGGTCGCGCCGAGCAGCAGGCGGCGGCGCTTCCTCGAGGTCGGCGGCTGGTCGTCGTCCTGGTCGTCGTCCTCCGACGACAGCTGGCCGATCTCGTCGCGGCTGATCCGCGGCATCGACGGCCAGGTCGCGCCGGTCAGCATCGACTCGCCGCGCACCAGGTGGACCTGGATCGCGCGCAGCTTCTCCTCGACCTCGCGCATGCTCTGCGGCCGCCGGGCCACGTCCTTGGCCAGGCAGTGCAGGATCAGCCGCTCGAGGTCGGCCGGGACCGGGTGGGGCAGGTCGTCGAAGGTGCTCGGCTTGCGCGGCGGATGGGTCAGGTGCTGGACCAGGATCTCGCCGTAGCTGCCGCCCTGGAACGGGACCACGCCGGTCGCCAGCTCGTAGAGGATCACGCCGAGCGCGTAGATGTCGCTCCGGTAATCGACCGGCGCGGCGCTGGCCTGCTCCGGCGACATGTACGCCGGCGTGCCCATGAGCGTGCCGACCCCGGTGCGCTGGACCGAGATGTCGAGGCCCGGCTCGACCAGCTTGGCGATGCCGAAGTCGAGCAGCTTGACCAGATCGGTGCGAGTGCCGCGCTGGGCCAGGAAGATGTTGTCGGGCTTGAGATCGCGGTGGACGATGCCGGCCTCGTGCACCGCGGCGAGCGCGTTGGCGACCTGGCCGGCGATGGCGAGCGCGCGCTGGAGCGGCAGGTGGCGCTCCTGGTTCAGCACCTCGTACAGGCTGTGGCCGGTCAGGAACTCCATGATGTAGTAGCTGGCCCCGTCCGGCTCGGAGACGAAGTCGGTCACCTCGACGATGTTCTCGTGCGCGATCCGGTTGACCGCGCGCGCCTCGGTGAAGAAGCGCCGCACCGCCTCCGGGTTCTGCGAGTACTTCGAGCGCAGCATCTTCAGCGCGACCTTGCGGCCGAGGCGGATGTGCTCGGCCAGGTACACGCGGCCCATGCCGCCCTCGCCGAGCACGTCGAGCAGACGGTAGGAGCCGACCTCGGTGCCGGCCGGGATCACCTCGCTCGGCCGGCTGCGCGGCCTGGGCGCGACGTCGTCGCGCAGCGGCTCGCCGCACGATCCGCAGTAGCGCAGATCGTCAGTCGAGTGAGCGTCACAGAGCCGGCAGGTCTGCATGGAAGAGTCGCTTGCTCCTTTTACGGGCGGATGGCCCGCGAGTCACCGCCCGGCCGAGGTCTCCTCTGCCTCGGCGGCTCGCGCGTGCAGTCGCGCGGGGCGATCGGGGACGACGCTGAGCTTCTGGGTGGCGCCGTCCGGAAAGCGGAACACGAGGTCGAGCGGGGCGCGGGTGGGCAGCACCGCCATGTCGAACGGCGTGCGGCCCAGGGTCGGGCCGCCGCTGGCGCGGAAGACGAAGGCTCCGGGTGGGTCCGATGTGAGGACCAGGCGCACCGGTGGCCGCGGTCGAGGGCGGGCGTCCGCCGCCGGCGCCGGCCCGCTGGATGGCTCGCCGCCGGGTGGACCGATCAGGGCGACCGCGGCGAGGGCGAGCACGGCCAGGCCGAGGATCACCAGCGCGGCCGGGCGCACCCGCGGGCTGGTCGGCGGCACCGGCGACGGCGATCCGATCGCCGGGACCAGCGCCGGCGCCGGGGATCCGATCGCCGGGACCAGCGCCTCGACCAGGCCGTCGGAGACCGCGCGCGCCCGCCGCTTCGCGACCAGCTGGGCGAGCGCATCGCGCAGATCGGCCGCGCTGTGGAAGCGGGCGCCCGGGCGCTTGGCCAGGCACCGGCCGACCACCTCGCACAGCTCGCGCGGCGGCGGCACCGTGCCGGCCAGCGGGACGATCGCCGGTGGCTCGACGTGGAGGTGCTGGGCCACGACCTCGACCACCGCGTGCGAGTGGAACGGCACGCGCCCGCTGAGGAGCTCGTAGAGCACCACCCCGAGCGAGTAGATGTCGGAGCGGGCGTCGAGTGGGCGGCCGGTCGCCTGCTCCGGCGACCAGTACTCCGGGGTGCCCGACGCGATCGCGTCCGGCTCGGTCGACAGCCCGAGCGCCGCGCCGACCGCGGCCCGCTCGTCGAAGTCGACCAGCTTGGCGGTGACGGCGTCTCCCTCGCCGACCAGGATGATGTTGCTGGGAGTGAGATCGCCGTGGACCAGCCCGGCCGCGTGCGCGGCGGCCAGCCCGCTGGCGATGTCCATGGCCAGCGCGGTCACTCGATCGTGGTGGCGCGGGGCCGGGTCGACCAGGATCTCGCCCAGCTCGCGCCCGCGCGCGTACTCCATGATGAAAAACGGGCGCCCGTCGGGCAGGCTGCCGCTCTCGAACACGCGCACCACGTTGGGGTGGGAGAGGCGCTGGAGCGCGCGGGCCAGGTCGAGGAAGCGAGTCACCGCCTCGGGGCGATCGGCCAGCTCGCGGTGCAGCACCTTGGCGGCGCGCAGCTCGCCGGAGGCCGGGTGCTCGACCAGGAACACCTGGCCGACGCCGCCCTCGCTCAGCAGGGCGAGGGCGCGATGATCGCCCAGCCAGGCCGGCTGCACCGGGCGCTCGTCGACGTCAGACAGGCTGCTCACCAGGCTGGTCTCCCGAGCAAGCCGCGTTCCGCCGGACAACGCGCCGCAATCGCTCGCGGCAGGGGTGGCCGTCGCGATCTCGCTGTCGCATATGCCACAACCAACGTCTCAAAAGAAGCACCTACATCGACGGAGATCGTCGCACGTCAAGCCGGGCCGATCGTCGCTCACGAGAGGGCTCATGAGTCGTCGCTCAGGCCGTGTTTCTTCATCCGGTACATGAGGGTCTGGCGGGTGATCGAGAGGAAGCGCGCCGCGCTCGAGACGTTGCCCTGGCAGCGCTCCAGCGCCTGGCGGAGGACCGCGCGCTCCAGCTCGTCGAAGGCGACGCCGCTGTCGGGCAGGCGGACGCGGACGCCGTCGCCGTCGCCGGCCTCGGCCACCTCGACCTCATCGCCGGTGTCGCTCCGGTCGCTCCGGTCGGGCTCGGTGGCGAAGTGGAAGTGCTCGGCCCGGATGACCTCGTCGTCCTCGAGCAGGATGACCCGCTCGATCTGGTTGCGCAGCTCGCGCACGTTGCCCGGCCACGAGTAGCGCTCGATCGCGCGCATCGCGCCGTCGCTCAGGCGGCGCTCGGGCATGCCGTACTCGCGGCACATGGTCGCGATGAACTCGTGGGCCAGGAGCAGGCGATCGGCGCCGCGCTCGCGCAGCGGCGGCAGCTCGACGGTGACGACGTGGAGGCGGTGGTAGAGGTCGTGGCGGAACTCGCCGAGCCGCACCATGGCGGACAGGTCGCGGTGGGTGGCGGCGATGATCTGTACGTCGACCCGGATCGACTGGCGAGCGCCGAGCCGGCGCAGCGTCTTCTCCTCGATCGCGGTCAACAGCTTGGCCTGGGTGTCGAGCGGCAGCGATCCGATCTCGTCGAGGAACAGCGTGCCGGCGTCGGCGGTCTCGAACAGCCCGGGCCGCGCGGTGCGCGCATCGGTGAAGGCGCCGCGCTCGTAGCCGAACAGCTCGGCCTCGAGCAGGGTCGGCGGGATCGCCGCGCAGTTGACCTCGACGAAGCCGCGCCCGCGCCGGCGGCTGCCGTAGTGGATCGACTTGGCCAGGAGCCCCTTGCCGGTCCCGGTCTCGCCGGTGATGAGGATCGTCGGGGTGCCGCCGCCGGCGGTGCGCTGGCAGACCTGGCGGATCACCTGCAGCACCTTGCGCATGGCCGGGCTGTGTCCGAGCAGCGCCAGCCGCTCGACCCGGGCGGCGTCGCGCTGGCGCAGGTAGCCGAGCTGGGCGTCGCTGCGCCGGGCGCCCACCACCAAACCGATCGCGTACGACAGCGCGCCCGGATCCGACAGCGGATCGGCCAGGTACTCGCGCGCACCCAGCTGGGCGGCGTCGCCGGCGCTCGAGACCTCGTCGTCGCGGCCGGTCACGACGAGGGCGATGCGCGGATCGTGGGTCCGCACCACCTCGGCGATGCCGGCGGCGCGCGCGCCGGCCAGCGGCAGCGCGATCACGACCAGATCGGCGCCCTCGCGCGCCAGCGCCGCGGTCAGCTCGGCCTCGGAGGCGACCAGCGCGGCGGTGTGGCCGCGCGAGGCGATCGGAGAGGCGAGTGCCTCGGCGGCAGCGCGGTCACCGGCGATGACGAGGATGCGCAGCCCGCCCATGAACCGAAGGATCGAACGTACCACGGGAGCGAGCGGAAGCGGTGGGCGCGCGCCACCGCGGCGCGAGCGGCTGATATCATGCGTCGGGTGAGGGACCTGGCCAGTCGACCGCTGACCGTCATCGCGCTCTTCCTGACCCTTCTCGCGCTCGCGCCGGGCTGCTCGGTCCGGGCGGCCCGACCCGGCCCGGAGACGCCGGCGGGCGAGGCGGGTGCGCCGGGCGCCGGCGCGCGCGAGGCTCGGGCCCCGCGCCGGGCCGCCACCGACGAGGAGCAGGCCCGCTACGCCGAGCGCGAGCGGAGCGCCGCCGGGCTGGAGAAGTTCGAGGGCGGCCGCATCGACACGACGGCGGTCGTCATCATCCTCCTGCTCGTCATCGTCATCATCCTCATCGTCTAGTGCACCGCGGCGCGATCGCGTGGCCGGCGCTGGCGTGGGCGGCGCTCGCCGCGGCCTGCTCGTCCTACGCGGGGAGCGCGCGCGACTTCGCGCCGGACGCGCTCCGCCGCGAGCGCGGCTGGATCGCGGTGGACCGGGTGCCGCTCGCGCGGCAGGAGAGCGAGTCAGGGTGCGGGGCGGCGGCGATCGCGATGGTCGTCTCGTACTGGACCGGTGCCGCGACCGAGCGGCTGATGGGACAGGTCGGGCCGGTGCCGGAGCGTGGCCTGTCGGCCGGGTGGCTGCGCGCGTTCGCCCGGGCCCACCACCTGGCCGCGTTCCTGGTCGCGGCCGAGCTGGCCGACCTCGAGCACGAGCTGGGCCGCGGGCGGCCGGTCCTGGTCGGCCTGGCCAAGCGGCAGCGGCGCGGCGTGCTCACCCACTACGAGGTGGTGGTCGCGATCCACCCGGCGCGCCGGCAGGTGGTCACCCTCGACCCGGGCCACGGCTGGCGGCAGAACTCGTTCGCCGGGTTCCTGGCCGAGTGGCGGCCGGCGCACGGGCTGGCGCTGATGGTGTCACCGCGTCCTCACAGGGACGGCGCGAGCGCGCGGGGCGGCGCGGCGATCCCGAGCAGGCGGGCCAGGGTCGGCGCGACCTGGAGCGACGAGATCGGGCGATCGACCGCGCGCGGCGCGGCGCCCGGCTCGATGACGATGATCGGGACGCGGCGGTCCTGGGCGTTGGCCGAGCCGTGGGTGGCGGTGTCCCACGGCTTCTCCATCAGCACCGAGCCGTCGGCCGGGCCGTAGTAGACGTCGCCCGAGCGCGGGTGGTTGATCGATCGGCAGAGGACCGCGTCGAGCTCGGACAGGCGATCGCAGCCGGCCGCGCCGTCGGTGGCGCCGTCGGTGACCGCGGCAAACGCGTCGGTTCGCACCGCGACGCCGACGCCGGGGGTGGCCCGGACCGCGGCGACCACGGCGTCGAGCAGGCGATCGCGCCGGGCGGCGGGCAGCGCCTGGGCCGCGGCGGTGAGGTAGAGGAGCTGCTCGCGGGTGTCGGCGATCCACTCGCCGGGGCCGATCGCGCGGCTGGCGGCGGCCTGGGCCGCGGCGCCGACCGCGGCCGGATCGACCCGGCGAGCGGTGCCGCCGGCGGCCACGGTCTGCTCGATCACGTGGGTGGCGCCGTGGTCGCTGGCGAAGACCAGCGCCCAGCGCCCGCGTCCGACCCGGTTGTCGAGCTGATCGAGCAGGCCGCCGATGATCCGGTCGAGGCGCGCGAACTCGTCGAGCGACTCCCACGACTCCTGGCCCCACCCGTGTCCGATGATGTCGTGGGCGGAGAAGCTGACCAGGAGCAGGTCGGGGACGTCGTCCTCGCCCATGTGCTCGCCGGCCAGCGCGGCCAGCGCCGCCTCGAGCAGGAGCTGGTCGGACAGCGGGGTGGCCTGGACCGCCTGGCCCGGGCGCTCGGCGGCCGACGGGCGGTGGGGGAAGACCGGACCGTGGCCGAAGATGCCGAGCTCGCCCGGCGCGCGATCGGTGAGGCCGGTGGTGGCGGCCAGCCAGGCCGGGTCGGCGTGCTCCCACACGTACGAGGCGATGCGAGGCGCGGCCGGGTGATCCGCCGCGAGCTGGCGCAGCCAGGCCGGCGTCGAGGCGGCGTAGTAGCGGCTGGTGGCGAAGGCGGACTGCCCCTCGTCGAACCAGGCCACCACCGTCGGCCTGTGCCCGCCGAGCAGCACGGCCGCGTGGCGCTTCACACTGAGGGCAACGACGTGCGCCCGCCCTCCGGTGGCCTGGATGAGCGAGTCGCCGACCGAGTCGACCAGGAGGTTCTTCGGCGAGGCGCCCTTCGACGGTGGCGACGGGGTGGAGGCGGCGGCGGGGCCGACCGCGAGCATGGGGGCGCCGTCGTCCTCGACCGCGTCGACCGCGCGGCCGGCGACCGCGTCGTACCAGCGGTTGGACACGATGCCGCTCACCGCCGGCGGCGTGCCGGTGACCAGCGCGGCGTGACCGGGGCCGGTGTAGGTGGCGGCGTACGGATACGAGGCGGCGCGGTAGTAGACGCCGTCGCGCATCATCCGGGCGAAACCGGCGCGCGCCGACTTCATCTTGCTGACGAAGGACCAGCTCGGCAGGCCGTCGACCACGAGCAGCACCACCAGCCGCGGCCGCGGCGCGGTCGATGCGGCGCGCCCGGGCCCGGCGGTGGGAGCGCTGGCGCCCCCGCTGCACGAGGTCGCGCCCGCGGCGAGGAGCGCGAGGAGCGCGAGGAGCGCGGGGAAGCACAGGCGAGCGCCGCGGCGAGGCATCCGGCGCAGGATAGCAGCGCGGGGCGGGCGACGGTCACCGCCGGCCGGCGAGGCGCGCCGGTTATACTCGGGCGCACGAGAGTCCCGGGCTTCCAGATCGCGCGCCGGATCGGGCGAGGTGGGATGGGCGAGGTGCTGGAGGCGACTCGCACCGGTCCCGGCGGTTTCCGCATGCCGGTTGCTCTCAAGCGCCTGATCGCCGACGAGGCGATCCGCGGCGAGACCGTGCAGCGCTTCTTCGCCGAGGCGCGCATCCTGGCCCGCCTCGATCACCCCAACATCGTGCGCGTGCACGACGTGCTGGCGGTGGACGCCGGCTACTTCATCGTCATGGAGCTGCTCCGCGGGGTCACGCTGGCCGAGCTGGCCACCGCCGCGCGCCGCGCCGGCCCGGCCTGGCCCGGGTTGCTGGCGGTGGCCGATCAGGCGCTCGCTGGCCTGGCCTACGCGCACGCCGCGTGCGACGGCGACGGCCGTCCGCTCGGCCTGATCCACCGCGACGTCACGCCGCGCAACCTGTTCGTCACCGACGGCGGGCAGGTCAAGCTGCTCGATTTCGGCATCGCCAAGCTGCACGAGCGGCTGGAGGCGCCGATCACGCGCGAGGGGACGGTGCGCGGCACCCTCGAGCTGCTCTCGCCGGAGCAGGCGGCCGGCGAGAGCGCCGACGCATCGACGGATCTCTATCAGCTGGGCGCCGCCATGTACTGGTCGCTGTCGGGGGCTTACCCGCACGGATCCGGCAGCGCGCCCGAGATCCTCGCCCGCGTCATCGGTGCGTCGCCGCGCCCGCTCGCCTCGCTCTGCCCCGACCTCCCCGGCGAGGTGGTCGCGCTCGTCGAGCGGGCCATGGCGCGCGACCGGTCGGCGCGGTTCGGCTCCGCGGAGGCGATGCGGCGGGCGGTGGCCGCGCTGCTCGGCCCGACCGGCGCCGGAGCCGCGGAGCTGGCCCGCGCGGTCCAGGCCGCGCGCGCGGATCGCGCGGCGGAGCCGGCACCGGCCATCGAGCCGGCCGCGACCGGGCCGGCCGCGACCGGGCCGGCCACCGAGGCGATGACCTCGACCGCCGGGCTGACCTCGACCGCCGGGCTGACCTCGATCGCGCTCCTCCCGACCGTCGCGGCCAGCCGCCTCGCCGCCGAGACGAGCACGCGCCGCCGGCGCCGGAGGCTCGCCGCGGCCGGGCTGGGCGGGCTCGGCCTCGCCACCGCCGGCCTCGCCGTGGCGGCGCTGTGGCCGGGCCACGACGCTCCCTCCGCCGGGCGCGCCCCGGCGCGCGAGGTACGCGAGGTGATGATGACCCTCGCCTCGGGAGACGAGCAGCCGATGGGCGGCGGGCTCTCGCGCGACGGCGCTCGCCTGGTCTACGCGACCGGCACCGCCATCGTGATCAAGCCGCTGCCGGCCGGGCGCGTGGAGCGGCCGGCGATGCCGGGCGGCTTCCTGCCGATCGACGCCGAGTTCGCGCCGGATGGAGACGTGGCCGCGTTCGGGCTCAACGAGAGCGGCCAGTGGCAGGTCTGGCGGCTGGGCCGGGCGGCGCCGGTCCTCCTGCACGGGTCGGCCGCGCGCTTCCTGCCCCGCCTCTCGCCCGACGGGAC
>DATHKR010000036.1:0-10346 GCA_035489015.1 Kofleriaceae bacterium | reverse complement strand
CTGAAACGGTGAGGCTACACCCGTAGAAGCCTCTTCTGACACATCCTCGGACCCGGGTTCGACTCCCGGCGCCTCCACTACTTAAGCAGTAAGTACCGGTACGGCGCGGCCGACGTGCCACGCGAATCGGCGACGTGAGCGTGGACGCGGAGCGCACACCGCGTTGCGGCGGCCGTTCCTGATCTGGCCGCTCGCGCGCCAATACCGGATCCAGCGGCGCTGGCGCCCCAAGCCGAAGTGGCTGCTCCTCGACCTCGCCACTGGGACGCGCGCGTCACCTCGCTCGCGCGGCGGGCGGCCGGCGGAGAGGCGCTCGACCCGGCCGATCGGCTGCAGACCTGAGAGCTCACGTGGAGCCGGACGGCCGTCGCCCGCTCTCGAGGTGGGCCGAGGCGACCCTCTTGGGCACGACCATGCGCCACGCCTCGGTGACCAGCGCGCGCATCTCGGCCTTGTCGATGGCCTCCAGCCGCACGCGGACCCAGTTGTAGCGCTCGTCGGCCGGCTCCGGCATCTGGAACTTGTCCGGCTGGGCCTCGATCAGCGCCGCCCGCCACTCCTTGGGGAAGGCGAAGCCCATGATGTCCTCGTCGCGCGAGAACGCCAGGTAGACGATGGGGCCGACGCGGAACTTGATGCGACCTCGGATCAGGTGCTCCTCGCTCCTCGGCAGCGACAGCGCCAGGCGGCGCACATCGTCGATCCTCACCATGGACGACGAAGATCTAGCAGCTGCCGTCGTCGCCGTCACCTCCACGGCGGCCGTGATGATCGATACGCGCGGCGCTGTCAGCCCCGAAGAAGATTGGCTGCTACTTCAGACCGAGCGCCTTGCGCAGCTCGGCCGCGCTCATCACCTTCGTGTACACGGGCGTCCCGACGTCGAAGTCCTTCGCGCGGGCGAGGCCGCCCACGATCACCGGATCGAATCCGGCATCGCGGACGAGAGCCGACGCGATCTTCAGAGCCCCGGCGTCGTCGCTGGCGAGCGGGATCGCCACGAGGTTCGGCTTGCGATGGCCGAGCCGTTCCAGATCGTCCGAGTTGATGGCGTTGAAGGCGCGCACGAGGCGCACGCCTGGCAGGAACGCCGACGACGCGGCGCCGGTGCCCTTCTTGCGCGCTTCCTCCGCCATCGGCCCGTCGCGGCCCGGGTAGGGATTGCCGGTGTCGAGGACGACCTTGCCGGCCAGATCGGCCCTGAGGTCCTTGCCGATCTGGGGCAGCGCCCCGTACGGCACCGAGATCAGCACGACGTTCGAGAAGACGGCCGCGTCGCGCGGCGTTCCCACGTGACACCTGGGGCCGAGCTTGGCGCACAGCGGCTTGAGCTGGTCGGGGTGGCGCGACGAGACCAGAACCTCGTGCCCGGACGCGACCCACAGGCGCGCCAGCGCTCCGCCGATGTGCCCGGCGCCGATGATGCCGATCTTGGCGGGCGCGACCGCTGCGCGCGACGACGGGGGCGCAGCCCAGGCCGCTCCCGTGGAGAGGACCAGCGCCAGGAGCCCGAGCTTGATGAACCGGCTCAACATGTGTGTCGTCATGGGCGTTCGATCTAGCACGCCGCCTTTCACGCGGCACCCGATTCGTGCGAGCGCTCCATCAGATGGGCGTGCACGCGAGCGCTGAGCTACAGGTGCGGCAACCACACATCGCACGGGTTGCCTGAGCGAAGAACTGACCCGGGGTGCTCGCGAGAACTGACCCGAGGTGTCGCGAACCTATCTGACCACGAGTGCGGCGGCGAAGCTGGCCATCGTCGGGGCGGCCACGGTGTTCACCACCGGGGCCGCCAAGCTGACCATCTGACGACGTGGCGCCGAGCACTGGCCGGGGCGGCCAAGCTAACCCGGCTGGGGCGGCCAAGCTGACCACGGCCGAGGCGGTCAAGCTGACCACGGCTGGGGCGGCCAAGCTGACCATCCCGAGGACTCGCTGAGTTCTTTCCGCTGGCGTCGCAGCCACTCGGGACCGGCGGCTGCGCAGCCAGGTGGAGGGAGCAGGAGAAAGCCCCACACGTGGTCGAGTCCGCTGCCACGAACTCGTGCCTAACAGCGCCCTGCCCTATCGGCAACCCAAAGCCGCACCTGGACGCCTCCACTCGGAAGCAGTCGGCGGTCGCTTCACCAGTCTGAAGGTGAGATGACCCGAGTTGTCGCCGGTCCGACTGTCGTTGATACCGACGAATACCTGGCCTGCGACGCGCGAGACGATCCGTTCGCACGGCATAACGCCAACGAACATGAACGACGTGCCCATGCCGATCAGAGCAACGGCGGCACCGTGTGGCAACCGCGGAAACGCCGACAAATTTGTATAGGTCTCCAGGAACCCGGCGCTCTCGTGCCCCTTCGGGCCGATGTCGCTCCCACGGCGGTTGGTTCTATGGGTTCCACTTGCCTCGATCCGCACGACTTCACCCGCCGCCACGGAGAACCTGTCGGCAAGGACGAGTCCGGCCTTCGTATCGAAGGCGAGGCGCCTGCTGAGGATCTCTGCGGGGTGCTCCGTCACTTCAATTTCGAGCGAGATCAGACTACCGGACTCGCTCCGCCGAAGCAGCATTTCACCGCGGCGCGCGCTCGCCACGAGGGTCTCGAAATCGAGCCGCGTCGAACCGATCTCTCGACCTGCGGGATCATCATCATCTGCGTCGTTCACGGAGACCACGATGCCCGACATGCCGAGAGCGGCCGTAGGAACGATGAACTCGTAGTTGAAGAGGTGCGTGGTTCGATCCATGGCCACATACGACCGATAGTCGACCTCGGGGGTGGACAGCCGGATCACAAGATCCGGGTCGCGTGGATCACTCTGGCGCTGCGTCTTGTGCCCGAGCACTCCGCATCCCACGCTGGCGATCGCCGTACTCGTGGCGCCCGCACCAACGGCGGCGGTCAGCAACATGCCTGCGGTTTGACAAAGCCCGTTTAGCTCCGATTCCGGGATGGGGCCGTCCCATGTGTCACCGGCCGGACCGATAGCTGCAACCTCGACTCTCCCGATCCGGACCGTCACCCACTTTGGTGGTGGTGATGGCGGCGGCGGCGGCTCCGATTGCCCTATGGGTATGGTTGCTGCGGCGACCCGCGGCGCGTGGTCCATCGGGTCCGCATCACTCGCCCCGAACGCCGTGGCAAGCACCACGACGAGGCCGATCACGAGCACGGCGCCAACCGCTGCGAGAATGATCCGTCGTCGCCGAGACCGCCCACCCGGAAACAGATCTTCGTCAAGGTGGTCCGTCGTCAACCACGTCCGACTAGCTGCAGACTCGTCCACCTCGCGACGGTGCTCGTTGCCCATATGTCCTGCCCTCCTCCTTTCAGAACCTTGCTTCTGGCTCTGAAAAGCACTCTGCGGCACTCTGGCCCATCGGGCGTGGGGAAGGCGTGCTCTCGGCATCTGCCAATCCTCGAGTCCGCAGGCTGATGCCGGGTAGGGGCGAAGCCCAGCATCATGTCCTCGCCGCGCGACTGTGCGACCAGTCGGCGACAGAGCAATCGGCACAGGGCCGGCCGATGGATCGTCGGTAGGATCGGATCAGAGCTGCGGCTCGATCGGCCCGCTGTCGGCCGGCGCGTCCGCGAGGACGTTCGGGTCCTTGTCCTTGCGCGTTCGCAGACCTCGTGTTGAAGCCCGGGCGATCTGCCGCCGGGCTTCCACGGCTTTGTCGCCTTCCAAGACGTCGCGCTTCAGGACCTCGGTCGAGAGCGCGGCGCGGATCTCGTCGAGTTCGATCCTCACGCCAGGCGACAGGCGCCGGAGCTCACGACGAACGACATCGAGGACGGGATCACTCTGGAGGACGGCGCCGAGGAAGAACCGGTTGAGGGCCTGGCGCTGGGTGTGATACTCGCCCAGGCGCGCTTTCTGCCAGCCTTCCTTGGCGAGGAGCCAGAGGAGCTCCAGGTGATCTTCGTTGCGGGCGACCAGGTCGGGGAGACAGAGGTCAAGGACGAGCTCGTGCTCGATCGGCTTCGTGAAGGCGACCTTGTACACACGCCACCGGACGCCGTTGGTGAGGACGACCCAGTCCGTTCCCTGGTTGGCGGCGTAGTCCACGGCTTGCTTGAGAAAGCTGTCCTTGAGCTCAAGGCCGATCGCCTTGACCTCGATGAGCATCTGCAACGAGCCGTCGAGCTTCAGCGCGAGATCGCAGAACGTCCCGCGGATCAGGTGCTCCGAGGTGATCTCGGTGTACTTGTCGTACCCGAAGACTTCCTGGAGCAGGTCCATCACGATCACGACCGTGTCCGACTCGTTGACGTCCCGTGCCTTGGCCGATTCGAGGATCGGCTGGAACTTCTTCAGGCCGCTCGCGAGGCGAGCCGCGACCTTCGCCGGTACCTGTCCCATGTTGCCTCCCCTTGCTCACCGCACCTGTTCAGGTGGATCGGCCGCTCGCCGGCGACCCCATAGTCAAAATGGGTGCGAATCGTTCATGCTAGTCGCGGCGGATCGGAATCCGATAG
Organism: Kofleriaceae bacterium; assembly: GCA_035489015.1. Lineage (GTDB taxonomy): Bacteria > Myxococcota_A > Polyangia > Haliangiales > Haliangiaceae > DATFRY01. The sequence continues at coordinate 5,868 of DATHKR010000036.1, read as the reverse complement.
AGAGAACTTGGGTATGGGCGGCGGCTGGGCGGCTTGGGTGCGGAGGTGACGGCGTTGCGGGTGACGGGTAGACGGGTCGTGCTGTCGGCTGGGGACCCTGATGGGGTGGCTGGAGTGCCGGCACAAGGCTGGAGCTCCAGCATGAGGTGTGGACAACCACGTGGCAGCAGCATCGCCAAGCTGGGTCGGTCCCAACTCGCGAACCGAACCCGCGTTCGCGGCTGTGCCACCGGGTACCGGTCCAATGTCACCCCAGCTGGGTGCCTCTACGAACTCCTTGCCGCCGCATCGCGAAGCATGCTTGTGGGCCAGCGCCGCAACGAGGCGCTCTCCGCGCCCACTGTCTGCAGTGACGAATCAGAGAGCGGCACCGATCAACGCAGCTCGGTCGAGGAAGACGCGCTGACCTTCACCGAAGTGAAGTAGCCCGGCCCCCGAGCTGACCTGGCGTCCTGTCCCGAGCGACGCCAGGAGCTGTTGGTCGCTCAGCGCTCGGGCCTCTTCGACGCCGTCCGTGCCGGCGACCGCTTCCGCGCCAGCGCTCGCACGCGTGCGATGTCCAGGTCGCCCTTGGCGCCCCATCCGCGCTCGCCGGAGGGGATGCGGGGGCGGAACTTCTCGTACAGGGTGAAGGCCCGCTCGGCCAGCTCGCGCTTGGGAGTCGATTTCGCGAGCGCCTTCATCGCGGCGCGGACCGCCGGAAGGGAGGCGCCGAGCTTGCTCTCGAGATACCGCTCGACCGCCGCAGGGTTCTCGGGCGTGTGGCCCCTGACCGCGCGCAGTCCTCCTCTGGCTCGAGCAACGGGGAGGCGACGGCCCATGAGCTCGACCCAGGTGACGCCGGCCTTGGCGCGCGCGCGGGCGCGCCGCTGCTTGTCTTCCTCGGGGGTCTCGGAATAGAGGCCCAGCCGCCGTCCCTTGGCCAGGGCGTTGAGTCCCGCAACCGCCTTGCCGAGAGTGAGCGCGGTCTCGGGGTCGTGGCCCAGGCGTTCGGCCACCACGGCACCCCACAGCGTGAGCACCGGCGCCCGGTTGACGCGCACGGTCCCGGAGACGGGCGATCGCTTCGCAGGCTTGCCTGTGGAGGCCTTCTGGCCGCGTTTGACCATACCCAACGTCTAGCGTCTTCCAGGATCCGGGTCGAGCAGTGTTCCGATCCGACTCGTCGTCGGCCACCGCGCAGCCGCCATCGAAACTGACGATTTTGGGTGGTTCGACTGGCGCGCCTCCACTTCAACTTCAGTAGTCGGCCTGATTCGGGCCGACCCCCGGATGCATGGACGTCATGCTATCGCGCGGCTGATCGGACCAAGGCATCAAGTTCGACCGCCAGCGCAGGGTCGATGCAGTGGACGTCCACGTCAGGTGGGTGATCGGCCGAGCGGTAGGCTGCCAGCATCTCGCGAAACGCCGCCGCCGGGGCCAACCGCCAGCCGCCCCGCAGGACCGGGGCGGCGACTCGAGGGACGCCGGCGGCAGCGGCGAGCCGGAGGACGGCGGCGAAGGCACTGCCGACAATGGCCCGCTTGGCGGAATCGTCGACGCTCTGGGCGTGATGGAGGGTGCACGCAAGGAGCGCGAGGTGGAAAGGAGCTTCGGACAGCTCCACGGCGGCGGCTTGGCCCAGGAGAAGGGGAAGGTCGACCTAGGCTTCGATCTCCTCGATGAGCTCAGCCTCGGGAAAGCGGCGGACGAACTGGGCCCCGAGTGCACCAAGTAGGCGATCGAAGCGGCCGGGCCGCGGAACGAACGTGGCGTCCACCGGTAGGACGATGGCATCGGCGGATGCGGCGAGAAGGTCAGCTACGACAATCCTCAGCATGGAGCCCACTGGTAAGGAGAGTCTAGTATCGGGCGAGAGCCACCCGTTCACCAACCCACTTTCGACTTCTTGCCAGCCGCCGCTCTACCTCCCCTGCGTTCGGATCGCCTCAGCGGCAAGCACTCGATCGACGTGGTCCGCGGCGCTGTTCCGGGCGCACAGAGCTGCTCAAGCAGGCGGCGCGGACGTACCGGCAGCTGCTTGCGGGCGAGATGGCGCGCGTTGGGTGGTTCGACGCGGACAGGTCGCCGCTGCTCGGCTGGTTACGCGTCCGCCTCGGCAAGAACGACCCGACGTGACTGGTTCTTGAGCCGTCGCCGGAACGCAGGGTCTCGCGGTACCCCGTCGTGACCGTCTTGCTGAGTGGCTGAACTCGAGCTCGGCTCGCATCGGGAGATGTCATACAGGTCTCTCGTCCGCGTGAGGCAGGCCTCGGTGTGCGTACGAGTTGCGCGCACGAGTCGCGCGCGCATCTGGCGCGGGGGTGGGGTCGAGGATTCGATCGCGCGAGCTTGGGCGCGGCGCAGGGTTTGCTAGGCGAGGCGCTTGTTCTGTTCGATTCATCGCCGGCCGGGTCTGGCTGGAACACAGCGGTCGCTCTCGACCCAGGAGAACTCATGGCTCAACTACGTGGCACGTACTCCTCGCGGATCTGGCTCGGCATGGTCCTGGCGACGACGGCGCTGGCCTGGATGCCTGCCCCCGCGCGCGGGCAGACGCTTTGGCACGCCGGGAACTTCCGGAAGCTCCCCGCGGTCCACGGCAACTTCGCCACGACGGTGGCGGGACTCTCGCATCCGAATGCCGGTGGATACGGGACGCTGAGCGCCTCACGAACGCAGAAGTTCCAGATCTTTCTGGACGGACTCTTCACCGCGATCGACGACAGTCTGGCCGACGGCGACACCGGGGACTGGTGTGGCGTCCAGGCTCAGGCCGCGGCCGCGGGCTACGCGGTCAGTCGTTTCCGCGACTCGATCACAGGCCGCTGGTTCGTGTACGGCTACGACACGACATCGTTCGGGCAGGCGTACTTCTTCATCAACCCGTTTGCCAAGCGGAACATCGTCATCGAGGTGCCGCACGAGGGGTACGACCTCGGCACCGCCGCGGAGGGCGCTCGCATCTTCACCGAACTGGCCGCGCGCGCTCTCATCATCAACAAGGAGCACCGCTGTTCCGACCCGGATGCCACGGCGTGCACCGGCAGCACGGGCCCATGCGCGGACAACAAACCGCTCCGCCAGTCCGACGTCTGTCACGAGGACCGCAACACGTTTCACGTCCTCCACCAGCACCTCAGCGACGTGGACGGCGTGACGAAGTTCGTGCAGCTCCACGGCTTCGGCGGCACGAGCACCGACATCGCCGAGATCGCCGACGGGACGACGACGGACGTCAACGCCAGCTCGGTCTCGGTCCTCTTCGCCAGCAAGCTCGACACCTACGTCCCTTCTTCGTCGGCCGTCGACTCGTGCCAGGAGTACGCGGGAAATCCGCCGTCCGCGTTGTGCGCGACCAATAATGTCCAGGGGCGATACACGAACGGATCGGCCGATGAATGCACGCTCGGCACGACCAGCCTCAGCAACCGATTCCTCCACATCGAGCAGGCCGCGACCCTGCGCGACACGGATGCGAGCGACGGGTACTCGTCGGACGACGTTCGCAACGCGATCCGGGACACATGGCCGACATGCAACATGAACAACGGGGCTACCGACTGCAATCTCGGGGCAGCCCAGACGGACTATTCGAACTTGAGCTGTCCCTGAACCGCCGTGGCTCCCGGACCAGCATCGTGCCTCCATGAACACCGAAGCGGCACGCGCCTGAGGCTGCTGCTGTGCTTGCGGCGGATCCCACAGGGCGAGCAATACCGGTTCAGTACTGCCGCGAGGGCCATGATCTGCGGCCAGGCGAACCCGGGTATACGCTTCGGTCATGTCGCCGCTCGACCGCAAGCGTGCCCTCCGGGCGGAGCTCGTCGCCCGGCTCGCGTCGCAGCTCGACGCTGCCCGAGACGCCCACCAGTCCGCGATCGAAGGAGCGACCCACGAGCAAGCGCGGGCCGAGAACGACAAGGACACGCGCGGCCTCGAGCAGTCCTATCTTGCCCGCGGTCACTCGGCTCGCATCGCCGAGCTCGAGGTCGCCGTCGCCGCGGCGGGGGCGCTGGCGCTGCGCGAGTTCACCGTCGACCAGGCGGTGGCGCTCGGCGCGCTGGTCGTGGTCGGCGAGGACGAACGTCAACTGTCCTACTTCGTCGTGTCGAATGGCGGCGGCGAGACCCTCGCCGGCGGGACGGTTCAGGTCGTGACACCGCGATCGCCCCTGGGCGTGGCGCTGATCGGCAAGCAGGCCGGCGACGTGGCCAAGGTTCGGCTCGCCGGCCGGCAACGCGAGCTCGAGATCCTCGAGATCGAGTGATCCGCTCTTCGTTTCCATCCCGATATGCCCCCGCAGCTCGCCGCGGACCCACGAGCCGCGAGGCAGCGTCGATGACTCGACCCGGTGACGGCTCGCTGCCGGTGGCAACCGATAGCGCGCGCGGTTCATCGTGAGCGGCGCGCAGGATGTCCGCCAGCGCCGACCAGCACGCATTGTGCACGACGCCTGCTGGTCCGCACCTCGAGCCAGTGCGATGCTCGCGACATGTTCGAGTCCGCGATCGATCGTCGGCAGCTGCTGGCGGGCGGCCTGGGAGCTGGCATCCTGGCCGCTCTTCGAGGGTGCAAGGCCGCGCCCAGACCAGCTTCCAGCAAGGGTGGGCTGTCGAAGCTGAGAGCAGGTCTCGAGCAGGCCGTTGCAGCCGGGTATGCGCCGGGTGCGCTCGGACTGGTCGCTCTCGGGCCGAATGTGGAGGTCGTGACGGCGGGCAAGCTCGCCTTCGACGGTGAAGCCCGGATGCAGCGCGACACGATATTTCGCATCGCTTCGATGACCAAGGCGATCACCGCCGCTGCGGTGCTGATGCTGATCGAGGACGGGAAGCTGAAGCTCGACGAGCCGATCGACAGGCTCATCCCCGAGCTCGCCAACCGCAGGGTGCTGCGCTCGATCGAGGCGGCGCTGGACGATACCGAGCCGGCCAGGCGGTCGATCACCGTCGAGGACTTGCTGACATTCCGATGCGGATACGGACTGATACTCGCGCCGCCGGGTCGCTATCCGATCCAGAAGGCGATCACCGCTCTCGGGATCGTCGGCTTCGGGCCGCCGGACACGGCGATGCCGTTCAACAATGACCAGTGGATCGCGAAGCTCGCCACGCTCCCGTTGCTCGCGCAGCCTGGCGAGGCCTGGTTGTACACGGCGGGCTCCAACATCCAGGGCGTTCTGGTGGCCAGGGCGACCGGAGAGCTGCTGTCCCGCTTCTGCGAGGAAAGGATTTTCGGGCCGCTGGGGATGGTCGACACCGGCTTCTTCGTACCCGCCGAAAAGACGGGTCGCTTCGCGACCGCCTACCGATTCATCAATGACAAGGCCGTTGCCTGGGACCCGCCGGTCAAGGGCCTGTGGAACCAGCCGCCCAGGTTCGAGCAAGGCGATGCCGGACTCGCGTCGACCGCGGATGACTATCTCGCGTTCGCCCGCATGCTGCTCGCCGGTGGGCGTCATCAGGGAAAGGCGTTGTTGTCCCCTTCTTCGGTCAAGGCGATGACCACCGATCATCTGACCCCGGAGCAGCGCAAGGGTGGCGAGCAGGTCCTGAGCCGAGGGCGGGGCTGGGGATATGGCATGTCGGTGGTCGTCGAGTCGTCCCCCGACCAGCCCGCACGCGGTGCGTTCGGCTGGAACGGCGGATATGGGTCGTCCTGGTTCAGCGATCCGGCAAATGGCCTGACTGCGATCCTGTTGACGCAGCACGAATTTTCGAGCGGGATTCTCGATCCTGTCCATCGTCGTTTTCAAGCGGACGCGTATCGCGCCCAGCTCGCCTGAGGATTCTCCGCCATGCAGACGCATATCGTGGAGTCGGGAAGCGGACCGGACGTGGTCCTGTTGCACGGCAACCCGGACACGCACGCGGTGTGGGGTCCGGT
>DATHKR010000035.1:0-25055 GCA_035489015.1 Kofleriaceae bacterium | reverse complement strand
GAGATCAGACCGCGTCCGACGGCGCGGCCGGCTCGAGGTCGAGGCGCCAGTAGGCGGAGCGGAACAGCGTCTCGAAGCCGAGGTGCTCGAGGCGCGGCGCCGAGGTCGCCTCGCGCGCGTGAGTGACCGCGTACGACACGCCGCGCGCGTCGAGAAAGGCGAGGCGCGCCGCGACGAGCGCGCGATAGACGCCGCGACCGCGCGCGTGCGGCAGGACGACGCCTCCGACCAGGTAGCCGGACCGGTCGCGTCCGAAGATGCCGGCGGTGCCGACCATCTCGTCGCCGAGCCGCGCGCCGAAGAACCAGGCGGTTCGCGGCGCCGCTGCGAGGGCGGCCCGGTGAGCGAGGCGCTCCGCTTCGAGCTGATCGTCTCCCATCGACCAGGCCGCGATCGCCGTGGTGAGGTACGGCTCGAGGGTCGCCTCGCCGATCTCCTCGACGACGACACCCGGCACCGGCGCGAGGACCCGATCGGTCGGGCAGCCCATGCCCCGCCCGTCCACCCGCGAGAAGCCGCGCCGGGCGAGCCGATCGCCGAGGTCGGACGGTTCGCTCCACGGGCCGACGTACCACTTGGTCGGCTGCCCCGCCGCGCGATACTCGGCGATCGTCTCCTCGATGACGCGGTCCGCCTCGCCGCTGGTCAGCCGCGAGAACGTGACCTCGTTGAGCAACCCGCGCGAGGCCGACGGTGTGATGACCTGCAGCCAGCCATCGCGGCGCACGACGCGCGTGTCGGGTCGATGCAGCTCGCGACCGACCGGCGCCTGGATCGCCGCGTCGAGCCTCTCCTCGGGCGAAAGCGACCGCATCGCGAAGCGAACGTAACACGCCGGGGCCGCCTGGCCCGACTCGACCGGCTTCACGTCGAACCGGTCGAGCCGGGGATGATCACGCCGTGGGCGGGACCGGGCTGCGGACGATCGGCTCAGCCGCAGTAGCAGCGCAGGATCCACTCATCGGGCCACTCGACGGTCCACTTGCAGTACCCGGCCCACCCCGTGTTCTGGCAGTGGCAGGCCTGATGCGAGACGATGCATCCATCGTAGTACGTGGTGTTGGTGTGCGGCCCTCCGGGGGGCTCCTCGCCTTCCAGCTGCTGCGGTGCCTCGTCGTCCGCCGAGGCCGGGGCCGTGTCGAGCTGGGTGTCGAGCTCGGTGTCGGGCTCGGCCGCGCTGACCTCGTCCAGCTCCTGGCCCTCGGCCTCTTCGAGCGCGCAGCCCGAGACGGCAAACAGCAGCCCGCTCACCAGCAGTGGAATCAGGATTCTACGCATGGGAACTCCTCCTCGCTGAAGCGGGGTGTAGGCAACGCGTGCGATTGCTTCAGCACAGGGAGAACCGGCGACCCGGAACGATGTCGCACGGAGCGAGGAAGAATGCGCGTCGAGCGTCTTCGACCACTTCAAGAGCGGCCATCAGGGCTACCGCTTGCCTGGTCGTTGCCGTGCTCACACGTCGGCGGCGTCATGGGCGCGCGGGCAGGTTGACCAGCCCGAAGAGGTCGGCCGCGAGCCGGCGCCACTCGGCAGCGTCTGCGATCGGGGTCTCGGTCTTGCCGGCGATGACGTCGGTCGTGATCAGGCGATCGTCGCGCAGCGTGAGGCGACCGTCGGACGTCAGGCGCGACACGACGCGGCGGCGGGTGAAGTGCGAGTCCGGCGAGGTCTCGTGGTAGTGGCAGCCGGGCGCGAAGTCGGCGAGGGCGAACGGCGCGAGCTCGAACCGGAACGCGGGGCGGCCCGCGTCGTGGAGCACGCAAGCACCGGGACCATCGTCGGCGATCCGGAACGTGCGACGACCGTCGCTCTGGTCGCTGCGGTCGTCGAGGCGGAGCGGCCGGATGAAGCTGTCGCCGAAGCCGACGTCGGCGAGCCAGTTCCCGTCGACGCGCAAGCACATGTGATCGAACGGGATGCCGAGGCTGCCGTCGTCGCGGACGACGCGCGCCGCGAGCCGGTCGACGCGGAAGCCGAGCCCGGCGAGCAGCTCGGCGAACAGGCCGTTGAGCTCGTAGCAGAACCCGCCGCGCCGCCGGCCCACGATCTTGTCGTGGAGCCAGGCCGGATCGAGCTGGATCGATTCGCCGGCGTGAATGCTGAGGTTCTCGAACGGCACGGTCGAGAGGTGGGCGAGGTGCAACCGCGCGAGCACGTCCGGCGTCGGTGGGAGTCTCGCATCGGAGACGCCGAGGCGCGCGAGGTATGCCTCGATCCGACCGGCGTGCGCGGCGAGGTGACTGGTCATGCGTGTCGATCCTCTGCCGGTCCCGGGTTCTGTGCCGGCATGTCGGCCACCAGTGTAGGACACCATGTCCCGGTTCGCCTCGACGCGTCCGTCCTAAGCCTCCAGCATGATCGTCGAATGCGTGTTCTGTGAGGTGCTCTACCTGACGGACTGGCCGTGCTGGACCTGCCGCCAGTTTCATTGCCGGAAATGCACGTGCAAGTGGAAGTTCCTGGACGACGACATGGTCTTGAAGCCGCTCTTCTACGCCCCGAAGGCCTTCCAGGCCATCACCAGGCAGGTGGAGGAGATCGAGGTCGTCATCACCCAGTACGAGAAGGGCATCAAGGGATTCGACTTCGTGCTCCACCGGATGCTCCATCCCGCGATCAGCAAGCAGGTCGTCACCGGAATCGGGATCCCGGAGATGCTGTTCGAGACCCTGCGGACCACCACGATCGAGCGCATCCCCACGACGTTCGACCTCCTGAAGAGGTGGCCAATCCGACTCCGATGCCGTTCACCACGGTGTGGCACTCTGCGACCGAGTTCGCCAGGACCCTTCGCCTGACGGCCTTCCTCGGCCTTGCGCAGCAGGAGGTCATCAAGCGCGCCCTCGCTGACAGCCTGCTGTTCCCTTCGGCCGACGCGGAGAAGGCCGCCCGCCTCCTCGCATCGATGAGGAGCACCATGGTGAAGAGAGGCGCCAAGGGGAGGGCCAAAGAGGTGGCACCCGAGTCCATCGCAAAGCTATGGCAGCACGTCGACGGATTCTGGACCGGGAAGGGAATGAAGATCAGAGCCACCGGCACAGCAGCCGTCGTCACGGGCCTCCTCGGATACGGCTACGCCCAGTACAAGGCGCTCACGAAGCTCCTCGACAAGTAAGCCCGTCGGCTCCGGGCGCTTGCCGGGCCGAGTCGGACGATGGACGAGGGCGGCCGATTCACTGTCGTGGGATGACCACGATCTGCGAGAGTATGGCCCGATGACCGTCGAGCTCGACCGCTGGAGCCGGCTGTTCGCGCAGCGGACGCGCGCGGATGTGGGGGACGGAATCGCAGCCATCCTCGCCCTCGCGAACGCCGATGACGTGATCTCCTTTGCCGGCGGATTCCCCGACCCGGCCACCTTTCCCGGAGCCGTGCTGGGCGAGCTCTTCGAGGGCTTGCTCGGCGACCCAACCGCGTTCCAGTACGGACCGACCGCGGGGCTGCCGGGGCTGCGCGAGCGCGTCGCGGCGCGGCTGGAGCGGCTCCAGGGGCTGCGGCCTGGCGCGGACGAGCTGATGATCACCAGCGGCTCGATCGAGGGGCTCGAGCTCGTCGGCAGGGCGTTCCTCGACCCCGGCGACCTCGTCACGGTCGAGGCGCCGACCTACCTCGGGGCGATCATGGCGTTCCGCGGCTTCGAGGCCCGCGTGAAGGCAGTGCCCATGGACGCCGATGGCCTGCTGGTCGACGCACTCGACGACGAGCGGCCGCTGCTCCTGTACACGATCCCGGATCACCACAACCCGGCCGGCGTGAGCCTGGCCAGCGACCGGCGCCACGCCCTCGTGGAGCTGGCGCGCCGGCGTGGCTTCGTGATCGTCGAAGATGTCGCCTATCGCGAGCTCGGCTTCGACGACACCTCGCTGCCGAGTCTCTGGTCGCTCGCGCCCGACGTCGTCGTCCAGCTCGGCACGTTCTCGAAGACGTTCTTCCCGGGCGTGCGGCTCGGCTGGGCGGTCGGGCCCGCCGAGGTCGTGTCCCGCCTGGTCGCCGCCAAGCAGACCACCGACCAGTGCGCGGGCGCGCTCGGCCAGCGCCTGCTCGAGGAATACGACCGGGGCGGCCACCTCGACGAGCAGATCCTCCGGGCCCGCGCGCTCTACGCCCGCCGCTGTCGGCTCATGCTGGACGCGCTGACGCGGCACCTCGGCGGCCGGGCCGACTGGACCCGGCCGCGCGGCGGATTCTTCACCTGGGTCAGGTTCGCTGGCGGCACGGACGCGGTCGAGCTGGGCCGGCGAGCGGCGGCCGCGAAGGTCGCGTTCGCGCCCGGCACGCTCTTCTACCCGGACGGCCGCGGCGCCGCCGAGGCGCGTCTCTCGTACAGCAAGGTGCGCGACGAGGACATCGACCAGGGGATCGCGCGGCTCGCCGCGCTCCTCTGATTCGGGGCCGCGAAGACGCGGCCCGAATCCATCCCGGCGCCAGGCGAGCTAGACTGAGGCGTGGGCTCGGCCAGAGAGGGGAAGGGTTCCTCGGGCAAGCCGGCGGCGCCCGCGCCGGCGGCGCCCCTCGCGCCTGAGCAGGCCTCGACCGTGCTCCAGCGGCGCGACGCTGCCGGCACGCCCGTCGAGCCGGAGGCCGCGACCTCCGTCGACCTGGCGCTGCCGCGCACCGCCACGCTGTCGGCGACCCACGGCGGGTCCACCACGCCGGCCTCCACGCCCGCGCTCACGAGATCCTCGTCCACGCCGATCCGGGTCGAGGACCTCCGCTTTGCCAAGGCCGAGGACGCCCTCCTCGACGATGAGGTCCGCCGCAGCAGGCTGCTCTCGCGCTTCGGCTCGCTCATGTACGCGGCCGCGCTCATCGCGGTGCCGCTGTTCCCTTCGGCCCCTCCGATGACGATCGTGGGGCCGGCCTCTCTGGGGCTCGGCTTCGTGGCCAGCCTGTGGCTGCGCTATCTGGCTCACCACCCGTCCCGCTACCGGCCGACGCCGGTCACCGTGATGTGGACGCTCAACGGCGTCGCGCTGGCTGGCGGGGTCGTCTACATCGGCGTGTTCTCTCCGGCCGCCGTGGCGATCGCCATCTCGACCTACTGGCTCGGCCTGGGCATCAGCCTCGGGCGGGCGTTCATCGCCTACCTGGTCGCCGCTGGCGCACACGCCGTGGTCGCAGCGCTGGTGATCGCCGGCGCCATCGAGGACCCCGGGTTCCTCCGGCTCGCGATCGTGAACCCGCAGGTGCTGGCCGTGTGCGAGCTGCTCCTCCAGGTCATCCTCGCCGCTGCGTTCATCACGGCGCGGGCGTCGCGCAAGGCCACCTTGAGCGCGGTCCGCAACTACGAGCAGGTGGCGCGCGCGCTCGGCCAGCGCGACGCGCTGCTGCAGGAGGCGCGCGCCGACCTGGAGCGCGCGCTGCAGCTCGGCGGCATCGGGCGCTTCAGCGGCCAGCAGCTCGGCTCCTACCGCCTGGGTGCGATCATCGGGCGCGGCGGCATGGGCGAGGTGTACGACGCGGTCGACGTGGTGAGCGGGCACCCGGCCGCGGTCAAGCTGCTCCAGCCGCAGGGCCTGGCCAGCCCCGCCGCCGTGCTGCGCTTTCTGCGCGAGGCGCAGCTCGCGTCGTCGCTGTCCGTTCCCCAGATCGTGCGCGTGTTCGAGATCGGCGACTCGTCGGCGACGGTTCCCTACCTCGCGATGGAGCGCCTGCGCGGAAGCGATCTTGCCGAGCTCCTGCGCTCGCGCCGCCTCCTCTCGCTCGACGAGGTAATCGATCTGATCGATCAGGTCGGCCGCGGGGTCGACGCGGCGACGGCCGCCGGCGTGGTGCACCGCGATCTCAAGCCCCAGAACCTGTTCCTGGCCGACCAACCGCCGCCGCGCGGCTGGCGGATCCTCGACTTCGGGCTATCCAAGATGATCGGCGAAGGGTCCGAGCTGACCCAGAACCGGCTCATCGGCACGCCCATCTACATGGCGCCGGAGCAGGCGCAAGGGGTCGCGGTGGACCACCGCGCCGACCTGTACTCGCTCGCCGCCGTCGCCTACCGCTGCCTCACCGGCACCCCACCCGTCGGCAATGGCAACTTCGCGGCCGTGGTCCACGCCGTGGTCCACCTGATGCCGGTGCGGCCTGGCGCGCTGGCCGAGCTGCCCGCCGACATCGACAGCGCGCTCCAGATCGGTCTGGCCAAGGCGCCGGACGATCGCTACGCCAGCGGCGCCGAGCTGGCCGAGGCCCTCCGCGACGCGGCGCGCGGCCAGCTGCCATCGCCGCTGCGCGACCGCGCCGCCAGGCTCGCCGCCGGCCACCCGTGGCGCGTCCGCTGGTGACGACCGCGGGTACGCCGGTACCGAGCCAACGCCAGACAAACCCAATTCTTCGCGAACGCGCCGCCTGATCCGGCGGCGTCCCGATCCGGGCGGCCGGCGCGCACATTCCTGCCCCCTATACGGCAGGTCGCGCCGAGCCCGTGCGATGCGCGTCTCCTTCGTTGGCCGCGACGATGGTGAGGTGAGCATCGCCCTTCGCGGGCGAGTGGTCGTCCACCGCCATCGAGGGCCCTCCCACTGGAGGTCTCCGTACCCGCTGGAACGACGATGGTGCTGGTTGCAGCGGTCAGGTATCGTCACTGGAGCGGGGAATCTGGGGGTCTGGTACGAGGCGCGCCGACGGAGAAGGCCCGCCCGCATCCCCGCGCCACGGCACCGCGACGGACGCGTGCGGCCAGCAAGTCAGGTTATCGCGATGAACAGAACAACCGTGGCTGCACCCGATGAGGGCGCCACGCGCGTCCTGGTAGTCGAGGATGAGCGCATCGTGGCGCGCGACCTGGTGGAGACCTTGACGGCTCTCGGATACGTCGTGGTCGCCAGTGTTGCGACTGGCAAGGACGCTATCGAGCAAGCGCGGATCCACCGGCCCGGGGTGATCCTCATGGACATCCGGCTGGCCGATGCAATCGACGGGATCGAGGCGGCCGGGCTGATCCTCGCCGAGCAGGACGTTCCAGTCATCTATCTGACGGCCCACGCCGATGACGACACTCTTCGGCGGGCCAAAGCGACCGCACCGCTCGGATATCTGATCAAGCCATTCCGGAGCGCGGAGCTCCGCTGCGCCATCGAGATCGCCGTCCACAAGCACGAGATCGACGCTCGGGTGCGCGTTCATGAGCAATCGCTCGCGTCAACTCTCCGCTCGATCGGCGATGGCGTGGTCGCGACTGACCTGCAGCAGAGAGTCACCCTGCTCAACTCGGTCGCGGAGGCGCTCACCGGCTGGAAGCATGAGGAGCCGCTCGGGAGGGTCCTCGGAGAGATCATGAGTCTGGTCACCGAAGCCACCGGTGCGCCGGTCGAGTGCCCCGGGCGGACAGCGACCGAGCTCGAGGGAGTCACGACGCTCCAGAGCGACCTCTTGCTCCAGGCCAGGCCCCGCTCGGCTGTCCCGATCAGCGACAGCACCGCGCCGCTCCTCGATTCCGAGGGAACGACCATCGGTGGAGTCGTGGTGTTCCGCGACGCCAGCATGCGGCGTCAGGTGGAAGACGATGTCGGCCAGACCAACGTCGAGCTCGAACGCCGAGTTGCCGAGCGTACCCAGCAGCTCGAGATGGCAAACCGAGAGCTCGAGGCCTTCACCTTCTCGGTGGCTCATGATCTTCGCGCCCCGCTGCGCGGGATCGAGGGGTTCAGTCAGGCGTTGCTCGAGGAGCACGCGGCCAACCTCGGGCCAGAGGGACTCGTGAACCTCAAGCGCGTACGCGCCGCCGCGTCACGCATGACCGACCTCATCGCCGATTTGCTCAGACTGTCGCGAACTGCCAACTCCCCCCTCGAACGTCAGACATTCGACCTTTCCGTGCTCGCCTGGAACGTCAGCCAACGCCTCCGGTCGTTTGCGCCTGGCCGACACGTCGACGTCCAGATCCAGCCTGATCTGCTCATCGAGGGGGATCGCGGATTGATACGGATTGTGCTCGAAAACCTGCTGGGCAATGCCTGGAAGTTCACGTCCCATCAGGCCGAGCCGCTCATCGAGCTGGGGGCCAGCGAGCGAGAGGGCGAGCGGACGATCTTCGTGCGCGACAATGGCGCCGGCTTCGATTCGCAAGGCGCCGAGCGGCTGTTCGGCGCCTTTCAGCGCTTCCATGCAGCCACCGAGTTCGAGGGCAACGGTGTGGGCCTGTCGATCGTGCAGCGAATCGTCAGTCGTCACGGCGGCCGGATCTGGGCCGAGAGCATGCGGGGACATGGCGCCACCTTCTATCTGGTCCTGTGAGGCGCCCTCCACCAGTGCGCGACTGGTCCCTGCGCGCAAAGAGCGCAATGGCGCTCCTCGTCATCTCCTTGATCCCGGTCGCGGCGATTGCGGTTCTCGACGTCCGCCAGGCCCGATCGCGCCTGTGGGATGACGAAGCCGCCTTGCTCGCGGCCAGGGCCGAGCAACTGGCAAACGAGATCGACAGATTCAATGAGGGGTACCAGCGGGCGGCCGCTCGTCTTGCCGGAACTCCCGAGATCGTGGCGCTGTTCGATCCGGTGGCCAGCCGGCGGCCGTCGATCTCTTCCTTCGTGGCGCGACTCGCCGGCCAGAAGGATGGCGACCCGGCGGTGCGTGGGATCGCTCTCCTCGACGGCGCCGGTCGCGTCCTGGTGGCCACCGAACCCGCCGAGGTCGGAAGCGACAAGTCGTTCCGCCGCTACGTTCGCGATGGCCTGGCCGGACTAGCAACGATCGCAGACCCATACATTGCCCGGGGCGGCGTTCCGACCATCGCGTTTGTGGCGCCGGTGCGGGGCGCAGATGGCGTCGTGGTCGGCCTGGCGGTGTTCTGGATCCGCGCCGAGGCGATGTGGGCGCTGGCGAAGCGAGCCAACGGGCTGGCCGGCGCCGGCAGCTTCGCGGTGATATTCGATCGCGACGGAGTTCGCATCGCCCACACCTACAGTCAGGCCATCGTCTTCCACCCCGGCGGAGCGCTCGCTGCGGCCGATGTCGAGCGCCTGGTTGCCGAGCGGCGTTTCGGTGCCGACACCCGGAAGCTCCTGGGCGACGTGCGCGCCTTCCCGGCCCAGTTTCAACGGGCGCGGGCCGACCGCGTCGATCCGGCGCTGTTCAGCGGATTTGCGCCGGTGAACCAGCAGGTCAACGACGGTGTGGGTCGGCGGCTGTCCAGCACCGAGTGGACCGTGTTCTACATGGTTCCCGACGCCACCCTCGCCCTGCCGATCGCCCGGCTGACCAGGCAGCGTCTGATCATGGCCGCAACGATCGCGCTGCTCGCGCTCGCGCTTGGAGTCGGGTTCGCCGCCATGTTCCTGCGTCCGATAGGCCGGCTCACAGCTGCGGCGGACGCGCTGACGAGAGGAGACCTGGCGGCCAGGGTCACCGACGTACGGGGCGATGAGCTGGGCACGCTGGGACGTGCGTTCAATGCGATGGCCGGACGGCTCGAGGCGCAACATCAGGAGCTACGGCGCAGTCATGACCACCTCGAGGACATGGTGGGCCAGCGAACAGCCGAGCTGGTTGAAGCCAATCAGGCGGTCAAGGTCGAGGTCGGCGAGCGCACTCGCGCCGAGATGGCGGTGCGCGAGCGAGAGCAGAGTCTGGCCACCACCCTGGACAGCATCGGCGACGCGGTGATCGTCACCGACAAGCGGGGTGTCGTCACTCGCATGAACCCGGTGGCCGAAGAGCTGACCGGGTGGAGCCGAGCCGACGCAAGCGGGCGTCCGCTCGGCGAGGTCTTCCGCATCCACAACGAGGAGACCGGCCGCCCGGCCGAGTCGCCAGTCGGCCGGGTGTTGCGCGACGGCCGCACCGTCGGGCTGGCCAACCATACCGTGTTGACGTCGCGCGCCGGGTCGGAATGCCCGATCGCCGACAGCGCGGCCCCCATCCTGGACAAGGACTCCGCGATTCGCGGGGTCGTGCTGGTATTTCGTGACATGACCGCGGAGCGTGACGCACAGCGAGCCCTCGCCGCCAGCGAACGGACCTACCGCGACCTGTACGAGAACTCCCCGGACATGCATCTGACGGCCGAGCTGCCGGGCCAGACGATCATCGATTGCAATCAGACGCTGTGCGATCAGCTTGGGTACGGCAAGGCGGACCTGATCGGTCAGCCGTTTTCCCTGATCTATCATCCCGACTATCGCGGCGCCGAGGCTGCCGAGAGCGTCGCCGCCTTCCAGGAATCGGGGGAGCTGCTCGACGTCGAGAGGCGATTGCGGCGCAAGGACGGGAGCTCGATCGAGGTCAGCCTCAATGTGCGCGCCGTGCGCGACGCCGAGGGTCGCATCAGGGGCGCGCGCGCCATCTGGCGCGACATCACCCGGCGCAAGGAGGCCGAGCGCGATCGGCAGTTCATGCTCCAGCTCAGCGAGACGCTGCGCGGCTCGAGTGACCCGATCGAGGTGCTCACCCTGGTTTCGACGCAGGTGGGCCAGTTCCTGGCGGTCTCGCGCTGCACGTTCGTCGACATCGACGCCGCCGATGATCGGGCCATCGTTCGTCCTGGCTACCACAAGGGTGTCCCGGTGTTCGAGGGTCCCATACCGCTGTCATCGTTCAGCCGCGAGACCACCGAGGAGAGTGGGCGCGGAATGACCATCGTCATCGAGGACACAGCGACGGATCCCCGCACCGCCGCGTCATTCGAAGGGGCCTACCGACCCGTCGGGAGTCGCGCCCACATCTCGGTGCCGCTCTTGCGAGACGAGCGATGGATTGCCTGTCTGGTGGTCGCCTCGGACGAGGTGCGCGCCTGGCAGGAGCGCGAGGTGACGCTGGTCAAGCTGGTGGCCGAGCGGGTCTGGCTCTGGGTCGAGCACCTGCGTCTCCTGGTCGACAAGCGCGTCCGCGATGTCGCCGAGGCTGTGCGCCATACCGAAAAGCGATTCCGTCTGCTGGTCGAGGCGGTGAGGGACTACGCGATCTACATGCTCGACGCCGACGGCAACGTGGCCACGTGGAACGCCGGCGCGGAGCGATTGAAGGGCTATGGCGGCGACGAGATCATCGGGCAACATTTCGGCCGCTTCTTCGAGCTCGAGGAGCGCGAACGCGAATATCCTCGTCGAGTGCTCGATCGCGCCGCAAGCGGCGAGCGCTGCGAGGAAGAAGGCTGGCAGGTCCGCAAGGACGGCTCGCGGTTCTGGGCCAGCATCGTGATCACGGCCATGCACGCTGGCGACGGTTCACTGGAGGGTTTTGCCATGGTCGCGCGCGACGTCAGCGAGAGGAAGGCCTATGACGAGCAGCTACGGGCGAAGCAGGCGGTGCTCGTGCAGAGCCTGAAGGAGCGCGAGGTGCTCTTGCAGGAGGTGCACCACAGGGTCAAAAACAATCTCCAGGTGATCTCCAGCCTGATCAACATGCAGGCGCGCAAGCTCGATGATGGTGAGACGCGCGACGCGCTCGAGCAGTGCCAGTTGCGCGTCCTCGCGATCGCGCTCATCCACGAGAAGCTCTACCAGTCGAAGGACTACGCTCAGGTGCACTTCGCGGAGTACGCGCGCAGCCTGGCGGCGAACGTATTCCACGCGACAGGCGTATCGCAGCAGGACGTATCTCTCGAGCTCGCGATCGAGGAGATCCCGCTCGGGATCGATCGCGCGATTCCGTGCGGACTGGTGATCAACGAGCTGATCAGCAACTCGCTGAAGCATGCCTTCAAGGACGGCCGATGCGGCACGATCCGTGTCGCGCTTGCCAAGGTCGACGACGGCAGGCTTCAGCTCAGCGTCTGCGACGACGGAATCGGGCTGCCCGCCGGCTTCGACATCCAGGTGAGCGAGTCGATGGGTCTCCAGCTTGTGACCACCCTGGCCGAGCAGCTCGGGGCCACTCTGGTGGTCAATGGTGAGGGCGGCGCGTCGTTCCAGCTGACCTTCGCCGGAGGATTCGATCATTCCAGGTAGAAGCGCCGCCCAGCGCCGCCCGGACCTCGTGCTGTCGGACATCCGTATCAAGGTCGAGCGCGACGGCGATCTCGAGGCGCGGGTCGCGATCAGCGGTGCTTCATCTCGGCGGAGACCTTCTCGGCCTGCTCCAGCGCGCGGAGGACGTTCTCGCCGGCGAGCAGCTTGAGGTCCCTGTCCGACCAGCCGCGATGGATGAGCTCCGCGAACAGGTTCGGATACATCGAGACGTCGGACAGCCCCTCTGGCCACTCGGTGTTGCCGTCGAAGTCCCCGCCGAGGCCAATGTGCTCGACGCCCGCGATGCGGCGGACGTACTCGATCTGATCGACCACCCTCGCGATCGAGGTCGGCGGGATCTTCACCTTGGCCTTGAGCTCATCGAAGAGTTTCTCGCGCTCCTCGTCGCTCTTGATTGTGCGCGACCGGCGGTTGAACTCCTCGATGAGCGGTTGCATCACCCTGGCCACCGCCGGATCGGTGAAGCCGGCCACGAAGGTGATCATGACGACGCCGCCGTTCTTGCGCAGCATCCTGAGGACGTCGTCCGGGACGTTGCGCGGCACGTTGCAGACGCCGCGCGCGGAGGAGTGCGAGAAGATCACCGGGGCGCGCGACACCCGCAGCGCGTCCGCCATCGTCTCGGCCGAGGTGTGCGACAGATCCACCAGCATGCCGATGCGGTTCATCTCCAGCACGACCTGCTCGCCGAACCGCGTGAGCCCGTGATGGCGAGGCACATCGGCGGCCGAGTCCGCCCACTCGAGGGTCACGTTGTGCGTGAGCGTCATGTAGCGCACGCCGAGGTCGTAGTAGGCGCGCAGCGCCCCGAGCGAGCCCTCGATCGCGTGCCCGCCCTCCATGCCGAGCATGGATCCGATGCGGCCGGCCTTCTTCGCCGCGCGGATCTCGCGGGCGGTGCCGGCCAGCTGCAGCGCGTCCGGGTATCGCGCGATCACCCGGCGCATGAGATCGATCTGCTCGAGCTGCGTGCGCGCGAATCCGCCGGGCAGCTCGCCCGGGATGTAGACCGACCAGAACTGCGCGCTGACGCCCCCCTGGCGTAGCCGGGGGAGATCCGTCTGGCCCGCGGTGCGCCGGCGCAGGTCGTACTTCGCCACGTCGCCGTGCGCCTTCTCGTCGTTGCGAATGGCCCAGGGAAGGTCGTTGTGCCCGTCGAACAGGATGGCGTCGGCCAGCAGCCGCCGCGCATGCGCGAGGTCGGTCGGTGAAGCCGGCGAGGCGGGCGCGGCGGGTGTGATCGAGAGGACGACCAGCGCCAGGACCGCGGCGCGGATGGTCGTTCGCACGAGCATTGCCTGGCGCGAGCGCACCCGCGGAGAATGGTTTCGCGTCATCGGGACTTCCTCCTCATCCACCCGGTTCAGGAGGCCTTATACCTCGCCTCGGCTCAGTTCGGGTTCGCCGCCGGCGGCAGCTCGACCACCACCGAAAGATCACCGTACCTGATGCGGCGCACCGCGAACGGGGACGGCGGAACGTCGAGCGAGGTGGCCACCGGCGTCCCGTCATTGACCGCCGAGATCGTGTAGCTGCCGATCTCGTCGATGAGCGAGTGCGACACGCCGACGACGTGGTGGATGCCGGGCTGGGGGAAGAACACCATCTCGGACACGAAGCCCTCGCCGTCCGGGACGGCGTCCGGGAAGGAGGCGATGGTGCTGTCCGGGTCGCCCGCCTCGCGCCGATCACGGTCGAAGAGTCGCACGAAGGGAGCGAAGTCGGCCGACCTCACCCTGACCGCCAGCGCCTTGTCGCCGCTCAGCTCGGCCAGATCGTAGTAGTCGATGAAGAAGAGGTTGTCGAAGTCAGGGTCGGTCGCGTCATCCGGGGTCAGCTCGCCCTCGGCGAGTACCTCGGGCGGAGACCCGACGATGAGCGGCGCGTGCCGGGTGAAGCTCGCCCCGGGCCGAGACGCGAGCGACGCTGTCAGCTCCGCGACGAAGATGCCCGACGAGACGCCGGGAATGTCCGCCTGGTTGGTGCCCACAGCGCATTCCAGGCGGGCCGGCGGTGCAGAGCCCGGGCCGTCGAGATCGAAGGAACACTGGTAGTCGCGCGCTCTCGCCGCTTCGTCCAGGATACCGAAGCTCAGGTTCAGCCCGTCCTCGCCGGGCGTGGCGGTGAGGGCGGTGAGCTGCCAGCGCGGCTCGATGCCCTCCAGCCTGGGACGCAGCGTGGTCTCATCGCCAAAAGAGGCGAGCTCCGTGCGACCGCTTCGGAGCGAGACCCGGTGCACGCGCGAGGGATCGCGCGCGGTGGTCTCGGCCCAGTCAGACAGCGCCGAGACGCGGGCATACACCCCCGGATTGCCAGGTAGGGCGCAGCCGTCGCCGTAGCTCGTGATCCCCGATAGCTGCCACTCCCTGCGGCTCCGACTGCGCACCAGCAGCGGACCGCCGCTGTCGCCCTGACAGGCGTCGATCCCTCCCTCCGGGACTCCCGCGCAGATCTGGGTCTCGAAGTGGATCGCGTCCGAGTACACGTCGTGGCAGGCCTCCTGATCGGAGATCGGCACGTGGACCTCCTGCAGGAGGTCGCTGTCCAGATCGCTCGTCCCCCAGCCAACCGCAGTGGCCAGCGTCCCGGTCGCGTCGAGGTCGGTGCCGGCCCGGAGCATCTCGACGGTGTTCAGTCCGTTCTCGGCCAGCGCGAGGGGCTCCGCGAGCTCCCACAGGGCCATGTCGAAGCCGGCCAGGACGGAGACAGGCTCGTCGGTCGGCTCATCCGGCGTGAGCGTGTAGTCGGGGTGGATGTGCAAGGCCTTCACCGCGAGGATCTGCCCGCTCCCATCGTTCACGTTGCTGGTACCGATGAGGACAGACGCCAGCTCGATCGGGAAGCCCTCCGTGCAGTGCGCGGCCGTCACCACCCACCGGTCGCTGACGAGCGAACCGCCGCAGAGCTGGAAGAAGCGGCCGTCCAGGCTCGGACCGACCGCCACCATGAAGGGATACGCTTCGATGGTCGCCTCGGCTCCGCCGATGATGTTCGCGCCGGGGGCAGGGCGCACCACCGCCGGAGATGCCTCCGCGCCCTCTCCGCCGACCGTGTTGCGGAACCCGAACGGGACGTCCTGGCGGACATCGTAGTCGCCGGCCTCGAGGCCTTCGAAGTGATAGACCCCGAGCGCGTTCGTGGTGGTCGAGCGCTCCCCGGGATCGCGTACGCCGTCGTCGTCGACGTCGAGATAGACCGGGACATCCCGGAGCGGCCGGTCGCCCCGATTCAACTGCCTGTTCCCGTCCACATCGTCCCAGACGAAGCCAGCGATACGACCCCGGTCATCGCCGATCTCCTGTCCCGCGCCGGACGAGAGCTCCGCCAGGCCGGCCTCGTCGGACCCGCACGCCGCCAGGCAGGCGCCCGTGCACGCGACGACGAGAGGGCTCCACGCGGGGCGGGATCTCGAGCTGCGCCTGGTCATGCGTCGTGCTGCATCCATTCTGTCCTCCATGGGCGAGCCACCGCCTGGCCGGCCTTGGACTGCCATCGTAGTGCGACGACGGGACTTCGAACCAGCAATCTGGCTTTCGACGGAAGTGGATGGCTGCGCAGGGTACAGAATGCCTGTTCGGTGTGAAGTGGGTGTGTCGTGTAGCGATCGTACGAAGGTATCGGTCATTACCTGGTAGAGCCGCCGACAGCGGTGCTTCGCCGCGGCGGCCTCGCGTCATCGTACCCGCGTGATCGCCGGCGCCTGCGTCGGTGAGGGCGCCAGGGCTGGCTCCTCGAATTGACTTCTCGAGGATCGCTCACTGCATGTCTCGATCATCCGCTTTTGCTGGCTCCTGTGCGCAGGCTTCCCCTGGACATGGTGGGTTGATGTGCAGTGTGACTCCGGACCAGTCTCGAGACAGGGAATCACCCGTTTTCTGGACAGCCAACAAACAATCCCGGAGGAACGACCATGAAGAGTGAACGACGCAAGGCGAGACTGAACAGGTTGATGGTGGCCGCGGCGGCGATTTCTCTCTCCGCGTGCGCCATGGAGGGAGATGGTGACGAAGAGGTCGGGGGTGCGCAGAACGAGCTGACAGCGGACGAATCCGTGACGACGCAGAAGGGAGCATCTGTGAGCAACACAGAAGCGACCGCCGGTGCCGCGGCCTCGGCGGAGAGCCCGGCCGACGACGATGTGGTGACACCCCGGGTCTCTTGTCGGCGGGTCACCGCCTCCTCGATCCCCGTCTTCTCGACTCCGTCCGGCTCCGCCGTGCTGTGCAGCTTTTTTCAGGGAGACGTCTTTTCACACTTCGGTTTCGTCTCACCGCCCGGGCGCTACATCACCTGGTGTCCGCGCGGAGTGCCACCTTCCCAGGGAACTACCGGATACGCCCAGGCGTCCGGCACGGTCGATGGTGGCTGTGGTTGACCTGAGTCGCCATAGGTAACCCGGTAGTCGTGACTGGCCGTCAAGGATGGCCAGTCACGAACCCGGCGGCTCGCGGGGACGTCTGACCGGCGACTATCGTCCGGCCAGCTCCAGGACGAGCGGGAGGCCCCACAGCACGCCGACCACGGCCGACAGCAGCCCGGTCGCGCCCGACAGGATGCGCAGCGCGCGCCGGTTGCGCGACAGGCTCGCCAGCGGCCAGCCGATCAAGCCGGACAGGCTCGCCATGCCGACGACCGAGCCGAGCCCGAAGAGGAGGATGTAGGTCAGGCGAGAGGCCGCGTCGGGCAGCTCGGCGACGACCAGCGCGGTGAGCGCGCCGCTGCCGGCCAGGCCATGGACCAGCCCGATGAGCAGCGGACGGGTGGCGAGCGTCCACCCGGCGACGTGGACGTGGTCGGCTGGCCCGCCGTGGACGTGGCGATGGTCGCCGTGGTCGTGCGCGCCGAGCACCCCGCTCCGCCCCTCGACGAAGGCGCGGCGGATCGCGCGCAGGCCGAGCCCGATGAGCATGACCGCGACGGCGAGCTCGAAGACGATCGCGAGGCGATCGGGCATTCGCGCGTCGAACACCGCCAGGACCATCCCGACCAGCAGCAGCGACGCCGTGTGGCCCACTCCCCAGGAGGCGCCGAGGAACACGCCGCGCAGGCGCGACGGCCGATCCGAGACCAGCGTCGAGATCGCGGCCAGGTGGTCCGGCTCGAGTGCGTGCCTCATGCCGAGGAGCAGCCCGACCAGCCATCCCGTCAGTGTTCCGAGCATGGAGGGGGGCATCAAATCGCGGTCCGCCCGCCCTGGCAAGGACGTCGCCCGCGTCAGGAGTCAGGGGCGGGTCGCCCGGTGGCCGAGCCGCAGCGCCATGTATCGCCGCAGCTCGATCTCGAGCTCGCGAGATCGGGCCGGCTCGTCGATGAAGAGGTTCCTCTGGGCCATCGGGTCCTTCGCGATGTGAAACAGCTCCCGGCTGCCCAGCGCCAGATCGACGATGAGCTGCCAGCCTCCGCTGACCAGGGTGACCAGCCGGCGCGGCACCGCGATGTCCGGGATCAGCTCGGCGAAGACCGGGCGAGGGGCGGTCGCGGCGCCCTCGGCCAGCGGCACCAGGCTCTCGCCGTCGAACGAGCCGGGCGTCGCGATGCCGACCAGGTCGGTGATGGTCGGCGCGATGTCGATCAGCTGCACCGGTGAGGCCACCCGGCGGGCCGGCAGCCCCGGCACGTGGACGACCATCGGGATCCGGAGATCTTCCGGGTAGAGGTCGCCGTGCATGCGGCCGCCGTGCTCGCCGAACTCCTCGCCGTGATCGGAGGTCACGATCACCGCGGTCGATGCGGCCAGGTCTCTGGCCTCGAGCGCGGCCAGCACCCGGCCGACCTGCTCGTCCACGTAGCGCACCTCCGACAGGTAGCGGCCGTGGTCGCCCTTGCCGAATCGGTAGCCGGGGTGCTGCTCGTACGGGAAGTGGCACTCGTAGAAGTGGAGCCACAGGAAGAAGCCAGGCCCGCCGGTCGCGGCGCCGCCCGCGCTCCACTTCTCGAGCAGCGCGATCGCGTCGTCGGCGATGACGTTCGCGTTGGTCTCGGCCTTGTAGGTGGACGCCGACCGCGTGATCAGCTTCTCGATGCCCTGATCGAACCGCGAGTCGCGCGCGTAGCCGAACGCGACCACCGCGGCGGTGTCGAGCCCGGCGCCCTTCAGCACCTCGGCCAGGTACAGGTTGTCCGGACCCGAGACGGTGTAGAGCTGCTTTGCGGGCGGCGGCACCCAGTCGATGTTGGACGGATAGCGCCCGGCCAGGAGCGCCGGGAACGCGCGCCGGGTCATCGGCGCCTGGCTCCAGGCCTGCTCGAAGACGACCGAGCGCGCCGCCAGTCCATCGATGTGAGGGCTGACCGGCCGCTTCTCGCCGGCGTACCCGAGCGCGTCGGCGCGGAGCGCGTCGAACGTGATGAGGAGGACGCTGCGCACGCGCCTGGGCGGGGCAGGGCGCGCGGGCCGGCGAGCCCGCTGGGCGGCCGCCACCGCCTCGGGGCGGAGGTCGCCCTCGAAGCAGTCCTCGTCGATCCCGTTGCCCGGCACATCGACCGCGCCCGGGTTGATGCCGGCGTCATCGTCGTCGCAGTCTGAGCCGCCGAACCAGCGGCCGAACCCGTCGCGGTCGTCGTCGCCGAACTCGGCCAGGAGCGGGGCCATCCGCGCGGCGGCCAGCCCGCGCGAGGTCAGCGCCGCCGACGCGACCGGATAGGAGAGCGGTGCCACCCGACCGCCGGCGGCCAGCAGGGCCAGGAGCCCGAGCCACACCGCGGCGGCGCCGCCGATCGTCGGCCACCCCGGCCGGCGCGGCAGCGTCCTCACCGACGCGAACAGGATGGCGCCGAGCGCGGTGACCACGGCGACCTGCAGCGCGGCCGGCAGCCGGTTGTCGACCAGGAGAGTCCGGAAGCGGGCGAGGTGGATGGTGACGGCCGCGACCGCGCCTCCCGCGGCCAGAGCCGGGATCGCCCAGCCGGGCAGGCGGGCCAGACGCTCGCGGGTGAGCCGGTCGGCGAGGACGGCGAGCGCGGCGACCGCCGCGAACACCACCAGCAGCGCCGCCGGCATCACCGCGGCGGCCAGGTCCTGGCGGACGAAGGCGCGCGCGCTCCACCCGAGCAGCGCGGTGCCGGCGGTGAGCTGGACCAGGACGGCGGGCGCCACCCAGATGGCGAAGAGCCAGCGGCGCGGATCCACGCGGCGCTCCGCGGGTCGGTCCGCGGGTCGGTCCGCCGGTGGCTCGGCCGGGAGATCGGCCGTGGGATCCTGGGCCGGGCGGCGCGCCGCCCGCGCGATCGCGGCCAGGAGCGCGGCGATCGGCGCGGTCCAGCACGCGCTCAGCACGATCGCCTGGCCGAGCACGAGCAGGAGGACGCTGACCCCGCCCGGCCGGACCCGCGCGACCTCGCTCGCCACCGCGGCCAGCGTCATCGCGACCAGGACCAGCGCGAACCGGTCGCGCAGGCGGAGGGGCTGGCGGGACATCCGGCGAATCATGATCCGAGGCGCCGCCGGCGAGCAAATCGCCCGAGGCCTCGCCCGATCCGCGCCGGGGCCAGCGCGGCGAGCAGGAAGCCGAGCCCGCCCAGCCACAGGGCGGCCAGCCAGCCGTAGCGGGCCGGGGCGAACGTCCAGACGATGGTGTGATGACCTGGCTCGACCAGGACACCGCGCAGGAGGTAGTTGACGCGGAACCCGTCGGCCGCGGCGCCGTCGACGGTGGCGCGCCAGCCGGGGTAGTGGACCTCGTTCGAGACGACCAGCCCGGCCCCGGGCGCGTCCACCTCGGTGACCACGCGATCGGGCTCCAGCGAGACCACGCGCCCCGGCACAAGTGGCGTCGACTCCGGCGCGGCGGCCATTCGCTCGAGCGCGGCCACCGCCGCGGCGGGGACGTCCCCGCGCTCGACCAAGGCGGCGCGGCGAGCTCCGCCGGCGTCCTCGAGCGCCGGCAGCGTCGCGAGCGCCTGCTTGCCGGACCGCACCAGGCGGACCGATCGATACCAGGCGACCGCGGGGACCGGGTGCAGCGCCTCGAACCGCCTGCCGTCGAGCGCGCGAAAGTGATCCGGCGCGAGCTTGCTGGGCGGCTGCTTGATGTAGTTCGACCCCTTCTGGTTGCGGTGGTGGGGGCCGTGAAGCACCCAGCGCACGTTGAACGCCTCGAGCAGCTGGGGCGTGCGACCGAGGCGGTGGAGGACGTCCTGGTAGCGGACCAGCTCGAACGGATCTCCCGACGGGTAGCCGCGGAAGTCGCGGACCCCGAGGCGCGAGCCGGGTCGCTGCTCCATCACGTACTCGTCGAAGAGGCGCCACTCGCGCTCGACGTCGCCCAGACCGGCCAGGAAGCGGCGATCCTCCTGGTCGTCGACCGGCCGCTCGGTGATGCGAACCGATCGCTGGGCGAAGGAGGCCACGTCGAGGTACGCGACCGCGACCAGCGCGGCGGCGACCAGCGGCCGGATCCGCTCGCCGGCGATCCATAGCCCGCCGAGGAGCAGCGCGATCGCGCCCAGGATCAGGCCGGTGGCGCCGGGGCCGGGCGCCGGGTCGCCGGGCGACGCAGCGACCGGCGCGGCGACGGCGCGCAGGATCGCCCACAGGCAGAGGAGCGCCGCGATCAGCGCGAGCGCGACGACCAGCGATCGCCGCCGACGGGCCGGATCGGCCTCGAGGATCGAGTGAAAGCCATGCGCCGCGACCGGGACCAGGGCGAGCTCGAAGAGGAGCTTGTAGCGGTTGGCCTCGCGGAACAGGCCGAAGCCGGGGACGTGGCGCACCAGGAAAGACAGGAGCGGTGTCGCCGCCCCGAACGAGAGGACCAGGGCGGCGGCGGCCACGGTGAAGAAGAGGATCGGCGCCCCGCGATCGGCCCGCGCCCTCATCACCAGCGCGGTCACGGCGAGCGCGAGCACGAGCACGCCGCCGTAGAGCTGGATGCCGCCCAGCGCGGGGCAGACCAGCCCGCGCAGCGCCGCGCCGGCCGGGTTGGGATTGGAGAGGTTGTAGTCGAGCGAGCGGCTGGCCCGTGGCGAGAAGGCCAGCACCTCGCTGGCCGGCACGAACAGGATCGCGAGCAGCACGGCGGTCGCCAGCGCGGCGAGGCCGAGCCCGCGCAGCTGTCGGGTCAGCTCGTCGCGGAGGCGGCCGTCGCGGCGCGCATCGACCAGCGCCCAGGTCAGCCGCAAGAGGCCGTACGGCGCGGTGGCCAGAAGGACGTAGAAGAAGCCCTGGGGCGGCCCGGCCGAGGCCGATAGATAGAGCGCCCCGGCTAGCCCCGCGGAACGCCGCCACCAGCCGGGCGCGCGAGCTCGCTCGATCAGCCGGTCGACGGCGATCCAGACCAGCGGGGCCCACACCATGGCCCAGATGACCGGCCCGGCCTTGTGGATGATCATCGGCCCGGAGACGATCCAGGCCACCCCGCCGAGCGCGGCCGCGGCGGCGCGCAGCCCGCGCGACCGAAGATAGGCGTGCATGGTGATCCCGGCGATCGCATGCATCGCGAGGACGTGCGCCTGCGCCACCCAGCCGGGCACGCCACCGGCCGCGCCGGGCGCCACGAACAGCCAGGTGAGCGGGTAGTAGAGCCCCGTCTGGGTGTCGGCGAGGAACGGGTAGCCGCCGCGGTCATACGGGTTCCACAGCGGCCAGTGCCCGTCGCCCAGCGCGCCGGCCAGGAACGAGAGGTCCGGCCAGTGCATCTCCAGGCAGTCCCACCCGAACCAGTGCTGCGCGCCGTCGAGGCCGAGCCAGACCTCGCGGTAGAGGAGCAGGACGACGACGGCGTACAGCGCCGGCGGCCACAGCCAGCTGGCCAGCAGCCGCCAGCGCGACGAGCCCGGATCGGCCGGGCCGATCGACGCCGGGTCGTCGGGCTGCGCGGCGCTCGGCGTCTGGTCGGGCTGCATCTCAGGATCCCGCCCGGCGCCGCCACATCGGAGACGAGGCCACGACCGCGCTGCCGACCAGGCCGAGCAGGCTCACCAGGGCGAGCGCCTGCCAGCCCGGCGGCTGGTACTCCATCTCGATCCGGTGGTGGCCGGCTCCGACCAGGACGCCGCGAAAGGCCGCGTTGGCCGGGAAGATGCTGGCCGGAGATCCATCGACCCAGGCCCGCCAGCCGGGCGCGTAGGCCTCGTGCACGACCACCACGCCGTCGGTGGGCGCGTCGATCTCGACGAGCAGCCGGTTGCGCTCGAGCTCGACCAGGCGGCCAGCCACCGTCGCGGCCGCGGCGTCGCCGCGCTCGGCGCGGGCGAGGTCACCGTCGGTGAGCGTGCCGCGCTCGACGATCGCGGCCGATCCCACCGGCCGGCTGAACAGCGCGTCGGCGGCGGCACCGGCGCTGTCGACGGCGATCGCGCGATCGACCCACAGGACCTCGGGCGCGACCTGGCCGACGCGCGACACGCCCTTTCGCACCGGCGAGAGACCCTTGCGGTCCCCGCGGAGCGCGCGGTCGCGCGCCTCGAACAGCCAGCCGACGTTGAGGTGGCCGAGCAGGCGCGGCGCCTTGCGAGCCCGGTCGAGCACCCGCTGGTAGCGGGCCAGGGCGAGCGGATCGTCCTCGTAGCCGCCCAGGTCGCGGATGTGGAGCCGGATGCCCGGCCTGAACTTGAGGTAGTTGCGGTCATAGATGCGAGCCGCCAGCGGCACGCCTTCCAGCCCGGTCACCTCGCCGTCGCGCGGGGTCTCCGGCGGCGGATGCATGCCGTCCTCGATGTGCCGGGCGTGCGCAAACCAGAGATCGCCGGCCACGAAGATCGCCGCCGCCCAGGCGAAGCCGCTCTTCCACCGGCCGCCGCGGCCGAGCAGCATGAGGGTCAGCCAGGTGGTCACCGCGAAGCTGATGCAGGCCAGGACGAACGCGTCGCGGAGCGGCTGGGGCTCGGTGTTCGGCTGCTGGCTGACCGCGAAGCCGATCCCGAAGACGACCACCGCGATGCCGCCGAGCGCCCAAATACCGCGCGCGATGCGCTGGCGGAGCTCGTCGCTGTCGAGGCGGATGAGCTGGTCCAGCCCCTCGGCCGCCAGGATCGCCACCGGCAGCTGCACCACGTAGAGGTAGCGGTGAGCCCGGCGGAACAGCCCGAACGGCTCGAACGCCGACGCGGCCGCGCCGAGGAACTCGGCGTTCTGGCCCAGCGCCAGGGCCATCCCCGCCGCCGCGACCCCGGCCAGGACCATCCGGCGAGGCGAGAAGAACGCGGTCAGCGACAGCGCCGCCCACACCACCGTCGCGGCGCCCAGGTAGGTGTTGCCGCCCAGCATGCGCGGGATGACGAACCCGGCGATGTCGTCGACGCCGAACGTGCTGTGGGTGATGAAATCGAGGTCGCGGCTCTCGCGCACCGTGTCGCCGACCACCGAGAAGGTCGAGCGAAACTGCACCGCCACCACCGCCAGCATCAACCCGGCCGCGGCGGCGCCCGAGACCGCGACCGCGCCGAGGTAGTCGCGCCGGGCGGCCGGCTGGCGACCAGCGTGGTGCGCGATCGACCACGCCGCGTACGGCACCGCGATGAGGAGCGAGTACCAGAACGACGCCGGCCCACCGGCCAGCGCGCACATCGATCCGGTCAGCGCGACCAGCGCGGCCCGCGCGCGGGTCGGCCGTTCGCTCCACAGGTCGATCGCGAGCAGCACCCACGGGCACCACGCGATGTTCCAGTTGATCGCCGAGAACAGGTTGTGGAGGAAGGGATAGCCGACGATGAAGACCGTGCCGCCGACGTAGCAGGCGGCGGTGTGGACGCCGCGGCGGCGGAGATAGACGAACAGGCCGAAGCAGGCCAGCCAGAAGTGAAGCAGCACCTTCACCGTGACCGCGATGTGCGGCACGCCGCCCGCCATCCCCGCGCCGGCCAGGATCACCCAGTTCGGCGGATAGAACAGCCCGGCCTGCGGATCGGCGTGGAACGGGTAGCCGGTCCGGTCGAACGGGTTCCACAGCGGCAGCTCTCCGTCGGCCAGCGCGTCGTGCTCGAACTGCAGGTCGCCCCAGTACTCCCACTGCGCGTCCCAGCCGAAGCTCCGCCGGGCCCCGTCGATCGGCGTCCAGAGCCGCCAGCACAGGAGCAGCAAAAACCCGAGAAAAACCAGGCCCGCGACCGCGTAGGGCAACGCGCGACGCGACCTGGACGGCATCGGCGCCAGTGTCGCGCGCGACCCCCGGAACGCTCAAGCACGGGCGCTCGCAATCGGGCCGAGCGCGGACCGCGGGACGCTCGATCCGGGTCAAGGACGAGGCCGGTGAAACACATCCGCCCGGTGACGTACCAGTGGCGGCACCGCTCGCGTCTTGCCCCGCGTCGCGCAGCACTTCACGCAGCGCCGATGGAATCGGCCAGTTGAGACCACTCGCCGCCCCGACCGCCGAGGCACGGCCACTGCAAGAGGCGGCCGCGCGACCAACCATTCAAGGAGTCGGACCATGCGCCGCTGTCTACTCGCCTCTCTCCTCGCCGCCCTCTTGCCCGTCCTGCCCGGCTGCGCCTCCGACGTGGACGGAGCAGATCCCGAGCTCGTGACCGCCCAGTCCGACGAGCCCACGCTCTTCCTGGTGACCGTGCGCCCCGATCACGACTACGTCGGTTGCCTCGCCAGCGCCGACGCCATCGAAGGCGTCGACGTCCTCCTCGAGCTGCCCCTCCTCTTCAAGTTCGTCACCACCTCGGCCCTGCGACCCGGCCCGGTCGGACGAGCCCTCTTCGCTCTCCGCTGCGTCCAGACGGCCGACTTCGACACGGTCACCCGACCCGACGAGCTGTGCAACGACTTCGCCGAGTCCTACTGCGCCAAGGCCGCCGAGTGCCTCACCCCCGAGGAGCTGGCCATCTACGGCCTGGCCGACCAGTGCGTCGCGAACCAGGCAGCGTCGGTCTGCCAGCTCCTCGACTTCTGCAAGCTCGTCGACCTCGAAGCGGCCCCCGAATGCGTCGCCGAGGTCGGCACCGGAACCTGCGAGCAGTTCCGCAGCAGCCTGAACGGCATCCCGCCGCTGGCCTATCCCGCCTGCCAGGAAGTCTGCGTCCTCTGATCGACGAGGACCACCCGACCGAAGCCGCGAATTCCGAATCTCGGAGCCGATGGCCGGACTCGAACCGGCGACCTACGGTTTACGAAACCGTTGCTCTACCGACTGAGCTACATCGGCGCGTGCGGGAATTTGCCCAACGGCGCCGGTGAGGTCAAGGCGGAAGAGGGCGGAAGTGGGCGGA
>DATHKR010000034.1:0-48119 GCA_035489015.1 Kofleriaceae bacterium | reverse complement strand
GGACGAAGCGCTCGACCTGTTCCCTCTGCATGACCGCGTCGCCGCGCGCGCGCGCGATCAGCGCGGCCACCGCGTGGAGGCCGCCGATCGAGTGAAACGGGGACACCGCCGCGACTCGCTCCGGCGTGATGCCGCGCTCGGCGCTGGCAAAGGCGCGCGGATCGCCGGCCGCGTCCAGGCTGCGCGCCGCCCACGCGTCGGCCAGGGCGAGGAGCGGACCGTCGCCGCGGATGCCGGCGACCCGGTAGGCGAACCAGGCGACTCCGCCGCCGCCGCTCCACACCGACGCGATCGGCGGCGATGGCATGCCGCCGGCAAAGAGCGGCGAGCCGACCATGATCCGGGCCAGCGCGGCGCCGACTCGATCGAGCGAGGCGACCGCGCGAGCCGGCCGCGCGGCTTCTTCCCCGGGCAGGCCGACCACGATCAGCGCGCGGCGAAAGGCGGCCACCGACTCGAACCGGCGCGCCGGCTGCTTGCGCAGCGCGCGGACCAGGATGCGCTCGACCTCCGGCCACGGCTCCGCCCCGCGCCGCGCGAACGGCAGCGGACGGGCGTGCAGGACCTGGCGCATGAGCTCGTCCTGCTCGGCGCGGAAGTCGACCGGGTGGCCACCGGCCAGCATGCGGTAGAGAAGCACCGCCAGCGCGTACTGGTCGCTCGCCGCCGACGCCGGCGGCGGCATGCGCCCGGCCAGGAGTGCGCGCGCCGCGCCCGGATCGCAGTAGTAGCCGACCCCGGTCCGCGCCGCGTGGCGATACGGGCTGTCCGGATCGAGCAGGCGCGAGGCGCCGAAGTCGATGAGCGTGATCGAGCCGTCGGCGTCGGCCAGGAGGTTGCCCGGGTGGACGTCGCCGTGGATCACGCCCTGGGCGTGGAGGAACTGGTACGCGGCCAGGACGCGGCGGCAGAGATCCAGCAGGGCGCCGCGCCCGCGCGCGGTGGGCAGGCCGCGCAGCTCGTCGGCGACCGCCGCGATCGACGTGCCCGGGCGCCACTCGGCCGCGATGTACGGCCGGCCGTCGATGGCGCCGGTGGCGACCAGCGCGGGGGCGTAGCGCCCGCCCAGGCGGGCGAGGATCGCGGCCTCGCGGTCGATGGCATCGACGCCGGCGACGAGCGGCCCCGCGCCGGCGGCGCTCGGGTCCGGCCGGTGGATCTTGAGCGCGACCAGCGCGCCCTCGGCCGAGCGCGCCTGGTAGAGCTCGGTGTCGTCGAGCAGGTGGACCAGGCGCAGCACCTCGAAGCCGTCCAGCTCCTGTCCGGGCGCGAAGCTGGGCTGGATGCCGCCCTGCTCCTCGCTCCCCTCCGGCACCAGCAGGCCGCTGTGGCAGAAGCGGCACAGGATGGCGAACGCCTGGTCGAGGATCGGCTCCGGATCGGCGCCGCGCGCGCGGCCGAACCGCAGCACCGCGTCGACCAGGCGCGAGGGGCGGCGGAACTCCTCCAGAAGCGCCGCGGTGGCCGGATCGACGATGCTGGCCGGGCGTCGGCTGCGCGGACGCGCGACCGCGAAGTCGCCGTCGTCGCACTCGAGCGAGGCGCGGACCCGCTCGGACAGCGCGGTGACCGGCAGGATGCGGAGATCCGGCTGCAGGACGAAGCGGGTCTCGCGGATGTCGGTGATCGACGCTAGCAAGAGGTGCTCTCCCCGGTGGAGGTGGTCGAGGTCGGAGGCGGCGCGTCGTCGCCGGCCGCGGTCGCGCCGATCGGCGCCCAGGTCGCGGTGTCGACGCCGTGCAGGCGCACCCGGTCGAGCGCGAACCGCCACGGCGCCACCGGGCCGGGATCGTGCCGCGCGTGGAGAAGCGCGCGGGCCAGCTCGTTGGCGACCCACAGGCGCCAGCTCTCGGTGCCGCGCCACGGGATCATCGCCTCGTCGACCGGAGGATCCATGCCCCACGACAGCATCCCGTCGGACGTGAGCTCGGCCGAGAACGGCACGCCCTGGGCGCGCAGCCCGGCCAGGCGCGGCGCCAGCGCCGCCGCGGTGCGCTCGAGGGCGGCGCGGCCGTCGAGGTACACGACCATCTTGTCCGGTCGCAGGAGGCCGCGCAGGCCCGCGCCGATCTTGAACGCGGGCGCCCCCAGCTCGACCACGCCCTCGAGCGCGGCGCGCAGCGCCGGGCCCATGTGCTCCGGGTGCGGGCTCACGTACAGCTTGTGCGACAGCCGCGCCGGGTCGCCGACGGCGCGGTCCGGCCGGTGCCAGGCCAGCCAGCCGCCGTGCCGCTGTCCGTCGTAGTCGGCGTCGAGCAGCGCGGTCAGCGGGGCGCGCGGGCCGAGCCCGAGCGCCTGCTCCGCGTGGGCCTCGTCGCCGAAGCGCGACTCCCAGCGCGGGTGGAGCGGGACATGATTGTAGGCGTACAGCCGGTGGGCGAGCGCGTGCGCGTCGGTCAGCGGCAGCGACTCGCCGTAGCGGAGCGCGTCGAAGGAGAGCCGGACCAGCCGGCCGCCCGGCGCGGCCTGGTCGTCGGCGGCTGACGGCGACGGCCCGAACAGGAGCGGGTGCGCCGCCGGCCCGGCCGCGAACCGCCCGGCCGACTCGATCTCGAGCACGCCGTCGAGGACGAGCCCGGCCACCGCCGCGAGCGCGGCGCTGGCCTCGAGGTCGGCGGCGGGCAGGACGGCCGGCTCGGCCAGCGACTGGACCAGCCGCGCGGCCTGGTGGTCGACCAGCTTGACGCTGAGACCGGGCACCGGGTCGCGGCGGACCAGGACGCCGTAGAGCTGCGGCTCCTGCTCGAAGCTGGCCACCGCGCGCCGCTCGTCGGGGCCGAGCTCGGCGAAGCTGTGCAGCGCGAAGGCGCGGCTGCGGCGCAGCCGCGCACCCCGGATGGATGCTTTCAGCATGGAAGCCGCCGGCGGGCGGGTGAGCCCCGGCGGGATCGTCGTCGGCTCAAGAGATGCCCTCGGTCACCCTCCGGGCTCCGTCGGTCACCGCACGCCCTTCATCCCGCGCAGCTCGGCCAGCGCGCCCTCCAGCTTGTCCTCCAGCATGCGGACGTCCTCGGCGCTGCGCGGGGTGAGCGCGGCGTCGGCCACCTCGGTCGCCTTGAGCGCCTCGCGCAGCTGGACCCGCAGCTGGCCCAGGTGCGACGCCTTGAGCACCGCCACGTTGCGGTGGACGATCGGCGTGATCGGGGTCGGGATGGTCTCCAGCGACGAGCCGCCGCAGTTGGGATCCGGCATGGCCACCCCGCCGCCCTGCATCGCCGCCACCACCACCGCCCGCCCGATGTCGAGCGCGACGCGATCGATCGCGTGGGTCAGCGCGGCGGCTCCGTCGTCGTCGGCGCGGGCGACCAGCTCCTTGCTGGCCGACTTGAACTCCTCGAGCAGCGGCCGGTTGGCCGCGACGAGGACGTACGGCGTGATCGGCGTCGGCACGGTGGCCGACACGTCCTCGCTGCACAGGCCGGCGCCGCCGTGCGGCGATCGCTCGGACAGCACATTGATCATCAGATCCTTCACCTTGAACACGGGCATCGACTGTCTCCTTGGTTCTCTTCGGGGGCCGGGCGGTCCCCTGCCCTGCCCGGCAATGCCGGGTCTGGCCGGTCCAGCGCAGCGGCTGCGCGCGCGGCAATTCGCGCGCGCCGAGCCACTTCGCTCGCGGCGTCGCTGGGTAGTGCGGGCCGGGGCCCGCGCGTTTCACCGGATCGGGGCCAGCTCGCGGCCGGCCTTCCGGACCGACCCCGACCTCAGCCGTCCTGGCGGCGGCCGCGGACGGACGGCGACCCGTCCTTGTCGTACGAGACCGCGATGTCGATCGGGCGACAGCAGACGGTGCAGTCCTCGACCGACGTCCCACCCTGTTCGTCGAGGGTGATCTCGGTCGGCTCGCCGCAGTACGGGCAGCTGAGGTCCAGGGAGTGGAGCTCGGTCGACGGCAGCTCCGGCTGCGCCGCGTTCTCGAGCGCGTCGCGCACCGCGGCGGTGGCGGGGGCGTCGAACGTGCAGAGGATGATGAGCTCCGGCTGCTCGCTGCCGTCGATGTGCTCGCGGATGGTGGTGACCGCCACCCGCGCGGCCCGGTCCAGCGGGTAGGCGTAGATGCCGGTCGAGATCATCGGGAACGCGATGGTGCGCGCGCCGACGCCCTCGGCCAGCGCGAGCGAGTTGCGGTAGCAGCTGGCCAGCAGCTCGGCCTCGCCGTGTCCGCCGCCCTGCCACACCGGACCCACGGTGTGGATGATGTGGCGCGCTCGCAGTCGGTGGGCGCCGGTCATCACCGCCTGCCCGGTCTTGCAGCCGCCGAGGATGCGGCACTCGTCGACCAGGGCCGGACCGGCCGCGCGGTGGATGGCGCCGTCCACCCCGCCGCCGCCGAGCAGCGAGCTGTTGGCCGCGTTGACGATGACATCGACCTCGAGCCGCGTGATGTCGCCCTGGACGACCTCGATCCGCTCGAGCGCGTCGACGTCGGCGGTGGGCATGATCGGATGATAGCCGCGCGCGATCCCTTCAGCGAACTTCTCTCCACCCCGCCGGGGTCATTCACCGGCGAATCCCGCGCCGCTCCCGTCGACGCGGTCGAAATCGAGGAGGATGAGGCCGGATTTTCGGATAGGGTCAACGTGGATGGGTGGATGGGATCTCGACGCGATCCTGTCGCGCCAGCAGCGCGAACGCGAGCGCGGCGGGGCGACGCTGTCGGTCCTGCCGCTCGCGCCGGCGATGGCCCAGGCGGCCTGGGCGAGCTGGGCGGCCCGGTTCGGCGCGCTGGTCGCGGCGCCGGCTCGCACCGCGGAGGAGGCGTTCGCCGCGCTGGTC
This sequence comes from Kofleriaceae bacterium, assembly GCA_035489015.1. GTDB lineage: Bacteria > Myxococcota_A > Polyangia > Haliangiales > Haliangiaceae > DATFRY01. The sequence continues at coordinate 43,343 of DATHKR010000034.1, read as the reverse complement.
CAGGCGGTCCCGCGCGAGCGGCTGCTCGACGCCTCGCGCGCGGCGCTCGGCGCGGCGATGGGGCTGGCAGCGGAGGCGGTCGACGCCGCGGTGGCCTCGCGATCGCCCGAGGAGCGACGCGCCTGGCTGGCGGACCTCGGCGCGGACCGTCCCGAGGCGCGCCTGGCCGGGTGGGCGATCGCCTGCCGGGTGGACGGACGCGAGCTGGACGGCCATCCGCCGATGGCGATGGAGGAGGCAGCCCGCGCGGCCGCGATCCTGGTCGGGCCGATCGCGGTGCTGCTGGCCGTGCCGCCTCCCCTGCCCGGCGGCGACGTGTCGATCGATGTGCTGGTGGAGGCCGCGCGCTCGGCGGCCGCGGTGTGCGCCGCGCTGCCCCGCCAGCCGGTCGGCCTGGCCGCGCCGCGCGCCGCGATCGAGGCCTTGCTCGCGAGCGGCGCGGAATCGGCGTCGATCGCGCTGGTGCGGCAGGGGTTCATCACCGGGCCGGGCGAGGCCGGCGCGAGCGCGGCGGGCGGCCAGGGCGGGAAGGTCCTGCGCCTCCCGCTGGGACCGGCGCGGTGGCGCGAGGCGGCGGCGGCGGCACCCTCGTCGTCGTCCTCGTCGTCGTCCTCTCCGGCGCCGTCGCCGTCGCCCTCACCGTCACCGACGAGGACGCCGGTCGGCCCGGCCGCCCGGCGCACCAGCGGGAGGAACGGCGGACGCGCGGCGTCGGCGACCGAGGTCGCGCGCATCGCGGCGATCGAGACCGGCCCCGGCCAGCCCACCGTCGCGGCGACCAAGACCACGACCGAGGCCACGAACGGCGCCATCGCCGGCGCCATCGCCGGCCGTCGAGACCGGGTCGGCGCCGATGCCGAGGTGTCGGCATCCGAGGGACGCAGCGACCCCGAGCGGGTGCTTCACGCCGCGCTCGAACGCGACGCGCGCACCCGCGGTCGCTTCGTCCTCAACGGCCGGCTCGCGATCGCGTTCGGCAACGGGCCGATCGAGGTCGACCTGCTCGCGGCCGAGAGCCGGGTCGCGGTCGAGATCGACGGCTGGTTCCACTTTCGCGGCCCCGACGACTACCGGCGCGACCGCCGCAAGGACGAACTGCTGCAGCGCGCGGGTCTGCTCATCCTCCGGTTCCTGGCCGAAGACGCCACCGGTCGGACCGATCTCGTGGTCGACGCCATCGCCCAGGCGATCGCGGCGCGCCCGCGCCCGCGCCGGTCCACGCCGCACCGCAACCGCCCACCGCACGAGCCAAGAACATGAACGAGACCGCCGCAAGTCCCGACGCCCGCCCGAGCGACATGACCGGACCAGTCGAGCTCGACCGGCTCTCGATCCTGATCCTCGGCCGCCTCTCCAGCCGCAAACCGCCCAAGAAGGCGCCGTCCCAGCGGGACGTCACCGTCGATGTCGGCCGCCTGGCCAACCGGACCGGGACCGCCGCCGAGTGGGGTGCGCGCGTCGCCGCCGCCCTCGACGAGCTCACCGCCGCCGGGCTGCTCGAGCGCCGGCCGCTGCGCCTGACCGACGCCGGGCGCGAGGCGCTGCGCGGCGCCCTCGGCGGGACCAGGCTCCCCACCTGGGACGAGCTACCCGAGCTGCTCGCGGCCCACGCGCTCGGGCTCGAGCCGGGCTCGGCCGGCGCGCGCACCGCGGTGAAGTCGACCGAGAACCTGTCGGCGGCGATCCTGGCCCGCCGCTTCGGGGTCGCCGATCAGCGCGGGCTGGCCGGCGTCATCGACGAGGTGGCCGCGCGAGCGCTCGACATTCCGTCGGATCGGCTCAACACCGACCGGCTGCGCGCGCGGGTCCTGGCCCGCCGCCTGGGCGTGCCAGAGCGGGCCACGATGGACGAGATCGTCGACCAGATCATCACCGACCGGCTCGGGCTGCCGGCCGGAAAGGTCGACTGGGTCAAGCTGCGCAAGACCCTGCTCGCCCGCAGCGGCGGGGCGTCCACCTCGGGTGAGCCGGTCCAGGTCGCCGCGCGCATCGCCGCGGCCACCGTGCGCTCGCCGCGGGCGGAGAAGCGGGCGATGCTGGCCGGCCTGGCCCAGCGCTGGCTCGACGGATCGCCGCTCGCCGCCGAGGAGCCGCCCGATCCGGACCAGCCGGTGATCCAGCCGGTCATCCAGCCGGTCATCCAGCCAGACGCGGCCGCGCCGACCCGGACACCGACGTCACTGCACCCGACGCCGCTCCCCGCCGTCCCGCCGTCGACCCCGCAGCCGACCAGACCCGGCCCGGCCGATCCGACCTCGTTCGCGAGCGGCGTGCGCCAGGCCGCCGCCGAGACCGACGGCGACGGTCGGTTCGGCGATCGCCGGGTCTTCATCGCCGCGCTGTGGCGCCGGGTCGCGCGCGCCGACGGCCCGCTGACCGGCATCACCCTCGACGACTTCAAGCGCCGCCTGCTCGAGGCCAACCGGGTCGGCGAGCTGTCGCTGGTCCGCGCCGATCTGGTGGACGCGATGGAGCCCACGATTGTGGCCGAGTCGGAGATCCGCGACCTCGGCTCGAGCTTTCACTTCGTGCTCGACGACTCGCGCGGCTGACCTCGGCCTGGAGGCGGGACATGAGCGAGAGGGTGCGTCTCGACAACACGCGGCTGCACGCCGACATCACGCACATCCACGCCCTGCTCAGCCGGCTGGCCAGCGGGGCGAGGGGCGCCGAGCTGGCCCGTCGCGCGCGCGAGGCCGCCGACGGCAAGCTGACCCTGCCGGCGCTGGTCGGCCTTGCCCTTCACGCCGACTGCCTGCGCGTCATCCACGCGGCGGCCAGCGCCGACGGGCGGATCACCGATCAGGAGATCGAGGCGCTCCACGAGTTCCTGTACAGCACCGCCCGCCAGTACGCGAGCGTCCGCCGCGACTACGCCGGCCTGCATCCGCTCGACGACGAGCGAGCGAGAGAGTTCCTCGAGGCCTACGCGGTCGACACCGGCGCGTTCGGCAACCGCCACCGCGCCACCACCTGGCTCGGCCTCGACCTCTGCCGGCGCGCCGCCGCGCTGGGTGAGCCGGACGCCTACGACCGCTACGAGCGGATGATCCTGCGCCTGTGCGACGAGTCGATCCGGATCGGCGGGGTCGACCTCGGCGACCCACGCGGCAAGGCCCGCCTGGCCGAGATCCACGGCCTGCGCGCCCAGCTCGCCGCCGACGGACGCGGCGCCAGCACCACCACCGAGGTGGATCGGCGCATGGAGGCGTTCCTGACCGGCCGGCGCGTGTTCACGTCGACCGAGCAGGCCGCGTCGGTGTTCGAGGAGGACCCGTTCGACGTGGTCTCCGTGCACGAGTCGGCGCGCCTGGCCTTCGAGCGGCTGCTCGACCAGGCCACCACGCCGGCCGAGCACCTCGATCGCGGCCGCATGCTGCTCATCCTGGGCGACTCCGGGGCGGGCAAGACTCACCTCCTGCGCGCCTTCCGCGGCCACGTCCACGACCGCGCGTCCGGCTTCTGCGCGTACGCCCAGCTCCAGTCGCGCGCGATCGACTACGCCCGCTACCTCCTCGCCCACGTGGTCGATTCGCTCGAGCACCCGTACGCGGTCGGCTCGCAGGAGTCGGGGCTGGTCGAGCTGTCGAGCGGCCCGGGTCGGCTGCTCGGCGATTCCTTCCTGACCGCGATCGAGCGGCTGCGCGACGGGACCTGGCCGGATCCCGAATCCCTGGCCGACCACGTCAACTCGCTGGTCGACGTCCTCCTCGACCAGCCGGACCTGTCGCGCTTCGACCCCGACCTCCTGCGCGCGCTCCTCTACGTCCAGCGGCGCGAGCCGAAGGTCACCGCGCGCGTGGTCAAGTGGCTGCGCTGCGAGGACATGAACGCCTACGACCGGCGCTGGCTGGGCGGGATCATCCCGCGAACCGGACCGGACGACGCGATCAAGATGATCGAGCAGCTGGCCCGGCTGGCGTTCGTGACCCAGGGAGCGGCCTTCGTGCTGATGGTGGATCAGGCCGAGCTGGCCGGCTTCCACGAGGAGGCCAGCGCGTCGTTCCGGCGGGCGATCGCCACCCTCCACGGCGTCACGACCACGGTCCCGTCCGCGGTGGCCGTGATCGCCTGCCTCGACAACCTGTACGACACGACCCGCCCGATGCTCACCCGATCGGCGGTCGACCGCCTCGAGAGCGATCCGCCGGTCCAGCGCCTGACCTCGAACCGCACCTACCCGGAGATCGAGGCGATCGTCTCGCGCCGGCTGGAGTGGCTGTACGCGGGCGCGGGCGCCACGTTCCGCCCGGCTCAGCCGACCCACCCGTTCTCGCCCGACAGCCTGCAGGCGTTCGCCAACCGGCGGACGCGCGACGTGCTCGACCACTGTCATCGCGCTCAGGAGGCGAGCAGCGCGGCCGGTCACTTCGTCGACAAGGTCGACGAAGAGCGGCCGTTCGGTCCGGCTGGCGGCCACGACCCGGCCGAAGCCATCGAGGCCATCGACGCGATCGCCAGCGGCTGGAACGACGCGGTCCACGCGCCGGGGCTCGACATCCCCGACGAGGAACCCGCCGTGCTCGAGCTGCTCGCGCGCGCCGCCCGGGCCTGCCGCGAGGAGATCGACGGCCTGGAGATCCGGGTGAAGAGCGCCCGGGATCGCCTGGAGATCGACGTCACCCTCGGCCAGCGCCAGGCCGCCCTCCTGGTCGCGGTCGCCAACAGCGGCTATCAGGGCGGCGCGTTCAGCCGGCAGGTCAAGTCGCTGCGCCAGGACGCGGGGTCCGCGCGCTCGCCGGTCATCGTGCGCACGTTCGACTTCCCGCGCGGCGCGCGCACCGACGATCTGCTCGCCGAGCACCTGCGCCAGGGCGGCCGCAAGGTGCTGGCCCCCGAGACCGCGCTGCGCGCGCTCATGGTCCTCGGAGACTTCGCCTCGTCGCACCCACCCGAGCTGGTCGCTCGCTGGCGGCGGCGCGATCAGCCGATCGCCAGCCTGCCGGCGGTGCGCGAGCTGTTCGACCTCGACGCGCTCCTGCCGTCGGGGTTTCCGTTCGACGGCCCGATCTCGAAGGACACCGAGCGCGACATCGTCCCGCTGCCGCCGATCGTCCCTCCGGCGGAGCCGGCCGCCGAGCTGGTCGCGGCGCCGCCACCGACCGGCCAGGACATCCTCCTCGGCGAGGCGGCCGCGTTCGAGGGTGGGCCCTCGACGACCCCGGTCGCGAAGCTCGCCCGCCACGTGGCGATCCTCGGCACGTCGGGCAGCGGCAAGACCACGCTCGCCCTCAACCTGATCGAGCAGCTGGTTGAGCGCGGCGCCTCGGCGGTGCTGGTGGATCGCAAGGGCGACCTGGCCGGCTATGCCAGGCCCGACTGGTGGCGCTCGATCGACGATCCGGTCCGGCGCCGGCGGGCCGCGGCGCTGGCCGGCTCGATCGACGTCCGCCTGTTCACCCCCGGCAACGCGGGTGGGCGACCGCTCTCGTTCGGGGTGGTGCCGCACCTCGACGGCGTTCCGGTCCACGACCGCGTCCGCCTGATCCAGTACGCCACCTCGGCGCTGGCCTCGATGATGCGCCTCCGCGCCGGCGCGAACGACAACGCGCTGCGCGCGATCCTGTTGCAGGCGATCACGGTCCTGGCCGAGCGCCGGGCCCCGGCCAGCCTGGATCAGCTGGTCACCATGGTGGCCGAGCGCGACGATCAGCTGGTCTCTCGCGCCGCGCGCTACAACGATCGCCTGTTCGAGCGCCTGGTCCAGGGCCTGGAGACGCTGCGCCTCGGCGAGGCCGAGCTGTTCGATCCCGGCGCCGAGGCGCTGTCCGGCGAGCTCCTGCTCGGCCGCGCGGCCGGAGGCAAGATCCCGTTCAGCGTGGTCAGCACGCGCTTCCTGGGCGACACCGACCGGGTCCAGGCCTGGGTGGCCCAGCTCCTGGTCGAGCTGTATCGCTGGTGCGGCAAGGCGCCGTCGGACGAGCTGCAGAGCGTGCTCCTGCTCGACGAGGCCGATCTGTACGCACCGGCCGGGATGGTCAACCCGCCCAGCAAGGGACCGCTCCAGGACCTCATCAAGCGCTCGCGCTCGGCCGGCCTCGGGCTCCTCCTGGCCAGCCAGAGCCCGGCCGACTTCGACTATCGCCTGCGCGACCTCATCACCACGTGGATCGTCGGCAAGATCGGCGACAAGCGCTCGGTCGAGAAGATGCGTCCCCTGTTCGAGCGCCGCCCGCAGGTGGCCAGCAAGCTGACCCAGCTGTCCGAGGGAAACTTCGTCGTCCTGCAGGAGGCGATCGTCCAGGAGATCCGCCGCGAGCCGTCGCTGCTGCGCACCGATCAGCTGCCCGACACCGAGATCCTCGCCCTGGCCCGCGCTCAGCGACCGAAGTGATCCCGCCCCCCGCTCGCGCGCGGCGACGGGCGCGGCGGTCCGTGGTATGCGGCCGGGATGGCCTCGCGAGAGGACGAGTGGCTGTGGGGGTGGGACCCGACCCCCGGCATCGTCTCGGTCTGGGCCGAGCCGGACGGGCGCGCGTTGGTGTGGCGCCGGCTGCCCGGTCAGCCCGCGCCGGTGCGCGAGGAGGTTCGCTTCCGGCCGTGGATCCTGCTCGCGTCGCTGGATGACCTGGCCCACGCGCGGCCTCGTCCCGACACCGACGGCGAGGGTGACCACGGCCGCGGGCGCGGCATCACCTACCGCGAGCTCGACGGCCCCGGCGAGCTGCGCTTCCTGGTCAGCGCCGACGATCTTCGCAGCCTGACTCGCTCGGTGCTGCGCGGCGCCGAGCGCCGGCTTCGCCGCCCGCTCTCGTCGATCCGCGAGCTCGGCCAGGCCGAGGTGCTCGCGCTCTCGCCGGAGGAGCAGTACCTGGTCGGGTCCGGCCGCAACTACTTCCGCGAGCTGCCGTTCGATCAGCTCCGCCGCGCTCAGCTCGATCTCGAGACCACCGGCCTCGATCCGGACGTCGATCGCGTCTTCCTCATCGCGGTGCGCGGCACGTCGGGCGAGGTCGATCTCCTCGAGGCGGCCGGCACCGACGACGCAGCCGAGGCCGACCTCCTGCGCCGCCTGGTGGGCTGGATCCAGGCCACCGATCCGGACGTCATCGAGAACCACAACCTGCACGGCTTCGACCTGCCGTTCCTGGTCCGCCGCGCCCGGCTGCTCGGGGTCGCGCTCGGGTTCGGGCGCGCCGGGGCGCCCGGCCTGCGCGAGCGACCGGCGGCGCGCGGGGCGGTGGCCGGCTCCACCGACGGTGCGGCGGTCCGCCGGGTCCGCTTCACCACGCCCGGCCGCGAGCTCATCGACACGCTCGACGCGGTTCGCCGGTATGACTTCGCGACCCGCGACCTGCCCGGTCACGGCCTCAAGGCGGTCGCTCGCCACCTCGGCCTGGCCCGCGGCGCGCGCGAGCACATCCCCGGCGTGCTGGTGCACGAGGTCTACCGGCGCGACCCGGCCCGGGTGCGGCGCTACGCCGCCGACGACGTCCACGAGGCGGCCGGGGTCGCGCGCATGCTGGGCGGCTCGGCCTTCGCGCTCGCCCGCATGGCGCCGCGCCGCTACGAGCGCCTGGCCGACGCCGGGCCGGCCACCGGCGTGCTCGATCCGCTGCTGGTCCGCGCCTACCTCCGCTCGGGCGCCGCCCTCCCCGCCCACCAGCCCGGCGACGGCACGCCTCACAGCGGCGCCGCGCTGCACCTGTTCGCCGCCGGCGTCGCGCATCGCGTGGTCAAGGCCGACGTCGCCAGCCTGTATCCCTCGCTGATGCGCGAGTACCGGATCGGCCCGCGCCGCGACCGGCTCGGCGTCCTGCTCGCCCTGGTCGACCGCCTGGTCGATCAGCGGCTGGCCGCCAAGGCGCGGGCGCGCGCGGCCCCGCCCCGCTCACCCGAGCGCTACGGCGACGAGGCGCTGTCGGCCGCGATGAAGATCGTCGTCAACTCGGCGTACGGCTACCTCGGCGCGGTCGGGCTCACCCGCTTCGCCGACGTCCACGCGGCCAACGAGGTGACCCGGCGCGGGCGCGAGGTCCTCGCCCTCATGTGCCGCGAGCTGGCCGGCCGCGGGGTCACCCTGCTCGAGGCCGACACCGACGGGGTCTACTTCGCGTCGCCGGACCGCTGGAGCGAGGCGGACGACCGCCGCGCGGTCGACCAGGTCGCCGCCCTCCTGCCCGCCCAGGTCCACCTCGAGCTCGACGGCCGCTACGCCGCCATGCTGTCGCACGAGCCGAAGAACTACGCCCTGCTCCCCTACGACGGGCCGCTGGTCCTGCGCGGGGTCGCGTTTCGCTCGAGCCGGGCCGAGCCGTTCGGCGAGGAGTTCCTGCGCCGGGCCATCTCGCGCCTCCTGGTCGGCGACATCGCCGGCGTGCAGGCGGCCTACGTCGACACCGTCATGGCCCTGCGGCGGCGCGCGCTCCCCACCCACGACGTGACCGCGCGGGTCCGGCTCAGCAAGTCGCCGGCTCAGTACCTTGCCCAGCGCGGCGAGCGGCGCGAGCTGCCCTACGAGGCGATGCTGACCGCCGGCCGCACCACCTGGGCGGCGCGCGAGCGGGCCAGGGTCTACCGCGCGGTCGGCGGCCGGGCCGGGCTCCTGGTCGACATCGATCCGGACGCCGACGACACCGCCGGGTCGGGCGCCGTCGCGGCCGGCGCGGCCGCCGCGGCCCGCTCACCCGGCGACCCGCGCGACTACGACATCGAGTACTACCTGCGCGTCCTGCGCGAGACGTTCGCCGCGCGCCTGGTCCGCGCGTTCACGCCCGACGACTTCGCCGCGGTGTTCGCCGACCCGCGCCAGCCGTCCCTGTTCGCGCCGCGGCTGAGCGATGTGCGCGCCGTCCTGACCGTGCTCGACGATCCGGTCGCGCTGCCGACGTAGCGGCGCACGACGTCCATCGCCATCGCGATCACCTCGTCTTCGCCTTCTCGCGGGCGCGGTCGAGCCGGTCCTTGTAGGTCTGCAACCGCGGGTCCCCGTTGAGGGCGGCGTTCTTGACCGCCATCTCGTGGCTCTTCACGGCGCCGGCGAGGTCGCCCTTCCGCTCGAGCGCCTCGCCCAGGCTGTCGTGCACGTTGGCCGACTCCGGGTGAAGCTCCGAGTTGCGGCGGAGCGCAGCGACCCCCTGGTCGACCTGCCCGGCGGCGAGCAGGCGGTAGCCGAGCGCGTTCAGCGCGTCCTCGGGGACGACCACGGTCATGCGAAAGCGCGCCGACAGAGCCGCGTAGTGGGCCTCGACCTCGGCCAGCGAGGCGGGGGCGGCCGGTGGCCCCCAGCCGGCGAACACATGCTCGAGCCCACGATAGACCGCGCGGTGCACGATGCTGCCGTGATCCTCGGCCGGCATCTCCTCGAACAGCCAGCGGAACCCGCGGGGAGCGCGAGCGGTCAGCATCCGGGCATAGGCGCGATTGCTGCCGGTCATGTCGTCCGGCTCCTTCCCGACCGCGAAGTAGAGCACCCGATCGAACGCCGGCCGCGTCGCGAGCACCGACTCGGTCCGCTGCCGGATCGGATCGCCGACCCAGGCCAGCGAGGGGCTGATGCCGATGGTGGCGTCGAAAAGGTCGGGCATCTGGTTGAGCGCATGGATGGCGAACAGCCCGCCCAGCGAGTGGCCGATCAGCACCCGATACCGGGCCGTCGGATAGGCCGCCTCCACCGCCGGGATGAGCTCCTTGGCCAGGAAGACCAGGAACCGGTCGGCGCCCCCGCTCGTGTCGGCCTCGCTGACGTGAGTCGGAGTGAAGTCCCGCGTGCGATCGACGTTGGCCACCCCCACGACGATGACGCGAGGCATCCGCCCCGTCTGCATGAGGAACTGCACCAGGCCGGTCACATGGTGGAAGTGAGCCTCCCCGTCGAGCAGATAGACCACCGGATACCGCGAGTCCGGCCGCTCGGGCGGCGGCCGGTAGATCAGCAGCGTCCGCGCCTCACCGAGCACCTGCGAGCGAAGCACCATCCGCTCGCCGATGACCACCCCGCCGCCATCGGCCCCCGCCGCGGCCGCCGTGATCGGGGTGGGCGCCGCGCCCGCCGCCTTCCCGCCATCGCCGCCCGCCGCGCAAGCGGCCCCCAGCGCGGAGCAGAGGATCCAGGAAACCACGCCGCTCGACCAGGTCCTCATGGCGCTCCCCACCGGTGGGCCTCCACCTTACCAGGGCCGCCCGCGCGCCACCCGCTAACCGTCGATGGCATGCCACCGGCGGAGAGGCGAACCTCCGGCGAGAGCTACCGCGATACCACGAGCCAGGTCAGCTCGGTGATCCCCACATCCGGATCGGTCACCGCGCTGGTGCCGTCGGTGCGACCGGGGACCGGATCCGAGAAGTGACCGTCGATCTCGCTGATGGTCCGGAAGCGCACCGTCGTGTCGGGCGGAAGGTCGGAGGGGACCCGCACCGCGATCGGCGACGAGCTCACCGCCGCGAACGGATGGAGCGCGTAGACCGCGACGATCTCCTCGTCCGCGATGACCAGGAGCGAGCAGACCTGCGACGCGGGGACCAGCCGGGCGGCGGCGTCGACCAGCGTGTCGCCCACCCGCGGCGTCAGGTCGGCGCGACGCAGGGTGAGCTCGAGGCCATCGCCCGGCGCCAGCGTCTGGGGATCCTCGGTGGGCTGTCCGATGAGGACGCCCTCGGGCAGGAGCGGGGCGTGGAGCGGCCCGACCTCGACCAGCGCGTCGGAGCCGATCGACACCGGGCAGAGCGCTGCGCCCCGACGCGGCTGGCTGGAGACGTCCTCGAGCGTCTTGAGCGCCACCGACGCCGGCGGTTCGATCGGGAAGAAGAAGGAGCCGTCGGCGCCGGAGGTCCCGTAAAGGCAGACCGTCGACATGCAGGCCAGCACCTGCTGGTTGCCGAGGATCTCGTCCTCGTCGCCCTTCAGGATGCCGGCCAGCCCGGGGCCGTCCGGTGCGACGCCGCCGCCATCCGGCGCGCTCGCGTCCGGCGTCGGCGACCCGGCATCCGGGCTGCCGCCGGTATCGCCGCCGTCCCCGCCACCCCCGCCGCCGCAGGCCACGAGCGCGGCGAGCGCGGCGAGCAACGCCGCGGGCCTCATCGTCCCGTGCCTCATCACTCGGCCAGCAGCTCCTCGATCTTTGCGGTGAGCTCGTCGGGGTCGTACTCGCGGGCGACCAGCCGGATCGTGCCTGTCTTGTCGACCAGGATGTCGAGCGGGAACGGATTGAGCCCCTCGAAGTTCTGGGTCAGCGCGCCGTAGGTGTCGGTCCCTTCCTCCAGCCCGGCCGGATAGGTGATGCCGAGGTTCCGGCAGAAATCTTCCACCTCTCCGATCTGCGCCACGTCGTCATGTGCGTTGAGAACCACCACGTCCAGTCCCTGATCGCGATACCTCTGCCAAAAACGATCTTCGAAGTCTGGCAACTCCAGACTGCAGAGTGGTCAAAAGGTGGCGAAGTACCCCAGCAACAGGACCTTGTCCTGCACCTGCGAGCTCGACCATGGCTCACCGTCGAGCAGCACCGCCTGGGTGTCGGGCAGCTTCTGGCCGACGCCCAGCCCCGGCTGGTTGCCGACCAGATAGACTGTGCGGAGCGGGGCCGCCGGATCGTCGGACAGGATCTGGAGATAGCCGACCTCCTTCTCGTCGACGGTCGGGTTGAAGGTGATCGAGAGCTCCCCGCTGGCGCCCGGGTCGAGCCGCATCTGCCGGGGCTCGACCGTGTACGGGCCGTACACCCAGCTGTTCACCAGGGTGAGCGGCGCAGTGCCCTGGTTGGTGACCTCGAACGGGAGGGTCTCCTGGGTCTGCCGCGGTACCCGACCGAAGTCGGTCAGCATGAAGGTCTCGGGCAGCCGGATGTTCGGCGCCTGCCGCTCCGGGAACAGGTGATACGAGTGAAGCACCCACCAGCTGCCGATGAAGATGTCCTGGCCGCGGGCCGCGATGCCGAGCACTCGCATGGTCGGATCGGGCCGATCGGCGTCCACGATGTCGGCGTCCGGCTGCGGGATGCGGACCGCCCCGAGGAAGCGCGGGCTGGCCGGGCTGGAGACGTCGTAGACCCGCGCGTCGTCCCAGGCCGCGACCGAGAGGAATCCACCGGAGACCGCCACGCGCAGCGCCGAGCCGGGCATGGAGGCGCGGCCGATCACGACCGGGTTGGCGAGATCCGAGACGTCGACCACCGCCACGCCGGCAGAACCGGCCGCGACGTACGCGATGTCTCCCTCCACCACGACGCCGCGCGCCTGGCCGCCGGTCGCGACCTGGCCGAGGATGGCGGGGTTGGCCGGGTCGGTCCCGTCGACGGTGACCAGGCCGCCCAGGCTGTCGGCGACGAACACCGCGCCGTCCGGCCGCGCGAACACGCCCCACGCGCTCTGGAAGCCGATCGCGGTTCCGACCCGGGTCAGGTTGTTGGCCTCGTCGCGCTGGTAGACGCCGAGCCCGTCCTGCTTGAGGCCGACGAAGACGTTGCCGTTGGCGACGTCGATGCCCTCGTAGCTGATGCCCGGCTCCTGCAGGACCGGGATCTGGACCGGGGCCTCCGGATCGGTGATGTCCCAGCCGCCCAGGAACGCCGGGTTCCTGATGTTCCCTCGGTGGGTGGTGTAGACGATGTTGGTGACGGTGTCGTCCCAGGCCAGGTGGATGCAGCCCGGCTGGCGCTCGTCGCCAGGGATGGTGTGGGTGAGGCCCTGGGCCAGGTACTCCATCGCCTGCGGATCGGTCGTGTCGACCACGCCGAAGGTGTAGGCGCACTGGAACAGGAGGTTGTCGTCGCGGAGACGGACCTCATCGACGTGCAGGTGGTTGATGTCACCCTGCAGCCGCTGCAGCTGGACCAGCGGGCTCAGGAACGAGCCCGGCTGGAGATCCGGATCGTCCGGCGGATCCGGCACATCGTCGCCGGTCCCGAGATCATCGGAATCGTCGCTCGGCGGCCCGAGGTTGTCGCCGCAGGCAGCCGCCAGCGAGGCGGACGCGAGCAAGAGCAGGGCGAGCCAGTGCGGCCCTGCGCGGCGATGGCGGCGACTTCGGTCGGAAACCATCATCGTGTACACCCGTTTCTCCAGCGATCGATCCAGTGCGTGCGAATACGGCGAGTGGATGCGATGCTATCATGGCGCACGCTGAACCGGCCACGTCGGCGCGGCGAGACTGACACTCGGCACAGGCGATCACGATGAGCGTACTCCGTCCCCTTCTCGCCGCGGCCCTCGCGATCGTCGCCGGCTGTGGCGGCAGCGGTGGCCAGCCGCCGGAGACCGAGATCCTCGAGGACATGGAGTTTCCGGCCTTCCTCGGCGGTGAGACCGGTGGCGATCCGGTCTCGGTGCACCTCGGCGACTACTCGGCCGAGAGCATGCCGGGCACGCGGATCCTCATGATCAGCACGGCGGCCGGGTGGTGTGCGCCGTGTATGCGTGAAGCGGAGGCGATGTCGGAGTTCGCGGCAGCCTACGAGCCGCGCGGGGTCGCCATTCTGACCGGCGTCTTCCAGGACCAGAATGGCAATCCCGCCAGCGCTGATTTCGTCAAGGCATGGGTCGACAACTTCTCTCTCTCGGTGCCGGCTCTCATCGACGAGTCGTTCCAGCTGAGCAAGTACGTCGATGTCAGCGTCATGCCCACCAACATCTTCGTCGACGCCGAGACGCTCGAGATCCTCGAGATCGCCACCGGGGCCCGGACCGGCGACGATCCGATGCAGGAGTACCGTGAGCTGCTCGATTTCTACCTCGCGGAGTAGCGCGCGCGCGGCCCTCGCCCTCGCCGCGAGCCTCCTCGCAGCCGGATGCGGTGCGGTCGCTGGCGATGCGGCCGAGGCTGGCCGCGCGAACCGTGGCGCGCCCGACTTCGCGCTGCGCGACCTGACCGGGAAGACCGTCCGGCTCTCGGATCACCGCGGCGAGGTGGTCCTGGTCAACTTCTGGGCCACATGGTGCGTGCCGTGCGCGGCAGAGCTCCCCCACCTTGAGCGGCTGTACCGGAAGTACCGCGACCAGGGGTTCGTCGTGCTGGCGATCTCCATGGACGGGCCGGAGAGCTCGGCCGAGGTCGATCCGCGCGCCCGCCGCTACGGCCTGACCTTTCCGGTGCTCCTCGACGAGGAGACCCGGGTGGTGGGCACCTACAACCCGAAACGGACGGCGCCGTTCACGCTCCTCATCGATCGCGACGGCGCGGTGGCCAGGACGCGAGAGGGGTACCACGCCGGTGACGAGGTCGCGGTCGAGGCGGACATCGCGGCGCTGCTCGCGAACAAGCCCCGATGACGCGGCCGGCCGCGGTCCTCGCGGGGCTGATCTCGATCCTGTCCACCGCCTCGGCGGCTCGCCCGGCTGCCGCGCAGCCGCCGGCGAAGTCACCCGCGCTCGCGGGCGACGCCGGGCCCGGGCTCGAGCTACCGGTCGACGTCACCGCCAGCGTGAGCGCGGGCTGGCACAGCGACCGGGACTACGGCGACGTCTTCGGCCGGATGAACCTGTCCCGGGTGTGGGAGGCCTGGCAGGCGTCGCTGCGCCTCGATACATCGACCTTCCTCGACGCGGGATCGGAGGCGGAGGCGGAGGATCGCTACACGGTGGAGAAGGCGGCGGTCGGCTGGACCGGCCGCTCGCTCGAGCTCACCGCCGGCGACGCCTACGTCTCTTTCGGCCGCGGGCTCGGCCTGTCCCTGCGCAAGCTCGACGAGCTCGGGATCGACACCACCCTGCGCGGCGCCAAGCTGCTCCTGCACCGGGGCGACGTCGCCGGCACGCTGGCGGTCGGCTACGCCAACATCAACAACGTCGACGAGGCGACCGGCGCGAGCGTCGACGACCCGTACGATCTCGTCGGCGGCGCCCAGGGCCAGCTCATGATCGCGGACCGGGTGAACCTGGGCGTCTACGGCGCCGCGGTCGCCTTTCACGACTCCCTCGGCCTGGTCCCGACCGATCGCTACACCGATCGATCGATGCAGGTCGGCCTCACCTTCGACGCGCCGCGGGCCACCCGCCACGTCGGGTTCTACCTCGAGGCGATGGGCCAGGCGGTGACGACCGAGCCGGACGCCGAGCACCCGCGCGGCTTCGGGCTCTACGGCACCGCGACCGGATATGCGGGAAGGGCGACGATCCTGTTCGAGGGCAAGGCGTACGGCGAGCTGACGCCGCTGCGCCCGGGCCTGGACGAGCCGGCCTTCGACGCGGTCGCCTACAACAGCCCGCCGACGGTGGAGCGCGTGCTGCAGACGATCGAGAATCCGGCCGCGGAGATCGCGGGCGGCCGGCTGCGCGTGGACTGGACCTTCTCGCCCGCCCTGCTCGCCTACGTCAACTACGGCGGCTTCCGGGACTGGCACGGCTACGCGGATCCGTCGTCGGGCGAGATCGTGACCGGCATGATCCACGACCCGTACGCGGGGCTCGAGGCGCGCTGGGACGACGCCCGCTCGTGGGCCCTGTTCTCGGCCGGCTGGCGGGTCGTGATGCTGCAGGGCTCGGGCGAGGCGGTCAGAGGAGACGGCCATGTCGAGCTCGACGTCGCCCAGGCGCTCGACCAGCGCTGGAGCCTGACCCTCCACGCTCTCCACGAGGAGCTGGCCAGGCACGAGTCGGCGATCCTGGACGAGCGGTTCCGCCAGGGAACCATCACCGCCGGGTTCCGGCTGCAACCGTCGCTGACCGTGGCGGCAGGCTACGACTACACCACCGAGCCGACCCAGCCGCGGCGCGACTACCTGAACGGCACCATCGGCTGGGACTTCACGCCCTCGTCCAGCCTGAGCCTGCTGGCCGGCGCGAACCGCGGCGGCCTGAAGTGCGTCTCGGGTGTGTGCCGGGTCCTACCCCCGTTCGAGGGGGTCAAGCTCAGCGTCACCCTGCGCTTCTGAATCCGAGGCCCACGCGCACCCCGAAAAGAAGAGGAGCCGGCGACGATCGCCGGCTCCTGTCAGCGTCCCGGTCCGGTCAGGACCTGGACGGGTTGGTCAAATGACCCGAACGTTCTCGGCGCGCGGCCCCTTGGGCCCCTGGCCCATGTTGAAAGAGACGCGCTGCCCGTCGGTCAGGTCATCGAAGTTGCTGCCCTCGACAGCTGACATGTGAAAGAACACGTCCTTGCCGTTGCCAGCATCGATGAAACCAAAACCCTTGTCCGTGAGACGCTTGATCGTACCTTCAGCCATCTGTATCCCGCTTCCGTTATTCGCTTTTGCTCTTGTCACCACGCCGGTGCGCCCGAGCTCCACGACGCTTTACTGCAACCCCTTCTTGTGACCCATCGGGGCCCAATAGTACAGGGGCGATTGTCGAATCTGCCCAAGAAGGCCGCTCGGTCCCGCCCAATGACTCAGAAGTGCCAGGGGAAACCCGACCAGTCGGGTGCCCGCTTCTCGAGGAAGGCGTCGCGCCCCTCGGCCGCCTCATCGGTCATGTAGGCCAGCCGGGTCGCTTCCCCGGCGAAGACCTGCTGGCCCACCAGCCCGTCATCGATGGCGTTGAACGCGAACTTCAACATGCGCTGTGCGGTCGGGCTCTTGCTGCAGATGCGGGCCGCCCACTCCAGGGCGGTCCGCTCCAGATCCGCGTGGGCGACGACGGTGTTGACCATGCCCATCCGGTGAGCGTCATCCGCGCTGTACTCGCCGCCCAGGAAGAAGATCTCGCGGGCGAACTTCTGACCCACCTGGCGGGCGAGGTAGGCGGAGCCGAACCCGCCGTCGAAGCTGGCCACGTCGGCGTCGGTCTGCTTGAAGCGGGCGTGCTCCCGGCTGGCGATCGACAGGTCGCAGACCACGTGGAGGCTGTGGCCGCCGCCGGCAGCCCAGCCGGGGACGACGCAGACCACCACCTTGGGCATGAACCGGATCAGGCGCTGCACCTCGAGGATGTGGAGCCGCCCGGTCCGACCTGGATCGATCTCCCCGGCGGTGTCGCCGTCGGCGTACTTGTAGCCGTCGCGCCCACGGATCCGCTGATCCCCACCCGAGCAGAAGGCCCAGCCGCCGTCCCGGGTTGACGGGCCGTTGCCGGTCAGGAGCACGCAGCCCACCGCGGTGGTCATGCGCGCGTGATCGAGGGCGCGGTACAGCTCGTCGACCGTCTTGGGTCGGAAGGCGTTGCGCACCTCGGGGCGGTGGAACGCGATGCGGACCGCGCCGACGTCGACCGCGCGGTGATAGGTGATGTCGGTGAAGGCGAAGCCGGGGACCTCGCGCCAGCGTGCGGGATCGAATAGCTCGGAGACCATGGTGGCCCCGATGTCATCACGTTCCCGCTCGAGCGGAAAGCCGATCCTCCGGACGCGGAGCGGCGCGGCACGATCCCGAACGGACCCGTGCCGCGCCGGATGACGCTGCGAGCGCGGTGAGCGCCCTCTCTACAGAGTGCCGACGAAGGCGAGCAGCGCGTTCTGCAGGGCCGACGGGAGGCCAGCGAACTGGTCGGCCGCCGACTGGCCCTGGCCGGCGTGGGCCAGGATCGCCTGGCTCACCGTGGTCGCCCGACCGTCGTGCAGGTAGGCCACGCGGAAGCGCGCGCCCCACAGCGGCGAGGTGCGCATCTCGCGCGCGCCGGTGCCGCCCTGAACGATGCCGTCCCCGAGGCTGCCCATGTCGTGGAGCAGGAAGTCGGAGTACGGGCTGAACGTCTTGTGGTCGAGCGCCGCGATCGCGTTCGAGCCGGTCACCAGGGCCGGGGTGTGGCAGTTGGCGCAGCCGATCCCGGCGAAGACGCCCGCTCCGATCGCGGCCTGGCCCTCGACCGGCAGCGCCGGAGCCGGCGCCAGGAACGTCATGAAGGTGGTGAAGTTGTTGAGCGCGGTGCCATCGTCCTCCGGATCCGGCGCGGGATCACAGCGCGCGGTCAGCTCGCAGTCGCCGTTGAAGCACGACTCGGTGGGGAAGACCGGGTTGGTGATTCCCATCTCGTTGAGATAGGCGTCGCCCGAGAAGTCGGCGATCGAGGCGACCTGCGCCTTCCAGCCGAACCGTCCGACGTCCTGCTGCCCCGTGGCGAGGTTGGTCACGAGGCTGACCCGGCCCGCGGTCTCCGGCGTGAGCTCGGCCTCAGCCGCGGCGAGAGCCTGGAAGGCCACGTCGGGCACGTTGTCGATGAGGCCCAGGCCGAACAGCGGCTGGGTGAGGCGCCCGGCCGTGGTGTTCGCCTCCGCCGGGATCGTCTCCTGCGCGAACGAGACCCCCTCGCAGCCCGGGATCTCGACCGGCCCGATGCCGGACAGCTGCTGCAGCGAGCCGCCGAACTGGGACAGAGGATCGAAGCTGCCGTCGGGGCCGGTGAAGCCGTAGCGGATCTCGACCAGCGCGGTCGAGCTGGCGCCGCCGGTGGCGGGTGCGTCATGGCACACGCCGCAGCCGGTGTTGTTGAAGACCGGGCCGAGGCCCTCGTCGGGCTCCTCGACCTCGGCGAAATCCTCGCGACCGACCTCGAAGGCAGTGAGCTGCTCCGGGGTCAGGCCAGGGAGCGCGTCCCCCGCCGCAGCAATTGACTGAGGATCATCATCATTGGTCGCAGAGGCTGAGCCTAATTCTCCTGGATCCGATTCAACGTCGGACATCTCGGTGCCACAGGCGCTCGTGAGCATGAGTGCCAGTGATGCCGAAAGAGGCAGAAAGGTCCCCGGAATGGACATGGTTCCTCCTCGGTGCCCCGTCGAGGGGCGTTTGTTTGGCCCCCCTTTTAGTTCATGAATTCAATACACAGAATGGTAGTTCATATACGACATCCATATAGTTGAAAATGCCATTCGGTCTCGCGGTGCCGGGCCAGCAATCGAGCTTCTGCGACTCATCTCGAGGCGACGAGCCTGCAGGGATCGACCCGCGACGAGCAGGGGCCGACGAGGTCGGACGTGGATCGCGCGACCTCGACGGCCCGCGTCACCGGATCAGGCCGGGGTATGGGCGGCGGCGAAGGACTCGCGCGTCGACAGCGCCTCGAACGCCCGGCTCAGGTTGCGGCACTTCTCCATCGCCGCGGCCGCCTCGGGAAACATCCGCGCGGTGGCGATGATCGGAGCGACGAACAGGTCCGCGAGGCTGATCGCGTCGCCGGCGATCCACTCGCTCTTGCCATAGGCGGCGTCGAGCAGGCGGAGATCGCGCTGCATGGCCGGGACGTTCTCGTCGATCACCGCGCGGTTGGGCGGCTCGCTGCGCAGCCCGGGCACGATGTACTGCAGCGCGTAGTTGCGGATCGCGTGGTCGTAGACGTAGCAGTTGATGGCGCTGATCCACTGCTCCATCACCGCGGCCTGGCGCGCCCCGGTCGGGACCAGGCGCGGTCCGTCGAAGGTGGCGTCGAGGTAGCGGCAGATCGCGCTGGTCTCGATCAGCTGCAGGTCGCCGTGGCGGAGGATCGGCACCCTCCCCCATGGATGCTGCCTCGTGTGAGCCTCGGTGCCCATCTCGAGCGGCTCCAGCCCGTGGGTGACGCCCTTCTCCTGACAGCAGATGCGCGCGGTTCGGACGTAGCTCGATTGCCACGGCCCGATGAGAGTGACCTGGTTCATGTTCCTGTCTCCTTTGTGGCTGACAGGAAGAGGTCGAACGACGCCGGCCCGATCGACAGCGCGCCGCGAAAAAAGAGGAACCGCCGGGCGCGTCCTGCCGGTCGGCCCGTTCTCCGGTACGGTCCCGGGATCACCGATCTCGACCAGCTGCGGTTCGACCACCGCTTCACCGCCGGCCTGCCGGCCGATCCTGACCCCAGCAACCGGGTACGGCAGGTGAAGGCCGCGTTCAGCCGCGTCCTGCCGGCGCCGGTCGCGCGGCCGGTGACGCTGGCCTGGTCGCGCGAGGTCGCCGAGCTGCTCGGCCTGGCCCCGGAGCTGTGCGACTCCGACGACTTCGCCCGGGTCTTCGCCGGCAATCGGGTGCCGCGCGGGGCGGACCCGTTCGCGGCGAACTACGGCGGCCACCAGTTCGGCAGCTGGGCCGGCCAGCTCGGCGACGGCCGCGCGATCGCGCTCGGCGAGGTGCTCGACCGCGACGGCGGGCACCAGACCCTCCAGCTCAAGGGCGCCGGGCCGACCCCGTACTCGCGCCGGGCGGACGGGCGCGCGGTGGTCCGCTCCTCGGTGCGCGAGTTCCTGTGCAGCGAGGCGATGCACCACCTGGGCGTGCCGACCACGCGGGCCCTGTCACTGGTCGCGACCGGCGAGCCGGTCGTGCGCGACATGCTCTACGACGGCAACCCGCGCCCCGAGCCGGGCGCGGTGGTCTGCCGGGTCGCGCCGTCGTTCACCCGCTTCGGCACGTTCCAGCTGCCGGCGGCGCGCGACGACCTCGAGCTCCTGCGCCAGCTGGTCGAGCTGACCCTGCGCACCGACTTCCCGCACCTGGCCGGCGGCGAGGCGCCGCTGGAGGAGCGGATCGCGCGCTGGTTCGCGGAGGTGTGCGAGCGGACCGCCACGCTGGTGGTTCACTGGATGCGGATCGGCTTCGTGCACGGCGTCCTCAACACCGACAACATGTCCATCCTCGGGCTCACCATCGACTACGGCCCCTACGGCTGGCTCGAGGGGTTCGACCCCGGCTGGACGCCGAACACGACCGACGCCGGGATGCGGCGCTATCGCTACGGCGCCCAGCCCGAGGTGGCGCAGTGGAACCTGGCCCAGCTGGCCGGCGCGCTGGTCCGGCTCACCCGCGACGCCGGGCCGCTCGAGGCCGCGCTCGACCGCTACGCCGACGTCTACCACGAGCGGTTCCACGCGATGATGGTCGAGCGGCTCGGCTGGGGTGCGGTCGACCACGACGCAGGCGATGACGCCCGCATCGCCGAGCTGTTCGCGCTCCTGGTCCGCACCGAGAGCGATCAGGTCATCTTCTTCCGCCAGCTCGCGCGCGTGCCGGTGGATCCGGCGGCCGACGACGCCGCGCTCCTGGCCCCGCTGGCCGGCGTCTGGTACCGGAGCGACGAGATCGCCGGCCCGCTGCGCGACGACCTGGTCGCCTGGCTGCGCGCCTGGGGCGGCCGCGCCCGCACCGGCGGGCTGTCCGACGACGAGCGCAGGCGCCGCATGGACGCGGTCAACCCGCGCTTCGTCCTGCGCAACTACCTGGCCCAGGAGGCGATCGACGCGGCCGAGGCGGGCGATCCGTCGCGCATCGGCGAGCTGCTCGACGTCCTCCGCCGGCCCTACGACGACCAGCCGGGCCGCGAGCACTTCGCCGCCCGCCGCCCCGAGTGGGCACGCAACCGGGTCGGCTGCTCCATGCTGTCCTGCAGCTCCTGAGCGCGCCGGCTCGCGCTACAGCCCTGACGGCTGGCAGGGCGCGGGCGCGCCGCCGAGCTCGTCCACCAGATCGCGGTAGCTGTCGAACCGCCGGCCGGCCTGGCCCTCGTCGTCAAAGGCGAAGAAGAATCGGTTGCCGACCGGCTGAACGTCGGCGGCGTCGTAGGCCTGCGCGTCGGTCGCGGTGTTGCCGAACGAGTAGGCGGCGACGTGGCCGCGCTCGGTCAATGCCTGGCCGAGGTCGGCCGACTTGAAGGCAGCGGCGTCACCGCCGATCGCGCCGATCCCATCGGTGGTCGTGTGGACCAGGCCGGGCGGGAAGCCGTTCACGGCCAGGAGCTCGCGCGTTCGACCGACCAGGAACTCCGGCCGCGCGGTCAGGTAGAGCGGCAGGTAGCCGCGGCCCGCGAGGGCGGTGAGCGCCTCGGCCGCGCCGTCGTTGACCGCCGGGAGCTCGCCCTCGAGCAGGGCGATGAACTCCTCGTTCTCGCCGACCGTCAACGTGCCGTCCACGTCGCTGACGAACACCTCGATCCCCTCCGGCACCACCTGGATGAAGAGGTCGGCCCCGGTCCGATCGCCGGCGACCGACAGGTGGACGCGGTGGCGGCCAGGTCCGAGCGCGCGGCCGGCCGGGACGTCGAAGTAGATCCGCCCGCCGGTATCCGGGACGCCCTCGACCGCGGCGTGGTCGTCATCGCGGGTGGTGAGCGCGGTGCCGAGCTGCTCCCACGCGCCGCCGCACCCGCGCAGGAGCCAGACGTCCACCTCCTCGTCCTTCAGGTCCTTGTCGACGACGCCGTACGCGATCTTGCCAATGATGGCCTGCGCCTCCCCCTCCCGGAGCAGAAGGTCGCGGCCGCGATGGTTGGGAAACCCGGTCCCCACCACCACCTCGGACAGGGTGTGGCGAAAGTCGCGGGGGGGCCCGAGGTCGGGAAGCGGCGCGTCGCACGCCGGAACCGGCGGACAGATGCGGCTGGTGGCGCCGCCGTCGTCGCCGTCCTCGCCCCCGCCGACGCCGGCGCCGTCGTCGGGGCCGCGGCCGTCGTCGCTGCCCGACCCATCGGCCGGGCCGCCGCGGCTGCTGTCGCTGGCCCAGAAGCCGCCGCCGCAGCCGAGGGCGCCTGCCAGCGCGAGGATCAGTGGGGGCAGCCGGTGTGGAGCAATCACCTCACCCGCCAGCTCGGATCGTCGAAAGGTCACCATGTTGTCGCCGTTTGCTCCGGTTTGGTCGCCGGATCAGAGCGTCGAGCAAGGGACATGCCTGGCCCAGGGGCCGGGCGCGCGGTCTCAGGCGACGGCCAGCACCCCGGGCGCCGGATCGCCGCGCCAGGTCGAGGCCCACGAGATGAGCTTCGGCATGGGCACGGGTCGGCAGAACAGATAGCCCTGGGCGACCTCGCAGCCCAGCCTGCGCAGGAGCGAGAGCTGCTCGTCGGTCTCCACGCCCTCCGCGACCACGCGCATGCGCAGGCGACGGCCGATCTCGATCGTCTTTTCGACCATGACGAGCGCGCTCTCGTCGCTGCTCGAGTCGTTGACGAACGAGCGGTCGATCTTGAGCTCGGAGGCGGGGACGCGCCGCAGCTGATCCATCATCGAGTAGCCGGTACCAAAGTCGTCGATCGAGAGCGCCATGCCCTTCATGCGGATCCGGGTCAGGATGTCGAGCGCCGAGGACAGCTCGCGCATGAGGCCCGACTCCGTGATCTCCAGGATCAGGCACGAGATCGGGAGTCCGGACTGCAGCGCGATGTCGACCAGCTTCTCGGGAGTCTCGAGGTCGTGCAGCGAACAGGCCGACAGGTTGAGCGACAGCTTGAGCGGCAGCTGGAGCGGCCCACACGCGTCGCACAGCGTCCGGAACTCGGAGGCAGCCAGCTCGTAGATGAGCCAGGTGAGCGGATCGATGACGCCGGTCGCCTCGGCGATGCCGATGAACGAATCCGGGAAGATCAGGCCGCGGCTGGGATGCCGCCAGCGCACGAGCGCCTCCACCCCGACGAAGTCTCTGGTCACCAGCCCGATCTGGGGCTGGTAGTGGACCTCGAACTGGTGGTCGCGGATCGCGTCGGTGAGCTCCTCGCGCGAGACCGGCGGCACCGCCGCTGCGAGCGGCGAGGATGGCGCGGCCGCGGCCGGAACGATCTTGAGGAGCGCCTCGAGATCGACCGCGCGGATCGGCTTCTGGACGTGACCGCGCACCTGGAGGCCGAGCGCCTTGGCGAGCACCGCGGCGGAGGTCAGCACCCGGAGGTCGAAGCCGCTCATCAGGATGATGCCGGCCCGGTGGCGTGCGCGCGCGAGGACGCGGAGGAGCTCGATGCCATCGGCGCCCGGCATCACCAGGTCGAGCATGATGAGATCGACCGGCTGCCGGAGCGCCTCCTCGAAGCCCTGGGCCTCGGTCACCGTGGTGCAGCGATAGCCCATCCCGTCGGCGACCGCCGCCAGGAACTCGGCGAAGTCGGGCTCGTCGTCCACGATCAACAGGTGGGGGCGCTCGAGGACGTGCGGGTCTGCGCTCATGGTCTGCTCCGATCCCGACGATGTCGTTCGGCTGTTCACGCGGCATGCTCCTCGGTGGCGGCGATCGGAGCGGCGAGGGCGTCGATCACGCAGCGGGCGAAGGCCTGCTTCAGGTAGGGCTTGTTGATGAGAGGGCCGTCGGCGCGCAGCTGGCTTCGCTCGGCCAGGGCGCTCGACGGAAAGCCAGAGCAGTAGACGACCTTGAGGTCGGGGTAGCGGGCCCGCAGTCGCGCGGCCAGGGCCACCCCGTTCAGTCCACCCGGCATCACCACATCGGTCAGCAGCAGATCGAGGTGCGGCTGCTCCGCCGCGATCTCGAGCGCGGACGGGCCGTCGGTGGCGTGCAGGACCTGGAAGCCGAGCTCCTCGCAGTAGCTCACCGCGATCTCCAGGAGATCGACCTCGTCATCGACGACCAGGACGATCGGCCTCGCGCCGCCCTCCGGGAGCATCGCGAGCGGCGCGGTGGTGGACACCGCCCGGGCCGGCGCTCCCTCCTCGGCCAGCGGGAGGCAGATCGTGAACGTGGTCCCGACCCCGAGCTCGCTGTACACGCGGATGTTCCCGCGCGACTGCTTCACGAAGCCATACACCATCGAGAGGCCGAGCCCGGTGCCCTTGCCGCGCGGCTTGGTGGTGAAGAACGGCTCGAACACCTTGCCGATCGTCTCCGGCGACATGCCGTGGCCGGTATCCGATACCGTGATCTTGATGTAGCTGCCGGCGGCCATCTCCCCGGCATGGACCGGGCCGTAGTCGCCATCGAGGTGCACCAGCGTGGTGGCGATGGAGAGCTTTCCGGCTCCGCCGGTCATCGCGTCGCGCGCGTTCAGCGCCAGGTTGAGGAGCGCGCTCTCCAGGCCGGACGGGTCGACCGTGGCGCTCGGCAGCTCTGCCTCGAGCCTGGTGACGATCCGGATCTCCGGTCCCAGCGTGCGCGGCAGCATCTCGAGGAGCTCGCCGATCATCTGGTTCACCTCGGTCGGCTGCGGATCGAGGTGTTGACGGCGGGCAAAGGCGAGCAAGCGCCTGGTCAGGTCCGAGCCGCGCATCGCCGCGCGCTGGGCGGTCCGGACCCGGCCGCTCGCGGTGACGTCGCTCGCGACGTGGCGCTCGAGCAGATCCAGGTTGCCGACGATCACGCCGAGCAGGTTGTTGAAGTCGTGAGCGAGGCCGCCGGTGAGCTGCCCGATCGACTCCATCCGCTGGCTCTGCTGCAGCTGTTGCTCCATGGCCCGACGCTCTGTCACGTCCCGCCCCACCACGATGAGGTGGCGCGTCTGGCCGACCTGCACGGGGCTCGATCCGAGCTCCATGGGAAACCGGGTTCCGTCCTTGCGGACGCACTCGGCCGCGACCGCGCGGCGGTCCAGCCCGGCGGCGGCGGACAGGTCGGTGGTGACCGGCAGCGCGGACTCTGGAAACAACACCCGCGCCGACCTTCCGATCAGCTCGTCGCGCTCGTGGCCGAACATGAGCTCGACCTGCGAGCTCACCAGCTCGATGATGCCCTCGTCGTTGACGATGACCACCGCGTCGGGGGCCGCCTCGAGCACCGTCGACAGAAACGCGCTGGTCCGGGTGGCCGCGCGTCGCGCCTCCTCGCGCGACCTGAGGTCGCCCTGGATCGAGCGGATGATCGACCAGACCAGCCACGAGCTCATGAGGAGCAGGGCGAAGCAGGCGGCCACCGCGATCGCGGCGGCACGGCGGGCCGCGCCGGCCCGAGCCTTCAGCACGGTGTCGAGGACCGCGAACGTCGAATCGCCCAGGGCGGACTGCGCCTCGATCGCCTCGGTGATGGCCGCGAAGTACGCCACCGCCGCCATGCGCCGACCGCCGGCCGCCACCTCCACGAGCGAGCTGAGCTGCTCGAACCGGGCGCGCGCGTCGGTCATGCGCGGCCCGAGCGCGACCAGCACCGACGGATCGACCTCGCCGGCGCGCTGGATCTGGATCATCCCGGAGTCGAACATGCGGCGGGCGTTGGTCAGCGTCGCTGCCAGCCACCCTCGATCGTCGGGCGAGGTCGTGGAGCTCGCAATCACGTTCGTTCCGTACCCGCGCAGCTCGCCGATGAGCTCGATCACGAGCGGTAGGCGCCGCAGCGCCGCGACGATGAGGTTGCGGGCGACCGGGTCCGCGTCCAGCGTCATCGACGAGACACTGACCACCTCGTCGAGGAGCGCCAGCTGGCCCTCGATGAGCGTCGTGTGCCGCTCGAAGCTCTCCCGGCCCGACACCTCTTGCCGCACCACCGCGACCCTCAGCGATCCCCATCGCTCGGCCACATCGAGGCGCAACCGGCGGATCCGCGGCGTGCTCCACCGCCCGGTCGCGTCGAGGGCCTCGCCGAGGAACTGGTCCACCTCGACCTGCTTCCACGCGCGCCGGTCCGCCAGCTCCGGATCACCGGCGAGCATCCCGGCCGACAGACCGCGGTGCTCCGCGGTCAGCCTGGCCAGCTTCAGCAGCGCCGACGCCGCCGGCAGGGCCGACATCTCGCCCCGCGCGACGCGATGGTCGCCCCATTCTCGGGCGATGAACGCCAGGCTCGAGGTCAGCACCAGGACGAGGAACAGCGCGCCGATCCCCGAGACCCGCTGCACGACGGTGAGTCGCGACAGCGCGCGGACGATCCCGGTGCTCGTGCGGGTCAGGCGTGTCGGCATGAGGAAACTCGGCGCAAGATCGAGGTCACACGCGGTGAGGTGGTCCACCGCCCTGCTGTTCCTTCGGCCCATCCAGGGACAAAGTTGAGGTGGGTCCCCCACCCCGGGTAGGTCCTCATCCCACTGCAATCCGCCTCGGAGCAGGTGGCGATCCGGTTACACAGGCGGCGCGCGGCGGAGGTCGTCGCGTCATTCGGCGAGGCTCGGGTGGCGCGATCGCGGTTGGTCGCCTAGGTTTGCGCTGACACGATTGCCCGCGGCTGACCGCTGCGACCACCTACGGGGGAATCGATGAGCGATGACGGTTCGTTCAAGCCGCCGCCCGACCGACGGTCCTGGTTCACTCTGACGCGCCGCCGGTTCCTGGCCGGAACCGGGGTCACGGTCGCTGCCGTGACGCTGGATGGGTGTCGGCATGGCGATGCACCCGGGACGGCCCATGGGTCGGCCGCGGTGCTCGGCCCTGGGCGGGTTCCGATCACGTTGCGGGTGAACGGGGCGGAGAAGCGAGTGTCGGTCGAGCCCCGCGCGACGCTGGCGGACGCGCTGCGGATCGAGCTGGACATGACCGGCACCAAGATCGGGTGCGACCGGGGGTCCTGCTCGGCCTGCACGGTGTGGCTCGACGGGACTCCGGTCTGTTCTTGCATGACGTTTGCCCTGGACGTGGATGGCCGGGCGGTCACGACGATCGAGGGGCTGGCCCGCGGCGGCGCGCTTCATCCGGTGCAGGAGGCGTTCATCGAGCACGACGCGATGCAGTGCGGCTTCTGCACCCCCGGGATGGTCATGAGCTGCGCGGCGCTGCTGGCTCGCAATCCGTCGCCGAGCCTCGACGATGTCAGGTCGGCGACCAGCGGGAACCTGTGCCGGTGCGGCACCTATCCCAACGTGTTCGAGGCGACCCTGGCGGCGGCGCGGGCGAGCCGCACGGCGAAGGGAGGCTGAGATGGCCGGCGAGGAGAAGCGGCGACTTCCGGTTGGCATCGTGTCGCCGGATCCGCGGATTCCGGGGGAGCTGACCCAGATCGAGCGGCCGGTGGCGGCCGACGAGCCTCCGACCTGGCCGGTCAACGCGAAGCTGTCGGTGATCGGCAAGCCGACGCCTCGCATCGACGGCCGGCTCAAGGTGACCGGGGCCGCCCGCTACACGGCCGACATCAACCTGCCCGGCATGCTGTACGCGCGCATGGTGCGCTCGCCGCACCCGCACGCTCGCATCCGGTCGATCGATACGTCGGTGGCCGAGCGCGCTCCGGGGGTGCGGGCGGTCTACGTGCTCGATCACCTGCGCGACGGGGCACAGCTGAGCGATCCCTCCAAGGAGCTGAAGTCGCGGTTCCCGGTGGTCCGCTACGCGGGGCAGCCGATCGCCGCGGTGGCCGCGACCACGCCGGCCGAGGCCGACGACGCGGTCCGGCTGGTCCGGGTCGACTACGAGACGCTGCCGTTCGTGGTCGATCTCGACGAGGCGCGAAAGGCAGGCTCGCCGCAGGTCTTCCCCGGACCGGCCAACCAGGGCGGCTCCGGCGGAGGTGGCGGCGGGGCCAAGGGAGTGGCGCAGGTCGGCAACGTGCGCGGGCCGTCGCGCAAGGGGGCCATCGACTCCAGGAAGCCGGGCGACCCGGACAAGGGCTTTGCGCGGGCGGCGGTCGTGGTCGAGGCGACCTACCGCACCCAGGTGCAGACACAGTCGGCGCTGGAGACCCACGGGGTGGTCGCCGACTGGAAGCCGGACGGGCTGACGGTGTACGCGTCGACCCAGGGGACCGCGTCGGTCCGCGACGAGCTGGCCGAGGTATTCGAGCTGCCCAAGGCGCGCATCCGGGTGGTGACCGAGTTCATGGGCGGCGGGTTCGGCGCCAAGTTCGGCATCGGCAACTTCGGCGTGCTGGCCACGAATCTGTCGAAGAAGGCGGGCGCGCCGGTCAAGCTGATGCTCGATCGCCGCGAGGAGCACACCTCGGTCGGCAACCGGCCCAGCTCGTTGCAGCGGATCAAGATCGGCGCGGCCAGGGACGGGACGCTGACCGGGCTCTACCTCGAGGTGTACGGCACCGGCGGGACCGGCACCGGCGCGGGCGCGGCCCGGCCGGCCCAGGGCATGTACCGCTGCGCCGAGCTCATGACCGAGGAGTACGACGTCTTCACCAACGCCGGCCCGCTGGCCGCGTTCCGCGCGCCCGGGCATCCCCAGGGCGTGTTCGCGCTCGAGCAGACGATCGACGAGCTGGCCGAGAAGCTCCACATGGATCCGCTCGCGCTGCGCGACCGGATCGACGTCGACCGGGACCCGGACAGCGGGAACGGCGACAGCCAGGCTCGCCGGCTCGAGCGCCGCATCGGGGCCGAGAAGATCGGCTGGTCGAAGCGGCGGGCGCCCGGGGCCGACCGCGGGCGGATCAAGCGCGGCGTCGGCGTGGCCCAGTCGATCTGGTACCGCTTCGTCGACCTCGACTCGGCGTGCGAGGTGCGCATCCTGCGCGACGGTTCGGTCGAGGTGCGCTCGGCGGTGCAGGACATCGGCACCGGCATCCGCACCGTGCTCGCCCAGGTCGTGGCCGAGGAGCTCGGCCTCGAGCCGGCCGACATCACCGTCCGCATCGGCGACACCGCATATCCGCCCGGGCCCGGGTCGGGCGGAAGCACGACCACCGGCTCGATCACGCCGGCGGTGCGCAACGCGGCGTTCCGCGCGCGGCAGGCGTTCGTCGCCCAGATCGCGCCGTCGCTCGGCGCCCAGCCCGACGCGATCGCGCTGCAGGGCGGCAAGGTCGTCGCCGACGGGGCGCGCTCGGTCGGCTTCCGCCAGGCGGCCGCGAAGATGCGCACCGAGCAGGTCACCGGATCGGCCCATCGCTCGGACGACTACGGCGGCTGGCAGCAGTCGAGCGCCGGGATGGGAATCGGCGGGTACGGCGGGGTGCAGTTCGCCACCGTCGCGGTCGACACCGAGACCGGCGTCATCAAGGTGGAGCGGGTGGTGGCGGTGCACGACTGCGGCCGCCCGATGAACCCGATGGGCCTCGAGAGCCAGGTGAACGGCGGCGTGCTGCAGGGCATCTCGTACGCGCTGTACGAGAACCGCGTGCTCGACCGCGGGCGCGGGCTCATGCTCAACCCCAACTTCGAGCAGTACAAGATCCTGGGCGCGCGCGAGGTGCCGGCCATCGAGGTCCTCTTCCTCGAGCAGTACCGCGGGCGCAGCTCGACCGACGCCGGCGGC
This sequence comes from Kofleriaceae bacterium, assembly GCA_035489015.1. Lineage (GTDB taxonomy): Bacteria > Myxococcota_A > Polyangia > Haliangiales > Haliangiaceae > DATFRY01. The sequence goes on along the minus strand of DATHKR010000034.1, from coordinate 13,741 downwards.
ATCGGCGAGCCGGCCATCGTCCCCACCGCCGCGGCGGTGGCCAACGCGGTCTACAACGCGATCGGCGTGCGCGTGCGCGAGCTGCCGATGACCCCGGCCCGGGTGCTGGCCGCCCTGGCCGGCAAGGAGTCGCCATGAACCGCTTCGAATGGGTGAATCCGGCGTCGGTGGAGCAGGCGGTGGCCGCGCTCGAGCCGGGCGCGGTGATCAAGGCCGGCGGGGTCGACCTCATGGATCTGCTCAAGGAGCACCTGGTCGAGCCGAGCCGCCTGGTCAACCTGCGCGCGGTGCGCGGCCTCGACCACCTCGCCGACGGTGACGACGGGCTCCGCATCGGCCCCCTGGTCACCCTGGCCCGCCTCGCCGACGACGCCGCGGTGCGCCGCCGCTACCGGGCGCTGGCCGACGCCGCCGGACACGCCGCCACCCCGCAGATCCGCAACGCGGCCACGCTGGGCGGCAACCTGCTCCAGCGCCCGCGCTGCTGGTACTTCCGGGCCGAGGCGTTCGTGTGCCGCAAGAAGGGCGGCGATACCTGCTTCGCGATCGGCCCGACCGGAGAGAACGCATACCACGCGATCTTCGACAACCAGATCTGCGCCGCGGTGCACCCGTCGTCGACCGCCGCCGCGCTGCTCGCGCTCGGCGCCCGGCTCCGCATCCAGGGCCCGCGCGGCGCGCGCGAGGCGCCGCTCGAGGGCTTCTTCGTCTCGCCCGGCACCGACGTCCGGCGCGAGAACGCGCTGGGCGACGGCGAGGTGGTCGCCGAGATCATCGTGCCGCCGCCGGCGCGCGGGCTCGGCTCGGCCTACATCAAGCAGGGCGAGAAGGAGTCGTTCGACTGGCCGCTCGCCGAGGTCGCGGTCGCGGTCGAGCAGGACGCGGGCGTGTGCCGGCGCGCGGCGATCGTGCTGGGCGCGGCCGCGCCGGTGCCGTGGCGGGCGCGCAAGGCGGAGGCGGCGCTGACCGGCAAGCGGATCGACGAGGCCGCGGCCGACGCGGCCGCGCAGGCCGCGGTCGACGGCGCCACGCCGCTGGCCCAGAACCGGCACAAGCTGCAGCTGTTCCGCATCATCGTGCGGCGGACCATCCTGGCCGCCGCGGGGAGCGCGTCATGACCGGATCGCGAGGCCGACACTCCGCCCTGCTCGACGCGCGCGCCGGCGCCGACCAGGACGCGCCTCCGGTCGTGTGCCGCAAGCTGCGCACCAAGCTGGCCTTCGGCGCGCTGGAGGGGTCAGAGGACTGGCGCCACGGCGAATCGAGCACGGCGGTGTACTGGTGCCTCCGCACCATGGAGACGGTCGGCCCCGACGACTCGTTCTCGCACCCGCACCACTGCCAGCGCGGACGCGCCTGCTTCACCGCGCCCGACGGCGACGAGCTGGTGGCATCGGCCGATCGACCGCCGAGCAACACCAGGTCGACCTGAGCCAGCGCCCGGGGTCCCGCCGGGCGCCTCGCTCGCGGGGGTTCCGTCATCTTCCTGAGCGAACCAACCCGGCGGACGTGACAGCGAGACATGTCTTCAGCATATGGTCGGGTAGCACCTCTGAAGGGAGAAGACATGGAAGCTCGGATGACCCACCCCCTCATGCTCGTTCCCGAGGCGATGAAGGCCCTCATCGCCCTCGGCAAGTCCGCTGACAAGGGCGGTGTGCCGGCGCCGACGATCCTGCTCGTCCACCTGCGCGCCAGTCAGATCAACGGCTGCAGCCTCTGCGTCGACCTGCACTCGCGCGAGCTCAAGGAGGCCGGCGAGAAGGACGAGCGCATCTTCTCGGTGTCCGCCTGGCGGGAAGCGCCCTACTTCACCGACGCCGAGCGCGCCGCGCTGGCGCTCACCGAGGCAGCCACCCGGCTCAGCGACCGGTCGAACGCGGTGCCCGACGACGTCTGGGAGGAGGCCGCCCGGCACTACGACCAGCAGGGGCTCGCCAGCCTGACCATCGCGATCGCGACGATCAACGCCTGGAACCGGCTCAACGTCACCACCAGGCAGGTCGCCGGCTCGCTCCCGCGCTGATCCCCACGCGCGAGGAATACTCGCTTCACCCGATCGCGGATGAATGGGCGCAACGATGGCGCGCACGGCGATCTGCTCGCTTGACTGGCGCGCCTCGCGGACCAAGCTGCCTGCATGCCCGACAAGATCCAGCGAATCACCCCGTTCCTGTGGTTCGACAACCAGGCCGAGGCCGCCGTGAAGCTCTACACGTCGGTCTTCGAGAACTCCCGGATCGTCGCCACCACTCGCTACACCAAGGGCGGCGCCAAGGCGTCCGGCATGCCCGAGGGATCGGTCATGACCATCGCCTTCCAGCTGGACGGACAGGATTTCACCGCGCTGAACGGAGGCCCGCACTTCAAGCTCAGCGAGGCGATCTCGTTCGTCATCAACTGCGAGTCCCAGGAGGAGATCGATCGCTACTGGAAGCGCCTGTCCGAAGGGGGAGACCCGAAGGCGCAGCTGTGCGGCTGGTTGAAGGACCAGTACGGCCTGTCCTGGCAGGTCGTCCCGGTGGAGCTCCAGAAGCTGCTCGTCGACCCCGATCAGGAGAAGGGGCGAAAGGCGATGCAGGCGGTGCTCCAGATGAAGAAGATCGACCTGGAGGCGCTGCGCAAGGCCGTCTCCTGACGTGACTCGATCGCGGATGCGCGCCCGGCCGCCCCGGGCTCGCTCCGCCGCGGCAGCAACCGACGGCTGTGTGAGCTGAGCCCGCTCGCCGGACCGGCGACCACCGGCCGATTGCCGTCGAGCCGGCGCGGGGGAGAGGCCCCCAGGTGGTGGCTCGGCCACGGTCCACTCGCGTGGACGCCGCGCGGACGCGCGCGGCTCCGCGCAGCTCCGAGCAGCGCGGCCCGGTCAGCTCGAGAGGCGATCCATTCCCGCGGATCGGCGCCGGTTCGAGCGGACACCGGGATCCGAGCAGCCCTGCGCGACCGGTCGAGCGCGCGGCTCGCGCGGCCCCTGGCGCGAGAGCTGCACAGGGCCTGGACCGCGTGTAAACGTTTACAAGGAGCGTCCGATGAAGACCCGAGGCGGTGGGATCCTGGCGGTGCTGTGGATGACCGGGCTGTGCACGGCGGGCGGCGGCTGCGCCCAGACGGTCGAGCCGGAGCCGGAGACCGAGACAGCCGAGAACTCGGTCGGCGACGCGGTCTCGTTTCTCACCAACCAGGAGGCGTACAAGGTGGCGACCGGGATCGCCTCGCTGGTCGGTGGGTGGCCGCAGCAGGCCGCCGGCATCATCGGCAACATCCTCAACCTCGCCGGCGTGATCGGGACCTTCGGCGGCGAGTCCGGCATGTCCAGCGCCATCAGCGCCCAGCTGTCCGCGATCCAGCAGCTGACCGAGGAGACCCTCTCGGCCGTCCTGGTCGGGGACGACCTGTCCCGCGAGCGCGAGTCCCGCGCGATCGTTGAGGAGGGAATCACCTGGGTCCAGGCGGTCCGCGACGACCTGGCCACCGGCCGGGAGATCGCCGGCGAGCTGTCGACGCCCACCTTCAACGACCTCAACCAGTCCACTCGCTTCGCGGTCGACACCCTCGCCGGCGGCGAGTACTGGCAGCGCGCCTTTGCCGCCAGCGTGGTGGCCGGCGACTGGACCCTCGGCACCGAGGTCCGCCCGCAGCCCTCGAACGGGCGCATCTTCGAGCACCGCTCCATCCTGCCGTTCTACATGCACGCGGTCGCGGCGCGGGTCACCGCGCTCGGCATCATGGATCCGGACTTCGCCGCGAGCGGCTTCTTCAGCGGTGAGCTGCAGGGCTACGCCAACTTCCTCGAGGGCAAGCTCGCCACCATCGAGGGTGGCATCGCCTGCGGGTTCGTCGGCTACTACAAGAAGGGCTGCGACAACCAGGGCCGCCTCAAGGCCATCTGCGCCGACATCTACACCAACGAGACCGCCGAGACGGTCAAGGACGGGCAGATCAGCTTCAGCCTGGGCTGCTTCGACGAGGACACCGTGATCCCCCCCGACACCACGTCGGATTTCCTGGCCTGGCCCGAGTTCGACGACCAGTTCGCCAGCGGCCTCGACGACGCCCGCCAGAAGCTGCGCCAGCAGCTGGCCCTCTTCGAGGTCCGCCACATGATCGACGACCTCGAGCGCATGGCGGCCAACGCCCCGGACCTGATCCGGCCCGACACGCTCCAGCTCATGAGCTGGGGCTTCGCCGACCTCGGCCGCGCGCTCCAGCTCGACGGCAGCACCGTGGTGCTCGGCGACAGCAACGACGCCGGCCAGGCCGCCAACCAGATGTGGTCGTACGACGCCTTCACCGGCCGCATCTGGCACGCCGGTGAGTACCTGGCCGGCCGTGGCTTCAAGTGCCTCGACGCGCAGGGAGACGGCGGGACCCGCCTCGGCAACGTGGTCGTCGGGCTGCGCGGCTGCCTGGTCGACGCCCAGGGGCGGATCCCGCCCCAGCAGCGCTGGACCTTCAACTACCAGACCGGCATCCTCCTCAACGGCAAGGGCCGCGTCCTCGACGTGATGTCGGGCGACCCGAGCGTCGGCAACGGGGTCTGGCTGTGGGACGAGAACTTCAGCCCGGCCCAGATGTGGGGCTGGTGAGGCCGGCCCTCGACGAGATGACGGTCGGCGCGGTCCGACGACCAGGGGAGGCGCGATGAAGACGGTGGTGCACAACCCGGCGACGGGCATCTATCCGGCCACGGGCGACTACGTCCACGCCATCGAGGTGCGCCAGCCCGAGCGCATCCTGTACGTCGCCGGCACGATGGGGCTGGACGAGCGCGGCGCGGCCGGAGCGACGCTGGCCGCCCAGCTCGAGCTGGTGTGGGCGAACCTTCGCGCCATCCTGGCCAGCGCCGGCATGACGGTCGACAACATCGTGCGGCTCACCAGCTACCTCCGTGACGCCGCGTACGCCGATGAGAACTCCAGGGCGCGGGTGGCCGCGCTCGGCGGACGCGCCGTGCCGACCACCGCCATCGTCGTGCAGACCCTGGCGAGCGACTGGCTGGTCGAGATCGAGATCGTCGCCGCCGCCTGACTCGCCGCCACCACCCGATCCGTGGGTCGTCGAGCGCGTGATAGGTTCGGGCGATGAGCGGCGAGGTCGGCGAGGTCAAGGCGACCGCCAGGGACGTCGCGCGCTGGCTCGAGAACTGGCACCAGGAGATCGACAGCGCGGTCCAGTACCGCGCCATGGCGACGGGCGAGAAGAACGAGCAGATCGCCGACGTCTACCGCCGGCTGGCCGCGTTCGAGGACAAGCACGCCGACTTCTGGGAGGCGCGGCTGCGCGCCGCCGGCCGCAACCCCGGACCGCGCCGGCCCAGCGTCCGCGCGCGGGTGCTGGCGTGGATCGCGCGGCGGTTCGGGGCCGGCACGATCCTGTCGACGATCGCGGCCGGCGAGTACGCCCAGCGCAACGACTACCTCGCCCACCCGGAGACGCGCGGCACCGGGATGACCGAGGACGAGCGCATGCACGCGCGCGTGCTCGCCAGGGTCCTGGCCCGCACCCACGGGCTCGAGGGCGGCGCGCTCGCCCGGCTCGAGGGGCGACACCGCAACGTGGGCGGCAACGCGCTGCGCGCCGCGGTGCTCGGCGCCAACGACGGCCTGTGCTCGAACCTCAGCCTGGTCATGGGCGTGGCCGGGGCCAGCGCCGATCACCGCGTGGTGCTGCTGACCGGCCTGGCCGGCCTCCTGGCCGGGGCGCTGTCGATGGCGCTGGGCGAGTGGGTGAGCGTGACCAGCGCGCGCGAGCTGGCCGAGCGCGAGATCCGGATCGAGAGGAGCGAGATCGAGGAGAACCCGGGTGAGGAGCGCGAGGAGCTCCAGCTCATCTACGAGTCCAAGGGCCTCGCCCGGCAGGAGGCGAGCGATCTGGCCACGTCGCTGATGAAGGACGAGAACGCCGCCCTCGACGCGCTCGCCCGCGAGGAGCTCGGCATCGATCCGGACCAGCTGGGCGGCTCCCCGTGGACCGCCGCGCTCGCGTCGCTGTTCCTGTTCGCGTTCGGCGCGATCATCCCGGTGGTGCCGTTCATGGTGATGGCCGGGCCGCGCGTCCCGCTGGTCAGCATCGCGGCGGGCGGCGTCGGCCTGTTCGCGATCGGCGCGGCGATCTCGCTCCTGACCGGCCGCTCCATGCTGTGGTCGGGCGCGCGCCAGCTCCTGCTCGGCTTCGCCGCGGCCGGCACGACCTACCTCATCGGGCGAGCGATCGGCGTCGCGGTCGGCGGGTGACGAGCAGACCGGCCCCGGGCCGGTCGCTGCCCTGCCCGCCCGCTACGCCGCGGTGCCGGTGTGGCGGAGCGCCACCATCGCCACGATGGCAGCCGCTGCCGCGACCACCGCGCAGATGGCCACGGTCGTCTCCAGCGAGCCGGTGAACGCATCGCGCGCGGCCGCGAGCAGGCGGGCGCCGGCCTGATCGGGCAGCCGCTCGGCGGCTGACACCGCGCCGCCCAGGGTCTCCTGCGCGGCGCGCCGGGCGTCGGACGGAATGCCGGGCAAGCTGGCCGCGCCCATCGCGCCCCGGTAGAGCGCGGCGCCGAGGCTGCCGAGCACCGCGATGCCGAGCGCGCCGCCGAGCTCGGCGCTGGTCTCGGACATGGCAGCCGCGGAGCCGGCGCGCTCGGGCGGAGCCGCACCGACGACGAGATCGGTGCCGAGGGTGAACACCGGCCCCAGGCCCAGGTACACCATCGCCGAACCGACGACCATGCCGGCCAGCCCGGTCTCGCCCACCCGGGTCAGCGCCGCGAAGCCGACCGCCGCCAGGCCGAGGCCGGCACCCATCACGAACGCGGGGCGGACGCGTCGCACGATCACCGGCGCCAGCATCGATCCGGCGATGACCCCGATCGATCCGGGCAGCATCCACAGGCCGGCCGCGAGCGGCGACAGCCCGAGCACCAGCTGCAGGTACTGGGCGATGAAGACGAAGGTCCCGAACACCACCAGCGTGGTGACGGTGAACGTGGCCAGCGACACCCGGAAGGCCGGCACGCGGAACAGGCGCAGGTCGATGAGCGGATCGGCCAGCGTCTTCTGCCGGCGCACGAACGCGACACCGACGGCGAAGCCGGCCGCGATGGACAGGACCGGCACGACGCCGAGCCCATCCCGGGCCCAGACCTTGAACCCGAAGATCACCGCGAGCACGGCGACGAGCGACATCGCCGCGCTGATGAGGTCCATCCGTCGGGCGCCCGGATCCCGGTACTCGGGCAGGAGCCAGGGCCCGAGGACGAGCAGGAGCAGCATCGGGGGGACCGCCAGGAGGAAGACCGAGCCCCACCAGAACTGCTGCAAGAGCGCGCCGCCCAGCAGCGGGCCGAGCGCGCCACCGACCGAGAAGCTGGTCGCCCACACCCCGATCGCGACGGTGCGCTGCCTCGGATCCAGGAACATGTTGCGGATGAGCGACAGGGTCGAGGGGGCCAGCGTCGCCCCGGCCACGCCCAGCACCGCCCGCGCGGCGATCAGCGCCGCGGCGCTGGTGGCGAACGCGGCCAGCACCGAGGCCAGCCCGAACGCGCCAGCGCCGATGAGGAGCAACCGGCGCCGCCCGATGCGATCGCCCAGCGTGCCCATCGTGATGAGCATGCCGGCGACCAGGAAGCCGTAGATGTCGACGATCCAGAGCAGCTGGGTGCTGGTCGGATGCAGCTCCTCGCTCAAGCGCGGCAGCGCCAGGTTGAGCACGGTCAGGTCCATCGAGTAGATCAGGCAGGGCAGCGCGATCACGGCGAGCCCGATCCACTCGCGACGCCCGGCCCGGGAAGCATGCTGTGCAGAGGTCATCGGAGCCGGCTTCGCAGCCGGTGGCCGCGTCCCCTGCACTCTCATGCCGTACCCCCAGCCCCAGTCAAGCAGCCGGCCGATCAGAGCTGCATGCCGATCGCCAGACCGGCGCGGAGGGCCGGGCGCAGCTCGGTTGCTCGGCCACCAGTAAGAGCCCCGACCTTCCGCGGACCGATCGATGCCGACGCTCCCGTCGTCGGCCGAGTGACGCGCGCATTGTTGCCGGCGTCCGATGCGGGCGTCACCGCGCGCCAGTAGTCTTGCGCAAACTCACGGGAGGGATCGCATGCGCCGAGCTCGAGTTGTCCTCGTCATCGCTGCGCTGTGCACGGCCGCCGCTGCCCCGGCCGGATGCACCGCCACCGACATCGAAACCGCCGACGGCGTGGAGTCGACCGGCCAGGTCGAGCAGGCCAGCCACGGCCACCACCGCGCTCTCAACGTCCAGGTCGGGCCGCGCCCCTACTTCCTGGTCGACGACATGGACGAGGGCTGGTTGAAGCAGAAGCTGCAGTCGTGCGCGGAGAAGCCCTTCGAGCGGAGCGACTTCTCCATCGCCCACCGCGGCGCGGGCCTCGAGTTCCCCGAGCACACGCGCGAGTCCTACCTGGCCGCCGCGCGCATGGGAGCCGGCATCCTCGAGTGCGACGTCACCTTCACCCGCGACCGGCAGCTGGTCTGCCGCCACTCGCAGTGCGACCTCCACGCCACCACCAACATCCTGGCGGTCCCCGAGCTGGCCGCGAAGTGCTCGCAGCCGTTCACGCCGGCCGATCCTGCCGCCGGCACGCCGGCGTCGGCGCTGTGCTGCACCAGCGACATCACGCTCGACGAGTTCAAGAGCCTGTGCGGCAAGATGGACGGCACCGACCCGACCGCGACCACGGTCGAGCAGTTCATGGACGGCACGCCCTCCTTCCGGACCGACCTCCACGCCACCTGCGGCACGCTCATGACCCACGCCGAGAGCATCGAGCTGTTCGACAGCCTGGGCGCGAAGTTCACCCCCGAGCTGAAGGCGGCCAGCGTGCCCATGCCGTTCGAGGGCGACTACACCCAGGAGGAGTACGCCCAGCAGATGATCGACGAGTACAAGGCCGCCGACATCTCGCCGCGCCGCGTGTTCGCCCAGTCGTTCAACCTCAACGACGTGCTCTACTGGCTGGCCCACGAGCCGCGGTTCGGCCGGCAGGCGGTCTACCTCGACGACCGCGTCGACCAGCCGGGCGGCTACGACCGGGCAGTGGCCGACATGCCGGCCCTGGCGGCGCAGGGAGTCCGCATCGTCGCCCCGCCGATGTGGGCCCTGGTCACGCTCGACGCCGACGAGCAGATCGTCAGGTCCAGCTACGCCGACGCGGCCAGGGCGGTCGACCTCGACCTCATCACCTGGACGCTCGAGCGCTCCGGCCCGCTCGCCACCGGCGGCGGCTACTACTTCCAGTCGGTCACGGGAGCCATCGACAACGACGGCGACGTCTTCACCATGCTCGACGCCCTGGCCCGCAAGGTCGGCGTGCTCGGCGTCTTCTCCGACTGGCCGGCCACCGTCACCTACTACGCCAGCTGCTTCGGACTGTGAGCGGGCCGCCCGTCAGAAGCGAAGCAGCGCCGCGACGCCGGCGTGATCGGACGGCCACAGGCGCGGCTCGGTCCGGGTGCGGAAGATGGGCTGGTCGCCGATCGTGTAGGCCAGCACCGGGAACGCGAGCGTCAGGTTCCTGGTCCACATGAGGTCGATGCGCTCGAACAGACGCGAGTCGGGGTGGGCCAAGACGACGTCCTGGCAGCAGGTCAGGCCAGGAGCGTCGTGGCCGTCGCGCTCCGACCACACGTCGGTGTATCCCTGGGCCGCCATCGCCAGGTACGAGGTGCCCTCGCCCGCCGGGGAGTTGAAGTCTCCCACCACGATGGTCGGCAGCGCCGGCTCGTGCTGGGTCGCGAGCAGCTGGATCAGCTCCGCGACCTGGCCGAGCTGGGGCTGACTCGTGTCCGGGACGCCCTCGATGAGCGGCTCGAGGTGCGTGCTGACGAAGCGGAAGGTCTTGCCGGCCACGGTCGCCACGACCGCGACCGCGTTGCGCCTGACGAACGTGTCCGGGATGGTCGGGATCGGCAGCGCCGCCGCATAGTGGATCGCGAACAGCTGGGTCGCCGGCACCCCGGCGCGGCGCAGGATCACGTCCGAGAACTTCACCCGCACGTCGGTGAGCTGCGGGACACCGTCGACCACCCCGTCGAAGCGAGGCAGCTCGATGTCGGTCCCGATCTTCTCGACGACCACCTCGTATGTCTGGCCGCGGCGCGCCAGCTCGGCCAGTAGCACCTCGAGGAAGTCGACGTACTCGTCGGTCGCATTCGGCGTCGTGTTGCCGAGCACGGTGTCCGACGGGAACTGCGTGAACACCCGGGTGACCTCCTGCAGGGCGACCAGGTGGGGCCGGACCAGCGCGATCTCGCTCGCGATGGCGGCCATGCGATCGGCCGGTCGGTTGGCCACGAGATCGGCGAAGCCCGCCGCCGCCGCGAACGGGATCTGGTCGGCCGGCGCGGCGATGATCGGGAACACATCGAGACCGACGTACATGTTCTGAGTGATGACGCGGACGCCGAGGTCGTCGAGCGTCAGGTCCTGGAGGGCTTGCGTCACCTCCGGATCAGGGTCGCCGGAGGCGCACCCGGCGACGAGAGAGGCGAACAGGAGGGGCGATAGCAGAGAGGGACGGATGCGCATGTTCAGGCGACTCCTTGGGCGTGAGTGAGGGCTCTCTGTCTTCGGAACGCGAGCCCCCCGCGACGGCACCGAAAACGTGAAGCGACCAGCCGGAGTCTGGTCGGCGCCCCACGCGCCGGCGCGCGGCAGGCAGACGTCGCCGTCGATTGCCAGATCACCGGCGCACGTCCGCGACGGAGCTGCCGGAGGCAGCGATCTCGATCGCGCGAACCGCGTCAGGCGATCAGCGTGTGTCCCCTCGACGCATCGCGAGCAGCTCGCTCACGGTGACGAAGCGAAACCCTCGCCGGGCGAGCTCATGGATCACGCCCGGCAGGGCCGCGCGCGACGAGTCGCGGCCGGCGTTCATGACGTGCATCAGGATGATCGACCCCGGCCGGACCTCGGCGGCCACCTGCTGCACGATCCGCGCGGCGCTCGCGCTCGGATCGGCGCTGTCGGGCGCGACGTCCCAGAGAACCATCGTGCGGTCGGTCTCACCGAGCAACCAAGGCAGGGCGACCAGCCGCTTGCCGTTGGGGGGCCGGAACTGAATCGCACCGCGCTGACCGGCCCACCGGATCTCCGCATCGGTCCGGTCGAGCTCGCCTCGCATGAAATCGAGCGAGCGCCCGATCATGCGCCGGTGACTGTACGAGTGATTCCCGAGCTCGTGACCCGCCGCGACGATCGCCCGGCCGACCTCGCGATGACTGGCCAGCTCGCGACCGATCACGAAGAACGTGGCCCGCACGCGTTCGGCGCGAAGCACGTCGAGGATCTGCTGCGCGTGATCCGGGCTGGGCCCATCGTCGAAGGTCAGCGCCACGACGGGCAGCGCGGTATCGACCCGCCGGATCGCGTCCCCGACCAGCTGAAACGAGACCGCCTTGCTGATCCGCCACGCCGCAAACCCGCTCATCGCGACCCCCGCGGCCACCGTGATCGCGAACCGAAGCCAGCGCCGCCAGCGCCGGACTGGCGGTCCGCGCAGCGCGCGAAGCAGGACCAGCAAGATCGCCGCGATCAGCACGGCACCGGCGAGAACGACGGCGATGTCGATCACATCAAGCCAACGCGAGACCCCGCCCGCGCATTCCAGGCACCTCCATGAAGAAAGGGTTGATGGGTGCCATCGCGCGCGGTCGACCACCCGCAGCGTGACGTGCCGAGGAAGGCGCACCGCGAAGCGCTCGCGAGTCCCGTGCGCGACCCTGGTCGCCCCGCGGCCGCCCCGCGCCCCGCCACCACCCGCCCTGCCCGGCCGGCCGGCCCTGCCGGCGAGCCTCTCGAGGATCGCGAAGGCATGAACGCCCGCCATGTCGGACGGCCGCCACCCGCGTTGCCGGATGATTCTGGGCGGGGTTTCGGATGACCCGTGCGGGTGATGGTGAGCCAGGCGGCCGCGGCACATTCGTGCGCGCGAGGCCGAGGTGAGCCCCGCCGACTGGTCGCGACCGCCGATTCGCACCGTCTCACGGTGGAGGGCGCGTGCCGGGATGCCGATCAACCCGGGCGGCATCCACCACGGCGGGCTTGCGTCGCGAGGCGAAGACGTGGAGGCGGCGCTTCCATCCCGTCGAGGTGGCCTAGAGCAACCCGAAGGGCCAAGGGCCCTAACCGAGGCACGTGCCCGTCATACAGGCCGACGACTGGCTCGCCGAGGTCGACGCGCTTCGGGCCTCCTCGGTCTCCGGCGTGGCGATCGAGCAGCTCGCGCGTCACCTCCACCAGGGAATCGAGCCCGCTCTTGCCAGGCGTGCGTTCAAGCTCGGCCGGGCAGCTCGCCGCGGTCGAGCAGGCCGCGCCGACGCCAGCCAGTGGTGAGCAGCCAGACCGTCGCCCGGGCGTTCGGCCGAGGCTCCGCCAGGAGCTCCCGCTGCCACCCCTCGCGCGGCTGCAACGGTGTCGTCCACCCGTCGAACCAGAGCCCGCTCGAGCACGGATCGAGTGCGCGCCCTGGCGCGGCCGAGCTGGATCGGTCGCGGCGCTGGGCGGCGTGGTGGCGGTGGTTGAGCAACACGTAACGAAGCGCGAGCCGGACCTCGGTCGGCGTCCGGAGAGAGCGCGCGTGGTACCGCTCGCCAAACAGCCTACCCCGGCGGCCGAGCGCGCGGTTGAGCCGGCGGGCCAGCCGAACCTCGAGGCCGATCATCCCGCGGGTCAAGCCAGCCGCACCGCCAGCCTCGACGATGAGGTGCAGGTGATTCGACTGCACGCTGAACTCGACCACGCGGAAGTCCGCCCGATGCCCACCGGCGATGATCGCCGCGCGCACGATCCGCATCGGCCGATGACGGCGCAGCGACCCCACCCCGTCGACCACCCGCAATGTGACGTGCTGAGGAAGGCGCGCCGCGAAGCGCTCGCGAGTCCCGTGCGCGACCCTGGTCCGCCCCCGCGGCCGCCCCGCACCGGGCCGCCACCCGCCCCGCCCGGCCGGCCTCCGAGCCTGATCGAGCGTGAGCTGAGCCGAGCGCCGCGGCCGCCGCCGCGGACGCCGCCACCGAGCCGGCCTGGCCGGCGAGCCTTCCGATGATCGCGATGACATGGACGCCCGCCATGTCGGACGGCCGCCACCGGTGTTGCCTGAATGATTCTGGGCGGGGTTCGGATCGGCGGTGCGCGTGGATCGTGAGCCTGGCGGGCGAGGCACATTCGCGAGCACGGGCCGAGGGTGAGCGTGCACCTGCTGGTCGCGACCGCCGGTCCGCACCGTCTCACGGTGGAAGTGGCGCGCGCCGCTTGCCGATCGATCCGGGCGGGATCGAGCGGGGCAGCCTTGAGTCGCAAGGCGAAGACGTGGACGCGGCGCTTCATCCCGTCGACGTAGCCATGGCCGGCCGAGGCCACGTGGCCGTCATGCAACCCGCAACAGAACCAACCCCGAGTTCAGTCCTCAACCGGATGACATGGACGCCCGCCATGCCGGACGGCCGCCCACCGGTGTTTCCGGATGATTCTGGGCGGGGTTTCGGATCCGCCGTGCGCGTGGATCGTGAGCCTGGCGGGCGAGGCACCTTCGTGGGCACGGGCCGAGGGTGAGCGTGCGCCGATTGGTCGTGATCGCCGATCCGCCAAGGCCTCACGGTGGCGGTAGCGCGTGCCGCGATGCCGATCGACCCGAGCGGGGCATCCACCACGGCAGGCTCGGGTCGCGAGGCAAGGACGTGGACGCGGCGCTTCGTCCGGTCGAGGCAGCCAAGAACGACGCGACGGGGCCAGCCGAGGC
>DATHKR010000033.1:0-99402 GCA_035489015.1 Kofleriaceae bacterium | reverse complement strand
AACGATCCGGTGCGCCTCACCGCCGATCGCTGCGTTGCAACTCCTCGAGCTACGGCGAGTAGCCCGTCGTCGTCGCGCCTTGCGCTCGACGGCGATCCACACCGCCTCGTTGACGCCATATCGGCGGCGGTGCACTAGTCGTCAATCGGCAGGCGGCAGCGCGTCGAGCAGGGCGCGGGGATCGAGGATCTGCACCGTCTCGCGCGAGTACTCGGCGAAGCCGGCGCCGAGGTAGGTCGCCAGCGCGCGCGGGTGGTCGAGCGAGCAGGTGTGGACCCAGAGCCGGCGCGGGGCCAGGTCCCAGGCCCGATGGACGGCCCAGGCCAGGAAATAGGCCCCGAGGCCGCGGCCGATGAAGTCGGGCACCAGGCCGAAGTAGGCCAGCTCGATCTCGCCGGGCGTGCGGCGGTCGAGCTCGGCGTAGCCGGCCGGGACCCCGCCGACCTGGAGCACCTGCACCTCGATGGCCGGGTCCTGGACCAGCTGGGCGAGGCGCCGGTCGCTCATGCGGCGGCGCTCGTACCAGAGCCACGGCCCGCCGACCTCGTTGTAGAGGTAGCGGTAGAACGAGACCGTCGGGCTGTGGGCGCGCACCACGCTGACGTCCGCGCGCGGGGCGGCGCGGGGCGGCGCGTCCGGGCGGCCCCACATCTCCACGTACACGATCGTGACGTCGATGATGGCCGGCCCCGGCGCCGACGTGGACCGCGCGGTCATCCGGTCGCCCTGCGCCGGCGCGAGGCGGACTTCAGCAGCGCGATCTCGAGCGCGTCGGCCAGCGCGTGCAGCGCCTCGCCCGACTCCGACGCGGGCATCGCGCGCATCGCGGCGCGCTCCGGGTTGCTGAGGTCCGGGGTCAGCGCCGCGATGAGCCCGTCGAGGGTGCGGCTCTCGGCGCCGACCAGGCCGGCGACCAGCGCGGCGATGGCGGCGACGTCGGCGCCCGGGGTCGCGCCGCCGGCGGCCGCGCCCAGCCCGCTGACCAGGACGGTCGGGTGGTCGAGCTCGTCGACGACGACGGTGGTCGGGCCGAGCGCGCCGTGCGCCGCCTGCGAGTCGTGCAGCGGGGCGAGCGCGCGGGCCAGCCGGCGCAGCACCCGCGCGGCGCGCAGCGGCTCGATGATCGCCCCGGCCGGGCGATCGCCGAGCGGCATGCCGGCCGGCGCCTCGTACACCACCACGCGCGCCTGCCGGTCGTACGACAGGACTCGCTGGAGGAACGAGCCGCCGCTCTTGGCCAGCGCGTAGAGTCGCCGCTCGGTGACCGGGTCGAGCGCGCCCTCGTCGTAGCGCTCGACGATCACCGAGCGATCGAGCGCGGCGTCCACCGCGCGGCTGAGCGCCGAGATCGGCGTGCGCCCGAGCGGCGTCTCGAACCGGTAGCGCGGTCCGACCTCGTCGTCGTCGGCCCGCACGGCCGGCATCGGTCGGCTCGGCTCCGGCGCGCGCGCGCGCGCCGCCCTGGCCGCGGCGGACGGGGGGCGCGGCAACGACAGCGTCCGCGGGCCCGACTCGGCGCCGGCCATCACCGCGGCGACCTCGCGGCGGAGCTCGTCGCTGCTGGCGTGGCGCGCCTCCGGATCCTTGGCCAGCACCCGGGCCAGCAGCGGATCCCAGCCGGCGTCGAGGTCCGCCACCACCTGGCTGGGCGCCGGCGGCGGCTCGCCCAGGTGCTGGGCCACGAAGTCGGGGCCGAGGAACGGCAGCTGCCCGGTCAGGCACTCGAACAGGGTCACGCCGAACGAGTAGAGGTCGGCGGCGACGGTGAGGGGCGCGCCGGTGATCTGCTCCGGCGACATGTAGGCCAGCGTCCCGATGAGCCCGCCGGTCTGGGTCTGGCCCAGGTCGAGGAGGTGGGCGACGCCGAAGTCGCCCAGCTTGGCGGTGCCGCGCGCGTCGAAGAAGATGTTGGCCGGCTTGATGTCGCGGTGGATCACGCCGCGCCGGTGGGCCGCCTCGAGCGCGGCGAGCACGTCGCCGACCAGCCGGCGGATCGCGCCCAGGCCCATGCGGCGCTCGATCCGGCGATCGAGCGAATCGCCGACCATGTACTCCATGACCAGGTAGCCGTGGTCGGCGGAGAAGTCGTGGACCTCGACCAGGTTGGGGTGGCGGAGCGAGCCGGCCACCTGCGCCTCGCGCGCGAAGCGCTCGTACGGCGGGCTGCCGCGCGCGTAGCCGCCGGACAGGATCTTGAGCGCGACCACGCGCCCGGTGACCTCGTCGGTGGCGCGATGAACCCGCCCGGTCGCGCCCTGGCCGAGCAGGCCGTCGAGGCGGTAGCGGCCGGCCACCAGATCGGCCGGCTCGTTGCCGGACGCCGGCCGCCGGGCCGGCGCATGCGCGCGCAGGTGATCGTCGACCAGGGCGGGCAGGGCGGGATCGTCGGCGCGCGCGGCGAGGAGCACGTCGCGGGCGGCGTCGCGCAGGCCGAGCGCGGCGAGCTCCACGATCAGGGCGCGGCGCGCGGCGGCGCGGGTGTCGGCGCCGCGGGCGGCCTCCTGCAGGTGGCGGACCGCCTGCTCGTGCTGAAGGCGGCGCGCCAGCAAGAGTCCGAGCCGGAGGTGGGCCTCGCTCACCTCCTCCGGCGAGCCGGCCTGCTCGATCACGCGCTCGTACAGCCGGCCGGCCTCGCGGTCGCGGCCGAGATCGCCGAGCACGCGCGCGGCATCGAGGTCGCGGTGGCAGCGCAGGTAGAGGTCGGCGGCGCGCTCCCGCTCGCCCAGCTCCTCGGCCACCTGAGCGGCCTCGTGGAAGCGGCGGCGGCCGGCGAACACCTCGAGCGCCGAGCGCCGGCCGTCGTCGCCGGCGCCGGCCAGCGCGCCGGCGGCCTCGCGCACCAGGGTCTCGTCGCGCGCGTCGATCGCGTTGCGCAGCGCGCGCGGCAGGTCGCCGGCGGCGCGCGCGCTGGCGGCGGCGGCGGCGAAGTCCCAGATCCGCTCGTACAGGTCGGCGGCGCGCGCGGCATCTCCGGCGGCGGCGGCGAGCCCGGCCGCTTCGGCGTAGCGGCCCGCGGTGACCAGCTCGTCCACCGACGGGTTCGAGTTGAAGGGCACCAGAGGAAATGGTACACCGCGCCGCACCCATGGGAAATCGCGTCATCGGCGTGATCGGCGGCAGCGGCATCTACGATCTCGACGGCCTCCGCGACGTGGAGGAGGTTCGCGTCGAGACGCCGTTCGGCTCGCCCTCGGACGCGCTGGTGCGCGGCCAGCTGGGCGACGCGCAGGTGGTGTTCCTGGCCCGCCACGGCCGCGGCCACGGCATCCTGCCCCACGAGGTCAACTACCGGGCCAACATCTACGCGCTGAAGACGCTGGGCGTGGAGTGGCTGCTGTCGCTGAGCGCGGTCGGCTCGATGCGGGTCGATATCCGCCCCGGCGATCTGGTGGTGGTGGATCAGTACTTCGATCGCACCGACGCCCGCGCCAGCACGTTCTTTGGCGACGGGATCGCCGCGCACGTCAGCTTCGGCGACCCGGTCAGCCCGGTGCTCGCCGATCTCCTGTACGAGGCAGCGAGCGACCGCGTCAAGGCGGTCGGCGACGGCGAGCGCGTGCACCGCGGCGGGACCTACATGGTCATCAACGGGCCGCAGTTCTCGACCCGCGCCGAGTCGAACATCTACCGCAAGCTCGGGGTCGACGTGATCGGGATGACCGCGCTGCCCGAGGCCAAGCTGGCTCGCGAGGCGGAGATGAGCTACGCGACGCTGGCGCTGTCCACCGACTACGACTGCTGGCACGAGGGCGAGGAGGAGGTCACCGTCGAGGCGGTGGTGGCCACGGTGCGCAAGAACGCCGCGCTGGCCCGCCAGATCGTCGCCCAGGTGGTCGGCAAGATCCCCGCCACCCACGACTGCATCGCCTCGCGCGCCCTGGAGAACGCGATCATGACCGATCGCACCAAGATCCCGGCCGAGACGCGCAAGCGGCTCGCCCCCATCATCGGGAAGTACCTGTCATGAGCTCTGCGGATCGCTCGGTTCTGGTGGTCGGCTCGGTCGCGGTGGACGACATCGATGGTCCGACCGGGATGCAGCGGGACCTCCTGGGTGGCTCGGCCTCGTTCATCTCGGTGGCCGCGTCGTACTTCACCCGCAAGGTCGCGCTGGTCGCGGTGGTCGGCGACGACTTCGACGAGGAGCACCTCGAGTACTTCCGCTCGCGCGGGATCGAGACCAGCGGCGTCGAGCGGCGCCCGGGCAAGACGTTCCGCTGGGTCGGGCGCTACGCCGACGATCTCGCCACCCGCACCACCCTCGACACCCAGCTCGGCGTGTTCGCCGAGTTTCGCCCCCACCTGAACGACGCGCACCGCGCCGCGGAGATGGTCTTCCTCGGCAACATCGATCCGGCGCTGCAGCTGGAGGTGGTCGAGCAGGTCCGCCGCCCCGGCCTCATCGCGGCCGACACCATGAACTTCTGGATCGGCGGGCACCGCGCCTCGCTGATCGCCACCCTCAAGCGGGTCCACACCCTGCTCCTCAACGACGAGGAGGCCCGCGAGCTGGCCGGGGAGCACAACCTGGTCCGGGCCGCGGCCGCGATCCGCCGCATGGGTCCGCACTCGGTGGTCATCAAGCGCGGCGACTCGGGCGCGCTCCTGTTCCACGAGGACGGCGCGTTCGCCGCGCCGGCGCTGCCGCTCGAGGACGTGCGCGATCCGACCGGCGCCGGCGACACCTTCGCCGGCGGGTTCATGGGCTACCTGGCCTACGCCGGGCGCTTCGATCCGGCCACGGTGCGCGCCGCGATGATCTACGGCAGCGTGATGGCCTCGTTCGCGGTCGAGCAGTTCTCGCTCGACGGGCTGCGCAACCTCACCCCGGCGGCCATCCAGGCCCGGTTCGACGCGTTTCACGAGCTCAGCCGGTTCGATCGCATCGTCCTCTGAGCCCCCTCTCACCAGGAGATAGCCATGATCCAGGTCGGGCAGAAGATTCCCTCGCTCAAGCTCCGCAAGGTCACCGCCAGCGGCGTCGATGAAGTGACCACCGACGACTTCTTCGGGGGCCGCAAGGTCGTCGTGTTCAGCGTGCCGGGCGCGTTCACCCCGACCTGCTCCAGCTCGCACCTGCCCGGCTACGTCGCCAACGCCGAGAACATCAAGAAGCGCGGCGTCGCCGAGATCGCGTGCCTGTCGGTCAACGACGCCCACGTGATGCGGGCGTGGGCGACGGCGCAGAACGCGACCAGCGCGGTGACGATGCTGGCCGACGGAAACGCCGAGCTGACCCGCGCGCTCGGGCTCGACATCGATCTCGCGGTCGCCGGCATGGGCGTGCGCGGCAAGCGCGCCGCGCTGGTGGTCGACGACGGCGTGGTCAGCTCGGTCGAGGTCGAGGCCAAGCCGTCCGACGTGACCGGCAGCAGCGCCGAGAGCTGCCTGGTCAAGCTGGGCGCCTAGCCGCGGTCGAGACTCGGCAGATGCGCGAGCGCAGCTTCTGGGGCTGGGGATGGGCCGACGCGTTCCCGGCCGACGCGGCCCGCCGGGCCACCGGCGACATGGTGTCGGCGCTCCTGGGCGGCGCTCGACTCGAGCTGGGCGAGCCGCCCCGCCTCGATCAGATCGAGCTGGCCGCGCCGCGGGTGGCGGTGCCGGCCCAGCTGGCCGGAGTCGTGTCCGACGCGCGCGAGGACCGGGTGCGCCACACCTACGGCCGCTCGTTCCGCGACCTCGTGCGCGGGTTTGCCGGGCGGTTCGAGCCGGCGCCCGACCTGGTCGCGTTCCCGCGCGACGAGGAGGCGATCTGGGCGCTGCTCGACTTCTGCGCCGCGCGTCAGCTCGCCTTCATCCCGTTCGGCGGCGGCACCAGCGTGGTCTCCGGGGTCGAGGCCGAGATCGGCGACCGCCATGCCGGCGCGATCTCGGTCGACCTGGGCCGGCTCGACCGCGTGCTCGAGGTCGACCCGGTGTCGCGCGCGGCCCGCATCCAGGCGGGGGCGCTGGGGCCGGCCATCGAGGCGCAGCTGGCGGCGCACGGCATGACCCTGCGCCACTTCCCCCAGTCGTTCGAGTTCTCCACCCTGGGCGGCTGGATCGCGACTCGAGCGGGCGGCCACTTCGCCACCCTGCAGACCCACATCGACGATCTGGTCGAGTCGGTCAGGATGGTGACCCCGCGCGGGATCTGGGAGTCGCGCCGGCTGCCCGCGTCGGGCGCCGGGCCCAGCCCCGACCGGCTGGTGCTCGGCTCCGAGGGGACCCTCGGCGTCATCACCGAGGCGTGGATGCGAGTCCGGCCGCGCCCGCGCTGGCGGGCGAGCGCGAGCATGCGCTTCCGCGACCTCGGCGCGGCGGTCCAGGCCGCGCGCGAGCTGGCCCAGTCGGAGCTCTACCCGGCCAACTGTCGCCTGCTCGACCCGACCGAGGCGATGCTGCACCGGGTGGTCGGCGACGGCTCGAGCGTGCTGCTCATCGGCTTCGAGTCGGCCGATCACCCGCTCGAGCCGTGGATGGCGCGCGCCCTCGAGATCGCGCGCGGCCGGGGCGGCACCGGCGAGCCGCGCTTCTCCGACGACGGCGAGGCCGGAGGCAAGGGCGCGCGGACCGACGCCGCCGGGTCATGGCGGGCGGCCTTCCTCGACGCGCCGTACCTGTTCAACACCCTGGTGAGCCTCGGCTGCGTGGTCGACACCTTCGAGACCGCCTGCACCTGGAGCCGCTTCGACGAGCTCCACGCCGCGGTGGTCGGCGCGGTCGGCGCCGCGCTGCGCGCCGAGTGCGGCGCCGGCGTGGTGTCGTGCCGGTTCACCCACGTCTACCCGGACGGCCCGGCCCCGTACTACACCTTCATCGGGCCCGGCCGGCCCGGCGCGCAGCTCGATCAGTGGCGCGCGATCAAGGCGGCCGCGTCGGACGCGATCCTGGCCCACGGCGGGACCATCACCCACCACCACGCGGTCGGCCGGATGCACCGCCCGTGGTACGAGCGCCAGCGGCCCGAGCCGTTCGCCCTGGCCCTGCGCGGGGCCAAGCGGGCGGTCGACCCGGATGGCCTGCTCAACCCGGGCGTCTTGCTCGCCGACGAGTGAGCGGCGCGGCCAGCGCCCGCCAGCTCAGCGGCGACGCGCCAGCGGCGTGCCGATGGTGGTGCAGGCCAGCTCGACCTGGCCGGCGATCAGCCCGACGTGGGCGACGAAGCGGGTCAGCCCGACCGCCTGGCGCACCAGCATGAGCGCGGCCAGCCCGGGCACCAGGCCACCCATGCCGATCCAGGTCGACAGGACGGTCGCCGCGATGAACACCAGGCCGTAGAGCAGCGTGTGGACCAGCGCGAGCCGGCGCCGCGCCAGCAGGCCGAACCCGCGCAGGAGCGCGCGCATCGACGACAGGCCGGGATGGCGAACCAGGTCGACGCGCGCGTAGTCGACCGCCGCGGCCACCACCCAGTGGAGCGCCAGGGCCGGGCTGAGGCCGAGGGCGAGCGCGCCGAGGAAGCTCGGCAGGTCGAGCGCGCGGCCCAGGTGGGCGTCGACCCACGTCAGCCCGCCGGCCGCGACCAGCGCGACCGGCACGGTCGGGAGCAGCGCCCACAGCGCCAGGCGCAGGAACGGGAAGAAGTTGGAGGCCCCGGCGGCACCGAACCAGCGCACCACCTCGCGCCCGCGCGACGGCGTGTCGAGCAGCACCGCGATGAGGCCGGCCGACAGGAACCAGGACAGCGCGCCGTACACCATCGCCGCGCCGGCACCGATCGCGACCAGACCGACCAGCACCTGGGCGCCCCCCGGATCCGAGAAGCAGGCGATCAGGGCGGCCAGGTCGCCCTCCATCGCGCGGTCGAACATCGGGCGGGCGCCGAACGCTCGGGTCAGCACCGTCACCATGATCAGCGCCGCGCCGGCCGACAGCGC
Source organism: Kofleriaceae bacterium (assembly GCA_035489015.1). GTDB lineage: Bacteria > Myxococcota_A > Polyangia > Haliangiales > Haliangiaceae > DATFRY01. Next base: position 91,543 of record DATHKR010000033.1, on the reverse strand, counting down.
GACCTGCAGGAGGTACAGCGCGGCGACCAGGCCGGGGTAGCGGCGCAGCGCGCGCAGGCCGGCGCGCAGGAGCGCGATCAGCGACGGGCGCGGCGCCATCGAGCGGCTGGCGCTGCCGATCGACTCGTTGGCGGCATCGCGCGGCGGCGCGTCCTCGCCGCCGGGGACCTGGTCGTCGTCGCCGTCTTTTTCGCTCTGGTTGGTCATAGGCCGAGGAGCTGCATGGCGGTCTGGGTCCAGGACTGGCCGTGGGCGGCCGCGTGCGTGGAGGCGGCCGGGTCGGGGACCACGCGCATCCCGCGCCGGAGGCCGCCGTCGTCGAGCAGCACCTTGTCGTCTGGATCGATGACCACCTCGACCACCGGGGTCGGGTGCTCGATCTCGAAGCGCTGCCAGCGCGGCCCGGCGCCGCGGTCGTCCCACCGCCTGCGCTCGCTCTTTCCGTCCGCGAACGTGATCTCGACGTCGACCGGGACCGGCACCCGGCCGAGGTTCTCGACCACGATGTCGCACCGGCTTGCCGCATCGGCCGCCGGCTCGCTGTCGACCACCCGGCGCTCGGCGCCCCGCCCGAACACACCCTGCGGCTCGCGCGCCAGCCGGCACTGGATCGACCGGACCTGCAGGTTGGCCGCGCTGCCCGGCTGGTGCAGCGCCGGGCCGAGGAACCAGTCCAGGTCCTCGCCGACGCCGCGCTCGAGCGCGGCCAGCAGGTCCGCCTCGGTCGGGTGGGCGAACGCGAACGCCTCGGCGTAGCCGCGCAGCGCGGCGAGGAAGCGCTGGCTGCCGACCACGTTCTCGAGGGTGCGCATGAGGGTGGCGGTCTTGCCGTAGGTCGCGCCTCCGTACGCCTCGGCGTCGGAGAACTGGTAGGACCGCTGCGCGGTCGGCTCCGGGATGCGCGCGTAGCCCCCGTCGGTGGCGCGGTGCAGCGCGTAGTAGCCGGCGTGGAGGCCGTTCCAGTCGACGATGTCGGCGGTGGTGCCGTGGATCGCGCTCATCACCAGCCCGTCCACGTACTCGTTCATCCCCTCGTCGAGCCACGCCTCGTCCACCTCGTTGGTGGCCAGGATGCCCTGCATCCAGTTGTGGCCGACCTCGTGGACGGTGACGAACTCGGGGAAGCGGACCCCCTCGGCCAGGAACGCGTTGTCGCCCGCGGTGGTGACCAGGGTCGGGTACTCCATGCCGCCGGCGCCGGACGCGGCGTCGGGCGGCGGATCGACGATGCTCATGCGCGGCCACGGGTACGGCACCAGCAGCCGGCTGAACTGCTCGATCGACCCGATGCCGGCGGCCAGGTGCCGCTCGGCGAACGCGCGCTGCTCGGGGCGGAAGTAGACCCGGACCTCGACCGGACCGTACGCGGTCCTGGCCGGGGCCGAGATCGTCTCCATGAACGGGTCGGCCATCCACACGAAGTCGTGCACCGACTCCGCCCGGTACTGGAGCGTCCGGGTCGGGTCGGCGTTGTCGCGCACCCCGACCAGCATCCCGGTCGCCGCGACCACGTGGGTGTCGGGCACGGTCAGCGAGACGTCGTAGTTGCCGAAGTCGGCGAAGAACTCGCTCATGACGTGGAACGGCTCGCAGTGCCACGCCTCGTGCCCGGCCTGGCCGACCCGGACGCCGATCTTCGGGAACCACTGCCCGACCATGAGGAAGTCGCCCTTGAAGCCGGTCCGCGCGAACACCTCGGGCAGCTGGGCGTCGAAGCTCATCGCGACCTCGACCGTGCCGCCCGGCGCGATCGGCTGATCGAGCGGCAACTCCAGCACCGTCTCGTCGGGGCCGGAGAAGCGCGCGCGCGCGACCACCTCGGCGCCGCCGCCGACCCGGATCGACTTGACGTCGATCCAGCCCCAGTGGCGGGACGCTGTGGCCCGGCGGTGGCGTCCGCGCGATTCGCGCATGAACACCGAGGTGTCGTTCTTGAACGCGTTCAGGTAGAGGTGAAACGGCAGCGCGGTGACCGGGCTCTTGCCGGTGTTGCGCCAGGTCAGGGTCTGGGTCGCGGAGATGAAGTGCTTTCCGGCGTCGAGCGCGGCGTCGATCCGGTAGCTGGCCACGGCCGTCGGGGGCGGGCCCGGCCGGCGAAACGGCGGGGTCGTGTCGCGGGTGGGGAGCGGCTGCACAGTCCGCTCACGGTCGGCGGCGCAGCCCGCCGACGTCATCGCGAGCGCGAGAGCCAGCCAGCGCGCAGGGGACATGAAGCGGACATACCGCGGGGCTCGCGGCGCCACAAGGGCCGACGTGGGTCCGTGCCCCACCCAGGTGCGGTGACGGACGACACTCGACGCGGTAGGGTCGCGCGGTGGCGATCCGCGGCTACGTCCTCGATGGCCCCGACCAGACCGAGCGCGCCGCGCGGCTGCTGGGTGGCCTGCTCGGCCCCGGCGATGCGATCGGCCTCATCGGCGAGCTGGGCGCCGGCAAGACGCGCTTCGTGCACGGGCTGGCCCGCGGGCTGGGCCTGCCCGACCACCTGCGGGTGACCAGCCCGACCTTCACCATCCTCAACCAGCTGCACGGCGGGCGGGTCCCGCTGTTCCACGCCGATCTCTACCGCATCGAGCGCCGGGCCGAGCTCGATCACATCGGGCTCGACGAGCTGTGGGGCGCGGGCGGCGTGCTGGCGGTGGAGTGGTGCGATCGCTTCGCGGTCCTGCCGCCGGATCACCTGCTGGTCCGGCTGTCGATCACCGGCGACGACGAGCGCGCGCTCGACTGCGAGGGGCGGGGCGCGCGGTCGCAGGCGCTGGCCGCGCGCTGGGCCGATTCACTCGCCGACTGAGCTGCGGAACTGCGCCTGGGCCGCCGGCATCAGCTTGCGGTTGGCCAGCATGATGGTGCCAATCGGCAGGAGCAGGCTCATCGCCATGCGGAAGTAGCTCGCCGTCGAGCCGAACCCGCCCATGCCGTTCGAGGCGGCGAGCTGCTCGAGCTCGCGCAGCTCGGGCCACATGAGGTAGAGCGTGATCACCGAGGCGATCGCGCCGTAGATGGTCGCCACGATGCGGTATCGATCGGTCATGCGGACCAGCTCGAGGCCAGCCCAGACCTGGGCCAGCGCGATCCCGGCCGACCACCACAGCGAGCGGTCTCCGCCGGCCATCTGGCCGACCCCGGTGTTGAGCGGGTCGAGCGCGCGCAGCGCCCCGCCGAGAGCGCCCAGGCCGGTCAGAGCGGCCGGCAGGGTGAGGCTGAGCTGGACCACCCCGAGCGACAGGAGGAGCCAGCCGACCGCGGTCATGCCAGCGTCCGGCGCGCGCCGGTAGCTGGGCCCCTCGGCGCCGGACAGGAGCGCGCTGAAGTTCCGCTCGGTGTAGAAGCGGCGAAGGATCAGCGGCCACGCCAGCAGCAGGTAGACCGCCGCGCACCCCAGCAGCAGGATGGCCGGCTGGAGCCCGATGCCCGGCATGCTGAAGAAGAGGATGAGGAGCGCGCCGCCGGCGATGACCGACGAGACCACCCCGAACGAGAAGTACCGGGCCGCCGCCTCGGTGGCGCCGTCCGAGTCGATGCCCCGGGTTCCCTTGACGCCCGCGATGGTGTGGATGATCGAGCGGGCCAGGAGCATGGCCAGGACGCCGACCACGAGGAAGCCCTGGGCGCCGAGCGACGAGCCGAACAGCCTGAAGCTGCTGTACACGGCGAACAGCGCGACCAGCGCGCCGAACAGACCGAGCAGCACCATGAGCGCCGCCGAGCCCTCGAAGCCGAAGTCCTCGGCGACCGGCAGCGCGTCGTCGTCGGCCAGCTCGCGCAGCTCGGGGCGGTTGACCAGCACCAGCAGCACGACCGGCCAGACCATGAGGGCGAGCGCGATGGTCAGGTCGACCTGGATCGGGATGCCGGCATCGACGTTGAGGAGGAGCAGCGTCGCCACCGTCTGCGCGGCGGACACCCCGGCGTAGACGTAGATCGGCCGGAAGACGCCGCCGGGCGAGCCGTACAGCAGGGCGGTGCCGGCCGAGCGGTGGAACAGCGAGCGCACCGCGCCGAACGCGCCGATGAGGAAGACGGTCAGGTAGCCGCCGGCGGTGCCGGCGAAGATCGGGAAGATGGCGAGCAGCGACATGTAGCCGGCGAACAAAGAGCCGACCAGCTGCATGATGAGACCGAGGGAGGCCAGTCCGTGATCGGCCGGCATCCGGGGTCCGACCAGTCTTGCAACATCCCGCTGCGCGCCGCTCCGCGGATCCATACGCACCTCTCCCGTGTCGTTTGATGGGTATAGCACGCGACGCGCGAGCACCGACGATCGATCTCTTTCTGCTATCGTCTCGAGGTGACGCATCCGAGACCGCGGCGCCCGCTGCATGCGCTGCTCCTCGGCGCCGGCCTCTGCCTCGGCCTCGTCGCCGCCGCGCCGGCCGCCGCCCGCGCCGGGGGTGACGAGGATCGCGACCTGGGCGACGTCGGCTTCGACGCCAGCGCGACCTACCGGGTGCCGATCGACGGCGCACCGGCGCGGGGCCCGGCCGACGCGCTGGTGACGGTGGTCGAGTTCTCCGACTTCCAGTGCCGCTTCTGCCGCCTGGCCAGCGCGACGGTGGCGGAGCTCGAGCGGCTCTACCCGGGCGAGCTGCGCGTGGTCTACCGGCACAGCCTGCTCGATCCGGAGGACGGGACCGCGGCGGCCGAGGCGGCCGCGGCGGCCGGCGCCCAGGGCCGCTTCTGGGCGTTCCACGATCGCCTGTTCGCCGCCGAGGGGCGCATCGATCGCGCCGAGCTGGAGCGCGCGGCGCGCGACGTCGGCCTCGACCTGGCTCGCTTCCGGCGCGACCTCGACGACGCGCGCTTCCGGTCGGCGGTTCGCGCGCAGGACCGCGAGGGGAGCGCGCTGGGCGTGTCGGGCACGCCAGCCTTCTTCATCAACGGCCGGCCGCTGCTCGGGGCGCGCTCGCTCGGCGCGTTCATCTCGCTGGTCGAGGCAGAGCGGGCCGAGGCCAGGGCATTGGTCGGGCGCGGGGTGCCGCGCGCCGAGGTCTACCAGCGCGTCGTCGCGGGCGGGCTGCGCCAGATCGGGCCGATCGCGTCGGGCGCCGATCAGGTCGCCGAGCCGGAGCTCGACCCGGCCACGACCTACGCGGTCGGCGCCGGTGCGCCGGGTCAGCGGCTCGGTCCGGACGACGCGCTCGTCACCCTGGTCGAGTTCGGCGACTACCGGTGCGGCTACTGCGCCCGCGTGCTGCCGTTCCTGGCCCAGCTCAAGCAGCACTACGGCGCCGACCTGCGCCTGGTCTTCCGTCACCTGCCGCTCGGCAACAACCCGGAGTCGCGCCGGCTGGCCGAGGTGGCCGCGGCGGCGGCGGAGCAGGGCAAGTTCTGGCAGATGCACGTGCGCCTGTTCGCCTCCCACGGCGCGCTCGATCGCGCCGCCCTCGACGGCATCGCGGCCGAGATCGGCATGGACGTGGCCCGCTTCCGCCTCGCGCTCGATCGCCGCCGCGGCGCCGCGCTGGTCTCGGCCGACGCCGCCGAGGGAGCCCGACTCGGCGTGCACGGCACCCCGACCTTCTTCGTCAACGGAGCGCCGATCGCGGTCGGCACCGTCGACGAGTTCCGCGCCCTCATCGATCGGAAGCTCGCGGAGGCGCGCGAGCTGGTCAAGCGAGGCGTCCCGCGCCGCGACGTCTACCGGACGCTGACCACGCCGCGGCGCTCGGCGTCCCGCTGATCGCCTGATCTCGGCCGGTCAGCCGGCCAGCCGCAGCTGGAGCCCGTCGTCGGCCTCGGCCAGGCGGAGCTGGCGTCCATCCTCGGCCGGCCGCCCGCGCCCCGACCGGGCCGGCAGCGCCGCCCGCCGCGCGCGCAGCGCCGGCTGCCGGACCAGCTCGCTCGGGCCGTTGCCGCGCGCCAGCCCCTGATAGTCGACCCCGTCGACCGGTCGGCCCACCGACGGCGGCGGCAGCGCGGCGAACTGGCCGAGCGTGCGAACTCCGGCGGCGCGAAGCAGCGCCCGCACCTCGTCGCGCAGCGGCAGGAGCTCGAGCGGCAGCGGGGCGAGGAACTCGGCCGATCCGCCGCGCGCCACCACCACCACCGGCGCCTCGTCGCGCATGCGCGCCGCCGCCCGCGCGGTGAATCGATCCCACGCCACCCCGACCCGCCCGCGATAGCCGCGCGCCGCGGCGAGCTGGAGCAGCTGTCGTCCGAACCGCTCGCTGCGCTGGCCGGTGGGAATCTCCGCGAACAGGACCGCGTTCGCCATCACCTGCTCGCCGTCCAGCGCCTCCGATAGATCCACGCCGCGCCCGTCGCCGCCCGGGGCCAGCGCGCCGATCTCCTCGGCCAGCGCGATCACCTCGTCGCGCCATCGCCCCGGAGAACCGGTCACCACGGCCAGGTCATCCGCTCGCAGGCGCGCCTGACCTGGGCTCATTCCGGGCCGGATGCCCGCCTCGAACGCCGCCCGCGAGCAGGCCACCACCGCCGGGTGGTCGCCGGAGCCGAGCACCGCGACCGCGCGGCCGAGGAGATCCGGATGGACGCGCACCTCGACCTGCAGGGGAAGGGCGGGGAGGTGCAGGCATGCGAGACGCATGATGATTGAAGTGTACTGATCCTCCGTTCAGGTGTCGAGCTGGTTTTTCTTCTGCCATGGTGGATGGTCATGTCCGAAAAGCGCGCCGGAAGCGCCCGCATCAGTCCGACAGCGCACTTCACCGGCTACGTCTGGTACCGGAACGGGCTGGGGGATCCGGCGCTGCGAACCCGGACCGGCCGGCTCCTGGTCGCCGCCTTCTCGCCGTTCGATCGGGCCGCCCGGCTGGCCGGCGGGCCCGCGCTCGAGGACGTGCTGCTCGGCCGTCACCGCGCGATCGACGAGCGCCTGGACCTCGCCATCCAGCGCGGCGAAGTCCAGCAGGTGCTCGAGGTGGCGGCCGGCCTGTCGCCGCGCGGCCTCCGCTTCACCCGCCGCCACCCGCACGACCTCTTCTATATAGAGGGGGACCTGCCGGCGATGGCCCGCCGCAAGCGCCAGGCCCTCTCTCGCGCCGGCGAGCCGCCCGGCGCCCACCACCTGGTGGTCGAGATCGACGCCCTGGCCGACGACGGCCCCGGCAGCCTGGTCGACGTGGCGACTCGCTTCTTCGATCCGTCGCGCGGCCTGGCCATCATCACCGAGGGGCTGCTCAACTACTTCGACCGCGCCGCGGTCGAGGGGATGTGGGCCCGCTTCGCGCGCGTCCTCGAGCGCCACCGGTTCGGGCTCTACCTCAGCGACCTCCACCTCGGCGACGACATGGAGCGCGTCCGCGGCGCGCGTGCCTTCGCCGCGCTGGTCTCGCTGTTCGCGCGCGGGCGGGTGCACTTCCACTTCGGCGACTCCGGCGCGGCCGGGCGCGCGCTCCTGTCGGCCGGCTTCGCCGAGGCGCGCTTCTTTCCGGCCGCGCGCCCGGGCGCCGCCGGGCCGGCCCCGGTGCAGATCCTGGAGGCGCTCACCGCGGCGTCGGCGCGTTGAGCGGTCCGGTTCGAGCCAGGCGCGCGTTCGCGGGGTAGATTCAGCCCATGTCGCTCGAAGAGGACCTGCGCGCCCGTCTCACCGCCTCGATGAAGGCCAAGGATCTGCGCACCGCCAACGTGATCCGCATGATCAACACCAAGGTGATGGAGCGGCGCACCGCGGCCAGCTTCAAGGGCGAGGTCGACGACGAGGTCGTCCGCGACGTCATCGCCGCCTACAAGAAGTCGCTCGAGAAGGCGCGCGAGGAGTTCGCCGCGGTCGGCGAGCGCGGGGTCGAGCCGATCGCCGAGCTGGACTTCGAGATCGGCTTCTGCGAGCAGTTCCTGCCCCAGCAGATGGGCGACGACGAGGCGCGCGCGGCGGTGGTCGAGGCGCTGGCCGGGATGGGCGGGGCCGTCGACCCGAAGAGCGCCGGCCGGGTGGTCGGCGCCGTGATGAAGAAGCACAAGGGCCGGGTCGACGCCGCCCGCATCAAGCAGCTGGTCGACGAGGCGCTCAAGCCCCCCGCCGGGCCGACCTGAGCGCCCGCGCGGATCAGAAGCGGCCGCTCACCACCAGCGCCGCGCCGCCCCCGTCGACCGGCACCAGCGCCGCGGTGTCCGCGCCCGGGGCTCGCTCGGTCTCGCGCCGGTCGCTCCGGTCGCGCAGGAAGAAGTAGACCCCGAGGCCGGTCAGCACCGCGCCGGCCGAGGCGGTGATGATGCCGGCCGTGCGCGTGTTGCGCGAGTACGAGCGGGCGTCGCCGGGCCCGAGATCCGGCTCCGGCTTGTGGAGCGCGATGAGCGTCGCGCCGCCCGCGATCCCGACCAGGCCTCCGCCGAGCGTGATCCACTTCCAGGTGCGGAGCGGCCGGCCGCCGCCGCCGCGATCGTCGCCGAGGTTCGCGCCCGGGCTGCCGCTGACCGGGCTGGCGCCCGCCGCCGCGCCGTCGTCGGACAGCGTCGCCACCAGCGCAGCCGCCGCGTCGTCGCCGGCCAGGAGCCGGGCCAGCGCCTCGAGCCGATCCCGCCCCGGCGCGACCGGCTCGACCGCCACCGCGCCGCTGCGCAGCGGGCGGGTCGAGTCCGCGGTGTAGAACGCCCCCACCACCGAGCGGCGCCCGCGGTTCTCGCGGATGCCGAGCACCACCACGCTGGGGGCGCCGAGCCCGCGCGCGAGCCGGACCGCGAAGCGCGCCTCGAGATCGCGCCGGGCGGCCTCGTCGTCGAACACCAGCGCCGCGCCGCCGTCGGTGCGCAGCGCCGCGTCGAGCTGCCACGACAGGTTCACCGCCGTGGTCGCGCCCGGCTCCACCACCACCTCGTGGATCCGCCCGGATGCGTTTCCCTGCTGCAGGAACAGCCGGTAGGTGCCGGGATAGAGGTCGGCCACCGCCACGTCGCCGGTGCCGGCGTAGCGCTCGTTCACGAACACCACGGTGCGGTCGTCGTCGAGGTCGACCGCGATGGAGCCCTTGCCGTCGCCGCTCAGGTCCTGGCGGACCGCGTCGAAGAACTCGCGCGGCTCGGGACCGTACGCCTTGTAGCTCACCTCGCGGTCGGGGAAGCTGCGCACCAGCTCCTTCATCGCCTCGGTCGCCTGCGCCTCGCGGCCCCGCCGCTTGTTGGCCAGCGCCAGCCCGAGCAGGCCGCGCATGACCGCGTCGCGCCGGTCGTTCTTTCCGATGAGCGAGGCCGGCGCCGCGCGCAGGACGCCCAGGCCGCGCTCGATCTCCTGGATGGCGGCGTCGAACTTGCCGGCCAGGAACTCCTTGTAACCGTGCTCGATCGCGCGCACCGCCTCGGCCGCCTCCGCGTCACTCAGCGACCGGCTGGACCGCGAAAGGGACTGGTCGAGGCGCCCCCCCACCGCGGTGGGCCCCGCGAAGCCGCTGCGCGACAGCTCGGCCAGCACCGGAGCCAGGAGCTTCGCGGTGTCGGCCGGTTGCTCGCCGGTTCGCGCCTCCAGGATGATCGGATCGCTGGCTGGCGCCGCCACCGCATGGGGCGCCGCGGCGCACAGCAGGCCCGCGGCAAGAAGGACCACCATTCGCCCGGGCCGGGCAAACGCTGGCCATACCTCGTGAGTCAGTCCGTGGGACATTGGGGGCCTCGCTTGAAGCGATGCCTATAGTCGGGCCAGCCGGCCTCGAGGTGCACCGTGAAGACTCGATTTCTGTCAGCGCGATCTTTTTTCGCTGCCTGCCTCCTGGTCGGTGCCGGAGCGGCGACCTCCGCCTGCGGCGGCGATGATGACGACGACGACACCGGCACGATCGACGCCGGGGACGGTGCCGACCAGGACGCCTCCGTCGGTGACGGGGACGGCGATGGGGACGGCGACGGCGACGGTGACGGTGACGGCAATGGAGCCGACGCGGCGGTCATCGACGGCTACCAGGCGCTCCTGACCACCAGCTGGACCCTCCCGCCGCCCGACAGCCCCACGCCCGACCGCTACTTCTGCGCCGACCTGACGGTCGACCAGGACGTGATCGTCTCCAGCTTCCGCACCATCTCCCCCAACGGCACCCATCACACCGTGCTGAGCGTCGGCGAGCCGACCCGGCCTGACTCCAACGGTTACGGCTGTGACGTGGGCGACAATCGCACCGTCCTCATGTACGCCTCGGGGGTCGGCACCGACGATTTCACCTTCCCGGAAGGCGTGGGGCTGCGGGTCGCCGCTGGCCAGCAGATCCACCTCAACGTGCACACCTTCAACGCGACCGACTTCGACCTGAGCGGGACCTCGGGCGTGGCGGTCAAGGTGGTGCCCGCCGTCGAGACCGAGGCCGAGTTCACCATGGCCGGACCGATCGGCTTCACCATGGGCGAAGGCACCCAGGAGATCTTCGGTTCCTGTCCGGTCAACCAGGACGCCACGGTCCTGAGCTGGTGGCCGCACATGCACAAGCTCGGGCAGCACATGAAGATCGAGGTGGGCGGCGAGGTCGTCCACGACGAGATGTTCCGCTTCACCGAGCAGATCAACTATCCGACCACCCACCAGATCTCCGCCGGCGACACGATCGAGGTGACCTGCACCTACGACAACGACACCGGCGGCCCGGTCAGCTGGGGCGATAGCACCAACCGCGAGATGTGCTTCGCCGGCTTCTATCGCTACCCGAAGGAGGGCCAGGGCTTCTGCAGCCTGTGACGACGGCCCGGCCCGGGCGCGCGCGGGTCAGCGCTTGACGCGGGCGAGCGAGCCCATGCCGCTGATCGACTGCTTGACCCGCGGATTGCCCACGTACTCGATGTTCCCGACCCCGCTGATGCTGGCGTCGAGCTCCCGGGCGGCCATCACGCGCGCGTGGCCGGTGCCGCTGATCGAGATCACCGCGGTCTGGGACGCGAGCCGCTCGGCCTGGTAGTGGCCGGTGCCGGAGATGTGCACGCTCTGGCGCGTGGCCTGGCCCGACGCGCTCACCTTCACCGCGCCCGACATCGTGAGGTCGAGGCCGCCGAGCGCCGCGCGGTCCATCCTGACGCTGGCGGCGCCGCCGAGATCGAGCGAGAGCTGCTTTCCGCGCAGGCCGTCGATCACGACCGAGCCGGCGCCGGACACCTCCAGCGCCGACAGGTTCACCACCGTGACCTCGAAGACGATCTCGTTCACGCACTCGAGCCGGTTGCCGGCCGCGTCGCTGTCGAGGTCGAGCTCGAGCCGGCCGTTTCGCACCGTGGTCCTGAGGTAGGGCAGGACCCGGCGGTCGGCGCGCACGGTCAGCGACTCGCGCGCGCCCTGCTTCACGATGAGCTCGGCCGGCGCGCTCATGCCGATCTCGTGGAAGCTGCCGACCGCGCGGGGCTGGACCACCCGGGCGGCGGAGTCCGGCTTGCACCGGGCCTCGGCCACCCTCGGGCCAGCTGCCCACGTCACCGCCGCCGCGAGCGCGATTGTCACTGCCGAGCGCATGAAGTCCTCCTGAGGTCGTTCAACTACCATGGTAGTACTATCGCGGTAGTCGACCTGTCAAGCGCGCCGGCTCACTCCATGCGGCCGCCGGTCGACAGCTTGCCGAGCTCGCGGTACTCGAGCTGGATCGCGCGGACCAGGTGCTCCTGCGACAGCGCGACCGCCTCCTGGGCGGCCAGGAACGCGGCGCGCAGGGCGCTGTTGCGGATGTAGCCGCCCGACATCGGGAAGCGGCGGGCCAGGTCGGGGAAGTCGAAGTCGCCCACGGTCGGGACCTCGGGCGGGATGTGGGCCGCCCACAGCCGGACCCGCATGTCCTCGTCGGGGAACGGGAAGGCCAGGCGCAGGGTCATGCGCCGCTTGAACGCGTTGTCGATCGATCCCTCGAGGTTGGTGGTGAGGATGGCGACCCCCTCGAAGCTGTCGAGCCGCTGGAGCAGGTAGTTCACCTCGAGGTTGGCGTAGCGGTCGACCGACGACTTCACCTCGGTGCGCTTCGCGAACAGCGAGTCGGCCTCGTCGAACAGGACCAGCGCCTGGCCGTCCTCGGCCGCGTCGAACACCTCGGCCAGGTTCTTCTCGGTCTCGCCGATCCACTTCGAGGTGATGCGGGCCAGGTCGACCCGGTAGAGGTCGAGGCCGAGCTCGCGCGCGATGAGGCCGGCCACCATGGTCTTGCCGGTGCCGGGCGGGCCGTAGAACAGCGCGACCAGGCCGCGCGAGGTCGCCACCCGGTTCTCGAAGCCCCAGCTCTCGTACACGGTGCGGCGGTGCTTCACCCGGCCGATGAACTCGCGGATGCTGTCGAGCACGTCGTCGGGCAGGGCGACCTGCTCCCAGCGGGCCAGACGGTCGACGTGGGTGGCGACCTTGCCCAGCCGCACGTCGATGTGCTGGCGGGCCGAGCGGCCCAGCACCTCGGCGACGTCGACCTCCTCGCGCCGCTCGAGCGACAGGCGCGCGGCCACCTGCGAGACCACCCGCTCGATGGTGCCGGGGCCGACCCGGTAGCGCGCGGCCAGCATGGTCGCGCCGGTGGTGTCGAGCTGGCGCCGGATGAGCGCCTCCTGCCAGAAGTCGAACCGCTCGCCCTCGCCGAGCGAGGGCAGGGTGAAGTCGAGAAAGCCCGGGTCGAGCGGCACCCGCTGCTCCGGGCTGGTGCGGAACGCGATCGGTCCGGGGTGCGAGCGCAGCACCTCGCGCACGTGCTCGGTGCCCTCGTTGTCGTCGCGGTCGACCAGCTCGATGCCGCACACGCACGGCACCGCGCCGCGCAGGAGGGCCAGGCGCAGCTCGCCGCGCAGCGCGGGCGCCAGGATGCGGCCGCGCGGCAGGAGCTCGGCGTCGATGATCGTGAGCGGCTTGCCGACCCGCGCGGCCAGCGCGGCCAGCGTGGTGGTGCGCCCGGCGCCGGGCCGACCGCGCAGGACCAGCCGCACCGAGCGCTCCGGTGGGGTCGGCTCGGCCAGGGCCAGCACCATCTCGCGCTTGAGGTCGTGCGGGATCGCGAGGTCGGCGAGCGCGCGGTCGGCCCGGCGGATGACCGCGATCGAGCTGGCCCCGCCCGACGCGTACGGGTCGCCGCGCAGGCGGGCGAGCAGCACCGACTCGACGGTGATCGGCGCGAACAGGTACTGGTCGCCGCTCATCGGCAGGACCCGGACCAGGCCGTACTTGATGAGCGGCGCGTCGGCGTCGAGCTCGGCGGCGACCTGGTTGCGCAGGTGGAAGTCCTGGCCGCCGAGCAGGAGCTCGACCAGGTAGCGGTCGCAGATCGGCCGGCCCTCGTCGTTGGCGAGCACGCCGTACAGGCGCGCGATCTCGCCGCGCAGGGTCGGCGCCGCGGCGACCGCCAGCACCTTGCTGGCCATGTCGGACAGGCCGAACTCGAGGGCCAGCTCGACGAAGGGGAGCGGCCGGCCGGCGGCGAGGGTGGCCTGGGCGCGGCGGGCGACCCGGCGAGCCGCGTCGTCGACGCGCAGATCCGCGGAGGCGAGCAGATCGCCGGCCCCGCCCAGCCGGGTCCCGACCAGGGCGAGCACCTCGCGCTGGAACGGGCGCGGGTCCTCGTTGGGCAGGCTCAGCCGGCCGCTGTCCCACGCGTCGGCGATGGCGCGGGCGGCCCAGGCGGCGGCCAGCTCGAGGGTGTCGGCCAGGTGCTCGCCCGGCGACTCGTACGGCTGGGCCCCGGCCGGGGTGACCGCGTTGATCCGGCGCGCGCGCGAGCCGAGCGCGTAGAGCGGGACGTCCGGGATCGGCTCCGGCGCGGCCGCGTCGGCCGGGTCCAGGCGCGGCGTGCCGGTTTGGGCCGGGGCCGATCCGGTCGGCTCGGCGGCGGCGGACGGCTCGACCACGCCGGCGTCGATGCCGGGATCCGGTCGCGCGACGCCGCGGCGGACCCCGAACAGATCCGTGTACGGGATGTGGAGGACGCGCAGCTGGCCGCCCTCGCGCCGGTAGCCGGCCAGGGTGACGAAGCGGGCGTTGGCGTCGATGGCGAGATCGGCGACATCGATCGGCGCCGCCTCGTCGCCCAGCACGCGCCCGTAGCGGAGGTCGACCGCGAGCAGGCGCCCACCGGCGCTCACCACCAGGGCCAGCCCGCGCGCCTCGGCCAGCGCGCACCGCCCGCTGCGCGGCAGCTCGATGTGATGGATGAGCGAGCCGCCCGGCCGCACCACGTCGAACGCGCTGACCCCGTTCACCCCGGACAGGACGGCGAGCGCGCGCCCTCCGAACAGCGCGCCGCCGGCCACCACGATGCCATCGCCGCCGGGCAGGGCGGTGGAGCCGAGCTGGCCGCGGCCCGGATCGCTGACGCTGAGCTCGCGCCCGCGCGCGACCAGGAGGCGCCGGCTCGACACCGCCGCGGCGAACCCGTCGGGCGGGGCTTCGTCGCTGACGTCGTCCATCTCGACCCCGGTGTCGGTCGCGCGCAGGAGCAGGCGGCGCTGCCCGAACCAGAGCGCGCTCGGATCGCCGTCGCCGGCGGCCGGGCGCAGAACGCCGGACGACTCGCCCAGCGCGAAGCCGGCGTCGAGATCCTCGGCACGGTCGAGGTCGTGGCGGCGCAGCATGCCGCTGGCCACCACCCAGATCTCCTCGCCGACGCAGCCGAAGTCGATGAGCCCGGCGCAGGGCAGGGACCGGCGCGGGGCGGTGCCGAGCGCGTCGACCGTCTCGAGGCCGTCGAGCAGGCGCGCGCCGTCGGCGCGGCGGATCACCACGTGCCGCCCGCTGCGCGAGAGCGCGATCAGCCGGGCGGAAGGCGCTCCTCCTTCCATCAGGCGACGATCGCACGGGGCCCGGGACCGCGCAACGACGCGGCGGGCGCGCCGGCGATGCGGACGCGCCGGGTGACGCGGAGGCGCCAGCCGGCCGCGACGTGATCCCGAGCGCAGTGGGCCGCGCGGTCGAGCTCGAGCCGGATGGCCCGGCGCGAACCTGCCTGGAGCCGCCGGTCAGGCCCGGTGCCGCTTGCGTCCGCCGCGCCGGTTGTTGAACTCGGCGTCGACCAGCTCGACGTAGTCGAGCCGCGGGCTGGTCTCCGGCTGCTCGAGCGGCGGCGCGCCGCCCAGGTGGCGCAGGCGGTCGTGGAACGCCGCCGCGATCCCCTCCGCCACCCGCCGCCCGTCGCGATCGGCCGCGCCGGCCGCCGCGTCCTGGACCTCGCCGGCCAGCTCCAGCGCGATCGCGCGGGGCAGTCGACCGCGCCGGACCAGGTCCTGGAGCGAGTTGGCCAGGGTCGGGATCTCGTGCTCGGGTGAGTCGAGCATCTCGCGCGCCACGAACAGCACCTGCTGCGCGGTCAGCACCCGGTCCCCGTACAGGATCAGCGCGGCCTGGAAGTAGTTATAGATGGGGACCAGGCGGGCGCCGTACGGCGCGAACCCGGCGGTCGGCGAGCGCCGGTCCAGGTGGATCATGATGCGCCCCACCGCGTCGCCGCGCCGCACCCGCTCGGCCAGCGCCAGCGTGCGCGCGGTCTGGTCGTCGTACGCGCGCGCCGCTTCCATGACCCGCTCGAGCTCGCCCTGGCTCACCACCCCGGCCAGGATGTCGGCGTACAGGCAGTAGATGATCGCGTCGGCCTCGGCGTCGTCGCCGAACAGGGTCTCGGGCGGCGTGCCGAGCAGCCCGAGCCGGCTCTCGAGCAGCGCGGGCAGCTTGTACGGCACCTGGGCGCGCAGCGCGCGCAGCCGGAGCCGGCCGATGTTGCGCAGGTTGTTCTTGAGCACGAACTCGTCGTACTCGACCCCGTCGAGCGCCAGCTTGGCGGCCAGCACCTTGCGCATCTGCGACGGGCTGCCGCTGACCAGGCAGATGCGGTGCTCCGGGCTCTGCCGCAGCGAGCGGAGCAGCGCCGGCGCGCCCGGGTAGGCCTGCTTGTCCTGCGCGGTCTCGAACGCCGACTTGACCAGATCGCGGAGGGTGTCGAACTCGGTCCGCAGGTAAGTCTTGTCGAGGTCCCAGCGGAAGACGTGGGTCGCGCTGACCGCCATGGGGCGTCGCTACGCCGAGGTCGCGCTGGGGAGATCGGGGTGGGCGCCGGCGCGCGACGCGAAGCTGGCCAGCCCGCTCGAGATGACGCCGCACAGGTCGCTGCGCAGCGCCTTGTCCGCCACCCGCACCGCGTTGGCCAGGGCGCGCGGGCCCGAGCGGCCGTGCGCCTTGATGAAGATGTTCTCGAAGCCGAGCAGCGGCGCGCCGCCGTACTGCTCCCAGTCGGTCAGGTCCTTGAGCCGCTGGATGCCGCTCGACAGCATCATGAGCGCCACCCGCCACAGCAGCTTCTCCTTGTACGCGTAGCGGGCCAGGCTCACCACGGTCTCGGAGACGCCCTCCAGCATCTTGATGACCACGTTGCCGACGTAGCCGGAGCAGACGATCACGTCGGCCACGCCGCGCGGGATGTCGAGCCCCTCGACGTTGCCGATGAAGTTGACGTCGGTGGCCTCGAGCAGGAGCGCGTGCGCGTCGACCACCGGCCGCGGCCCCTTGCCCGCCTCGGTGCCGTTGGACAGGAGCGCCACCCGCGGGCGCGCGTTCTGCGAGATGATCCGGGCGTAGGCCGCGCCCATCAGGGCAAAGGCGACCAGATCGTCGGCGCTGGCGTCGATCGTCGCGCCGACGTCGAGCAGGAGCGAGAACGGGTCGTTCTTCTCGCCGCGGCGCAGCTCGGTCGGGTAGACCGCGGCCAGCGCGGCCCGCTTGACGCCGGGCAAGAGGCGCCAGGTGCGCGCGCAGGCGAGCACGCACGCGCCGGTGTTGCCGGCCGAGACCAGCGCCTCGCCCTCACCGGCGGCGACCAGCCCGGCCGCGACCGCGATCGACGAGTCCGGCTTGGCGGCGATCGCCTCCGACGGCTTCTCGTCCATGTGGATGACCTGCGACGCGTGGTGGACCCGCACGCGCCCGCCGTCGTGGCGGACCTGGGGCAGCACCTTGCCGATGCGGGCGGCGTCGCCGACCAGGATGATCTCGGCGTCGCGCAGCGACAGCGAAGCCTCGGCCGCGCCGCGCACGATCGACTCGGGGGCGCTGTCGCCTCCCATCGCGTCCACGACGATCCGGTTCATCGGCGCCGATGGTGGCACAGTGGCTCCAAGCGACGCAAATCGCCCGGCTCCATGGACCCGGCCGGGCTCATGAGCAGCCCGCTTGCTCCTCGACGCAGGTGGCGCTGCGGTGTCTCGCGGTCGGTACGTGGCGATCGAAGCAGGCGGCGGAGCAGAAGCGGAGCTTGAGCCGACCGGCGTTGCACGCCGAGACCGAGCAGCGGAAGCGCGGCTGGGGCGGCGCGATCGGCCGACGGCAGGTGGCGCAGGCGACGGTGGGAGACCGTGCGCTCTGGAGGGTGCCTGGGTCCGCCATCATGGGTTGCAATACCCATCTATATACGCAGCGCGGCGCCGGGCGAAATTTTGTGCGGGCGCATCCCCCGCCAAGTGCCCCAGGGGGTTCGACAAACGCTGCACCGCGGGGCCGCCGCGGCAGCCCCGTGATATTCTGCCGCCGTGCGGCTCCGGGGCTGCGTCGCTATCGAGCTCTTCGTCGGCGCGGTCGTGGCCGCGAGCCTGTCCGCGGCCGCGATCTGGGGCGTGGCCGAGCTGCGCGGGGCGACCGCGGGCGAGGTGGCCGGCGCGACCGAGCTGTCCCGCACCGAGCGCGGCCCGAACGGCGCGTCGGTCCAGGCCGGGCTGACCGGCGAGGCGCTCGCCTCGGCGACCAGCGGCGCGGCGACCAGCGGCGCGGCGACCGACCGAGCTGCCGGCGGCGGCGAGACGGCGGCCGGCCAGCCCGCCGCGGACGGCAAGCCTGCCCGCGAGCTCCCGCCCTGGAGCGGCCAGTTCCTCGGCCTGAGCGACGAGGAGCTGCTCGCGCCGCTGCGCGACTCGGCGGTCAAGGCGGTCAAGGTCAACCGCGGTGGCTCGTCGCTGTCGCTGCGGATCGACTTCGAGAGCGGCGGTCGGGCGGCGTGCAAGCCCAACCAGATCTACTTGCAGTCGCAGCCGCGGCGCGAGATCGCCGCGTACCGGATCAACCGCCTGCTCGGCCTGAACACGGTGCCACCGTCGGTGGGCCGCCGCTTCCAGGTGGCCGAGATCGGCGATCACTTCAAGCCCGAGGCGCGCGCCGACCGGGCCCGCTTCCTGGCCGAGATCGTGCCCGACCGCGACAGCCGCACCACCGTCCTCGGCGAGCTCACCTTCTGGGTCCCCCAGCTCGAGACCGCCCGCATCGACGGCTTCGAGATCGAATCGACCGAGGGGGTGGTGACCTGGAAGCGCTACCTCACGATCGGCGGCGACATCCCGCCGGCCTCGCTGTCGATGGCCGCGCAGGTGAGCAACCTGCTCCTGTTCGACTTCGTCATCAACAACTCGGACCGCTGGTCGGGCGGCAACATCAAGGCGTCGCTCGATCAGACGGTGCTGGTGTTCCTCGACAACACGCTCGCGTTTGGCAACGACGGCAACGGGCACAGCCGGGTGCGCGCGTACCTGCGCCGGTCGCAGCGGTTCTCGCGCCGCCTGGTCGAGCACCTGCGCGGGGTCGACGAGGCCGCGGTCGAGGAGGCGGTCTCGCGCGACATCGAGCCGTTCGTCGCGCTGCTGGAGAAGGGCGAGATCCACGCGATCATCGAGCGGCGCGATTTCGCGCTGCGCTACATCGACGAGCTGATCGCCAAGCACGGCGAGGACGCGGTCCTCGCCTTCCCGTGAGCACGTGAGCGGAACCCAGACCTGTCCGACCTGCGGCAAGGCGCTCGACCCGATGCATGCGCCGGTGGCGCGCATCCGGGGAGCTCGCGTGGTGACGTTCTGCTCGGCGGAGTGCGCCGACCTGGCTGCCGCGGAGGCGCGGGGGGCGCGGCCGGAGGGTGGACCGTCGGAGCCGGCGAAGACCGAGCCGGCGCGGATCGAGACGCCGCGCGCGCGGCCGGAGCCGCCGCGAGTCGAGGCGCCGCCGCCGCGCGGGGATCGGGCCGCCGCGGAGCCTCGGGCCGCCGCGGAGCCTCGGGCCGCGGCGGAGCCTCGGGCCGCGGAGGCGCGCGCGGCCAGGCCGGCCGCGCCGGCGGGCAGGACCGGCCAGCGCCCGAGGCTGCCGTCGTCGCGCGAATACCTCGACGTCGAGCCTGACGAGCGCGGCGCGCGCTTGCCGCGGCGGCGGCGATCGCGCGCGCCGATCCTGGTGGTGTGTCTTCTGATTCTCGCGGGCGGGGTGGCGCTGCTGGTGAGAGAGGGGTTCCTCCCCGGGGGAATCGGCGAGCCGGAGCAGGCGACCGACGAGGGCGGCTCCGGCGCGCCCGAGGCTCCGGAGGCGCCGGAGGCAGGCGCTGGCGGCGCGGCGGCCCGCCGGGCGCCGATGGCGGCCGCGTCGACCGCGCGTCCCAACCGCCCCGGCGGGGTGGCCGGCGCACCGGAGGCTGGCGCCGCGGCGACCCCGCGCGACAGCGCCGCCCGCATGGACGCGGCGACCACGGAGCTGCGGTCGCTCATGGGCTCGCCGTCGACCCGCGTGCGCCGGCTTGCCGCCCAGGCCCTGGCCCGCACCGGCGACGCCGGCGCGCTGGCGCTGCTCCGCCGCCTGCTCGGCGAGGAGCCGAGCCAGCTCGGCCGCATCCAGATCGCCTACGCGCTGGCGCGGGCGGGAGACCGCGAGGCGCGGGTGAGCCTGCGCAGCCAGCTCGGCGACGAGCGGCGCGACGTCCGCCTCGACGCGGCGCGCAGCCTGCTCCAGCTCGGCGACGACTCCGGGCGCAAGACCCTGCGCGCGATGCTCTCGGTCGAGCAGCACCGGATCGGCGCGGCCGGCCTGCTCGCCCGCCTCGGCGACGAGGAGGGGCTGAAGGTGCTGCGCGCGGAGCTGACCGACAAGCGCAGCACGCCCGAGGTGCGGATGCGGACCCAGGTGGCGCTCGGTCGGGCCGGCGACCGCTCGGTCGCGCCCGCCCTCCACAAGATCCTGGCCGACCGGCGCTACAACGTCGGCGCGGCGGACGCGCTGGCCGCGCTCGGCGACGACGCGGCCGGGCCGCCGCTCACCACCCAGCTCGGCCTCAACGCCATGCGGGTGCAGGCCGCGCTGTGGCTGCGCCGCCTCAAGATGGAGGTGGACCTGGCCCCGCTCGACCTCGCGCTCGGCGAGGCCGACGAGGCATCGCGGGTCACCGCCGCGGAAGCACTCCTGATCCTGGCCGGTCCGGCGTCGCTCGCCGAGCGCGACTGACCCCGAACCGCCCGATTGACACGCTGGAGCCCGGAATGCAGACTCCGGCCTGCTCCGCATGGCTGCATCCCCGCGCAACGTCTACTTCGTGTCGCTCGGCTGTCCCAAGAACCGGGTGGACAGCGAGGTGATGCTCGGGTCCCTGGCCCAGGCCGGGCACGTCCTGGTCGCGGCGCCGGACCAGGCCGAGGTCATCGTGGTCAACACCTGCGGCTTCATCGATGCGGCCAAGGAAGAGAGCATCGACACCATCCTCGAGATGGCGCAGTTCAAGGAGCGCGGCAGCTGCCAGAAGCTGGTCGTCACCGGTTGCCTGACCCAGCGCTATCCCGACGACGTGGCCCGCGAGATCCCGGAGATCGACCACATCCTGGGCTCGGCCGACTTCTCCGGCATCGCCGACATCGTCGGTGGCGGGGGCCCGGCCCCGGCGCGCGGCCCGCGCACGCTGCCCATCGTGCAGGTGTCGGAGACGCCCGAGTACCTCTACGACCACACCTCGCCGCGCGTCATCACCGGCGCGCGCTTCTCGGTCTACGTCAAGATCGCCGAGGGCTGCGACCGGCCGTGCTCGTTCTGCATCATCCCCAAGCTGCGCGGCCCGCAGCGCAGCCGCTCGATCGAGTCGGTGGCGATCGAGGTCGAGCGCCTGGTCGCCGAGGGCGCGCGCGAGGTCAACCTGGTCGCCCAGGACCTGACCCGATACGGCGCCGATCTGGCCGACAAGCCGACCCTGGCCCAGCTCCTCACCCGCCTGGCCCGGGTCGACGACCTCCGCTGGATCCGCATGCACTACACCTACCCGAGCGCGTGGAGCGACGAGCTCATCGACGTGGTCGCCGGCGAGCCGAAGGTGGTGAAGTACGTCGACGTGCCGCTGCAGCACATCGACGATCAGATGCTGAAGATCATGCGGCGCGGCCACAGCTCGCGGGTGACCGGCGCGCTGCTCGAGCGGCTGCGCGCGCGCATCCCCGGGCTGGTGATGCGGTCCACCTTCATCGTCGGTCACCCGGGTGAGACCGACGAGATGTTCGACGGGCTGTGCCGCTTCGTCGAGGCCGAGGAGCTCGACCGGGTGGGGGTGTTCACCTACTCGCGCGAGCCGGGCACGGTGTCGGCGATCCTCCCGCGCCGGGTGCCGGCCGCGGTCGCCGACGAGCGGCGCGAGCGGCTCATGGAGATCCAGCGCGGCATCAGCCGGCGCAAGAACCAGGCGCTGGTCGGGCGCGACATCGAGGTCCTGGTCGAGGGCGTGTCCGACGAGAGCGAGCTGCTCCTGCAGGGCCGCTGGTACGGGCAGGCCCCCGAGATCGACGGCTCGGTGTACCTGGCCGACGGCAGCGCCCGGCCGGGTGAGCTGGTGCAGGCGCGCGTCACCGACGGGTCGGACTACGATCTGGCCGCGTCGCTGGCGACGGCGTGATCCGGCGGAC
The DNA here is from genome assembly GCA_035489015.1 of Kofleriaceae bacterium. Lineage (GTDB taxonomy): Bacteria > Myxococcota_A > Polyangia > Haliangiales > Haliangiaceae > DATFRY01. The sequence continues at coordinate 69,997 of DATHKR010000033.1, read as the reverse complement.
TCCGCTGGTCGCGCCGGGCGGCGCGGCCGGTGCGCGGCTGGGCGGCGCGGTGCTCAAGCTGGAGAGCGCGCAGCGGACCGGCTCGTTCAAGCTGCGCGGCGCCGCGGCGGCGGTGGCGGCGCTCACCGACGGCGAGCGCGCGGCCGGCGTGGTGACCGCGTCGGCCGGCAACCACGGCGCCGCCATGGCGCTGGTGTGCGGGCGGGCCGGCGTGCGCTTGACCGCCGTCGTCGGCGCGACCGCGCCCCAGGTCAAGCGCGCGGCGATCGTCGCCCTCGGCGCCGAGCTGGTCGTGGAGGGCGCCGACTACGACGCGGCGGAGCAGGCCGCGCGCGAGCTGGCCCGGGCGCGCGGGGCGCGCTTCGTGTCGCCGTTCGACGACGACGACGTCATCGCCGGCAACGGCGGCGGCGTGGCCGCCGAGCTGCTCGAGCAGGTGCCCGAGCTGGCCCGCGTGGTGGTGCCGATCGGCGGCGGCGGGCTGGTGGCCGGCCTGGCCGCGGCGCTGGCGCCGCGCGGGGTGAGCGTGATCGGCGTGCAGCCGGCCGCCAACTGCGCCATGCACGACTCGCTGGCCGGTGGTCGCGCGCTCATCGACTACCGCGGCGGCCCGACCGTGGCCGACGCGCTGGCCGGCGCGGTCTGCGAGCGGACCTACCGGATCTGCGCCCTCCACGTCGAGTCGATCGCGCTGGTCTCCGAGGCGGACATCCGCCGCGCGGTCGGCTTCCTCTACCGCGAGGTCGGCGTCATCGCCGAGCCGTCCGCCGCGGTCGGGGTGGCCGGATTTCTGGCCGGCGCGGTGACCCCGGCCCGGACCGGCACCACGGTGGTGGTGATCTCCGGCGCGAACATCGATCCCGACCTGCTCGACGCGATCCTGGCCGAGCCGTCGATCGACTGAGCCGGCGCGAGCGGCGGCGAGGCGGCGCCGAGGCGGCGCCCGGGGTGGGCGCGGGGTGATAGCGTCCGGCTCGTGTCCCCGCTTCACCAGCCCGCGCGACGCCTCGCGCTCGGGCAGTGGTTCACCCCGCCCGAGGTGGCAGACCTGGCGCTGGCCATGGCCCTGCCGCCCGGCGGCGTCGCCCGCGCCCGGCTCCGCGTGCTCGATCCGGCGTGCGGCGACGGCGTGTTCCTGGCCCGGGCAGCCGCGGCCGGCGTGGGGCAGGGCGGCCTGGTCGGCATCGAGCTGGATCCGGCAGCCGCGGCGGCGGCGCGCGCGGCGGTGCCCGGCGCGACGGTGCGACGAGCCGATCTCTTCGACCTGGCCGCCGGCGCGATCGGCGAGCGCGGCGCCGGCGACGACGGCAGCGGCGAGCCAGGCTTCGACGCGGTGGTCGGCAACCCGCCCTACGTCAGGCAGGAGCGGCTCGATCGCGACCAGAAGCAGCGAGTCGAGCGCCGTCTGGCCGAGGACTGGCCCGATCTATCCGCGGTGGACCGGCAGCGCCTGATCGGGCGAGCCGACCTGGCCGCGTCGGTGGTGGCGCGATCGCTGCGCCTGTGCCGGCCGGGCGGCCGCGCCGCCCTGGTGGTGTCGTCGGCGCTCCTCGACGCCACCTACGCCGACGCGCTCTGGCGCCTGATCGAGCGCCACGGCCGCGTCGAGGCGCTGATCGAGGCACCCGCCGAGCGCTGGTTCCACGACGCGGCGGTCAACACGATCATCCTGGTCCTCGAGCGCTCCGCCGACCGCGGCCACCCCGTCCGCTCGAGCCAGCGCGCCGCCCCGCCGCGGCCCGAGCCCACCGGCACCGGCACCGATACCGTCGCAGTCGCGCGACTGCGGGTGCCGACCGCGGTCGCCGCGCGGCGCGTGCGCGGACCGCACGATCTCGTTGCGGTCGCCGAGGTGCGCCGGGCGCCGGCAGACTCGCCGCGGTCGTGGGCCGAGGCTCTGCGGGCGCCGGCCGCGTGGTTCGAGTTTGCTCGCGCCGCCGGAGAGCGGCTGGTCCCGCTGGGCGAGCTGGTCGAGATCCGCCGCGGCGTGACCAGCGGGGCCAACGAGATCTTCTATCTCCCTCGCGACCGGGCCGCGTCGCTCGAGCTCGAGGCCGCCTTGCTCGCCCCGCTGCTCCGCTCGCCTCGAGAGGCCGGCAGCCAGACGATCGCGGTCGACCCGCGCGCGCTGCCCACGGTGGCGCTGGTGGCGCCGGCCGGGGTCGACGCGCTGGCCCGGTTTCCCGCCGCGCGCCGCTACATCGCCTCGCACGCGGGCGCGGCCGAGCGGCCGACCCTGCGCGCGCGCACGGCGTGGTGGGCGCTGGCGGCCCGACCGGCGCGGCTGTTTCTGACCAAGGCCTACGCCGGCCGCTTCGTCCAGCGCTTCGCGCCCGGGCCGGTCGTCGCGGATCAGCGGCTCTACTCGCTCCACCCGCGCCCGGGCGTCGACCTCGAGCTGCTCGCCGCGGTGCTCAACTCCACCTTCACCGCGCTCGCGCTCGAGGCGCTGGGGCGAGCATCTCTCGGCGAGGGCGCCCTCGAGTGGACCGTCGGCGACGCCGCCCACCTGCCGGTCCTCGATCCGCGCCGACTCCACGCCGACCGGGGCCCGGGGCCGTCCGCCGGCGCGGCCCGCGCCGCGCTCGCCGCCATCGCTCACCGGCCGATCGGTCCGGTCGAAGCCGAGCGGCCCCGCGCGGATCGCGCCGGCCTCGACCGCGCGATCGGCGGCGCGCTGACCGAGCTGCTCCCCGACGTCCACGACGCACTGTGCGCCGCGGTGGCCCGCCGCGCCGCCCGCGCCGCCTCCGGCAGCGGCCCTCCCGCGGGGTGAGCGGCCATCCTCGATCGAGGCGTTCCGGCCCGTTCCGCGCCCGCCCAGACCGCGGTTTGCCGTGCCCGGGTCGGCGTGGCACGCTGCCCTGACATGCCCTCGCCGAGCCGTCCGACCCGCCTTCGACCCCGAGCCATCGGCCCGTGGTTGCTTCCGCTGGCCCTGTCGGCGGCCTGCACGTCACCGCCGTCCACCGCGGCGGCCCAGGCCCAGGCCGGCCCGGCCGCGAAGCCGGAGCCGAGCGCGCCGACCGACAACCTGCCGCAGATCGCCGCCGACCCGCGCGAGCGCACGCTGGCCGAGGTCTCGTCGGTGCTGCTGTCGACCCGGCACCTGCTCCGCCGTCCGATCGACGACACCCTGTCGACCGAGGCATTCCCCAAGTACCTCGAGGAGCTCGACGGCGCCAAGCTGCTCCTCCTCCAGGAGCACGTCACCGCGCTCACGGCGTATGCCAGCCGCATGGATGACGAGCTCCGCGCTCACGACCTGGTGCTCGCGCGCAAGGGCTCGGCGGTGGCCGCCCAGCGCCGCCAGGTGGTCGCGAAGATGGTGGTCGACATCCTGGCCAAGCCGATCGACTTCACCGTCGCCGGCGAGGTCGAGACCGACCCGAAGAAGCTCGACTTCTGCAAGACCGAGGACGAGCTGCGCGAGCGCTGGCGATCGGTCCTGACCCTGCAGGCGCTCGAGCGGATCCAGCAGATGGAGTCCCTGCTCGAGGCCAAGGACGCGCACAAGGGCGGCAAGAAGAGCGACCACAAGGGCGGCAAGAAGGGCGAGAAGAAGGACACCAGGGCCGAGCAGGCCGCGGCCGAGTCGCTCGCGTCGATCCCGACCACCCCGGAGGCGCGCGAGGAGAAGGCGCGCAAGGAGCTGGCCACCCGCTACGAGACTCGCTTCCTGCGCCTGGCCACGCCCGAGCCGCTCGAGCCGGACGTGCAGTTCCTGAACGCGATCACCGCGGTCTACGACCCGCACACCCAGTACCTGGCGCCGGCCGAGAAGGAGAACTTCGACATCGCCATCTCCGGCACCCTCCAGGGGATCGGCGCGCTGCTCGGCGAGCGCGATCACTACATCGTGGTGCAGGAGCTGGTCCCCGGCGGCGCCGCGTGGACCCAGGGCAAGCTCGAGGCCGGCGACCTCATCATCTCGGTCACCCAGACCGGCAAGGCGGCGGTCGACGCGACCGACATGCCGATCGACAAGGTCGTCGAGATGATCCGCGGCCCCAAGGGCACGGTCGTCACCCTCACCGTCAAGAAGGCCGAAGGCGACATCCAGTCGATCGCCATCACCCGCGACGTCGTCAAGATCGAGGCGGCCTACGCCCGCGGCGCGGTGCTCGACCTCGGCCGCAACGCCGATCCGGTCGGCTACATCTACCTGCCCGGGTTCTACGGCGACATCGGCGCCGCCGGTCAGCCGGGTGAGCGCAACGCCACCGACGACGTCCGCGCGCTCCTGACCGCCTTCCAGAAGAAGAAGCTGTCCGGCGTCATCGTCGACCTGCGCGGTAACGGCGGCGGGCTGCTCTCCCATGCCCGCGACATCTCCGGTCTGTTCGTCGACAAGGGGCCGATCGTCCAGGCGCGCGACGCGGAGGGCAGCCTCGAGGTCCTGTCCGACGAGGACCCGTCGGTCGCGTTCACCGGCAACGCGGTGGTGCTGGTCGATCGCTTCAGCGCGTCGGCCTCGGAGATCGTCGCCGGCGCGCTGCAGGACTACGAGCGCGCGGTCATCGTCGGGACCGGCCCGACCCACGGCAAGGGCACGGTCCAGGGCGTGGTCGAGCTCGATCGCATCGCGCCCACCCCGGGCCGCGACTCGCTCGGCGTCCTCAAGCTCACCGTGCAGCAGTACTTCCGCGTCAACGGCGCGTCCACCCAGCTCCGCGGGGTGGTCCCGGACGTCACGCTGCCGGATCCGGCGTCGTTCGTGGAGTCGGGCGAGCGGACCCTGTTCCACCCGATCCCGTGGAGCTCGGTGGCCGAGCTGGCCCACGCGCGCACGCCGCACACCTGGAACGTCCAGGCGCTGGCGGCGGCCAGCCGCGAGCGGGTCAAGGCCAGCCCGGTGTTCGCCAAGGTGGAGGCGTTCGGCAAGATCCTGCGCGAGCAGCGCGACGACACCCGCGAGCCGCTCGAGCGCAGCGCGTGGAAGGCCGAGCGCGAGCGCCAGAAGGCCGCGCAGGACGCCGCCGACCCCAAGCTGAAGGAGCACAAGCCGCTGTTCGAGGTCGACGTGGTCGCCGCGGCCGGGGCGCCGGCTCCGGTGACCGCCACCCAGGACAAGGATGTGCGCGCGCGGCTCGACGCGTGGAAGGACGACCTCTCCCGCGACGTGTGGGTCGAGGAGTCGCTCCGCGTCCTGGTCGACATGGCCGGCAAGCGCTGACCGCGACAGGCCGGCGGCGGGCTACTTCTCGCCGCTGGCGAACTCGGACTTCGAGATCCGCCACAGCCCGAGGATCAGCCAGAACAGGCCGATCCCGACCAGCCACAGCACGGCCGCGCCGATCGACGCGTTCGGGTCGGTCCCACGCACGCCGCCCAGGGTCTGGATGTGATGGGACATGCTGAGGTTGGCGATCGAGAACGGCATCAAGCCGAGCGGCAGGTCGAGGACCAAGAGGTACGCGTAGGCCACGCCGAGGCCGTGGCGCGGCATCATCACCGCGAGCCCGCCCGCCACCATCGACAGGGCCAGCGCCGCCAGCGCCACCGCGCCGACCGCGCGGCCGGCCGCGGCCGACGGCCATGGATGATCCGGCGAGATTCCCCTCTGGCCGAGCTGATAGCAGATGAGCGCGGTCAGGGACAGCAGCACGGCCGCCACCGGCACCGTGGCGACCAGCTTGCCGATCAGCACGGTCCAGCGCGGCAGCGGCCGCGACCACAGATAGGTGTAGGTCCGGTCCTCGATCTCCTCGGCCATCGTGGACGCGGTGAACAGCGGCGGCACCAGGCCGCAAAGCAGCGCGAGCGGGGCGAAGAGCTCCTCCCACCTCGCGGTGTGCCCGCTCTGGACGATGAGCACCGTGAACGCGATCGGCCCCAGCGCGAAGAACGCCGCCACCCAGAGCATGCGTCCGCGCAGCAGCCGCCGCGCGGTCCACCCGCCCTGCAGCCAGGTCGCGGCCAGTCCGCCGAGCACGTTCCCGCCGCCGCCAGCGCCGCCGCTCATCCGCCCACGCTCCGCGCGGTTCCGCCGGTGAGATAGTCGAACACCGCGCCGAGGTTGTTGTCCGGGGACGTCAGCCCGCGAACGTGGATCTTCCGCTCGAGCACGACCTTGCCGATCCGGTCGTAGCAGCGGTCTGGCTCGGCGGTCTCCACCACCACCGCCGCGCGCTCGAACGCGAGCGTGACCACGTGGTCCTCACCGGCCAGCCCCTCGCCGAGCTCGCGCGGTCGGTCGCACTCGATCCGGATCCGGTGCGGATGCTTGTCGATGAGCGTGCGGATCTCGTAGATGTTCCCCTCGGCCAGCACCTGCCCGCGATAGATGACGATGATCTCCTCGGTCAGCGCCTCGATCTCGTAGAGCACGTGGCTCGACACGATGACCGTCTTGCCGCTCGCCGCCGCGTCCTGGATCCGGTCCACGATCTCGGCCCGCGCGATCGGGTCCACCCCGGTCAGCGGCTCGTCCAGGATCAGGAGCTGGGGGTCATGGACCAGGCACTGGGCCAGCTTGGTTCGCTGCCGCATCCCCTTGGAGAACCCGCGCACTCGCCGCTTGAGGGACTCCTGGAGCCCCATCTCGACCAGCGCGCGCTCGGCGTCGGCCCGGGCCCGCGCGCGCGGCACGCCCGACAGCTGCGCCATGCAGGTGACCCACTCGAGCGCGGTCAGCTCGTCGTACAGGTTCTCGTGCTCGGGGCAGTAGCCGATCCGCCGGCGCGCGTCCGGCGACCGCGACGGCTCCTGGCCGAACACCGCGACCCGTCCGCGCGTCGGTCGCAAGAGGCCCACGATCATCTTCATCAGGGTCGACTTGCCCGCCCCGTTGGGGCCGAGCAGCCCGACGATGCCGCCGCGCACCGTCCAGCTCACCTCCGAGACGCCGAGCACGTGCCCGTACCACTTCGAGCAGCCGTCGATCTGCACCACCGCCTGAGTCGCCTGCTTCACCGCCGGCTCGACCGCCGGCTGCACCGCCACGTCGGCCATCGCTACCCGCCCCCCAGGCCGGCCCGCTCGGCCCGCTTGACCCTGATCTGGAGAACGATCAGCCCGACCGCGGTGTAGGCCAGGAGCGCGCCGTACGACGCGGCGATCCCCGGGGTCAGCCGGCCGAAGCCGGGGGGCACGCTCACCTGGAACAGGCCGAACGCGAACCCCTCCACCGCGCGCGGCAGGCTGATCGCGGCCAGGTCCGGTGTGCGCAGGGCGAACGCCAGCCCCTCCGCGATGCTGCCGAACAGGAGATAGAACGCCGCCCACATGGCCGTGGTGATGCGCGGCCGGGTCGACATCGACGAGAACGCGAGCGCCACGACCGCGTAGGCCACCGACCCGAGCATGCCGACCAGCAGCATGCGCGGCACCAGGGCCAGCGCCGGCAGCACCTCGTCGAGGTCGCGGGCCAGCCCGACCCGGAACAGGGAGAGCAGGAACGGCCCGGCCAGGAGCGCGGTCGACACCACCATCGCCGAGCCGACCACCTTGCCCAGCACGTAGTCGATCGGCCGGACCGGGCGCGAGAAGTAGAACTCGAACGCCCCGGCCCGCAGATCGCGCGCCACCGCGCCCGCCGCGCCCGCCGCGGCCAGGATGAACGCGAACCAGGGGAAGAAGCGGAACGACAGCGGCAGGAGCGCGTCGGACCAGCGCACGGTCATGCCGCGGCGGACCAGCTCCTCGAAGATCCGGTCGCGCGAGATGTACATCGGCACGCCGATCGCGACCGTGGTGACCGCGCAGCCGATCACCCACATCTTCATGCGCCACCAGCCGCGCCAGGAGGTGGTCACCACGTTCTTGACCAGCACCCGCCAGCGGGTCGACTGCGGCCGCCGGTTGCCGAGGTAGCGCTTGTAGCCGAGGTCGTGGATCGCGGCGGCGGCGCGCCCGGCCGGGTGCTGTCCGGACAGCGGCATCGACCCTATGCCTCGCCCACCACGCGCATGAACGCCTCCTCGAGCGAGTCCTGGTTCGGCTCGAGGTGGCGGATCTGCGCGTCGATCGCGCTGGCCTGCTGGAACAGGAGCGTGGAGTCGGTCCCCTCGGGCAGTCGCACGACCAGCCGGCGCGGAGGCTTGCGCTCCACCTCGCAACCGGCCCGCGCCAGCACCGCCGCGAACTCGTCCTCGCCCGACTTGATCTCGACGTCGTAGACGTGCGCGCGCGCGTCGGCGACCGGTCCGCCGCGGCGCAGGTCCTCGATCGTCCCGTGAAAGCGGATGTTGCCGCGGTGCATGATCACCACCTGATCGCAGATCCGATCGACGTCGGGCAGCAGGTGAGTGGACAGGATGATCGCGCAGCCGCGCCGCTGCGGGAGATCGAGGATGAGCTCGAGCATCTCCTCGCGCGCGCGCGGGTCGAGCCCGTTGGTCGGCTCGTCGAGGAAGAGCAGTTCGGGGTCGTGGACCAGCGCCTGGGCCAGCTTGACCCGCTGCTTCATGCCGGTCGAGTAGCCCTCCACCTTGAGGTAGCGCTTCTCCTCCAGCCCGGCGTAGTAGAGCGCGGCGTGGGCGCGCTGCATCGCCTCGCTGCGGGGCAGCCCGCTCAGCTCGGCGGCAAACGCGCACAGCTCGACCGCGGTCAGGTCGGCCAGGTACGAGTCCTGCTCCGGCATGTAGCCGACTCGATCGCGGATGCGGAACGACTCGCTCTCGGCCGACAGCCCGAGCACGCGCGCCTCACCCGCGTGCGGCGTGAGCCCGAGCATGCACTTCAGCAGCGTCGACTTGCCGGCCCCGTTGGGGCCGAGCAGCCCGATCACCTCGCCGCGGATCTCCGCGGTGACGCCGACCAGCGCGTGCACGTTGCCGTAGCTCTTCTGCACGCCGCGCAGCTCGAGCAGGGCAGGCGCATGCGGGCTGGCGACGACCACGGGTGGCATCTTGCCAGGGGCGCCAGGCACCGGCAATGCCAGGGCCCGGCAAGCCGTCCGCCACGCGACCTGCGCCACGTTTCGCTTGCTGCGCCGCGGCCGCGCTACCGTCGCCGCCGGCCGTCCGGCGCGTCGCGCGCGCGCCGCGACGGCGAGTCGGCCAGCACCTCGATCCGCACCCGCGTCCAGCCGCGGTCGAAGAAGCCGAGCCGCCGCGCCGCACCCTCCGACACATCGATGATGCGGCTGCGATCGCGACCGTAGGGTCCGCGATCGTTGACCCGCAGGATCACCGAGCGATCGTTGTCGAGGTTGATGACGCGGATGCGGGTACCGAGCGGAAGCGTGCGGTGCGCCGCGGTCATGGCGCGCTTGTTGAAGCGCTCGCCCGACGCGGTCCGCTTGCCGTGCCACTTGCCGCCGTACCAGACCGCCTTGCCGCGCAGGACCCGCACCGGGCGCGCCTCGTGCCTGACCGGCGGCCGCGCGACCACCGGCTCGACCGGCTCCGGCGCGCGGCGCGACGACACGCACGCGCTCGCCCCGGCCACCAGTGCGACCGCGAGCGCCAGCGCGGCGCCGCGCATCGCGACCAGCCAGCGCGCCGGCCTCACGTCACGCGTCCTCACGTCACGCGCCCTCACTTCTGGCACCCGGGCCCCAGCTCGCGGCCGGCCTTCTCCAGCGCCGCCGCCCGCAGCGCGTGTCCGGTCGGGCCGTCGCCCAGCTGCGCGCGCAGCGCCTGGCCGTGCCCCGGCCCGGTCACGTCGCGGAGGTACGCGTCGTACTGGAACGTGTCGGAGTGATCCTCGCTGTGGCAGCCCTTGCATCGGTCCTCCGGCGTCTTGCGCACCAGCGAGCTCACCTTCTCCTTGCCATTGGCGTCGACGTGCAGCGACGCCGGCCCGTGGCAGACCTCGCACTGGACGTCGCGCAGCGGCTCGTTGAAGGCCAGGTTGGATCCACCCGGCTCGTCCCAGCCGGTCACGTGGCACCCGACGCAGTCGAACGAGCGATCCTTGCCGAGGTCGGTCAGCGTCTTCCAGGCCCGCGCGTGCACCGTCTTGCGCCAGAAGTCGACCGCGGCCTGGTGGCACGACTCGCACTCCTCGATGCCGACGTACTTCGGCTTGCCGGCCGGTGGCGCCGGCGGCGGCCCGGCCTTCTTCACCGCCTCCAGGCTGGCCTGTCCGCTCAGCCGATCGACCTCGGTCTTGGCGGCCACGACCTTGCTGTCGCAGGCGAGCCGCTTGCGCACGCGCACCTGGCTCAGCGTGAACCAGCTGCCGTGCTCCGGGATCCTGAGCGGCGTGGTGCGCAGCTGCTCGCGCTCCGCCGCGATCGCGGCCAGCTCCTTTTCCTTCTCGGCCACGAACGCGCGGTCGGCGCCGGCCTCCTTCTTCCACCTTGCCAGCTCGGCGGTGAGGTCGGCGGCCTGGCTGGCGAGCGAGACCAGCTCGACCTGGGCGCGCGACTCACCGATCGCGTCGACCAGCCGCGGCCCGCTGCCGCCACCGGCGCGCAGGGTCACGTCGATCCGGGACACCACTTGCCCGCGATCGGCCGGCTGCACCAGCCACGCGCCGTCCACCTGCTCGGGCGCCTCGACCAGCCTGGCCGGGTTGGCCGGCGCGTTCTGCCCGACCACCACCAGATCGATCCCGCTCGCCTTGCGCGCGAGGTCGCGCGCATCCTTCCGCGTCATGTGGGCCAGCGCGACGACCACGTCGGCCCCGCGCTTGCGCAGGTCGGCCACCGCCGCCCGCGCCACCGGCACCGGGTCATCGATCTGCAGCTTCCCATCGCCGAGCGCGCCGATCGCCACCACCCCGAAGATCCCGATCTTGACCCGCCCGGCCTGGACCAGCTTGGGCGGCTCGGTCGCCACGCCGGATCCGGGCCGGAGGTTTGCGGCCTGGCGGGGCGGCTGGACCGCGGCCGGCCCCATCGAGAGGTCGAACGGGCCGAGGCCGATCGCCGCGGCCGCCAGCCGGTCGCGAAACATCCCGACCAGGAACTCGGCCTTGAGCCGCTCCGGCGCGGCCTTCTCGCCCGAGACCCTCGGCTCGGTGAACAGGAGCGAGCCGCCGTCCACGACCACCACCGGGGTGGGGCCGCGCCGCGCCTGCTCGACCAGCGCGATGGTGCGGGCGATGTCCCCCAGCGGGTCGCTGTTGCATCCGCACGGCTCGATGGTCCCCTTCATCTCGGTCGTGATGAACAGAATGACCTTCTCGCCGCCATCGCCGGCGCCCGTGTCCTTGCCCTTCCCGTTGCCGGTGCCGCAGGCAAGGAGTAGCGCGCACAGGCTGGAAAACACGAGGGGAGGGGCCAGGAGGGCACCGCGGGGGTGCGGGCCGGGCGGGTCGATCCTGGCCCGAGGCGTCACGCGGTTCGAGGCCCCGGGGGGGACCGTTCGGGCCGGGCGCATTGCCCGTCGTATAGCACGCTTGACACCCCCGGACCCCCCGAGTAGATTGCGCCGCCTGATGTCGGTCTGCATTCGACTCGCCCGCCAGGGCAGCAAGAGAAAGCCCTTCTACCGCATCGTGGCGGCTGACAGGCGGTCTCCCCGCGACGGCCGCTTCATCGAACAGCTCGGATACTACGATCCGCGCAAGCCGGACTTCCGGCTCGACTTCGAGCGCTACTCGAAGTGGATCGCGACCGGTGCTCGCCCGAGCGACACGCTCCGGTCGCTGGTCAAGACCAACACGCCGCCCCCGCCGCTCAAGGCGTAGCAGCCCATGCCCGCGCCCGGACGCGAGACCAGCTCCTCCGCCGACCTGGGGGAGCTCATCCGCTACCTCACCGTCAACCTGGTCGACAAGCCAGACGAGGTGGTGGTGTCGCTGGTCGCGGAGCGCGACGCCGACGTCTACGAGATCGAGGTCGGCGACGACGACCTCGGACAGATCATCGGCAAGGGCGGGAAGACCGCCCGCGCGATTCGCTCGGTGGTCAGCGCGGCCGCGCCGCGCACCGGCAAGCGGACCCTGGTCGAGATCCTCGAGTAACCCGGGAGCCGCGGTGAGGCGACCGGCGGCCGGGGGATCCGAGGACCGGGTCGAGATCGGCGCCGTCGCGCGCGCTCACGGCGTGCGCGGCGAGGTGCGGGTGGTCCTGCACAACCCGGGCTCCACCGCGCTCGACGGGGCCACGGTCCTCTTCATCGGCGAGCGCGCGGTGGCGATGGAGATCGATTCGGTGCGCCCGGTCCCGGGCGGCGCCTACCTGGTCCGCCTGGCTGGAGTCGCCGATCGCGATCAGGCCGACGCGCTGCGCGGCCAGACAGTGGCGGTCGCGCGCGGCGACATCGAGCTGGACGACGAGGAGGTGCTCCTCATCGACCTGGTCGGCTGCCGGGTCGAGCTGGGCGACGGGACCCCGTGGGGGGTCATCGCCGCGATCGAGCCGGGCGCGCAGGACCGCCTGGTCATCCACCACGGCGAGGTGGAGCGCCAGCTGCCGGTCGCCGACGAGTTCCTGATCGACATCGACCTCGAGGCCCGCCGGGTCGTGGTCGCCCCGCCCGACGGTCTGCCGGAGGACCCACTCCGCCGCCGGTGACCATGCGGGTCTCGATCGTCACGCTGTTCCCCGAGCTGTTCGAGTCGCCGCTGGCCACCAGCTTGCTCGGCAAGGCCCGCACCGCCGGGCTGGTCGAGGTCGACTTCGTCAACCCGCGCGACTTCACGACCGACCGCCACCGCACCGTCGACGACGCGCCCTACGGCGGCGGCCCCGGCATGGTCATGAAGCCGGAGCCGCTGGTCGCCGCGATCGAGCGCGCGTCCGCGCCCGCGGGCGACGAGGGCGGGGCGGCGCACCGGATCCTGCTCAGCCCGGCTGGCGCGCCGCTCGATCAGCGGCGGGTGCGCGAGCTGGCCGCGCTGCCCCACCTGGTCCTGGTGTGCGGTCGCTACGAGGGCATCGACGATCGAGTGGCGCGCCTGGCCATCGACGAGGAGCTGTCGCTCGGTGACTTCGTCCTGTCCGGCGGCGAGATCGCCGCGCTCGCCCTCATCGACGCGGTCGCGCGGCTGGTCCCCGGCGTGCTCGGCGACTGCGCCTCCACCGAGGAGGAGTCCTTCTCCGACGGCGTCACCCTCGAGTATCCGCAGTACACTCGGCCGCCCGAGTTCCGCGGCCTGGCGGTGCCGGACACCCTGCTCGCCGGGCACCACGAACGGGTGCGGACCTGGCGCCGGCGCGAGGCGCTGCGCCGGACCGCCGCCCGTCGCCCGGATCTGCTCCGCCGCGGCGCGCTGGTCGGCGCCGACCTCGCGCTGGCCGCCGGCGATCCCGCCATCCTGCCCGCGTCGCGGGTCACCCTCCTGCTCGCGCACTACCCGGTCCTCGATCGCACCGGCGCCGAGGTGACCAGCTCGGTCACCAACCTCGACATCCACGACATCGCGCGCTCGGCCGCCACCTACGGCCTGGCCGGAACGATCGCGATCACTCCGGTCGCGCTGCAGCGCGAGAAGATCGCGCACATCATCGAGACGTGGCTGGAGGAGATGGCCGCCCTCGCCGTCGGCTCGGCGCCTGGTCACCGCGGCCACGCGCTCTCCGCGGTCGACGTGCGCTCCTCCATCGAGGAGGTGCTCGCCGAGCTGGCCGCCGGCCATGGCGGGGCGCCGCCGCTGGTCATCGCGACCTCGGCCCGGCTCCATACCGGGGTGGGCGTGCCCCCCACCTTGGGCTACGAACAGCTGCGCCGGGTCCTGGCCGAGGTCACTCCCGGGCGGCCGATCGCGCTCCTGGTGGGGACCGGTCACGGCCTGGCCGATCGGGCGATTTCCTTGGCAGATTACATGCTTGCCCCGGTTTCGGGACATCCGACCTTCAATCACCTTTCGGTCCGCTCCGCCGCCGCCGTCATTCTCGACAGACTGTTCGGGACCGGCGCTTGACGGAACCAGCGGAAATCTGGCAGAACTCAGCTTCTCCGGAGACCCAGAAGACATGTCCCAGCCCGCCCTACTCATCCAGAAGATCGAGCGCATGCAGGCGCGCAAGAACGTCCTGCCCGACTTTCGCCCCGGAGACACCGTCCGGGTGCAAGTGAAGATCCGCGAGGGTGAGAAGGAGAGACTGCAGGCGTTCGAGGGTGTGGTCACCGCGCGCGCCAAGGGCGCGAGCGGCAGCCGCGCGTGCTTCACCGTCCGCAAGGTCTCCTACGGCGTCGGGGTCGAGCGCATCTTCCCCGAGGGATCGCCGAACGTCTCGTCGGTCGAGATCTTGTCGCGCGGCCGCGTCCGCCAGGCCCGCCTCTACTACCTGCGCGACCTGAGCGGCAAGGCGGCTCGCATCAAGGAGCGCGCCTACGACCGCAACCGCGTCGCCGAGGACGCCGAGAAGGCGCGCGCCGCCGAGATCGCGGCGGCCGGCGAGGCCGGCGAAGGTGTCGACGGCCAGCCCGCGGTCGCCTACCGCCCGCGCACCAAGACGCAGGCGAAGAAGGAAAAGAAGACCAAGAAGGCCGAGGGCAAGGCAGCTCGCGCCACCGACAAGGCGTCGGACACGAAGCCGCCGGTCAAGGCCAAGAAGAAGCCCGCGCCGGCCAAGAAGTAGCCGGGCGCGCCTTGCGCCCGCCCGCGCCAGCCGACCCCGAGGCGGGCGCCGCCGCACCGCCGACCGCGGCGGACGACATCGATGGCCGCACCGCCGAGCCGACCAACCCGGCGGTGCGCGCCGACAGCACCGTCGCCAAGGGCCGAGGCGGCGAGGATCGCGCCGAGGCGTTCCTGCGCGCGCGCGGCTACGAGATCGTCGAGCGCAACGCGCGCTCGCCGGTTGGCGAGATCGATCTGGTCGCGCGCGAGGGCGGCGACCTGGTCTTCGTCGAGGTGCGTAGTCGGGCCGACGACTCGAGCGGCGGCGCCGAGGAGACGGTCGGCGCCATCAAGCAACGCCAGCTCGGCCGCGCCGCCGCCGCGTACCTGGCCGAGCGCGCGCTCGCCTTCGACACCTGTCGCTTCGACGTCGTCGCCATCACCGGCGACGACATCGCGCTGTTCCAGGACGCGTTCCGCCTGAGCGGCGAGTCGGGGTCGCGCTACTGATCGACGCGGCGCGCTCGCGCGGTGAAGCTGACCAGCCCGGCAGCGGTCAGATGTTGGTGCAGGTGTTTTCCGGACGACCTGCGATGCAGGCCTCCGGCGTCGGCAGCCCGCCTTCCGGCACGATCAGGAAGTCTTTGCAGATGCACATCTTCCTGCAGCAGAAGGGGCCGACCACGACCGGCACCGCGCAGGTGAACCCACTGACGCACGGAGACTCGGGCACCTTGTCGCACTCGTCGTCCGAGTCGCACTCCGCGGTGCACATGTCAGCGTACTGGGCACCCCCCGGTGGGGTCACGCCGTCGTCCTTTGGATAGTGCAGGCACGTGCGCGATGGGCACTCGAGCGCCGGCGATGCGATGATCGCCTGGCTATCGTTCCCGGCATCCACCCCGATGAAACATCGGCGTCCAACCGGGTTCTCGCTGCAGCCAGCGACGATCGCGCCAAACAAGGCGACGCCGAGCAGCAAGGATCCCCAAGACAGTGCAGCAGCAGACCGCCGAGAGTGCATCAGTAAGTGCTCCTCCACCGGGTGACGCGGGCCGGGCCATAATCGGCTGGTGTCCCCGCGGATGTCAAGGTAGCGGGGCGCGGCACGCTGGTGCGCACTCGTATCCGTGTCCGGTCGTCGAGCGATCCGTCAGACGATCACTCGACGAGCGCGTACACTCGCGCCGCCGCGCGCCAGCACCCGTCCGCGGCTTGACAAGCAGAGAGGCGGGGTCGAAGATTTTTTCCTCGGGGCTCTTGCAGGGAACCAGGCCCGCCCTCGCGCTCCGCGGATTCCAGGAGGAATCGATGCGACCAGGCAAGACTTGGCAGCTCGCGTTCGGATCGATCGTCGCTCTCGTCCTCATCCAGCCCGCGGCGCTGGCGCAGAGCCAACCCGCCGGCGGCGACGACGAGGAGATGACCTTCGAGCCGGAGGAGGCTGACAAGAAGGTCAAGGTGGAGCCGCCTCCGCCCGACAACAAGCCTCAGTCGAAGACGCTGTCCCACGGGACGTCGCTCTACGAAAAGAAGGACTACAAGAGTGCGTCGATCGAGCTCGGCAAGGTCCTCAACAAGGAGACCGGCGACTCGGCGGCGAACATCCAGCGCGCCGAGTTCTTCATGGGCAAGACGCTGTACCAGATGGGGTACTACGCCGCGTCGCTGGCCTACTTCGATCGCATCGTGGCCAAGCGGACCGGTCACCGCTACTTCGGCGCGACGCTGAAGTGGCTGGCCGCGCTCTCGCGCGCCCTGCCGGAGACCTCGGGCATCCTCGAGAAGATCGGCACCTACGATCCGAAGGACCTCGAGCAGCCGATCATGGACGAGGTCCGCGACGAGCTCTACTACCTGCTCGGCCGCCACTACTACCGCCAGGGCAACTTCGAGCAGGCCATCACCCTGTTCCAGGCGGTGAAGGTGGAGAGCCCATTCTACGTCAAGGCGAAGTTCTTCGAGGGCGTCACCTACGTGCGCCAGTACAAGGGCGCGCCCGCGGTCGACGCCTTCAAGCAGATCCTGGTCATCGGCCAGGAGCGCCCCGGCTACTACAGCACCGAGGACATCGAGACCTACAACGAGCTCGCCGACCTCCAGCTGGCGCGCGTCTTCTACTCCACGCAGCAGTACCCCACCTCCATCAAGTACTTCGAGAAGCTGCCGCAGGAGTCGCCCGACTGGCTCGAGTCGCTGTTCGAGGCGTCGTGGGCCTACTTCATGAGGACCAACAACTCGAAGGCGCTGGGCAACATCCACACCCTCAACGCGCCGTACTTCGAGAACGAGTTCTTCCCCGGCATGGCCGAGTCGGTCCTCTTGAAGGCGGTCGTCTACTACAAGTACTGCCAGTACGACAACGCGCTCGAGTCGGTCGCCGAGTACAACCAGAACTACGCGCCGCTGCGCGAGGACCTCGAGCAGATCCTGGCCAAGTACGACGACAACGCCGAGTTCTTCGAGTACGTGGTCAAGATCAAGAACGGCAGGGCGGGGCTGTCCGAGCGGACCCAGCGGGTCGCAGCCAGCTCGCTGGCCGACCGCCAGCTGGCCAAGACCTTCGCGTGGGTCGACGAGCTCGACAAGGAGCTCAAGATGCGCGAGCAGGCCGACGCCCAGTGGGTGAACACGCGAGTGGCCGGCGAGGTCGAGCAGGAGCTGACCGTCCAGAAGTCGCTGGCCCAGGCCGACGCCGGCAAGCTGGCCCGCGAGCGCATCAAGCGCCTGGCCGACGAGCTGCGCGAGCTGTCGCGCGACGGCCGCAAGATCCGGATCGAGACGCTCAACAACAAGGCGGGGCAGATCGATGCGCAGGCGCGCGGCGAGCAGATTTCTGGCGACCACCGGCAGGAGCCGATCGTCGTTGACGATGAACACTTCCTGTGGAAATTTAATGGCGAATACTGGAAGGACGAGCTGGGCTACTACCGGTTCAAGATTCGCTCCAGGTGCCCCAAGAGGGGCTCTGGGCTGTAGCGGGTGCAGATCTAGAACAAACACGTCCAAGGCAGCCGGCGCATTCGCCTCGCCCAACGAGCAAATGACGGCTGAACTGGCAAGTGGGTATCGACGAGGCCGCTCCTGATTTCAGGAGGCGGCCTTTCTGCGTTCTCGAAGGACACCGAAATGAAAACTCCACGAACGATCACCGCGTCTCTCGTCGCTCTCGCGGCGACGGCGCTCGCTCTCCCGGCCGGCGCCCAGTCGACCGCCAAGTACAAGCGCAGCGGCGCGCGCGTGGACGTGAAGGTCAAGCAGACCGAGCTGACCCGCGGCCTCAAGGACAAGTCGACCGGCAAGAGCGAGTTCGTCCCCGAGGTGACCGCCGACCAGTTCATCAACATCCAGGGCAAGGTCAAGCTCATCCGCGGGCAGCAGATCGCGGAGTACCGGCGCCTCATCGAGGAGACCGCACCGGACGACCCCGAGCTGCCCGACCTCCTGTTCCGGCTGGCCGAGCAGTACGCGCAGCAGCAGCGCTACTGGCGGTTCCGCTTCATGGAGATGTACGGAAAGATCGAGAAGTCGCCGAAGAGCCAGCGCACTTCGCTCACCTCCAGGCAGAACGGCTACAAGAAGGAGGAGGAGAAGTTCCTGACCCAGGCGATCAAGATCTACGCGCTCATCGCCAACAACTCGAGGTTCAAGAACTACGCCCGCATGGATGAGGCGCTCTTCTACTACGCGTACACCCTGCAGGGCGCCAAGCGAGTCGACCTGGCCCGCAAGGTCTACCAGCAGCTGATCCAGAACTACCCGAACTCGAAATTCATCCCGTTCGCCTTCCTGTCGTTCGCCGACTACTTCTTCGAGACCAACAACCTCGCCCAGGCCGAGAAGTTCTACGACAAGGTCCTCGAGTTCCCGACCTCGCCGGTCTACGCGTACGCCCTCTACAAGAAGGGCTGGGTCTACCTCAACCTCGACCGCCCGCAGGACGCGCTCGAGACGTTCTACGAGGTCACCCAGAAGACGCGCGGCAAGGAGAAGTACGACATCCTCAACAAGGCGTCGAAGAAGGACTTCGTGCGCGCCTACGCCGAGGTCGGCCGGCCGCAGAAGGCCTACCAGGCGTTCGAGCGAGTCGACCGCAGCTACGCGTTCAACATGCTCAAGATCCTGGCGACCATCTACCTCGACCAGGGCAAGGCGGAGAAGACGATCTACACCCACCGCGAGCTGATCCAGCGCGCGCCCAAGGACCAGCAGGTCTGCGAGTGGGAATACAACATCGTGCAGGCGATGATCACCGCCGGCGACAACAAGCAGAAGGCGGACGAGGTCGAGCTGCTCGACAAGCTGTACGTGAAGTACCGCGACCGCAAGATCCTGAAGGGCAGCGCGCTGCAGGAGTGCCACGACAACGCCGAGGGCATCACCTACGAGATGGCCGGCCTGTGGCACCAGGAGGTGATGAAGACCCTCAACTTCGACACGCTCGCCTACGTCGAGCGGCTGTACGAGGTCTTCCTCTCGGCCTTCCCCGACTCCGAGCACCACGCCGAGGTGCAGTACTACTTCTCCGAGTGCCTGTGGCTGCGGGCCGAGAACGAGCAGAACCCGCGCCTGGCGACCGAGCGGTGGGAGAAGGCGGCGATCGCGTTCACCGACGTGGTCAAGCAGGGCAAGGTCGGCGACAAGCTCAAGAAGGAGAGCGCCTACGCCGCGGTGCTGGGCTGGAAGAACGCGCTGGCGGTCGACCCGCGCACCCAGACGCCCGAGGTCGACATGGCCAAGCTCGAGGAGACCAGGCCGCCGGCGCCGAAGCCGATCAACGAGCGCGAGCAGAAGATGATCGCGGCCTTCGACATCTACATCAAGTACATCAAGGATCCGAACGACGAGGAGCTCGTGATGATGAAGTTCCTCAAGGCTCGCATCCTGTGGACGCACGACCACCTGGACGACGCGCTGCCCAGCTTCCGCGAGATCGTCGACAAGTACCCGAAGCACGAGGCGGCCGGCTACTCGGCGGCGATCATCCGCGACTCGCTCATCCGCATGCACCGCTACCCGGAGCTGGGTGAGTTCGTGACGGCGCTCCTGGCCAGGGCCGACTTCTGGGAGGACCGCGACGAGCTGAAGGAGATCTTCCTCAAGGACCAGGGCAAGGTGCAGCGCAAGGTCGCCGAGCAGCTCGAGAAGGACGGCAAGAAGCTGGCCTGCGGTCAGTCGTACGAGAGCATCTACAACACCAACCCGGACGGCCCGAACATGGACGAGGTCCTGTTCAGCGCCGGGGTCTGCTACGAGGACGCCAAGTCGATCGGCAAGGCGATCCAGATGTACGAGGTCCTCAACCAGCGCTTCCCCAAGAGCGTCCACGCGCAAAAGGCGCTGGGCCGGGCCGGCAACGCCTACGCCGCCATCGCGTTCTACGACCGCTCGGCCGGCAAGTACGAGCAGTTCGCGAAGAAGTACGGCGGCGAGTCGGCGGCGCCGGCCGCGCTGCAGAACGCGGTCACCTACCGCAAGGGCATCGGCGACGACAAGACCGCGGTCGCCGACATCGAGTTCTTCGTGAAGCAGTACAAGAACAAGATGAAGAAGGACTCGGCCGACGCGCTGTGGGGCCTGGTCGGAATCTACGAGAAGCAGGGCAACCAGGAGATGGTGATCAAGGCGCTCGAGCGCTACCTGAAGGAGATGGGCAACAAGGGCGGCCGCGACCGCGTGGTCGCCGCGCACGCCCGCATCGGCCAGATCCTGTGGGAGCAGTCGTGCCGCGGCAAGGGCGTGGACGGAGCCTGCATCAAGGTCGAGCGCGAGCGCGCGGTCCGTCGGCGCGGCAAGCGCCGGCACGGCACGGTCCTGCCCGACCGCTGCGGCGAGTCGTCGAAGATCAAGCTGACCGTGATCGAGCGCGACAAGAAGAAGGCGGGCCAGGCCCGCGCGCACTTCCGCCAGGCGATCTCCGAGTACGGCAAGGGGGCGTCGAGCGACGACCCGACCCGCCAGGCCTTTGCGATCAACATGTACGCGATGTCCCGCTTCTACATGGCCGAGGAGCAGTTCGAGGGCTTCCTCGGCATCGAGTTCCCCGAGAAGCTCGACTTCTCCGAGCGCAACGCCAAGAAGAAGGCCGACTCGGAGAAGCGCTTCAAGAAGTTCCTGGGCGAGAAGGAGAAGCAGGGCGGCCGGGCCAACGACGCCTACAAGGGCGTGCGCGAGGTGCGCGGCGGCGGCGCGGCCTGGGCCGTCGCGGCGGCGGCCCGCATCGGGCAGATCTCGCAGAACGCGGCCGACGCGCTCTACACCGCCGAGGTGCCGCGCGACGTGCGCAGCGGTCCGTACGCGGAGGACTCGTGGGACTCGTACTGCGACGCGCTCACCACCGCGGCCGGCCCGCTCGAGGAGCGGTCGGTGGCGGGATTCAGCTCGTGCCTGGAGACCTCGACGTCGCTCAACTGGTTCAACAAGTGGTCCAAGCTGTGCGAGCGCGAGCTCGGCCAGATCCGGCCGCAGGACTTCCCGACCGCGTCGGAGCTGCACGCCGAGCCGTCGTCGGTCGCGGCGATCACCGACACGCAGGGCCTCGTGACCGCGATCAGCGGCAAGTGAGAGGGAATCGAGTCATGAAGATCACGAGCCAGGGACTGACCGCGGCGCTCCTCGCCGTCGCGTGCGCGTGCGGCGGATCGAAGGCGTCGACCCGCCAGGACGTCGACCAGCAGGCCAGGAGCGCGCCGCCCCCGCCGCAGGCGGCCGCGCCGAAGATCGACCGGGACGTCAGCGGGGAGGCCCGCAAGGACTTCGCCCGCGCGGTCGCCTTTTACCAGGAGAGGGCCAAGGGCGGCTGGAGCCGCGAGTCGTGCGAGGAGGCCGCGCACCGGTTCGAGCAGGTCGCCGACGCCCACAGCAAGATGGTCGAGGCCCGCTTCAACGCCGGCCTCTCGTACCAGAACTGCCGCTTGCTGAGGGACGCCGAGGCCGCGTACCAGGCCGCGCTCAAGATCCAGACCAACCACGCCCCGTCGCTCTCCAACCTGGGCCAGATCTACTTCCAGGGCGGGAACGAGGCGCGCGCCAAGGAGTACTGGGAGAGGGCGGTGCAGGCCGACATCAAGATCGCCGGCGCCCGCAACAACCTCGCCTGGCTGATGATCCGCCAGGTCCGCGACGGGCGGGCCTCGCTGCGCGACATGGAGGAGAAGATCCTCAACCACCTGCGCAGCGTGCTGGCGGTCGAGAACGACAACATCGAGGCCTATGTCCTGCTCTCGCTCCTCTACATGGAGGGGTCGGACAAGAACAAGTCGCGCCTGACCCTGGCCAAGCTGCTCCTCGACAAGGGCAGGGAGCTCGGCGACAAGTTCGCGCCGCTCTACAACGCCCGCGGGTTGCTCGAGCTCAAGAACGACAACGTGGCCCAGGCGCTCGACGAGTTCCAGCGCGCGGTCACGCTCGACCCGACCTTCGTCGAGGCGCGCATGAACGTCGGCAACATCGTGCTCGGCTTCCGCAAGTACGAGGAGGCCAGCCAGCAGTTCACCGCGGTCCTCAAGGAGGAGCCGAAGAACTACGACGCGATCGTCGGCCTCGGGATCGCCGAGCGCGGCCAGAAGCAGCTCGATCAGGCCGAGCGCAGCTACAAGAAGGCGTCGGAGCTGGACGGCCGGCGCGCCGAGGCGTTCTTCAACCTCGGCGTCCTCTACAAGGACTTCCGCGCCAACGAGACCCAGGACCTGCGCGCGGCGCAGGGCCACTACCGGACCGCCATCAAGTACTTCCAGCAGTCGCAGGGCAAGCAGACCGCGGATCCCGACCTGCTGCGCGATTCGCGCGACAACATCTCGGATTGCGAGAAGAACCTGCGCTCCCTGGACGACGCCATCCGCACCCAGGCCTCCCAGCCGGCCGCCAAGCCGGCAGGTGGGGGCAAGTAGGCCCGCATCGAGGCTCACCCGGGGCGGAGTAAAAACCCTGGGTTGGCCGCGCGGAGGCTCCGCGCTACGGTTGTCGAGAACCCGCGAACTTTTCCCGGAACCGCCCCTACCACCCGGTGTCTGAAACCCTCGAGACATGAAGCACCGAGTGGCGAGGCGCGAGCGGGACTTTTCCAAGAGGTCTGCCATGAAGCGCTCGCTGTCACTCACCAAGATCGCCGCCTGCCTCTCCATCGCCGGTGCGATCGCGCTCGGCTCCCCGGTCGCCGCC
This sequence comes from Kofleriaceae bacterium, assembly GCA_035489015.1. GTDB lineage: Bacteria > Myxococcota_A > Polyangia > Haliangiales > Haliangiaceae > DATFRY01. The sequence goes on along the minus strand of DATHKR010000033.1, from coordinate 47,434 downwards.
CTGGCTCAGGGCAAGGGGAAGGCGAAGGCGAAGCCCGCCAAGGCGGACGAGCCCAAGAAGGTCAAGAACTACGACTTCACCGGCGACGAGATCGACGGCGATCTGGTGAAGCCCGACGGCGACTTCCTCGATACCCGGAAGTTCGCCAGCCACACCAGCCTCATCCGCCTGCGTAAGGACTTCATCAAGGAGATCGTGAAGTCCGCCGAGGACCTGTAGTCCTCGCCGCGCCGCGCCCCGGGCGCGGACGAGCCGCCGGCCACAGCATTCCGCGTCCCGATACAAACGGAGAAACGACTCGATGGCCGGCTCGAAGATCCCACTCACGTTCCGCATCTACAAGGGCGACCAGTTCCTGCGCGAGGAGACCCTCGCGCAGCCGGTCATCAAGGTCGGCAAGCTGTCCTCGTCGCACCTCCGCCTCGACGACGACTCGGTCAGCCGCATGCACGCGGTCATCGAGGTGTCGGGGCCGGGCAGCATCAGCATCATCGACCTCGGGTCCACCAAGGGCACGATCGTCAACGGCCAGAAGGTCAACAAGGCCAACCTGCAGGACGGCGACCTGGTCGTCCTCGGTGACATCCGCATCGAGCTGGCGATCGGCGACGCGAGCGAAGAGGAGGCGGTCACCCGGGTGAACACGCCGCCGGCTCCGGCCGCGCCGTCCGCTCCGGCACCCGCCGCCGCCACGGCGCCGACCGTGGTCGTGTCGCCGCCGCCGGCCCCGGCGCGCCCCGCGCCGGCCGCTCCGCCGCCGGTGGTCACCGCTCCCCCCCGCGCCCCGGCGCCGGCTCACGCCGCGCCCGCGGCTCGCGCGGCGGTGGCCGCGTCCGCGCCGCCCGCGTTCGGCCTCGACTCGGCCGACGATCTCGGCGGCGCGCGCGCCATCGAGGTGGCCGCGATGCTGGCCGACTCGGTGGTCGAGGTGAAGCACGTCTCCAACCCGCGTGGCGGCAAGGTGTCGGGCGCGACCTACGGCCTGTTTGGCCTCGGCGCGTTCCTCATCGCGCTGTCGTTCTTTGCCTTCTTCATCGGCATCGGCACCGCGCAGACCAACAAGCGGGCCTATTACCAGTGGACCGAGGTGGAGCAGAAGTCGGTCAACGAGTACCGGCCGCCCGAGCGCCTCAGCCTGAGCTACGACTGGATGGCCTTTGGTGGCGCCATCGGCGGGCTCATCTTCATCACGCTCGGCCTCCTGCGCGTGCGCAACGAGCGGGTGTCGCCGTACTTCCGCATCGGCCGGGCCGCCGGCGTGGACTTCCCGACCGACGACGTCCCGATGGAGTCGTTCCCGCTGGTCGCGCCGCAGGGAGACGACTTCGTCTTCAACTTCACCCAGCAGATGAGCGGCGAGATGATGCTCGACGGACAGAGCATCGGCCTCGCCGACCTGTCGGCGCAGGGCAAGGCCCGCCCGTCGAGCACGGCGCCGGGCGCGATGGAGGTCTCGATCCCGCACAAGGCCCGCTTCCGGGTCACGACCGGCCAGCAGACCTTCCTGGTCTCGTCGGTGCCGGCGCCGCGCCGTCACGTGACGCCACTGTTCGCGACGATGGAGACGGCGGTCCTGGCCTACTTCGGCGGGTCGATCCTGGTCCACCTGGCGATCATCGCGCTCCTGTGGGGCATCCCGCCGGAGCCGACCTCGCTCAGCGACGACAACATCGACAACGCCGGCCGCCTGTCGAGCGTGCAGTCCAAGCCGCAGGAGGACCCGAAGACCGAGGAGGAGAAGCTCGACAGCGGCGACGACGACGCCTCCGGCGGCACCGGGACCAAGATGGCGCTGGAAGAGGGCAAGATGGGCAAGAAGGAGTCGACCCGTCAGTCCGGCCAGTACGCGATGAAGAACAACGAGGCCGATCCGCAGCTGGCCAAGCAGCAGGCGATCGACAACGCGCGCAAGGCCGGCGTGCTCGGCGTGCTGCAGAAGACCCCGGGCGGGGCGTTCGCGTCGCTGACCGGCACGGCCGACTTCTCGTCGGGCCTGGACGATCGCGATGTGTACGGCGGGCTGATCGGCAACGAGGTGGGCGAGATGGCCGGCGGCTGGGGCTACGGGGTGAACGGGGTGGGACCCGGCGGGGGCGGCACCGGCTGGGGCACGATCGGCACCGGCAAGTACGGCCTCATCGGCCACGGCTCGGGGACCGGCTCCGGCTACGGGACCGGGTCCGGCAAGGGTGGTATGCGCGGCCGCAAGGCCAGCGCGCCGCAGATCCGCATCGGCAACGCGTCGGCGACCGGTGACCTCGACAAGAACATCATCCGCCGCTACATCCGGCGCAAGCTGCCGCGAATCCGGTACTGCTACGAGAAGGAGCTGATCGTCAAGCCGAGCCTCACCGGCACGGTGGTGACCCAGTTCCAGATCTCGCCGCAGGGGGTGGTACAGGGCGCGACCGCGGCCGGCATGGGCGACAAGGGCGTCGAGGACTGCGTGGCCGAGGCGATCCGCTCGATCCAGTTCCCCAAGCCCAAGGGGGGCGGATTCGTGAACGTTCGCTACCCGTTCATCTTCCAGCCGGCCGGCGGCTAGTCGCCGACTCGGCCCGAGCAGCCAGCGCGAGCTGGCGAGAGTCATGCGCCGCCGTGGAGTTGATGCCCCGGCGGCGCTTCGTTATTCTGGGGTCCATCATGATGAAGGCCTGCTGCCTCGCGCTGTGCGGCGCTGCGCTCCTGTCGGGGTGCGGCGATCGCGATCTCAAGGCCTCGATCGAGAAGAACGAGGAGGCGGCGCGACTGTTCGAGTCGGGCCAGTACACGTCCGCCGAGCGCAAGTTCGCCGAGGCGGTGTCGATCAAGGAAGACAACCACCTCGCCTGGTACAACCTGGGCCAGACCCGCGAGAAGCTCGACAACTACAAGGAAGCGGCCGAGGCGTATGGCCAGGCGGTGAAGTTCAAGCCGGACGACGCCATGTATCACTACCTCCTCGGCAAGACGCTCATCGGCAACGATCAGTGCGAGGCGACCCAGGGGAGCAACGTGGGCCTGGCCCAGACCCACCTCGAGGAGGCGGTGAAGCTCGAGCCGCGCCTCTACAAGGGCTGGTACTGCCTCGGGCAGGTCTACTACATCCAGGGTGAGCCCAAGAAGGCGGCCGAGGCGTGGACCAAGTCGGCCGACCTCAACGCGTACGAGGGCGAGGCGTTCACCGCGCTCGGCCACCTCTACATCCGCTGGGACAAGCTGGCCGAGGCGATCAGCGTGCTCGATCAGGGCCGGCTCAACGTGAAGGATCCGAAGGACCAGGGCGAGCTTCTGTTCGCGCTCGGCTTCGCGTACGAGAAGCAGGGCAACCTGGACAAGGCGATCGAGAACTACACCGCGGCGCTCGAGAAGGGCTCGGGCGACCTGGGCGCGCGGCGCCAGCGCGGGTTCGCCTACGCCACCAAGGGTGACAAGGAAAGGGCGAGGGTCGACCTCGACGCGTTCGTGAAGGCGGGCGGCGGCGGCAACGCGTTCGAGCTGCAGGCCGCGCAAGAGCGCCTGATGATGATGCGGCCGTAGCCGCGCGCGCTGAACGCACGCCATCGACCAGTCGCCCTACATGGGCGCACGGACAGCGCGGCGGAAACGTCGGCGCGGAAGTCGAAAGGGCTTCCCCCCGACTAAAAGCCTGCAAATTTCCGTGATATAAGGGAGCGCTGGGACCGAAGTACCCCGACTTGGTCGGAAAGCCGGAGGGCGGATCTTGCGCACCGAGATCAGGCAGCGTCTGCGCCGATCTCGCGATTGGCCGAGCGCCATCGACGAGCTCGAGCGAGAAGCAGAGAACATCACCAACGAGCGGGAGCGGTCCGAGCTCCTGTTCGAGATCGGCAACCTGACCGAAGAGGTCATCCCCGAAAGGGATCGCGCGCTGGCGCTGTATCAGCGCGCGTGGAAGCTGTTCCCGGAGAACATCAAGGCGCTCACGCGAGCGCGACAGATCTATCGAGAGCTCGGCAGGCTCGAGATGGTCGCCAAGGTCGGCGAGCTCGAGCTCAAGGTGCGCGAGGGTGACTCCGCGGCCGTGGGTGAGCTGGCCGGGCTGGTCGGCGAGTCGCTGCTCGACTGCCGGCAGCGCGACAAGGCGCTCCCGCTGCTCCAGCGCGCGCTCGAACAGGATCCGGACTCGCTCCGGATCAAGGACGCGCTGGCGGCCGCCGAATACGATCCGGAGGACTGGATCGACGCGGTCGAGCGGCTGACCAACGACGCCCCGCGCTTCGATGCCCTCACCGCGGCGCGCATGCTGCTGCGGGCGGCGCGCATCGTCCACCTGGAGACGCCGGACGACGCGCTGTACGAGAAGCTGCTGAAGCAGGTCCTGACCAACGACCCGCAGAACGAGGCGGCGAACTTCCTCTACGAGTCGCTGCTCAGCCGCGCCGACCGGTGGGACGACCTCGAGCAGCACCACATGAGCCGGGCCGTCGCCATCGCCGACGACAGCGGGCGAGCCGCGCTCTACCGGCAGTTCGCGCTGGAGTGGGTGCAGCGGTTCAAGGACCGCGAGCGCGGCGCGCGCTTCTTCGCCAAGGCGATCGAGATGTCGGCGCAGAACGGCGCCATCCACATGCCGTCGATGGTGGCCGGCTTCACCCTGGTGCGCGAGGCGTACGGGGCGCGGTCCGACTGGCAGGAGATCCTGACCCTGGCCGACACCGCGCTGGCCCGGGCGCTGCCGGACGAGCAGCGGATGTTCGTGGCGATGCAGGCCGGGCAGGTGGCCTGGCGCGAGCTCAAGGACATCGCTCGCGCGCGCGGGTACTTCCGCATGGTCGGCATCATCGAGCCGGGCGCGCCGCAGCTGATCGACTTCGAGAGCGAGGTCGGGCCCGACGCCGCGGCGGTGGCCGCCGCGGTCGCCGCTCCGGCGGTCGTCGCGGAGCCGCGCGCCGCGCGCGACACCCGCAAGGACCGCGGCCGCACGTCCTCACCGCCCAGCCCGTCGGCGACGCCGGCGACCGGGGTGGTCGCGACCCGGGGCGCGCCGCTGGCGTCCGGATCCATCCCGCGCATGCCCGCCGTGGTCGAGAGCCTGCCGGACGACGTCGACGCGGCGATCGCCGTGGCGCGCGCGGCCGAGGCCGACGGTCCCGACCGCGGGATCCAGGTGTGGCGCCAGGTGGTGCAGCAGCACCCGGCCCTGCGCACGCCGCGCCGCGAGCTGGCCCGCGTCCTGGTTCACGCCGAGAAGTGGGCGCCGCTGGTCGAGGCGCTGAAGGACGAGGAGCACCGGCTGACCGCGACGCCGGACGAGCACATCGCCGTCCTGCACGAGCTGGCCGACGCCTACGGCAGGCTGCGCAACGACCTGACCGCGGTCAACACGCTCAACCAGATCCTCAAGATCGACCCGAGCAACCTCGCCGCGCTGGACCGCCTGATCGCGCTCTACGAGGCGATGAAGCGCTGGCCCGACCTGGTCGCCGTGCTGGGCAAGCGGGCGCCGCTCATCGAGGATCCGACCGAGCGGGTCGCGCTCTACCTGCGCATCGCCAACCTCTACATCGAGAAGTTCTCGAACCAGGCCGAGGCGATCAAGGCGTTCGAGAAGGTGCTCGAGATCGATCCGGACAACCAGCAGGCCATCCACCACCTCATGGAGGTGTACGAGAAGCGCCGCGACTGGGAGAAGCTCATCGCGCTGCGCGAGCGCGAGATCGACCGCACCACCGACCCGGACGAGCGGGCCGCGCGCACCTACGAGGTGGCCCAGCTGGCCGCCACCAGGGTCAAGAAGCCGGACGTCTGCATCCACTGGTGGGCCAAGGTGCTGGCCACCAACCCGAAGAACGAGGAAGCGGTCGGCGAGCTCGAGAAGCTGTACGAGCGGGCCAAGGAATGGGGCAAGCTGGCCGAGGTCTGCGCGCTCAAGGCCGACCTGACCCAGGATCCGCGCAAGCAGGGCGAGGCGCTGCAGAAGCTCGGCCTGCTCTACACCGACAAGATCGACGACCGCGCCCGCGCGATCGACGCGTGGCGCCGCCTGCTCGTGATCGAGCCGGAGAACCGGCGCGCCCAGGACTCGCTCAAGAAGCTCTACATCACGGCCCGCGCGTGGGACGAGCTGGAGGCGTTCTACCGCGGCCAGGGCAAGCTCGACGAGTACGTGCGCGTCATCGAGCGCCAGATCGAGCTGCCCGAGGAGGAGGACAAGCTCGGGCTGGCGGTGAAGATCGCGCTGCTCTACCGCGACACGCTCGACAAGCCGGACCGCGCGATGCGCGCGTTCGAGAAGGTGCTCAGCCTCGACGAGACCAACCTGGCCTCGGCCGAGGCGCTGATCCCGCTCTACGAGCAGGCCCGAGATCCGCGCAAGCTGGTCAAGGTGCTCGAGATCCAGCTCGATCAGACCCGCGACCCGGCCCAGCGGCTGGAGCGGCTCGAGCGGCTGGCTCAGTACTCGGAGGAGCGCCTGCGCGACAAGCAGGCCGCGTTCGGCTGGTGGCTGCGCGCGCACGCCGAGGATCACGAGTCGATCGGCATCCGCGAGAACGTCGAGCGGCTGGCCCATGAGACCGGGGGCTGGCGCGAGCTGGTCGAGGCTTACGAGGCCAGCGCGGGGAGGTTCCCCGAGCGCGCCCAGGCGCTTCCGCTCATCAAGGTGGTCGCGCGGGTGCAGGAGCGCGAGCTACGCGAGATCGATCGCGCGCTGGAGACCAACCGGGCGGTGCTGGAGCTGGATTCGAGCGATCAGGAGGCGCTGGAGGCGCTCGAGCGGCTGCACGCCGCCAAGGGCGACCACCGCGAGCTGCTCGGCATCTACCGGCGCAAGCTGGAGCTGGGCCGCGATCCGGCCGAGCGGAGCGCCATCCAGTTCAAGATCGGCCAGCTCTACGAGGACGTCATCGGCGACGACGACCAGGCGGTCGCGACCTACGCCCAGGTCCTCGAGCAGGACGGCGCCGACCTGCGCGCGCTGCGCGCCCTCGACCGCATCCTCGAGCGCAACCAGCGCTGGGCCGAGCTGGCCGAGATCCTGGTGCGCGAGCTCGACCTGGTCGGACCGGACGGCGAGGCGGGCCGCGAGGGCCCGTCCTGGATCGATCTCAAGTACAGGCTGGGGCGGATCCGCGAGGCAGAGCTCGGCGACGTGGCCGGCGCGATCGAGAACTACCAGGAGATCCTCGCCGTCCAGCCCAACCACGAGCGGGCCCGGGACGCGCTGGAGCGCCGGCTCGACGACGGAGAGCACCGGCTGGCCGCGGCCGGCATCCTGGAGCCGATCTACGAGCAGCTCGACCAGGCCGATCGCCTGATCCGGGTGCACGAGATCCAGCTCGAGGCCAGCACCGACTCGATGCGTCGGGTCGGCCTGCTGATGCGGATCGGCGAGCTCTACTCCAAGCGGCTGGGCGACGCCGAGAGGGCGTTCTCCGCCTTTGCGCGCGCGTTCAGCGAGGACCCGCAGTCGGCCGGGGCCAAGGCCGAGCTCGAGGAGCTGTGCAACCTCCTCGACGACGGCTGGCCGCGGCTCATCCAGCTGTTCGAGACCGCGCTGGGCGGGGCCGACCTCGAGCCGCGCCTGGCCCACGAGCTGTCGACCAAGGTGGCGCGGGCGTACGAGAGCCTCGGCAACAGCGACAAGGCGGTCGAGTACTACCGGCGCGCGCTGCAGATCGAGCCGGAGGATCTCGAGGTGATCGACGCGCTGGAGCGGATCTTCCACCGCGACGAGCGCTACCTCGAGCTGCTCGACATCTACCGGCGCAAGGTCGACATCTCGGGCGACCCCGACGAGCGGCTGCAGATCCTGTTCCGCATCGCCTCGATCCACGAGGAGCTGCTGCACAGCTCCGACGACGCGGTGTCGACCTACAACGAGATCCTGGCCCACGCGCCGGAGAACCCGCGCGCGCTGCGCGCGCTCGACCGGCTGTACGTGCAGGGCGAGCAGTGGCAGGACCTGGGCGACAACCTGGTCCGGCAGCTCAGCCTGGCCGAGCGCCACGACGAGCGCGGCGCGCTGCTCACCCGGCTTGCCGAGCTGCGCGAGACCCGTCTGGGCGAGACCGCGGCGGCGATCGAGACCTACCGCCAGGTGCTCGAGCTCGACCCGCAGAGCGACGCGGCCCAGGCCGCGCTCGAGCGGCTCATCTCGCAGCCGGAGCACGAGCTCGCGATCGCGCAGATCCTCGAGCCGATCTACCGGGCCACCGCCAACTGGTCGCGCCAGATCGCGGTCTACGAGATCATGGCGCGCCACGCGCTCGATCCGCGGCGCAAGATCGAGCTCTATCACGCGGTCGCCGAGCTGTACGAGATCGGCGGCGACGACCTGGCCGCGGCGTTCGGGACCTACGCGCGCGCGTTCCGCGAGGAGCCGCGCAGCGAGGGCAGCCAGGCCCAGCTCGAGCGCCTGGCCCGCGTGCTGGGCAGCTGGCGCGACCTGGTCTCGCTGTACGACGGCGTCATCCGCGAGCTCGGCGACGACGAGCTCAAGGTCGCGCTCTTGACCCGGCTGGCCCAGCTGCACGAGCACGAGCTGGGCGACGACGAGGCCGCGGTCGCCACCTACGAGGCGATCCTGCGGGCCTCGCCCGGCCACATCGACGCGGCCACGGCGATCCAGACCATCCACGAGCGCGGGTCCGACTACCCGGCCCTGGTCGCCGCGCTGGTGCGCAAGAGCGAGATCCTGGTCGACCTGCCGGAGCGCAAGGCGCTCCTCTACAAGGCGGCGCAGATCCAGGAGGAGGTCCTCGACAGCGCCGACGACGCCATCGCCACCTACCGCGCCGTCCTCGACCTGGACGACATGGACATGGCGGCGATGAACGCGCTCGAGCGGCTCTACATCCGCCTCGAGCGGTGGGAGCCGCTGAAGGACATCTACGGCAAGAAGGCCGAGCTGGCCGAGGATCCGGACGACAAGAAGCAGATGCTCTACGTCCTGGGCCAGGTCCACGACCGCGAGCTGCGCGACGTCGGCAAGGCGATCGAGACCTACCAGGCGATCCTCGACATCGATCAGGACGAGCTGCTCGCCATCCAGGCGCTCGATCGCCTCTACGGCCAGGCCGAGCGCTGGTACGACCTGCTGCAGATCCTGGAGCGGCAGGTCGAGCTGGCTGACACCACCGGCGAGGCGGTGGCGCTGAAGTACCGCATCGGCCAGCTGTGGCAGCACCGCCTCAGCGACCTGGCCCGCGCGGTGGAGAGCTACAAGGAAGCGCTGGCCATGGACTATGGCCACCTGGAGACCCTGGTCGCGCTCGACGGGCTCCTGCGCAGCGACGAGGGCGAGCCGGCGGTGATGGCGGCGCGCGTGCTCGAGCCGATCTACCAGACCGCCGCCGAGTACGACCGTCTGATCGATGTGATGGAGGTGATGATCCGCTACGGGGAGAACCCGGTGGCGGTGGTCGACCTCCTGCACCGGGTGGCGGACCTGTACGAGCGCCGCCTCGAGCGGCCGCGCGACGCGTTCGGCGCGTTCGCCCGCGCGCTGCGCGAGGACAGCGGCAACGAGCTCAGCCTCGGCCACCTCGAGCGGCTGGCCGATCAGACCAAGTCGTGGCGCGAGCTGGTCCAGCTGTACTCCGCCGAGGCCGACAAGTCGCTCGACGTGCCGCGCCAGGTCGATCTGCTGTCGCGCCTGGCCCGCGTGTACGAGGAGGAGCTCGGGCTACCCGAGGAGGCGACCGGGATCTACCGGCGCATCCTCGACGCCGAGTTCGACAACCGGGCCGCGGTCCTCTCGCTCGACCGGCTGTACACGGCGCAGGGGCGCTGGAAGGACCTGGCCGAGATCCTCCGCAAGGAGATCCAGCTGGCCGACAGCGACCGCGAGACCGCGGCGCTGCAGTTCCGGCTGGGCCAGACCCTCGAGCAGTACCTGCGCGACCTGCCTGCCGCGATCGAGGTGTACCGCGAGATCCTGACCGCCGACCCGGACCACAGCTCGGCGATGGGCGCCCTCGAGATGCTGTTCCTCGAGGGGCACCACGAGATGGAGATCGCGTCGGTCCTGGAGCCGCTGTACGTGGCCGCCGGCGAGTTCGAGAAGCTGCACAAGATCTACCAGGTCCACCTCGGCAAGCTGACCGACCCGGGCGACCGGGTGGCGATGTTCCAGCGCCTGGCCGAGCTGGCCGAGGACAAGCTGCTCGACCCGCACCGCGCGTTCTCGTGGTGGGGCGAGGCGCTGGCCGAGGACGCCGGATCGGCGGTCGCGGCCGAGCAGGTGGAGCGTCTGGCCCGCCAGACCGCGGTGTGGAGCGACCTGGTCGGGGTGTACGTGCGCGTGCTCGAGCGGCATGCCGCGGCCGACCTGCAGCGCCACACGCTGTTGCGCCTGGCCCGGGTCTACGACCAGGAGCTGCGCGACGCGGCCAGCGCGGTGGACAGCTACCTGCGCGTCCTCGAGATCGACGAGAAGGATCCAGACGCGCTCGCCGCGCTCGACCGCCTGTACGGGGCGGCCGGGATGTACGACGAGCTGGTCGAGATCCTGCGCCGGCGCATCGAGGTCACCCTCGACGGCGACGAGATCGTCGCGATGCAGCTGCGCCGCGGCGAGATCTACGCCGAGGCGCTGGCTGACCTGGACGCGGCGCTGGCCTGCTACGAGCAGATCCTCGAGCAGGACACCCGCAACCGGGCGGCGCTCGAGGCGGAAGAGGCGATCTTCTTCCGCCGCGAGGAGTGGAAGCGCCTGCACGAGGTGTACGAGAAGCTGGTCGACGTCGCGGAGGGCGAGGCGGAGACGGCCGACCTCTACGCGCGCATGGCCCGCATCGCGTCGGACGCGCTCGACGACGAGGATCGCGCCATCGAGATGTGGGCGCGCGTGCTCGACGTGCGCGCCGAGGACCCGCAGGCCCTGTCCGCGCTGGCCGACCTGTACGGCCGGCGCGAGCTGTGGAACGAGCTGGTCGAGATCATCGAGCGCCAGGTCGTGGTCGCGCGCAGCGATCGCGAGCGGGTGCTGCTCCACAAGCGACTCGGCCGGGTGTGGGCCGACAAGCTCGGCCGCGAGCGCAACGCGCTCGACGCGTGGCTGAGCGCGCAGGAGCTGGACCCGGGCGACCTCGAGACGCTGCAGGCGCTGGCCCAGCTGTACCGGTCGACCCAGGCGTGGGAGGAGCTGTCCCAGACGCTTCGCCGCGTCATCGGGGTGGGCCAGACCAGCGGCGACCTGGGCGAGCGCGACCTCATCGAGCTGTTCGCGCAGCTCGGCCAGCTCGAGGGCGATCTGCTCGGTCGGGTCAACGAGGCGGTCGACGCGTGGCGCAAGGTGCTCCTGCTCGACCCGACCGACGAGCGGGCGCTCGGCGCGCTCGAGCAGCTCTTCATCCGCGAGGCGCGGTGGGAGGAGTGCATCGAGATCCTGGAGAGCCGGGCCGCGGCCCAGGAGGATCCGCCGGCGCGGATCGAGACCCTCCTGCAGGCGGCGGCGATCTGGGAGGAGAAGGTCGACGACAAGGAGCGGGCGGCCGGGCTGTACGAGCGCGTGCGCGCGCTCGACGCCGGCAACCGCATGACCAGCGACCGGCTCGAGGAGATCTACCGGGCCCAGTACCGCTGGGAGCAGCTCAACGAGGTCCTGCTCGAGCGGGTCGAGTACACCGAGCTGCAGGACGACCGGGTCCGCCTGCTCCAGACGGTGGCGCGCATCTACGAGGAGGAGCTGGGCGACCAGGAGTCGGCCTTCGTCGTCCTCCAGGCCGCGTTCCGCTACGACTACGCCGACGAGGACACCGGCCGCGAGCTCGAGCGGCTGGCCACCGCGGCGAGCAAGTGGGAGGACCTGCTGGCCGACTACACCCAGGTGGTGCAGGGGCTGGAGCGGGACGACAAGGAGCGCGCCTGCGACCTGTGGGTGAAGATCGGCCGCTGGTACGGCGATCACCTGTCGCACATCGACTACGCGATCCACTCGGTGCAGCAGGCGCTGCGGCTCAACCCGAACCACCTGGGCGCGCTGACCGCGCTGGCCGCGTTCCAGCGCAAGCGCGGGTCGTGGCACGAGCTGATCGAGACCCTGGGCCGGCACGCGGCGATCGAGCCGGACACGCACAGGAAGGTGGACCTCTACCTCAACCTGGCCCAGCTGCTCGAGACCCAGATCCAGGACCCGATGCAGGCCATCGCGGCCTACCAGTCGGCCCTGCAGGCCGACCCGTCCTCGATGGAGGCGCTGGTCGCGCTCGAGCGGCTGTACCGCCGCCACGAGATGTGGGAGCAGCTCATCGACGTGCTCGGCCGCATGGCCGACCTCAAGGTCGATCCGGAAGAGGTGGTCCAGCTCCGGCTCGAGATCGGCGAGCTGTGGGACGAGCGGCTGCTCGACTCGACGCAGGGCATCCAGGCGTACCAGGAGGTGCTCAACGTCGATCCGCAGAACCTGGGCGCCCTCCGCGCGCTCGAGCAGCTGTACGAGAAGACCGGCGACTCGGAGCGCTACCTCGACATCCTCGAGGCCCAGCTCGACGCGTCGCCCAGCGACGCCGAGCAGATCGCGCTCTACGAGCGGATGTCGGCGGCGTGGGAGGAGCGGTTCCAGAAGCTCGACCGCGCGGCCGACTGCCTCGAGAAGATCGTCACCATCGACGAGCGCAACCAGCCGGCCTACGCCGAGCTGGAGCGGCTGTACCGCCAGCAGGGCCGGTGGGACTCGCTGGTAGACACCTACCGGCGCCACATCCTCGTGGTGGGCGACGCGCAGCGCCGCATCGAGCTGTACTGCTCGATGGGCCAGATCTACGAGGAGGAGCTGCGCGACTACGACCGGGCCATCGAGGCCTACGGCGACGTCCTCACCTTCGACACCGACGAGCCGCGCGCGCTCGACGCGCTCGGCCGGCTGTACGAGCAGATCCAGGAGTGGGACCGGGCGATCGACGCCATGGCCCAGCTGGCCCGGATCAGCCAGGACGGCCGGGTGCAGGTCGACCTCCATTACCGGAGCGGCCGCATCCTGGCCGGTCAGCTGCACAACGAGGAGGAGGCGGAGCAGCACTTCCGCACCGCGCTGGCCATCGACGCGGCCCACGTGCCGACGATGGAGGAGCTGACCCGGCTGTACGCCGGGCGCGGCGACTGGTTGAAGGCCGCGCAGATGATGGTGCAGGCCGAGTCCTTCACCATCAACCTGCTCGACAAGATCCGCCTGCTCCACGAGGCGGCGCGCATCTACCTCGAGAAGCTGGGCCAGAAGGAGCGGGCCCGCGAGCTGTTCGCCGCGGTCATGGCGCTCGACCCGGAGCACGTCGACGCCGCCGAGCCGCTGGCCGACCTGTTCTTCGAGGCGCGCCAGTGGAGCGAGCTGTCTCCGATCCTGGACCTCCTGGTCCGCAAGGCGCAGCAGCGCGGGCTCGACAGCCGCGAGCTCAACGAGCTGTACTACCGGAGCGCGCGCACCGCCGACGAGCTGCACGACCACCCCAAGGCGCTGCAGTTCTACAAGTCGGCGTACGACATCGACTCGACCTACCTGCCGGTTCTGGTCGGTCGCGCCGACCTGCTCTACAACATGCAGGACTGGGAGGGGGCCGGGAAGATCTACCAGACCATCCTGGTCCAGCACCGCGACTCACAGGCCGAGGCGGACGTGGTCCGCACGTACTACCGGCTCGGCATGGTGCGGCAGAACCTGGGTGAGCGGCGCAAGGCGCTCAACATGTTCGAAAAGGCGCTCGAGATCGATCCCGGGCACCCGGACACGCTGACCGCGGTCATCTCCATCCAGGAGCAGCAGGGCGACTGGGAGGCGGTCATCCACGCCAAGCGCGGGCTCATGGCGCGGGCCGACACCGACGGCAAGGTCAAGCTGCTCGACGAGATCGGCGAGATCTACCACAAGCGCCTCAACAACCCGCAAAAGGCCAGCGCCGGCTTCCTCGAGGCGCTCGAGCTGCGGCCCGGGGATCACCAGCTCCTGCAGAAGGTGCTCGACCTCTACACCGAGACCGAGCAGTGGAAGAAGGCCGTCGAGACGATCCTGCGCTTCATCGAGCTGGAGAAGGATCCGCTTCGCAAGGGGTCCTACTACCAGGCGGCCGGCACCATCTGCCGCGACAAGCTGAAGGCGCTCGACGAGGCGATCGACTACTACAACATCGCCCTCGACAACTTCTTCGCCGACGGCTCGGAGAAGATCCCGAAGTCGTTCCTGCCGCGCGCGCTCAAGGCGTTCGCCGACATCGACAAGATCCTGACCACCAAGCGCGACTGGAAGGCGCAGGAGCGCGCCTACCGCGCGATGATCAAGCGCCTCAGGCCGGGCGACAAGGTCCTCATCGACCTGTGGCACGCGCTGGGCGAGATCTACCGCTCGCGCCTGAAGCAGTACCAGAGCGCGGTGGCCGCCTTCGAGGTGGCCCAGCAGCTGGATCCGACCAACAAGGATCGGCGCGAGATCCTGGCCGAGCTCTACATCCTGTCCGGCCCCGATCACGTGGACAAGGCGGTCGAGCAGCACATGGAGATGCTGAAGCTCGAGCCGTTCAAGTACGACAGCTACAAGGCGCTCCGCCGGATCTACATGGACTCGCACCAGTACGACAAGACCTGGTGCATCTGCAACGCGCTGGCCTTCCTGCGCAAGGCGGACCCGGAGGAGCTGCAGTTCTACGAGCAGTACAAGCCGCGCGGGTTCGTCAAGGCGAAGTCGCGGATGACCGAGGAGGTGTGGCGCCACGTCCACCACCCGGACGAGAACGCGTACGTCGGGGCGATCTTCGCCGCCATCTGGCAGGGCGCCGCGATGATCCGGGCCCAGCCGCACAAGGCGTTCGGGCTGAAGATGAAGGACCGCCGCCCGATCGAGACCGACCAGCTGCAGTTCTCGAAGATCTTCTACTACACGGCGCAGGTGCTGAACGTGACCCTGCCGCACGTGTACCTGCAGCCGGAGCAGCCGGGCGAGATCGCGGTGGCCAACACGCAGGACAAGGGGCAGCTCATGCCCTCCTTCGTGGTCCGCTCGAGCTTGCTGCAGGGCAGGGCGGAGAAGGAGATCGCGTTCGTCAGCGCGCGCTGGCTGTCGTTCATGCGGCAGGACCACTTCCTCAAGCTGGCGCTGCCGACCAACACCGAGCTCAAGACCGCGTTCCTGTCGGCGATCTCGATGGTGCGGCGCGACTTCCCGATCCCGGGCGACATGCGCGCGCTGGTCGCGCAGTACCTGCCCGAGATGCAGAAGCGGATCCAGCCGCAGGCGCTCGAACAGCTCGGCCTGGTGGTGAACCGATTCCTTCAGGCCGCGCCGGAGATCAACCTGTCGGCCTGGGGCAACGCGGTCGACGCCACGGCGCATCGGGTCGGCTTCATCATCAGCGGCGATCTCGAGGTGGCGGCCCGGATGGTCTCGGTCGAGCCGGTCACCGTCGGCGGTCCGCAGGTGAAGGACAAGGTGAAGGAGCTGGTCGTCTACTCCATCTCCGAGGACTACTTCAAGGTCCGCGCCGACCTCGGCACGACCATCGGGTAGAGCGGCGAGGGCGTTCCCGGCGAGTGGATCCCGGCCCTACGAATGGGTCGGGTCGGTGATCCAGTCGCGGTTGCCGCGCAGGCCGAGGACGCGGTAGATGCGCAGCTCCTCGGTCTTGCCCTTGACCAGCACCGGGGGAAGCGGCGTCGCCTCCACCTGCGCGCGCACCTTCTCGAAGGTCGCCTCGGAGATGATGATCTCGTTCGACTTGGCGAGGGTGACCAGGCGCGAGGCGACGTTCATGGCGTCGCCGATCGCGGTGTAGTTGAGGAGGTTGCGGTCGGCGCCGATGGCGCCGGTGATGACCTTGCCGGTGTTGATGCCGATGCCGATCAGGATCGGCGGCTGGCCCTCGGCCTGGCGGGTGTGGTTGAACTCGCGCAGGCTGCGCAGCATGTCGAGGGCGCACATGACCGCCTTCTGCGGTGCGTCCTCCATCTCGATCGGCGCGCCGAACAGGCCGATGATCTCGTCGCCCACGAACTTGTCGAGCAGGCCGGCGTGGCGGTCGAGGACCTCGGCCATCACCTCGAAGTACTCGTTCAGGGTGTTGACGACCTCGTACGGCGGGCGTCCCTCCGACATCGCGGTGAAGCCGCGGATGTCGGAGTAGAGCATGGTGATCTCGCTCAGCCGGCCGCCCTTCTCGATGGTGAGCTCGCCCTTCACCACCTGCTCGACCAGCGTGCGCGGCACCAGGCGCGAGATCTGCGCCCGCGCCTTGGCCTCCAGCTCGATGCGGCGGGCCAGGCGCGCGTTCTGGATCGCGATGGCGGCCTGCGCGGCCATGCCGGTGCAGATCTGCAGGTCCTTCTCGGTAAAGGCGTTGGTCGCGATCTGCGAGTCCAGGTGCATGATGCCGAGGATCTCGTCGCGGTGGAGCAGCGGCAGGGTCATGGTCGACCGGATGCCCTGCATGATGATCGAGTGGGCGCCGGAGAAGCGCGAGTCCATGGTCGCGTCCGACGACAGCACCGCCGCCTTGTTGTTCACGACCTCGGCGGTCACCGTGCGCGACAGGACGATCGAGTCCTCGCTGCGGCCGTCGCGCGTCTTCACGTAGCGCGGGATCAGCTCGTCCTTCTCCATGAGCAGGATCGCGCCGCGGTCGGCGCCGACCAGCTCGAACGCCTTGTCGAGGATCTTGGGCAGCAGGCGCTCGAGGTCGAGCTCGCTGCCGACCGCCTTGGCCAGCTCGTGACCAATCCGGAGCCGCTCGTAGTCACGACGGAGCACGGCGTCGTCGCGGATCTGCCGCTCCGGCAGGAACTCGCCGGTCGACGCGGCGATGCGCTGGCGAATGTGACTCTCGGTGAGGCCGGGCGCGATCGTGACGCGGTTGAGCGCCATGTTGTCGCCCCGGTTCATGAACAGGAGCCGGGTGGACCCCATCGTGATCTCGTCGCCGTCCTCGAGGTGCCGCTCGGTGACGCGGTCGCCGCGGATGAACGTTCCGTTCAGCGACTGCAGATCGCGGAGCATGTAGCCGCCGTCCGCGAGCCGCTGGAGCGTGGCGTGCTCCTTGGAGATGATTCGATCCAGGATCTGGATCGTGTTCCCCGGGTGGCGCCCGATGGAGTTGAAATTGCCGAGCTCGAACTCCTGTCGCTCGTCCGAGGAGATGACGATGAGCTTGGCCATGAAACCTGAGACAGCCGGCGCTTGCCTCATGGTAAGGGGCGCCGCCAGGGTCCGTAAAGTAGCCAAGATACTAATGCCCTCCCGACGCGGAGCCAATCGCCGACGGGGTCCGGATTTCAGCCGTCGGGCGCGCCCTCCACCGCCGAACCGCGCGCCGCGATCTTGACTCTCGAACGGCCTCGGCTAGAGTGATTGCCCTCGCGAAAGTGGCGAAATTGGTAGACGCACAGGCTTCAGGTGCCTGCGACCGCAAGGTTGTGGGGGTTCGAGTCCCCCCTTTCGCACCAGCTAACTGGACGTAGTTCCTTCTTCTCCTGCTCCCGCCATCCCCGCTGCCGTCAGGTGGCCGCGGGCCGACGCCGAGGGGGCAGGATGCGAGGAATGAACATGAACGGACCAGGGGCCATCGCTGCCGTCCTTCTGGTCGTAGCAGCGGGGACCGTTGCTCTCTCATGTACTCGTCGGGAAGCGGACGAGAGGGGGACCTCATCGATGCCGCCCTCGACCGAAGCTGGCCCGCCCCGGTCGGTGCCGGAGCCATTCGGGTACAAGAGCCAGTGGCTGGCCGTGAAGACGTCGCGGCCGGAAGCGGTCGTCGAGTTGCTCGGCCTGCGCAACGTCGCCCGAGCAGACTGGAAGGCCGGAGTCGCGGCGGCCTACGGCCAAGACAAGGTATTCGTCACGCCGGTCATCGATGGCTGGGTCCTGGCCCTCGATGTCAGCTTCGTCGCGTTCGCCGGCGGCGACCTCGTGGAGAACCCCGAGATCCTGGCCCAGTGGAGCAAGACGCTCGGGGCGCCTGTGCAGCACTACTTCTGCGACCGGCGGTCGGGCACGTTTGGCTGGATGCTGGCCGAGGGCGGGCGACTCAACCGGGCGTTCTTCGAGGTGGAGGGCGAGGTGAAGACGAGCCTCGGTGCCGAGACGGCCGACGAGAAGCAGGTACGCGCCGACGTCGCCGCCCATGCTGCGACCGACGGCACGGTGCTATCCGAGGACGAGGACGTGTTGTTCCGGCTCGCAGCTCGATGGAGCGTTGCGCCGCACGTCCTCGATCGCCACACCGATCTCGCCACGTCTGGTCTGGTTGGCGAACCCCCGGAGTAGCGCCGCTTGTGGGGGTCGGGCCCGGCGCGAGCGGCCAGCTCAGCCGGGGGTCGGCGCCGTGCTGGCGGTGGTATCCGTCGGCACCAGCGTGGGCGCGGCGAGGCTCTCGAAGTAGCGGACGGCGTCCTCGGCGTGCTGCCGGAGGCAGGCGTTCGGGTCGCGGCGGCGGCGCTTGCGCTTGCCCTTCGGCGGCGAGGAAAGCGCGGTCTGCAGCGGCGAGAGCGCGCGGCGATCGCCCAGCGCGCGCAGCTTGGTCACCGCCTCGCGCCGGGCCGGGCACGATGGCTCCTGGACCAGGTCGAAGGTGAACGACTTCAGGCGGTCGATGCGTTCGCCCAGCCCCAGCTTCTCGGCCAGCGCGAACGCCTGCTTGCGCACCTCGCGATGGCGGCTGGAGGCCAGCTCGACGATGCGCTCGCGCGCCGCGGTGTCGTGGCCGCGCTCGGCCAGGATGCCGGCCGCGTCGACCAGCACCTGGCCTTCGTCGTCGATCATGAGGCGCAGGTTGGCGCGCACCCGTTCGTCTTCGATCAGGCTCGGGTCGTCGGACAGCGCGCCGGTGTACGCCTCGAGCGCTTTTTCGTACTCGGAGCGCGCGGCGTACGCGTTGCCGAGCTGGAGCTGGGCCTGGGCATCGCCGGCCAGCGCGGCCGGCTTCTCGGTCAGGAGCTCGATCGCCTGGGCCGGATCGCCCTCGACCAGGGTGCGCTCGGCCTGCTCCGCCGCCTGGCTCTTCAGTCCGGCCAGGAGGTCGATGTCGCCACCCGGGCGGAGGAAGAAGTACCAGCCGCCCGCGCCGCCGCCGACCAGGAGCAGGATCGCGAGCAGCGGCAGCCACGGGAACGGGGTCGGCTCGTACGGGCGCGGCACCACCCGCAGCGGCGTGTGCGAGGTGGTCGCCACCGAGCCGATGCGGCGCGCCGACGCCGCGATCATGCCCGGTGACGGCGGAAGCGGCGGCGGCGCGTCGCTGTCGCCCGGCACGGCGCCGAGCAGGGCGTAGTCGCCGGTCATCCGCTCGAGCAGGCACTGCTCGATGGCCCCGATGTACTCCTCGGCGTCGGCGAAGCGATCGGCCGGCTTCTTGGCCAACCCGACCGCGATGAGATCCTCGATCAGCGGCGGGACGACCAGATCGGGCTGGATGTCGCGCAGGCGAGGCGGCGGCCGGGTCGCGTGCATGCCGAGCAGCTCGAGCTTGTCGGACGAGTAGAACGGCGGGCGACCGGTCATCATCTCGAACAGCATCACCGTCGCGGAGTACAGATCCGCGCGCTGGTCGACCGGATCCCCGATCGCCTGCTCGGGCGACAGGTAGGCCGGCGTGCCGAACGCGATGCCGGCCTGGGTGAGCCGCTCCTCCCCCTCCTCCATCACGTCGGGTGGGGTCTGGCCGATGACCCGCGCGATGCCGAAGTCGAGGATCTTGGCGAAGTCGGGGACGCCCTCGTGCTCGACCAGGATCACGTTCTCCGGCTTGACGTCGCGGTGCACGATCCCGGCCTGGTGGGCGTGGCCGAGGCCGCGCAGCACGTGGCGCAGGATGTGGAGCGAGCGGCGTCCGGTCATCCGCTCCTCGTCCTCGATCGCCTCGGCCAGCGAGCGCCCGGCCAGGTACTCCATGACCAGGAACAGCGAGCCGGTGTCGAGCTTGCCGAAGTCGAGCACCGTGACGCAGTTCGGGTGATCGATGCGGCCGATGGCGAACGCCTCGCGCTGGAAGCGGCGGGCCAGCTCCGGGATCCCGGCCAGCGACGGGACCAGCAGCTTCACCGCGACCGGCCGGCGGATGGTGACGTGCTCGGCGAGGAACACGGCGCCCATCCCGCCCCGGCCGACCAGGCTGGTCAGGCGATAGCGCCCATCGATGACCTGCCCGATGAGCTGCGCCGGATCCTCGGGGTCGATGGTGGCCCGCTTTCCGGTCTCGAACTCTGAGGGAGGGCGGTGCATCGAGGCTCGAGCGCTCACTGACAGGCGAAGAAGGCGCCGCTCAGGCCACCCTCTTGCAGCGCCACGCTTGGCGGTCCGACGCAGACGCCGCTGAATCCGTCCGGCGGCGCGACGGTGATGACCGCGCGGCCATCGTCGTCGCCGTCGACCACGTTGGCGAGGAGGAGCAGGCGGCCGTCGCCGATCGCGGCGTCGGGGCTGGGGGCGAAATCGCCGGCGGTGCCGCGCGCGAACGCCCCGCCGCTGGCCTCGTCGATGGTCACCGTGGCGCCGACCAGCGGCTGCGCGTCGGGATAGGACACGACCGAGACCAGGAGCAGGGTGGCCGCCGGGTCGCGGTCGGGACCCAGGTCGGAGAGCAGCAGGTCGGCTGCCGCCGTGCTCATGACGTCGATCGGGTAGGGCTGATCGGTGCCGAGCGACTGCTGGACGGCGTCGACGTCGAGCGTGTCGGTGCGGGCCAGGTAGTCGGCGAGCGTGGACCGGACCTCGGAGACCCGGTCGAGCGGAAGGCACAGCACCGCGCGCCCGTTGGGGGCGGACTGGGTCTGGTTGGCGGCGTCCACCTCGGCGACGTCGACCTCGAACACCGACTCGCTGCTCTCCGCGTCGGCGACCAGCGCCTCGAAGGTGAGCTGGCCGGGACAGAGGTCGTCGCCTGCATCCAGCGCGGCGTCGGCGGCGGCCGCATCGACGGCAGCGTCGGCCGGGTTGCCGCCATCCGGCACCACCTCGTCGTCACCGCACGCCGACGCGATGATGGCGAGGGCGAGCGCCGAGGCGCGGGCACATGAGGGCAGCATGAGCAGAGATGATACTAAGGAGAAGGGAAAGGCGGGCAGCCGGCGCCAGGGTAGCCACCCAGGAGACACGTGCGATGACGGCGGTTTAGGATGGATCTCTTCTTGCAGATTTTCGATCGGGGGTTCGCTGACGGCAAGCGGGGCTGGCGCGGTTCTCGGGCGGGCATCGAGGGGTGATGGCAGCGACGCGAGTGGCGGGGCGAAGGGCGGCGACGTGGACCGAAGAGGGCGGGTCCGACGTCCCGCGGCGCACCGGCGACGATCCGCTCGCGCGCCGCGAGATCGTTCGATCGTGACCGCAACGCGCCGGGCGATCTCTGGACATCGCGCCGGGTGAAGTGTAAGCCTCTACCCCTCGCGCGCCAGAGCGCGATTCGCCCAGGTAGCTCAGCCGGTAGAGCAGCGGACTGAAAATCCGCGTGTCGGTGGTTCGATTCCGCCCCTGGGCACTCTGCTTCGGCGCCTGCCGATTGATCGGCTGGCGCCGGAGGTCGGAACGGCGACCGCCTGACCGCCCGACATCTGGCACAATGGCGCGGCGCAGCAACTGCCAGTCTCGGCGGGGACTCGATTGTGACCGCCGGGGGAACAGCCCGCGTGCGACCGACGGTCGTATCTGTGCGGGTCTCTTGTGGCGCGGTGGTACGTGTCCCGCCTCTCATCACGGCCCCCCGAGGGCGTAGCGCTTCTGGTCGCCGGAGCCAGCTCGCTCGGCACCCGGCTGGGGTCGTCGTCCATCCAGACCCTGGGTCAGATCGGCGAGGCGCTGCTCGCGACCGGCGCGCCGTGGCGGATCCGCCGGCTGTCGGCCGGCGCCGGGGAGCGCTACGCGCCCGACCGCGCCAACCTCAAGCGCTTCATCGACGAGCTGACCCAGCCGGCCGATGTGGCGGTGCTGGTGGTGGCGGCCGAGGTCACCATGTCGCCGGACGAGCCCGCCATCGTCACCGGCGGGCAGCACCGCGAGTACCCGAGCGAGGCGACGCTGCCGCTGTCGTGGGTGCGCGCGCGGCTGCGGGCGTGCCGGGCCGAGCGCCTGCTCGTGGTGCTGTCGGCTCACCAGGAGGACGCGGCCCCGGTCGATCCGGCGCGCTTGCTCGAGGCGCTCGCCACCGATCGCCCCACCGACGTCATCGCGATCGACGCCGCCGGCGAGGCGCGCACGCTCGACGCGCTCCTGGCCGGGCTGTGCGGCGAGGCGCTCGACCCGCGCACCGGGACGGTCACCATGCGCAGCATCGCCGAGCACCTGGGCCGCGCGGTGCCGGGCATCGCGATCCAGACCTCGCTGGCGTCGGCGACCCTGGCGATCTCGCCGCCGCTGGGCGGGCTGTGGACCGTGCGCGCGTCGGAGGTGCAGCGCGCCGCGGCCCGCCCTGCCACCAGCGAGCCGCACGACCTGGTCGGCGTGGTCCTGCCCGGGCGCTTCCAGATCGAGCGCACGCTGGCCAGCGGCAGCTTCGGCACGGTCTACCGGGCTCGCCAGCTGACGGTCCAGCGCGACGTCGCGGTCAAGGTGCTCCACGCCGGCATCGACCCGACCTCCGAGGACGGGCGTCTGTTCGTGCACGAGATCCAGAGCGTCGGCCGGATCGACCACACCAACGTGGTGCGCATCCACCAGGCCGACATCACGCCGACCGGGCGGCTGTTCTTCGCCATGGAGCTCCTGGTCGGTCGCGACCTGCAGGAGATCGCGACCGCGGAGGGGACGCTGGGGCAGGAGCGCGCGGTGGCGCTGGCCCGCCAGCTCCTGGCCGGGCTGGGCGCGGCCCACGACGCCGGGCTGGTGCACGCCGACATCAAGCCGGCCAACGCGTTCGTGGTGGCCGGGCGCGACGGCGAGCGCGTGGTGCTGCTCGATTTCGGGCTGGCCCGCCTGCGCCCGCCCGGGCTGCCGGCCGAGTCGGCGGGCGGCACGCCGGCCTACATGGCGCCGGAGCAGCTGCACGACGGCCGGGTCGACGCCCGCTCCGACCTCTTCTCGGTGGCGCTGGTCCTGGTCACCTTGCTGACCGGCTGGCGCCGGCGGTCGGCGGAGGAGATCGTGCCGCCGCTCGACGCGCTCGCCGACGCCGAGCTGCGCGCGGTGCTCACCCGGGCCCTGGCCGAGGACCCGGCCGGGCGCTTCCAGACCGCCGCCGACTTCGCCGACGCGCTGGCCGGCAAGGCGCCGCGCGCGTCGGCGATCGCGCCGGTGCGCTCGCCGTTCCGCCACCTGGCGCCGTTCACCGAGGGGGACCGCGGCCGCCTGTTCGGGCGCGAGCGCGAGATCACCGAGCTGACCGAGTACGTGCTCTACCGCCGCGCGGTCGTCTACACCGCGCCGTCGGGCGCGGGCAAGACCTCGCTCCTGCGCGCCGGGCTGGTCCCGCACCTGGAGGCGCTCGGCGCTCGCCCGGTCTACCTGGCCTGCCGCGCCGGCGCGGTCGAGGCGCTGGCCGCGGCCATCCAGCCGGGCGCGACCACCGTCGCCAGCGCGATCGCGGCGTGGCACGCCGAGCATCGCGGGCGCCTGGTCCTCATCCTCGACCAGCTCGAGGCGGTGCTGTCCGACGGTGACGCGGGCGGAGACGAAGCCGCCCAGCCGGTCGACCTGCTCGGCGAGGCGCTCGCCTTCGACCGATGGGCGGCCGACGCCGACGTGTCGGTCGTGCTCGGCGTGCGCGAGGACTTCCTGGCCCGCGTGGTCGGCGGCAGCCGGCGCCTCGAGGAGGGGATCCCGATCCTCCGGCTCGGGCCGCTCGGCAAGGAGGGCGCGCTCGCCGCGATCGTCGGCCCGCTCGCCGAGCAGCGGCTCGCCATCGCGCCGGACCTGCTCGACGCGCTCCTGGCCGACCTCGAGGCGGCGGCGCGGGCGATCGCCCCGGAGATGGGCTGGGGGGCGGTGGCCGCCGCGTACCCGCCCCACCTGCAGCTGGTCTGCTCGGTCCTGTACGAGGCGCTCGGCCCGGGCGAGGCCACCCTCACGCTGGCGCACTACCGGCGGCTGGGCGGGTTCGACGCGATCGTCGGGGAGCACCTCGACCGCGTGCTCGACAGCGAGCTCGACCCGGCCGCCTCCGCGGTCGCCCGCGATCTGTTCCTGACCCTGGTCACCGCCGCCAACACGCGCGCGCTGCGCAGCGAGGTGGAGCTGGTCGACATCGTCGGCAGCCGCCACGGCGCCGGGCCGGTCGCCGCGGTGCTCGAGGCGCTGCGCGCGCGCGGCCTGGTGGTCCGCCTGCGCGCGTCGGGCGGCGAGCCGAGCTGGGAGCTGGTCCACGACAGCCTGGTGCCGCGCGTCCTGGCCTGGGTCGACCGGCGCGACCTGGCCCGCCGGCGCGCGGTCGAGCTGGTCCGCCACCACCTGCGCCGCTCGCAGCCGGAGACGCCGAGCCTGCTCGGCCGCGCCGAGCTGCGCGAGCTGCGCGGACACCCCGACGCGATCACCGAGCTCGAGACCGAGTGGGCGCGGCGGAGCGGGGAGGGCGCGTGGACTCCGACCGCGCTGGTGACCCGCTCGCGCCGCGCGCTGCGCCGCCGCGACCTCGTCCTGGCCGGCCTGTCGCTCGCGGTCCTGGTCACCGCCGGGGTCATCGGGCAGCGCTGGCGGGCCGAGCGCGGGCTGCGCGACCGCGACATGGGCCGCTTCTCGTTCGAGCTGGCGCCGTTCGACTGGGACGGCGCCCGGCTCCGCCCCCGGCCGATCGCGGTCGCCCTGCTTCCGTCGCTGGAGTGGACGATCTACGAGGGCGATCCCGACGATCCGGACAGCCCGGGCCAGCCGATGGCCGCCGACTTCGTCGTCCGCGGAGAGCCCTCCCTCTCGGCCGACGGCCTGTCCCAGGTCGAGCACGTCGAGGCCCGCGGCGGCGCCGCCTTCCTCCAGATCCGCGGCCGCGGCCGCCCCGGCCAGACCTGCCCGCCGTCCCTCATCCCGCTGCGCCGCCTGCCCGGCTACTCCGAGCGCGACCGCGACGAGCCCAGGTTGCACGTGCCGGTCCCGACCTGCCAGGCGACCGGCGCAGGCATGGTGAGGATCGACGCGGGGCCGTTCGTGCGCGGCGGCCCGGGCGAGGGGCCACCGCTCGACGCGCGGCTCATCGCCGATGTGGTGCCGGAGCAGATGGTGCACTTGCCGGCGTTCTTCATGGACCGCACCGAGGTGACCAACGCAGCCTTCGAGGCCTTCGCGGTGATGGAGGACGTGACCGGAGTGGCGACGCCGCCCGACCTCGCCACCACCCGGCTGCGCGGCGCCGGCGCCCCGGATCGGCCGGTCGCCGGGATCAACTGGCGCGAGGCGCGCTCCTACTGCCGGTTCCTCGGCAAGGACCTGCCGACCTCGGAGCAGTGGGAGAAGGCCGTGCGCGGCGGCATGACGTTGCCCGACGGGTCCGTCAACGGGATGCCGCGCCGCAACGTCCCGTGGGGTGTCCTGGAGAAGCCGGTGCCGGCCTGGCTCAAGGACACCGGCGGCATGGGGCCCGCGCCGGTGGGGAGCTCACGCGGTGACGTCGGCCCGTACGGAACCGTCGACCTGGCCGGGAACGTGGCCGAGTGGATGGTGTCGCGCGCCGAGATCGATCGGAAGCCCGCGCCCGGGTTCCGGACCACGCGCGGCGGCTACTGGGCTGACACCACCTCGGACGATCTCCTCGACTACATGATCGACAACCAGCGGGTGGCGGACTCGCGCTACTTCGCGCTCGGGATGCGCTGCACCCTGTCAGCCAGATGACGGGTGTCAGTCGGTCACGCTCTCGACCCACGCCTCCAGCTCCTCCGGGTTCTTGACCCGGTAGACCGCGCTGCTGGTCATGTCGGCGGGGTGCACGCGGACGAGCTCGTAGTCGAACAGCACCTCGACCCGGTGGACCTGGTCGGCGCCGGAGCCGACCAGGAGCTCGCAGCGCGGGCGCGCCAGCATGCTGGGCATGACCCGGCCATCGCTCGCGTCGACCAGGTCCACGAGCGGGCGGGTGTCGGCGATGGATCCGGCGCGAGGCCGAGTGTCGGCGTTCTCGCCGACCCGGGGCCAGCCGACCGCGGGCAGCTGATCGGCCGGCACGGTCTCGAGCGCGTCCAGCTCGAATCGCGGCGCCAGCGCCGGCAGAGGATCCTGTGGCCAGAGGATCCTCTCGTCGTCCAGGTCCGGCAGGTTGCTGGCGTCGCACAGCATCCGCTCGTAGCGGTCCTTCAGGCCCTTGTCGCCGAAGTGCGCCGCGTAGACCAGCCTGGTGGTGCCGACCACGCGGATGCCCAGGATCTCGGTCAGGTCGCGGATGGCGGCCTGGCCCTCGCTCGACATCGCGGTCTCGCAGCCGAGCAGGCGAAGCTCGCCGATGTGGAGGCTCTGCATGACGCCGTCGGCCGCCATCTGCTCGAACAGCTGACGGACGTCCGCCTCACTCGGATCGACCACCGAGGTGCCCAGCTGGAGGAGGCGGGTCTGGTTGGCGTGGCCGATGAGGTCGAGGGTCCGGGTGTTGCCGGTGGCCGCGCATCTGCGGCAGGCGCGCAGGTCGTCGAGGATTCGCCTCAGCCCGCTCAGCTGCTCGACGGGCTCTTCGTTCCCGACCAGCTCGAGCGCCCTGGCCAGCTCACCCTCGGCCGGCGAGGCGGACACGTTGAGGTGAGGGTCGCGCAGCTTCTTGCAGTCCGCCATCCGCTCGCCTGGTTCCTACCCGGTCTGGCCGTTCGAGCGCGGGAGTCGACGCACGGGCTGGGCGGCGATCGCCGTCTCGCGGCGGAACGGCAGGCTGGTCCCGCAGGCGAGGGGCACCTTGAACGAGACGATGCCGCTCGCGACTCCCATCTTGAAGTCCACGAAGAGGCTCCCCTGGTCCCGCATGAACCCGCCCGACGCGTTCTTGCGGATGTCGATCTCGGTCAGGCCGCCCTTGGCGATGTGTTCGTCGACATCGAGCGAGGCGAGATCGAGCTTGTGCCGCCCGTTCAGCTTCGGAGTCGGGCAGTGCAGCAGGAACTCCACCTCCGCCGTGCTTCCCTGGGTCGCGTGCACCTTGACGTGGGTCCCGGCGTAGCGCCGGCCGGCTCGCGCGCCGGTCTGGTACACGGCCGTCATGAACTCGTGCTTCTGGGCCGCGCTGCCCGGCGGCGGGACGGTCGGGCGGATCTCGCTGCGCAGCTTCGTCAGATAGGACTCGGCGAGGAAGACGAACCCGGTGGTGGCTCCGTCGGGGAACGAGGGCCCGATGGTGGTGGGGCCGTTCGGGTTCTTCGGGGCGCCGTAGTAGTCGTCGACCTGGACCTCGTCCCAGTCGATCTTTCCCTGCTGCGCGGCGCTGGTCGACTTCGACAGATCGACCGGCACCAGCAGGATCGGATCGAAGTTGTTCTCGAGCGGGTTGGTGGTCCAGAACCGGCACCGGCTCTCGCTGTCGATCCGGCCCACCCACGCGCTGCAGCCATGGAACACGGTCCTGGCCATGGTCGTCATTTCTTGCCCTTTCCGTCGCCGGATCGCTTCAGGCCGAGGTCGTTGATCAGGTTGTAGAGGTGCGAGCGGGCGAGCTCGAGCTGGCGGGCGGTCTCGGCGACGTTCCAGTCGTTGCGCTCGAGCGCCTCGAGGACGTAGCGGCGCTGGAAGCGGCGGGTCGCCTCCTGGAAGTTGACCGGGCGATCGTCGGAGCCGGGGCCGCGCTCGGCCTGGGGAAAGACGTGGTGCTCCTGCAGCGTGCGCGAGCCCTCGCCCTGGGCGCGGATCACCGCCGCCTCGATCGCGTGGGCCAGCTGGCGCGCGTTGCCCGGCCAGGCCGCCTCGCGACAGGCGAGCAGCGCGCGGGGCGACACGGTGAGCGGGGTCAACTTGTGCCTAAGGCACACTTCGGCGCAGAAGTGCTCGACCAGCTCGGGGATGTCGTCGCGGCGCTCGGCCAGGTCGGGGAGGGCGAGCGGCAGCACGTGCAGGCGGTAGTACAGGTCCTCGCGGAACTGGCGGGCCGCGACTCGCTCGAGCAGGTCGGCGTTGGTGGCGCTGATGATGCGCACGTCGGCGTGCACCGCCTCGGAGGCGCCGAGCGGGTGGTACTCGCGCACCTGGAGCAGCTGGAGCAGCTTGGCCTGCGCGCCCGACGACAGATCGGCGACCTCGTCGAGCAGGAGCGTGCCGCCCTCTGCCGCCGCCACCTTGCCGGGCACGCGCCGCACCGCGGTGGAGTGGGCGCCGCGCTCGGCGCCGAACAGCTCGCTCTCGATCAACGCCTCGGGGATGGCGGCGCAGTTGATCGCGATGAAGGGGCCGCGCGCGCGCGGGCTGTTGCTGGCGATCGCCTTGGCCAGCGCCGACTTCCCGGTGCCGGACGGGCCCGTGATCAAGACATCGACCTCGAGCGGTGCCACGAGAGCAGCCTGGTGCAGGACATGTGCCAGGGCCCTCGAGCGACCGACCAGCTCGGGGCAGTGGAAGCGCTCGCGGATCTCGATCGTGTGGTCGACGCGCTCGCGCCCGGGTCGGCGCGACACCAGACGATCGGCGAGCGGCGCGAGCTGGCGCGCGAACAGCTCGGCGCGCTCTCGGTCTTCGCTGGTGAACTGGCCCGGCCGCCGCCGGGCCTGCAGGTAGATGACGCCGATCGGCGGTCTCGTGCCCACCGGCGCGCACAGGACCGCCTGGATCTCGTGCCGGCGCACGCTGCCGAGGCTCTCGAAGCGCGGATCGCTCAGCGCCGACGGGGTCTCGATCGTCCGGCCCTCGCTGATCGCGCTGGCGATGATGCCGCGCGAGATGGACGCGCGGATGGCGTCGATGTCCTCGTCGGAGCAGCCGGTCCCCTTCCAGTAGCGCGGCTCGCCGCCGTCGTCGTCGTAGAGCTCGAGGTAGCCGGTGCTGGCCCCGGTGGTCTCGACGATGAGGTGCAGGGCTCCTTCGAGGAGCGGCTCGAGCTCGTCTTGCCCGCCGAGATCGAGCAGGCGCCGGTAGAAGTCGCGCTCGCTGGCGAGGCCCTCACCGTCAACCGGATCGTGCCTTGTCATGCTGCTTCCCTCCCGGCGGCATCATAACGGAACCGTCCGGTCCAGTGGACATGCGCCGGGTGGGTGTCCTGTGGAGTGGACACCTGCATGCCTCGGATCGCGGCTGCCGCCCGGAACGTGGTCACCCGGGCCGGGGCATCGACCTTGCAGCTCGCGCTGGCGTGGCCGCGGTCCCTCGCCAGCAACGCGCGGCGCCGTCTTCCGGCGGCGAGGGCAGGCACGTCATGCACTCCGACGCGGACGAATCGAATCCCCGTACCGGCGCCCCGGGCAGCGGCGAGGAGACCGTGGAGCGCTTGCCGCGCGGCCGCGACTCGCTCGAGACCCGCAACTGCCGGAGCCCGCGTCCCGGCTCCACTCTCCCGATGTGGCTCGATGTCGGCGGGATCACCGACGCCACCGTGTGGCGCGGCGGCGACCGCGTCGACCGCTACGAGCTGATCGAGCAGATCGGCGTCGGAGGCATGGGCGTGGTGTGGTCGGCGCTCGACCTCGATCTCGGTCGCGAGGTGGCCATCAAGCTGTCGTTTCCTCGGCTGCACGTGCGCCTCCTGGGAGAGGCGCAGGCGATGGCCCGCCTGTCACACCCGAATGTGGTCACCGTTCACGATGTCGGCTGGACTCGCGACGGGCTGTTCATCGCGATGGAGCGGATCGACGGGGGGACGCTGGGAGACTGGCTGCGCGCGGTGCCGCGCGCGTGGGACGAGGTGATCGAGAAGTTCGCGGGCGCGGGGCGCGGCCTGGCGGCTGCGCACCGGGCCGGCCTGGTCCACCGCGACTTCAAGCCGGAGAACGTTCTGGTGGGCGTGGACGGCGTCGCCCGGGTCTCGGATTTCGGCCTGGCCGTCCCGCTCGGTGAGGCCCGCCGCGACGAGGCGCGCGGCGGCGCCGGCCAGCGCTCCTCCACCCAGGAGCTGGCGCCGGTCGGGACGCTGGCGTACATGGCACCCGAGCAGCTGTGCGGCTACGCCGTCACGCCGGGCTCGGACCAGTTCAGCTTCTGCCTCGCCCTGCACGAGGCGCTGTACCGGGTGACCGCGTTCGGGCCGGCCTGGAGCGAGGCGCCGGCGGTGTTCTTCCTGGCCGCGGCGAGCGAGGGGCGCATCGCGCCGCCGCCGCCCGACAGCCGGGTGCCGGCGCCGATCCGCGACGTCGTCATGCGCGGGCTGGCCTTTCAGCCCGACGATCGCTGGCCGTCGATGGAAGTCCTGGTCGCCGAGCTGGAGCGCTGTCGCCCGCGCGGCCGGAAGCCGTAGCCGCGGCTCAGGCCGCGCTCTCGACCGCCGCCTTCTCGGTGCGCTCGATCGCCAGGTCGATGTGAAAGACCGTGCCGCTGTCCGGGCCGCTCTCGAAGCTGAGCCGCCCGCCGTGACGGTCGACCACGATCGACCGCGCGATCGCCAGGCCCTGGCCGGTCCCCTTGCCGACCGGCTTGGTGGTGAAGAACGGGTCGAAGATGCGCTCGCGGATGCCGGCCGGGATCCCGCCGCCGGTGTCGGCGATGCTGATCCGGACCTCGTCGCCGATGCGCTGGGTGATCACCCGGATGATCCCCTTCCGATCCGAGCCGCTCACCGTGTCGCCGATCGCGTGGGCGGCGTTGATGATGAGGTTGAGGAAGACCTGGTTGAGCTCGCTCAGGTCGCAAAGGACCGGCGGCAGCTCGCCGAGATCGGTCTCGACCTCGGCCACGAACTTGTACTCGTTGCGGCTCACGATGAGCGCGTTCTCGAGCGCGCGGTTGATGTCCCCCGGCATCCGCTCCTTCTGGCCGGGATGGGCGAACTCCTTCAGCGCGCGCACGATCTTGCTGACGTGCTCGAGGCCCTGCAGCGCGCGGTCCAGCCCGCGCGGCACGCTCTCCTCGAGATAGGCCAGGTCGCCCTCCTCGGCGGCTCGCTCCACCTCGCCGATCAGCGCCTCGTGACCGGGGATGGCGGCCAGCGTGTCCACGCACCGGCGGAAGCTCGAGGTCACCGAGAGGAGGTCGCTGAACGAGTCGCGCAAGAAGTGGACACTGTCGCCGACGTACTGGAGGGGCGTGTTGATCTCGTGCGCGATGCCGGCGGCCAGCTGGCCCACCGCCTCCAGCTTCTGGGCCAGGCGCAGCTCCCCCTCCATGCGGGCGCGCTCGCTCATCTCGCGCTGGAGCTGCTCGTTCAGCTCCTCGAGGCTGCGCGTGCGCTTCTGCACCATCGCCTCGAGGTCGTCCATGCGGGTGCGCAGCTGCTGCTGGAAGGCCCACTTGCGGGTCAACGCGCTGGCCATCTGCGCGACCTCGATGTTGTCGAACGGCTTCTTGAGGATGAGCAGGCTCTCGCGGTCGCCCAGGGCGCGCAGCACGTCGGACCAGGACTGATCCGAGTACGCGGTGCAGATGACCACCTGGAGGTCGGGGTCCTCGGCCCACAGGTGCGAGATGGTCTCGACCCCGTCCCAGCCGGGCGGCATCCGCATGTCGACGAAGGCGAGCGCGTACGGGCGGCCGGCCGCGCGGGCCTCGCGCAGGAGCGCCAGCCCCTCCTGCCCCTGGTAGGCCGAATCCATGGCGAACGTCGTCGAGGCGGGCGCGGCCGGCGCCGACGTCGATCCGAACAGCGCCGCCTCGAGGGCGTCGACCTGCTCCTGCGCGGCCCGGCGCGGGCGGCAAAGGATGCGGCGGAACGAGCCGTGGATCTCTCGCGTGTCGTCGATGACGAGAATGCGCGTGTTCGTGCCGTCGTCGGTCGCTGTCATGCTGCGCTCTGCTCTCCGTCGCTCTCGGCGATCCACACCGGCGGGGTGAGCACGAGGCGCGCCCCGAGCGTCCTCGACCGCCAGCGGCGGTCGATTGACACCTTGAACACGAGATCGATCGGCACGAGGCGCCGCAGCGTCGCCTGCCAGGTCAGAACTGGCTCCCTCACCGATCGGTGAAATCGGCCGCGCCCGTCAGATCTGGAGGCCTGGCCGCGCGTGACCCGTACGGGTGTGGCGGGGCTGTGCTGCCCACACGAGGTATGCGCTCACCAGCAGGCGGGTGAGACCCTGGCGACCAGCCCTGCATGAGCAGCAAGCCGGCCAACGCGATCGACAGACGGATGGAGGGCGTCGGAGGACGTGCTTGATCCCGATGGGCCGCTGCGATAGAAACGGCCGCAAGCGATTCGCCGCGCGATGCGACGGGATGCTCGATGGCGCACTCGTTGCGCAATCGCCGTTACCGACCGAATGTACCGGTCCGGACGCGGCGGTGGCGAAGCCAGATTCTCGTCCGCGACGGCAAGCTGTTGCCGGCGCAGCGTTATCGGTCGGCTGGACCGGTGTTCGCGCGGTGGTGGTCGGGAAGGCGTCTCCATCGCCCCTCGCTCGCGTGAGCAATGTCGGCGCGCTGGGACGGTGGTAGGCCGGCCCGCTCCGTGCACTCACCGGAGGATCGGATGCGCCTGTCTTGCTTCAACCACTACGCGCCTGGCTACCCCGAGCCGGGCAGCACCCTCGTTCACAACACCCTGTCGGGCGGCTTCGTCGTCGTCGACGACGAGACGCTGGCCGCCCTGCGCCGCGCCGACGCCGGCGACGAGCTCGGCGAGGCCGATGCCGCGCTGGTGCGCGATCCGGATCTCTGGGACTCCGACGTCGGCGTGATGGTCGAGAGCCGGGAAGCCGAAGAAGCCGAATTTCTGGCCTGGTTCGAGAAGCGGCGGTCGCGCAAGCAGCAGCTCGAGGCCCTGGTGAGCATCAACCTGGCCTGCAACTTCGAGTGCACTTATTGCTCACAGGACGGGATCCTCGACGGGACGGTGATGAAGACGGAGGTCGTCGATCGCACCGCCGACTGGCTGGCGGAGCGCGCGCTTTCGGCTGGGGTCGGCGGCATTCACCTGGCCTTCTGCGGCGGCGAGCCGCTGCTCCACCCGGATCGGATCGCCCGGATGGCGTCGCGCATTCGCGATCGGATCGCGCCGGCTGGCCTCGGCTTGACCTTCATGGCCATCACCAATGGCTATTTCCTGACCGGGGCGGTGCTCGATCTGCTGGTGCCGCTCGGCCTGGTCGAGGTCCAGGTGACCATCGACGGCGACCAGAGCACCCACAGCCTCACCCGGGTGTCCAAGAAGGGCGAGGACACCTTCGCGCGCGTGTTCGGCAACGCGATGGACGCGAGCAAGCGCATTGGCGTGTACGTGAATGGCAACTACACGCCGGAGACCTCGAAGGGGTTCATGCCGCTGGTCGGCCAGCTGGCCGACGCTGGCCTGCCTGCCGGCTCGCACGTGCGGTTCACTCCGGCGATGGAGGGGCTCTCGTCCCCCGACTGGGCCGGCGGCGGCGGCATGTGCACCTGGAGCGAGGCCGACACCAGCTTGCACGTCGCGATGCAGGACGAGATCCTGCGCCGGGGATTTCACGCGAACCCGATCAACGTGGTCGGGCCGTGCGAGTTTCACGACCACCATAGCTTCGCGATCGATCCCGAGGGGATCATCTACAAGTGTCCCGGCTTCCTCGGCCACCCGGAGTGGGGGATCGGCCACGTGACGACCGGCCTGCAGCAGGACCGCTACGACCACCTGCTGCGCGCCACCCCGCAGACCTCGTGCACCGGTTGCGGCCACCGGCCCAACTGCGGCGGTGGATGCCTGGCCTCCGAGTGGCTGAAGAGCGGCGTGGCCGAGGGCGTGAACTGCGACAAACCCTACTTCGAGCGCGTCGCGGAGGAGGCGGTCGTCCGCCAGTTCCTCATCGCCACGCACGAACGGATGTCCGAGGCCGTGGCGGCATTTCCGCCGCCGCGGCAGCTGCAAACAGTCCCAGCCCGACAGCGCCGATCGGCGGCGCTACGGGTCCTGGCGTAACCCCCCATGGAGAGCAGAATGAACCAGACCAAGAGCAAGAAGGTCGTCGTGAAGGGCAAGAACAAGGAAGTGCCCACGCTCGTGCCTTGCACCAGGTGGTACGCTTAGCCCCGAAGAGTGGCACGCAGGCAAACTGTTGCTGTAATTCTGGCTCTGTTCGCCGCCTGCAGCGGCGTTGGTGACCGCCCTGAAGAGATCGTCTTTCGGGTCGGCGCCACCGCCGGGCTCGGCCCGCTCGTCGCCGGCCGCGAGCTCGAGGGTTCGTCGGCGGCCGCCGCGGACCTGGTTTTCGAGTACCTCGACCAGCACATCGAGG
Organism: Kofleriaceae bacterium; assembly: GCA_035489015.1. Classification (GTDB taxonomy): domain Bacteria; phylum Myxococcota_A; class Polyangia; order Haliangiales; family Haliangiaceae; genus DATFRY01. The sequence continues at coordinate 13,357 of DATHKR010000033.1, read as the reverse complement.
AGATACGCCCCGACGGGGCCCGGCTCCGCCTCGACCGGCGATCCACCTCCCCCTACACCGCCGAGCAGCTGGCCGCCTCGTTCCGGTCGCCCGGGCTGGTCTCGGCCAGCGCGACCGGCCCTGGTGAGATCGAGGCGATCTTCAAGGACGAGGCGAGCGCGCGTCTCGGCGCCGATCCGGCCAACCACGCCGCCTTCGACCTCGGTCCCTACCGGGTCGAGTCGCAACAGCTCGGCCACGCGCGACTCCGCCGGCGCGGCCCCGGCGCGATCGACGTCATCGAGATCGTCCAGGTCTCGTCCGCCGACGAGTGGCGCAAGCTGATGGCGCGCGAGCTCGACGTGATGTCGTTCTCGCCGGATCTCTACCGGGAACAGTTCACCGGGATGAGCAGCGTCCGGCTCCTCGACATCCCGGCCGTCATCGACGCCACCCTCTACTTCAACGTCCGCGATCCGGCGCTGGCGAGCGCGGCCGTTCGCCGCCGCATCGCGGCCGGGCTCAACCGCCCCGCGGTCGCGCGGGTGGCCGGCGGCGATCCGGCCAGCGCGACCGCGGCGCCGGTGGGCGGGCCCGAGGAGGCCGTGGCGCTTCCGGAGCGGCTGTCGCTTCTGGTCGGCCAGGACGACTCGACCATGCTCCTGGCCGCCAGCGTCCTCCGCCACCAGCTCGATCGGTTGAACATCGCCGTCCAGATCGAACCGGTCCCGCTGGATGACCTGACCTCGCAGGTCGGCGCCGGCCGCCATCAGCTGGTGCTCGGCCCGCTCCCGAGCGGCCCGCGCCGGTTCGGCCGCTTCCTCTCGCCGGATGCCGGCCGCCCCTCGATGACCGGGTTCGCGGATCCGGCGTTCGACGCCGCGGTCGCCGCGGCCGACCTCGACCGGGCCCAGGCGATCCTGGACCGAGAGATGCCGGCCACCCCGCTCTACCAGCTGCGCGGGTTCGCCGCGATCGACGCCCGCTTCTGCGGCAAGGTCGAGCCGAGCGTCACGTCATGGCGATGGATGGCGGATCTGCGGCCGTGCGAAGATGGCTACGGGGAGGGGAAGGACACACCTTGAGGTTCCGGACCTACGCACTGCTGGTGCTTGCACTCGTCGGGCTCGCACCGCTGGCGGCGTTCGGCCTGATCGCGGTCTCGCGCGCGGAGAAGACCGCCGTCGCCGAGGTGGTGGGGGGCAACCAGCGTCTGGCCTTTGCCATCGCCCGCCGCATCGACGCCCACATCGAATCCGAGCGCGAGCTCCTGAACACGATCGGCCTCGCCATTCTCCAGGCCAGGAAGCCGGACCTGGCCCAGAACGACTTCTCGATCCAGTTCCGCAACTTCCACGGTCTGACCGTGTACGACGCCGCCGGGGTGGTGGTGGCGGGCCCGCGCGGCAGCCAGGTCAGCGCCGATCAGAAGGCGATCGCCGACAAGGCGCGCGCCGGGAAGGCGGCGACCGCGCCGGTCCGCGCGCCGTCGGCAGGGCAGAGCGGTCCGTTCGCCTACACGATCGTGGTCGGCGAGCCGCTGCTCCTGGCCGGCGAGCCGTCCGGCGCGATCGTCGCGCAGATCGACCTCATGGACCTGTGGAAGCCGGTCAACCAGGTCCGGGTCGGCAAGAGCGGCTTCGTCCGCCTGGTCACCCGCGAGGGCACGCTGCTCGCCCACGGCGATCCAGAGGAGCGGCGCTACACCTTCTCCGACGCGGCCAACCGCGAGATCGTCGGGCGCGCGCGCGCCGGCGAGACGATCGTCAACCAGCAGGGTGTCGAGTCGTTCGCCGCGGTGGCCGACGTCGGCGGGGATCGCGGCTGGACGATCGTCATCGAGCAGCCGGTCGAAGAGGCGCTCGGCGCGGTGTCGGCCATGCGGCGGAACCTGCTCCTCCTCATCGGGGTGATGCTGGTGGTCGCGGTGCTCGCCGCCTACTTCGCCGGCCGCAAGGCCGTGCGCGGCATCGAGGCGCTGGTCAAGCACACGCGGGTGCTCGCCTCGGGCAAGCTCGACGCGGTGGTCGACCTCAAGTCGGGGCTGGCCGAGCTCGACGCGCTCGCCGCGCGCCTCAACGAGATGGCCGCGTCGCTCGCCTCGCTGCACGACGAGGCGCGTCGGCGAGAGCGACTGACCACCTTCGGGCGAGTCGCTGCCGGGCTCACCCACGACCTGCGCCACCCGATCGAGAGCGTGCGGACCGCGTGCGAGAGCCTGGCCAATCACCGCGAGGACGACGATGCCTGGGAGCTGTTCGACTTCATGCGCCAGAAGGAGCTCCCGAAGCTGAAGAAATATCTCGAGGATCTGCGTCGCTTGACCGCGGAGGGGTCAGTGTCTCTGAGCCTTTCTCACATCGAGGCTCAGGGCATGCTCGAGGATATTGCGTCGGATCTGCGCTCCAGCCCCAAGTGGCGCGGCGTGTCGTTCGCCGTCGACGTCGACACCGAGTCGCTCGACGGTGACGAGAATCTCCTCCGGCGAGCGGTGTACAATCTGGCAGCGAATGCGGCGGATGCATGCGTCGTGAATGGCCGTGGAGGCGAGGTCGTGCTGGAAGCGGCCATGGGCATCGGCGCCGAGGTGACGCTGCGAGTGCGCGACAACGGGCCCGGGATGTCGCGGGAGACCCTGGAAAAGGTGATGTCGGGAGAGTTCCACTCGACGAAGCGCTCCAACGGGATCGGGCTCGGCCTCGGCGTGGCCCGTCACGTCGCGCAGCTTCACGGTGGACGCATGGAGGCGATGTCGGAGCTCGGCAATGGCACGACATTCACACTGGCTCTTCCTCGCATCGGCGACGACGAGCGACCCGGCGAGTCTCGCGCGGGTTGAACTGAGCCGAGCCAAAGGAGTACGGTATGGAGGCAACGTTTGAGCCTTCTGAAGTCTCGGTCGAGCAGGTTGCAGAAATCGCCGGTGTGCATGGTGGGGTCGAGGTCCGGGCGAGGTGTTACGCGCTCCGTTCGTCCAGGGGGATGCGCCACGAGATCGCCCTCGAGGCGAGCGGATACCGCGCGGTGGTCGACGTCCCTCGCGGCGGGAATCCCCGATCGCTGGCCGAGAGCGCGATGTCCATCTTCGGCGACTCCGTGGCCGCCCGCGTCTGAAGCGAGCGGGGGCGGAGTCTCCCTGCGTCCCAAGACCGCGTGACGAGCCGACCGCAGAAGCCCGAGCAGGGAAAGGAGCTGGCGGCGCCCACGGTGCTGATCGTGGACGACGAGGAGTCCTTTCACCGCAACATCGCCAAGTACCTCGGCAACTACCGTCGCATCAACGCCTACACCGGCTGGCAGGCGCTCGAGGCGCTGACCAAGCACCACGTCGACGTCGTCCTGCTCGACCTCAACCTGCCCGACACCACCGGGTTCCACGTCCTCGAGCAGATCCGCCAGGAGCGCGACGACGTCGAGGTCATCATGTGCACGGCCCACTCCGAGATCCGGAACGCGGTCGAGGCGGTGAAGAAGGGCGCGTTCGACTTCCTGGTCAAGAGCTACGAGAACTACCAGAACATCTCCGAGCACATCCGTCGGGCGCTGGAGTACCGGCGCACCAAGCGCGAGCTGCTCGAGTCGCGCACCCACAAGAACTGGCTGCGCGAGGCGTTCACGCTGCTGGAGGACACGCGCAGCGACATGCTGGCGCTGGTCATCCGGCTGGCCCGGCGGGTGGCTGATACGCCGCTGACCGTGCTCATCGAGGGGGAGTCCGGGGTCGGCAAGGAGGTCCTGGCCCGCTACATCCACTCGCGCTCGGATCGCGCCGACGGGCCGTTCGTCACGGTCAACGTGTCGGCGGTGCCGGCCAGCCTCCTGGGCTCGTACTGGTTCGGTCACGTGAAGGGCGCGTTCACCGGCGCGGATCGCACCAACATCGGCAAGTTCGAGCTGGCCGACGGTGGCACGCTGTTCCTCGACGAGGTCGGCGAGCTCGACGGCGAGGCGCAGCTCAAGCTGCTGCGCGTCCTGCAGGAGCGCGAGATCGAGCGGCTCGGCGCCAACGAGCCGACCCCGGTCAACGTGCGCGTCCTGGCCGCCACCAACAAGCGACTGCACGAAGAGGTCAAGTTCGGGCGCTTCCGCGAGGACCTCTACTTCCGGCTCAACGTCCTTCACGTCACGGTGCCGCCGCTGCGCGACCGATCCGAGGATCTCCCGGATCTGGCCCGCCTGCTGCTGCGCAAGCACGCCGGGCTGATGGGCCGCGGCGAGGCGCCAGGCCTGGCGGCGGGGGCCCTCGAGGTGCTGCGCCGCTACGACTGGCCCGGCAACATCCGCGAGCTGGAGAACCTCATGATGAGGATGGTCGCGCTGGCGCCGCGCACCGAGATCCGCGAGGACGACATTCCGCCGGAGTACTGGCTGCCCACGCTCAACCAGGTGGCCGACGAGTACGTGTCTCGCTCGGAGTCCAAGGCCAACCTGTTCCACCTGGCTACCCACCAGTTCCAGCGCTACCTCATCCGCCTGATGGTCGCGCGCAGTCACGGCAACAAGCGGCTGGCGGCGCGCGCTCTCGGGATCTCCTATACGACGCTCAAGGACAAGCTGCGCGAGGTGAGCGAGGGGGACAGCGAGGAGGGCGGCGAGCAGGCGGCAATCCGGACCAGCCAGCGCATCGCGTTGCCGCCGAGCCCGTCGTGGCCGCCGCCCGTGGCCGGGGAGCTCGACGCCGATCAGCGTGTGCAGACGGTCGCCGGGGCGACCGGGGGCAAGCAGGGAGAGCGGGCCGCGGCCGACAGCTCACCCCCGCGCGGCGGTCACGAGCGGCGCGGTCGCTCGAGTGGAGAAGACTGAGCAGCGCGCAGGGAAGGCCGCCCGCCCCGGCGTTCGAGTCGTTGACGCCGCGTGGCGGGCCGCGCCATTCTCATGTAGGGGAGTGGGTGCGCGAGTCCTCGAGGACGCGTGCGTCGCCATGTCACACGGACGACGCTGGGTCGTGATCTCGCGAGAAGACGAAGAGGGGCCGGTCGGGGGGGCGCAGCGGCCAAGGGACGCGCTGGCGCAGCTCCCCGCCGTGGTGTGGACCACCGATCAGCACCTCACCATCGTCTCGGCGGCCGGGTCGCTGCTCGAGACCTTCCGCGTCGATTCGCAGGAGATCATCGGCCACGGGATCGGCGACTTCTTCCGCCGCTTCGGCGTCGAGCTGCCGTCGCTGTCGGCCCATCGCCGGGCGCTGGCCGGCAAGCCGGTCCGCTTCGAGTTCGAGTCGCAGAAGTGCATCTACGAGGCGCACATCGTCGCGCAGCTGGCCGGCGGGCGCGCGATCGGCACGGTCGGCCTGGCGGTCGACGTGTCGGAGACCCGCCAGCTGCAGGAGCAGCTGCGCGCCGCCCAGCGCATGGAGAGCATCGGCCGGCTGGCCGGCGGCATCGCGCACGACTTCAACAACGTGCTCGGGGTGATCGAGAGCTGCAGCGCGCTCCTGGCCAGCGAGCTGACCAACCCGAGCGCGCTCGAGGACGTCGAGATCATCCGCGCCGCCACCCGCAAGGCGACCGACCTGGTCTCGCAGCTGCTCGCGTTCAGCCGGCGGCAGGTGCGCAAGCCGGAGGTGCTCGACCTCAACGCCGTGGTCGCCGACCTCGGCAAGATGCTGCAGCGAGTGATCGGCGAGGACGTCAGGCTGCAGACCTCGCCGGCGGTCGCGCTCGGCTCGGTCATGGCCGACCGCGGCCAGATGGACCAGGTGATCATGAACCTGGTCGTCAACGCGCGCGACGCGATGCCGACCGGCGGCAGCATCAGCATCGAGTGCCGCAACGCGCGCATGGACGACGCCTACATCGGCCGGCACGCGGCCGGCGCGCCCGGGCCCTACGTGGTCCTGGCGGTGACCGACTCCGGGATCGGGATGGACCGGCAGACCCAGGCCCGCATCTTCGAGCCGTTCTTCACCACCAAGCCGTCGGGGCGCGGCACCGGGCTCGGCCTGGCCACCGTGTACGGCATCGTCAAGCAGAGCGGCGGCTTCATCTGGGTGTACAGCGAGCCGGGCCGGGGCACCACGTTCAAGGTCTACTTCCCGCGGGTCGACGACCTGCCGGCGCGGGCCACCACGCGCGCGACGATCAGCAACATCGGCGGCGACGAGACCATCCTCCTGGTCGAGGACGACGACGACCTGCGCCGGGTCACCCGCCGGATCCTGCAGAACCGCGGCTTCACCATCCTGGAGGCGCGTCACGGCGGCGACGCGCTGCTCCTGTCCGAGCGCTACACCGGCGACATCCACATGGTGCTGACCGACGTGGTGATGCCGCAGATGAACGGGCGCGAGCTGTCGCACCGTCTCCGCTCGGCTCGCCCCGATCTCAGCGTCGTGTACATGTCCGGCTATCCCGACGGCGTCGCGGTCGAGCAGGGGCTGATCGACGTCGACGCCCGCTTCCTGCCCAAGCCGTTCACGCCGCAGGAGCTGCTCGACTGCATCCGCCACGTGCTCGACGAGGCGTGACGCGCCGGTTATAACGGCTGGTCATGAAGGCCATCGTCCTCGCCGCGGGCTACGCGACCCGCCTGCGGCCATTGACCGAGCACACCGCCAAGCCGCTCCTGCCGATCGGCGGTCGACCGATGGTGGACCTCATCTGCGACAAGATCGTCGAGGTCGACGAGGTGGACCAGATCCACCTGGTCACCAACCATCGCTTCGCGCCGTCGTTCGCGGCCTGGGCCGCGGGGCGGGCCGACCGCGCGCCGATCTCGGTCCACGACGACGGCACCCTGTCGAACGACGACCGGCTCGGCGCGATCGGCGACATCCAGTTCACGATCGAGAGGGCCGGGCTGGCCGGCGACGACCTCCTGGTGGTGGCGGGCGACAACCTGTTCGACTTCAGCCTGGTCGACTACACCCGGTTCTGGCGCGGCAAGGGGGACGGCAGCGCCATCGCGCTCTACCGCTGTCCCGACCGCGAGCTGGTGAAGCAGTACTCGATCGTCGAGCTGGACGAGCGCGACCGGATCACCTCGTTCGTCGAGAAGCCGGCCAACCCGACCACCGACCTGGTCGCCATCGCGGTCTATCTGTACCGGCACGAGCACGTGCCGCTCATCGCGACGTACCTGGCCGGGGGCAACTCGAAGGATCAGCCGGGCAACCTGGTCGCGTGGTTGCACCCACGCGTGCCCGTCTACGGCTACCGGTTCGCCGGCGAGTGGCTCGACATCGGCGACCAGGGCCAGCTGCTCGAGGCGGACAACCGCGCCCGCGCGGCGCGCGGCCTGCCGCCCCGCCAGAGCTACACGGTCGACTGATCCGGGCCCGGCTTCGGCTTGCCGGGCCGCTTGCGCAGGCGGAGGTTGAGCAGCTCGACCCCGAGCGAGAAGGCCATCGCGAAGTAGATGTAGCCCTTCTCGATGTGCTGATCGAGCGCGTCGGCGACCAGCACCACGCCGATGAGCAGGAGGAAGCTGAGCGCCAGCATCTTCATGCTCGGGTGGCGGCTGATGAACGTGGAGATCGCGTTCACGAACACGAGCATCACGATCACCGCGGCGACGGTCGCGATGACCATGACCAGGACGTGCTGGGCCATGCCGACCGCGGTGATGACCGAGTCGAGCGAGAACACCACGTCCAGGGCCAGGATCTGGGCCAGGATGAACGGCAGCGACGCGGTGCCGCCGGCCCCGGCCTGGTGCTCCTCGCTGGTCGTCTCGATCTTGGCGTGGATCTCGTGGGTGGCCTTGCCGATCAGGAACAGGCCGCCCAGCCCGAGGACGAGGTCGCGGCCGGAGATCTCCTGGCTCAGCACCGTGAACAGCGGCGCGGTGAGCTGCATGATCCAGGTGATGGTGAAGAGCAGGCCGATGCGCATGATGAGCGCCAGGCCGAGGCCGAGCCGGCGGGCACGCGCCTGCTTCTCGAGCGGCAGGCGGTCGGACAGGATCGAGATGAAGACGATGTTGTCGATCCCGAGCACGATCTCCATGACCGTCAGGGTCAAGAGCGCGACCCAGGTGTCGCTGGACTGGAAGATCGTCAGATCCAACACGACGTCTTCATATCACGCGGGATCCGCGCGGCCAGCCAAACCGCGCGGGCGCGCCGAGCTCTAGGATCGGCTCGCGCGGCGGCGGCGCGCTGCCGCGCCGATCGTCCCGAGGACGAGCCAGACGGCGAACCAGCCGGAGTGCCCGCCCGCGGCCGTGCACCCGCCTCCGCCGGCGATTCCGTCGTCGCCGCTGCTCCCGCCGCCGTCGTCGCCGGGGCCATCGCCGCCGGCGCCGTCGTCGTCGCTGCCATCGCCGCTGGCGCCGCCGCCCAGGCGGGTGAGGCGGATCGCGTCGAACACGATCTTCACCTCGTCCTCGCCGGGCTCGCCGGTGTTGTCGTCCAGGCGGATCGACTGGGCGCCGCCGGCCGCGAAGTCGAGATCGCCGAGCGGGTTCCAGCCGTCGACCGCCGTCTGGTCGATCTCCACGGCGGTCTCGTCGCCGGCGTGGGTCACCTGGTAGACGGCCTGGCGCGACTCGGCCCAGGGCGCTGGCGTGTGCGCCTCGACCCGGTAGCGCCCGGCCTCGGCGAAGTGGAGCCGCCACTCCCCGTAGTTGGCCGGCTCGGCCAGCGCGGTGGCGTGGGTCCAGCGCAGGAACGAGCCGTAGCCGGCGTTCTCGACCCGGATGAACTGCGGATCGCCGCCGGCCTGGAAGCAGGGCCCGCCGTCGTCGACCACGCCGCCGGCGCCGTCGATCACCGCGCAGGGCGGGGCGCAGTCGGCGGCGCAGGTGTCCGCGCTCTCGCCGTCGGTGCACTCGCCGTCGCCGCAGCCATCGGACCGGCCCATGGCCTTGAGGTCGTCGATCGTTCCATTGAAGAGGTCGGTGTCGACCGCGCCGCTGATCCCCGCCACGCTGCCGCTGTCGCTGGTCTGATGGAACACCCAGTCGCCCCACGGCGACGGCAGGTCGGGGCAGGTGACGTCCCAGTAGGCGATCCAGAGCGGATGGTCGGCGAAGTCGCCCGAGACGACGTTGTCCTGCCAGAAGTACTTGCCGGTGTAGATGATCGGCTTCATGCCGAGGACCGGCTCGACCCGGGCCATCCACTGGCCGACCCGCTCGGCGATGGCGGCGGCCGACATGCCCCCACCGGTGTTCTCGACGTCGAGCACCGGCGGCAGGTCACCCTGGTCGAGCGCGCCCATGCGGTCGAGGAAGAGGTCGGCCTGGGCGACCGCGTCCTGGTCGGGCAGGAAGTACTGGTAGGCGCCGCGCAGGATGCCGAGCCTTCGCGCCTCGGCCCAGTTGAAGTCGAAGCGCTCGTCGATGTCGTCCAGGCCGTGGTTGACCCGGATGAACGCGAAGTCGATCCCGCCCCCCGCCACCTGATCCCAGTCGATCGCGCCCTGCCACTTGGAGACGTCGATGCCTCGCACGGTCGGGCCGTCCGCGCAGACCGTCGCGGCCAGGTCGAGCTCGCCGAGCGAGTCGGAAACACAGCCGGCCCCCGCAGCGACGACGAGGGCAAGGGCCAGGCGGTGCTCGAGCATGAGCCGGATCCATCGCAACCGACATGCCAGTCGGGCGATGCGTCATGGCGCGGAAATGACTCGCTCGGGGTTCGCTGTCGGCGCGGCTCGCCGCGGGCTTGCAACTGCCTGTGTGCAGCCGTTCCCGGGCAGGGGGGCATGTATGGTATCCGCGCGATTTGACCGAATAGGTGAAGCCGCCACTTGTGGCCAGGTCGGTCGGTTCGAACTAGAATGGCGCCGATACGACCATGAGAACACGCCTAACTTTGCTTGGAACCAGTCTTTCTCTCGTCGTCGCGGCCTGCGGCGGCGCGAGCCCACCCACTCACCAGCTGACCGAGTCCAACTCGGCCATCCGCGCTGCCGAGGAGGTCGGGGCCGAGAACACTCCCAAGGCGGCCCTCCACCTCAAGATGGCTCGCGATCACCTGCGCAACGCCGAGGCGCTCATCGTCGAGGAGGAGTACGAGGACGCGGCGCTCGTCCTCAAGCGCGCCGAGGCCGACGCCGATCTGGCGCTCGCGCTCGCCCGCGAGGCGCAGGCCCGCGGCGAGGCCGAGGCGGCCATGCGCAAGGTGCAAGAGCTCAAGCGGGAGGTGCAGTAGCCATGGACGCGTCCCAGTCGATGTCCACGTCCATCTCGGCGATGGCGCTCCGCACCGTGCTCGGCCTGTCCGTCGCGCTCGGCCTCCCCGCCTGCGGCTCGGCCCCTCCCTCGCCGGAGCTGGTCAGCGCGCGCGCCACCTACGAGAAGGCGAGCGAGAGCCAGGCCAAGGAGCTGGTCCCGGATCAGCTGCTCAGCGCCCGGCAGGCGCTGGAGGCGGCCGAGTCCGAATTCAACGACGACGAGAACTCGACGCGCGCCCGCACCCTGGCCTACATCGCCCAGCGCAAGGCGCTCATCGCGATGGCCGGCGCCGGCATCATGGCGGCCAAGAAGATGTACGAGGAAGCCGACCGCGAGTACCGCGAGCTCCTCGAGACCGTGGCCAAGACCTCGCGCGATCGGCTCGGCAAGACCCAGAACGAGCTCAGCAAGGAGCGCGAGGCCCGCGCGGACGTCGAGAAGCGGCTGAGCGCGGCGATGAAGAGCCTCGAGGAGATCGCCAAGGTCAAGGAGGACTCGCGCGGCACCGTCATCACGCTGTCGGGCTCGGTCCTCTTCAAGACCAACGCCGCGTCGCTCCTGCCGATCGCCGAGCAGCAGCTGCGCAAGGTGGCCGAGGCGCTGAACGCCTACGACGAGGATCGAAAGATCGTGGTCGCCGGGCACACCGACTCGCGCGGATCGTCGACCTCCAACCGCCGCCTGTCGCTCGCCCGCGCCGAGTCGGTGCGCGCGTTCCTGGTCAACAGCGGCGTCTCGCCGGATCGCATCAGCGCCAGCGGGCGCGGCGAGGACGAGCCGGTCGCCGACAACCGCTCGGCCGAGGGTCGCGCCAACAACCGGCGCGTCGAGATCATCGTCGAGGGCAAGCAGGCCTCGTCCTCGCCCGACTCCGCCAAGCCGGCCAGCGGAAACTAGCACCTCCCTGCGGTGAGGCCGGGAAGGCGTCCGCTCGCGCCCTTCGGGGCGCGGGCGCGCTGACTACTCCCAGAGGTCCTGCTCGCCGTCGATCGCCCAGGCCGCGCGCTTCTCCTCCATCCAGCGGGCCAGGGTCGGATCGGTCTCCGACAGGAAGCAGGCCTCGAGCCGGTCCGGCGCCACGCGCAGGAGGTGTCGGGCCATCTCGTCGTCGCCGCGCTCGGTGAAGGCCCAGGCCAGGAGCACGAGGCCGTTGCCGAACCGGTTCATCTCCAGCGCCTCGTGTGCCCACTCGTACAGATCGTCGGGCAGCTCCGCGGCCGAGCCGCGGTGGAACGCGATGGTGAGGTCGGTGAGCATGCGGGCGAGCCGGAAGTAGTCGCCGTCCGGGGCGCGGTCCAGCTCGGCGCGGATGCGCAGCGCGCGCTCGATCTGACCGGTGGCGGCGAGCAGCTGGACCAGGCTGAACTCCACGATCCAGCACAGCACCTCCAGCCGGCGGGTGCGATAGCAGGTGCCGAGCGCGGCCTCGAAGCGCTTCTCGGCCTCGCCGAACTGGCCGCGCTGCCAGGCCAGGCTGCCGATCCAGTAGTCGATGGTCGCCTTGAGCGCGGGGCCGGGCCGGCGGGTCTCGAGCAACGCGAACGCGGCGGCGGCCTCGTCGCGCCGCCCGGACGCGGCCAGCGCGATCGCCCGCTTGAGCTCGCGCAGCCGGCGCGACTCCCACGCCACCAGGCCGATGCATCCGGCCAGGAAGGCCGGGCCCAGGAACGCGGCCCCGCCGAGGGCGGCGACGCTGCCCCAGCCGAGCGCGCCCATGGTCGCGGCGCCGAACCAGAGCCGCGCGTTGGCCAGACGGCTGCGGCGCGGGTCCACCACGTCGCCTCGCTCGTCGAGGGCCATGACCTCGCCGACCGAGGCCGCCTTCAGCGACCGGGCCAGGCGGAACCGCACCGGTGAGGTCGGCACGGGCAGCGCGAGGGCGCGGGTCTGGGGTTCACTCATGCCCTTTGCCTTCAAGTATAACCAGGATCGCCAGCATGCGTTCCTCGCTCGGATGGGCGTCCCCACGCGCGCCGGCGCTCGTGCTCGCGCTCGGAATGGCGCTGGCGGCGGCCGGGTGTCCGCGCATGGGATCCGGGGCCGGTGGCGGGCTCGAGCCGGACGGCAGCGACAGCCGGGCCGGCGGCTCGCTCGTCGAGGAGGAAAAGTCGCTCTACGTCCGGCTGGGCGGGGTGGACGGCATTCGCGCGGTGGTCGACGAGATGGTCGGACGGATGGCGGCGGACCCGCGCATTCAGGGCTTCTTCGCCGGGGCCGATTTCCGCCGGCTGAAGGCGCAGATGGTGGTCGAGCTGTGCGAGCTGTCCGGCGGTCCGTGTCGCTACCGCGGGCGCTCGCTCCGGCGGGTGCACGACGGACGGGGGATCCGCGCGGCCCACTTCGACGCGATGATCGAGGACGTGAGCGACGCTCTCCGCGCCGTGCAGATCGGCGAGCGCGAGCGACACGAGCTCGTGGCCATCCTGCGCAACCTCGAGGCCGACGTGGTGGAGGCGGGACGGTGAGCGCGTCGGGCACCGCCTCGTGCGCGCCAGGGCAGGGCGCCTGCGGCATGTGCGTGACCGCCGAGGAGGGGGTCATCAAGTTCGAGGCCGATCACCGGGGCCACAAGCTGGACCCGACCCGCTACGGCGCGCTGGCCGACCAGCTGGCCGGCTGGCGCCAGGTCATGTCGCTGTGCGGGCTGGTCGGCCAGGATCCCGGCCGCTACGGAGGGGCCGGCTTCGGCAACCTCAGCGTGAGGGTCGGCCCGCCGGCCAGCGGGCTCGGCCGCCGCGCCATGCTCATCAGCGGCACCCAGACCGGCGGGCTGCCCCGTGTGGCCATCGACGACTTCTGCGTGGTCGAGCGCTACGACGTCAGCAAGAACAGGGTCACCAGCGCCGGCATGGTGCGCCCGTCCTCGGAGTCGATGACCCACGGCGCCATCTACGACCTCGGCCCGCACATCCGCGCCGTCCTCCACGCCCACGCCCCGACCATCTGGCGCCGAGCCGCCGCCCTCGCCATCCCGACCACCCGCCCCGAGGTCCCCTACGGCACCCAGGACATGGCGCGCGAGATGGAGCGCCTCCGCCGCGAGACCGCGCTCAGCGAGCGCCAGATCCTCTCGATGGCCGGCCACGAGGACGGCATCATCGCGTTTGGTCGATCGCTCGAGGAGGCCGGCCGCGTGCTCATGACCTATCTGGCCCGCAGCCTGGCCCCCTGAAGCGTCAGCCGCGACTCAGTCGACGCCGCCGAACTCGTCGCAGGCCTGCTCGATGACGGCGAGGGCCTCGGTGAGGCCGTCCTGGAGCTG
>DATHKR010000032.1:0-2773 GCA_035489015.1 Kofleriaceae bacterium | reverse complement strand
CTCACCGCGACCGAGTTCTGACCCGCTTCGGCGGGCGCCCCGTCGCGGTGCTCTCCCGTGAGCATCTGATCCGGAACAAGCGCGCGTCCGGCCGACTTCAAGACCTGGCCGACATCGAACGCCTCGAATCCCCCGACGACTGACCAGCAGACAGGCGATCGCTCCGCGCAGGGAATGTTGCCCGCCGGTGCCGCGTTCACACGCGGTGAGACGGGCCTGCGCGCGGTCCATCGCGGTGATCATCGGCGTCGTGGCCGCCGCGATCGTGGGGGTCGGCGCTGTGGTCGCCATGCTCATCCGCCGCAACGCGCGCGAGGACGAGCGCGTCCGCGCGGAGGCGACCCGCATCATCGACGCCGTGCGCGCCTACCACGGCGAGCGCGGGGCGTATCCCGACCGCCTCGAAGAGCTCGTCCCGACCTACCTGCCGGAGCTCCCTCGCGCAAGGTACGGCGACCCGATGGGCTTCACCTACGATGCGTCCGGCGGGCGACACGTCCTCGGCTGGACCGCGGTCGCTCCGTTCGGCCGCCCCTACTACGTCTTCGAGGAGAATCGCTGGGGCTACCTCGATTGAGTCATCGTCGGTGCTCGATCTCTCGAGCCACATTAAGCGCTCTTAAGTCGACGCAGCCGAGGCGATCACTAAGGTCGCGGTTCTCAAAAAGGAGTCCCGCCATGCGTCATCTCACGTTGCTCCTCACCATCGGAGCTTCGCTCTCAGGCTGCACCTCGCTCGACGAACCATCGCTGACCTCGACCGACGCGCTCTCCGCGGATCGCCTCGAAGCTGGCGAGGCCCTCTCCCCCGGCGAGTCGATCGGGTCGGGAAGTACCGCGCTCGTCTATCAGGACGACAACAACCTCGTCCTCTATCAGGGCGGTGGCGCGATCTGGGCGACGAACGCGGGGCTCGGCGCGGCCCCTGACAGCTTCGCGATGCAGGGCGACTGCAATGCGGTCGTGTACGGCGCGGACGGCGCCGTCTGGGCGTCGGGGACCGGCGGCCAGGGCTCGTCCTGTTCCGCGCACGTCATCGAGGGCGACTGGTTCATCTGCAGCGGCAACACTCGTGTCTTCACCGCGCGCGGCGGTGGCGACTGCGGTGGCGGCATCGTGGACGAGCCGCCGCCCGCTCCGATGGATCTGTCGCAGATGGCGCGGATCGGCGGCGATGGCGAGGCGGTCTCCGCCTACCTCATCCACATGCTGCAGAACACCGAGGTCGAGGTCCTCGGCAACGTCCGCACGCTCTGGGACATGATCGATCAGACCAAGTTCATGGTCTCGCTCGGCTTCAACGGCGGCGGCACCGACTCGTATCGCGTGTTCTTCCACTACAGCGCCGAGGGCCACGGGATGATCGCGAACGCGCAGTTCAACGGCCACATCCGCTATCGCAACGCCGACAACGGGAGCTTCTCGCCGACGGTCGGCTTCACCCAGGGCGGGCCCTTCGATCCGACGCTCGCGCACCCGAACATGGATCACGCGTTCAAGAGTCTGTTCGAGGAGAGCGGCAGGGATCTCTGCCTGCAGCCGCAGTGGAACGAGGGCTCGACCGTCGGCGAGATCGACATCGACTTCCACCGCCAGACCGAGGTCTCGGACCACGGCCGCCCCGACAACTCCGATCCGCTGACCACGTGCTCGGGCGGCTGCAAGAACAACAACGCCGCCTTCATCGGCGCCTGGGGCTCGCCGGGCGGCCTGCCCGGCTACGCCGGACCGATGACGGTCAGCGACTCGGGCCGCGGCCTGGTCTACGACTTCCACCAGCAGCGCCAGCTCCCCGGCTACGACGAGGTCGCGACCGTCCTCGCCGGACGCGGTATCGGCGTCGCCACCGGCGACGTCGCGGTCCCTCGGTAACCGATGCGCATCGAGACTGACTGGTCGCCGCCGCCCGGCCAGTCAGCCTCCCAGCTCGCCCGGCCGATCGGGATCGGCCGACCAGCCCGACCAGCTGGGCACGTACAGGCGCGGGGTCCCGAGCCCGGCGTGCTCCATCGCGAGCATGTTGACGCACGCGCTGACCCCGCTGCCGCAGTACGCGATGACGTCGTCGGCCGACTCGACCCCGAGCGAGCGGTAGTGCTGCGCGAGAAGCTCCGCGCTGCGGAACCGCCCGGTCGATGAATCCAGCACCGCGCCCCAGGGCGCGCTGCGAGCCCCCGGGATGTGGCCCGGCCGCGAGTCGAGCGCGGACGGCTCGCCGCGAAACCGCTCGGCCGAGCGAGCATCGAGCACCACCCCACCGCCGGCGACCGCGCGGCCGACCTCGTCGGCGCCGACCAGCACCTCCGGCGGCCACGGCCGCGGCGTGAAGCTCCGAGGCGCCGGCCGCCGCGTCGGCCCGCTCTCGGTCGACCCCGTCCAGCCACGCAGCCCCCCGTCGAGCAACGCGGCCCGCCGCCCCAGCACCCGAAGCATCACGACCATCCGCCCGGCCGTCATCCCCCCGGTGTCGTCGTAGGCGACCACGGTGGTCTCGTCGCCGATCCCGAGCGCCCCCATCGCGCGAGCGAACGCGTCCGGACCGGGCAGCGGATGTCGCCCCGCCGTGGCCGGCTGCTGGAGGTCGGCCAGATCGGTCTCCAGATCGACCCAGACCGCGCCCGCGATGTGCCGCTCCTCGAACGCGGCGCGCCCATCGCGACCATCGAAGTACCGCCGCACATCGGCGAGGACGAGGTCGGCGCCGCGTCCCTGCCCGGCGGCCTGCGCGGCCCGCACCCACGCTTCGTCGACGATCGGAGGGATGGAAGGCTGG
>DATHKR010000031.1:0-32628 GCA_035489015.1 Kofleriaceae bacterium | reverse complement strand
ACCGGCACGAGCACGATCCAGGTGGCCTCGTAGCCGAGCATGAAGAGGAAGTAGACCCAGTTCACGCCCCAGACCCGGCCGTAGGCGGGCAGGTCGCCCAGCCAGGGGAGCGGGGCGAGGGACGTCTGCTGGATGACGAGCTCCTCGGCCACCGCCAGGGCGAGACCGAGGACGAGCATGCTGATCCATCCCCCGCGCCAGCGGCGCACCGCCTCGCGGACCAGGAGCGCGCCGCATCCCCAGACCATGATCTCGGGGATGAGGACGATGATGTAGCTGAGCCGGGTGGCGCCGCTCAGGACTTCGCCGACGATCGGCGCGAGCAGGAGGAGAGTGAGGACGGGGGCGAGGCGGTGCTTCATGGCGATCGCTCCTTTCTTGCGGTGGCTCTGGCGCTGGCCTTGCGGCGGGCGGCGCGCACGCCCTCGAGGATCTTCTTCAGGCTCCAGTCGAACCGGCCGGCGCGGATCTCGCCGGTGACGCCGCGGATCCAGCGGAGCTCGGCCTTGCGCACGGCGTTCAGGTACTCGCTCTCGATGAGGTTGATGCGCCCGACCCGGCCGGCGGCGCCCTTCATCTCGGCGTCGCGCCCGGCGATCTCCTGCTCGAGCAGCGCGGCGCGCGCCTCGAGCTGGGCGGCGGCGTCGGCCGGGGCCAGGTAGACGAGGAAGCTGATCGACGCCACGAAGTCCGAGGGCTCGTGACGGGGGACCGAGATCCGGTCGCGCAGCCAGCGCACCAGCTCCTCCTCGCCCTCCGGCAGGATCCGGTAGGTGGTCCGCTCCGGGCGCCGGCCCTCGCGCGCGGTGGCGATCGCCTCGATGAGCGACTCGTCCTTCAGCCGGTTGATCGCGTGATAGAGCGAGCCGCGCTTGAGGGCCAGGAGCTCGTCCTTGTGCCGCTCGCGCAGGAGGCGCTGCATCTCGTACGGGTGCATCGGCTCCTCGTGGAGGAACGAGAGCACCGCGATCTCCCAGAGGGACCTGGCTTCCTTATGGCTCGCCATAGATAGCTCGGCAGAGCTATATCCGGGAACCGGGCGGTCCGCCACCCCCGAAAATGTCGGTCGAAATAATCCGGCGGGTTCGACGCCGATGAGGGTCACGATCGGCCCGGAGCCGCCTAGACGAAGGGTCGTCGCTTCACAAAAAAGGAGAATCCGATGCGCCTTCGTTCCCTGCTCGCTGCCCTGTTCCTGTTCGCCGCGCCGGCGGCCGCGTTCGCGTCGAGCGCGAGCGGCGCCGCCGGGTGCCCGTGCTGCCCCGACTGCGATGGATGCCCGTCGTGTCCGGGGGGGAAGTAAGTCCCCGGCGCGCCGGTTGTGATGGAGGCGGATGGACGAGCTCGCGCGACTCCGGGCCAATCAGCTCCTCGCGGCGCTCGCCGACGGGGACCGGGCCGCGTTCGATCCGCTGTTTCAGCTGCTCTGGCCGCCGGTGTCGCGGTTCGCCAGCCGGGCGCTCGCCAGCGCCAGCGACGGTGAGGAGGCGGCCCAGGAGGCGCTCATGAGGCTGTTCGAGCGAGCGTCCGAGTTCGATCCGGACCGCGACGCGGTGACCTGGGCGCTGACCCTCGCGGCCTGGGAGTGCAGGACCGTCCGGCGCCGCCGGCAGCGCCGCAAGGAGGTGGAGCTACCCGGGGACGACCATCGGGCCGCGGCGCCGGTCGATGTGGCCGCCGCGCAGCTCGAGGCCGCGGCGGTGGAGGTGCTGGGGACGCTCTCGCCCGCCGACGTGCAGGTGATCCTCGCGTCGGTGATGGGCGGCGCCGGGGGGCGCGGCGACGCGGCTCCGGCCACGCTCCGCAAGCGCCTCGAGCGCGCGCTGGCGCGACTCCGGGTCGCGTGGAGGTCACGCCATGGAACGCTCTGAGCCGGCGAGCGCGGCCCGGCGATGTCGCCGCGCGTACGAGCGGGCCCGCCTCCGGCGCGCGACCGTCCAGGCGCTCCCGTTCGGGCTCGCGCTGGCGGTCGCCGCGGCGAATGGCGGGTCGTGGCGAGCCGCGGTGGTCGCGGGGCTGGTCGTCGCCGCCCTGGTCGCCGGGGGCTGGTACGGGCGCGGGATCGCGCGCGGCATGCGCATCGGCGCCGTCGCCGGCCTGGTTCCTCTGCTCTGCCCGATGCTGGTGTCCGCGCTCGGTCATCACTGCGCCGGCTGCGCGCCGGCGGCCCCGATGCCGCTCTGCATCCTCGTCTGCACCCTGAGCGGCGCCGCGGCGGTGATATGGACCGCCTCGCGGCCCGGCTTCTCGCTGCGATCGATCGAGCTCGCCTCGGCCACGGGCGTCGCGGCCGGCATGGGCGTGGTCGGCTGCGTGGTCGCCGGCGGCTTCGGCCTCCTCGGGCTCGCCACCGGGATCGTCGTGGCCGGCGTGCCGACGGCGATCGTCAGGGCGGTCCGCTAGCGCCGGCGCTGTCGGGATCGATCAGGCGCTTCGCGCGCGGTAGGCGGCGAGGGCGTTCTGGACCTCGGGGCGGGGGTCGCGGTCGAGGCGGTTGAGGTCGGTGGGGTCGAGGCCGCTGGCGACTCGCTCGAGGGCGAAGGTGGCGGCCTCGCCGATGCCGGGTCGGGGATCGGAGAGGGCGGCGAACCAGGTGCGGCGGCCGTCGGGGCGGGCGGCGAGGGCGCGGACCGCCGCGGCGGCCAGCATGAGGTCGTCGCCGGCCACGACCTGCGAGAGGTGGTCGAGGGAGAGGGCGTCGCGGGCGGCGCCGAGGGCGAGGACCGCCCACCAGCGGAGGTCGCGCTCGGGGGCCTCGAGGTTGACCATGAGCTCGCCGAGGACGGACTCGCCGCGCTCGGCGGCGAAGGCGAGCCTGGCGGCCAGGACTCGCACCGACGGCGCGGGGTCGAGGAGGCCGGCCCTCAGCATATCGTCGAGTCGATCGTCGGCGACGCCGCGCACCGCGGTGCCGGGGGTGTCGGTGTCGGGCGGCGCGAAGGCGTCGAACACCGCGCCGCGGATCTCCGGACGGGGATCGGCCAGCAGCTCGCGGAGGAAGGCGCCGCACTCGGCGTGGCCGAGGACCATCGAGCCCAGCGCGGCGTTCACCGCCACCGACGGATCGGCGGCCACGGCGTCGCGCAGCTCGCCCCACAGCGCCAGTGGATCGGCGGCGCGGCGGAGCAGGACCGGCATCGCCACCACGATGTTCTGGCGGAGGGCGGCCAGCAGCTCGCCGGGCTGGTCGGGCCCGGCCGCCCGCGCTGGCGCGGCGAGCATCGCCTCGCCGGCGGGCGTGATCGCCCAGCGGTCCATGCCACCGGGGACGATCTCGCGGGTCACCAGGCCGCGGGCCTGGAGGTGCTTGAGCACCGTCAGCGCGTCCGGATCGAGCGGCAGACCGGCGAGCGGGACCCGCGTCTCCAGCCAGTGCCAGCTGGCCCGGCCGCCGCCGTCGCGGACCAGGGCCAGGACACCTCGCTCGAGGGCAGGGGGAATCATGGCTGCCGGCGGTCGAGGGCGAGGCTCTTGCCGTGCAGGGCCAGGCCGGTCAGCAGGGTCTGGATCTCGGTGCGCACCGCCTCGACCTCCTCGACCGGGAGGCGCTGCTCGAGCACCGGGACGAACTCCTTCCAGCCCATCCGCGACATCGCGAGCAGCGCGATCCGCCGGATGTCGGGCCTCGGGTCGTCGAGGGCGCTCTCGACCGCCAGGTACGCGCTCAACCAGTGGTCGTGGACCGTGGCGGCCAGGCCGCGCAGGCCGAAGCTCTTGTCGACCACGTCCTCGCCGCGGGCCAGGTCGTGGAGCGTGATCCGGTCGAACACCTCGAGCTCCGGGGTGATGCGCGCCATCCACGGGCCCAGTCGCGCCGCGTCGTCGGCCTCGAAGCGGACCACCGCGATCCCCACGAAGTGATCGTACACGTAGCGCACCGCGGCCTCGTGGTCGGGGGCGAGGTGGATCTCCTCGTGGAGCTGGAGCTCACCGGGCTCGAAGCGGCTCACCCATGGCATGCCGTGCCGCTCGAGGACGCTCCGGACCGCGGCGTACTCGATGCCGTGGTTCAGGGCGTATTCATCGGTGAGCGCGAACTCCATCGTCACTTCCTCGCGTAGTAACTGCGGAGCCATCGCTCGAGGTCCGACTCGAGCTCGGGGAGGGTCGCTCCGGGCGTACGTACTTGGTACCACGCCCGGAGGAGGTCGACCTGCCGACGGGCGTTGATCGTCCCGGCCTCGGCGACCGCGCGCGCGACCACGTCCTCCAGCTCGGTGGGCGAGAGGTGGGCGAGCTCGGGACGCTGGCGGAACCGCCCGATCAGGCGGGCCTGCTCGTTGGCGAGGAACCGCGGGCTGATCTCCCGCCCGCGCGCGACCTCGTGGGTGTGCCGCAAGCCGACCGAGGCGAGGTCCGGCACGGCCGGGTGGAGCTTGAGCACGTCCTCGAGCGAGACCGGCCGCAGCCTGCCGTGCAGGTCGGGCCGGCCGGTGAACAGGATGTCGTGAGCCAGCGCGGAGAACACGAGGTTGCGCGGATCGCGGGTCACCTCGGTGCCGAACATGAGGTGGCGGAGCTCGCCCAGCGCCATCTCGTCGCCGGCGAAGCGGGGGTGGACCGGGTGCGCGAGCTGAAGGTCGGCGAGCGCGCGCGCGATCAGGTCGGGAGGGTGGTGGCGGAGCGCCTGGATGATCTCGTCGTAGCTGGCCCCGCCCCACGGCAGGCCGCGAGCGAAGCGGCCGCCGCTGGTCTGCTGGGTCACGGTCACCTCGCCGTGGCCGAGGACGCGGCCGTAGTGCACGTCGATGGCGGGCTGGGACTCCCTGGTCTTCGCGTAGCGCGCGAGGACGAGATCGTCGAGCGGGCGGGACGGCCGGAACGTCGAGGCCGCGCCCGGCCCCTCCGGTCGCGGTCGGACCACGCCGAGCGCCTCGGCGTCGGCGCGCATGCGCGCGAGCGCCTCCTTGCCGGCCCGGCTGCTGGCGAAGGGCACCTCCTCGGCGAGGAACCGCCTGGCGGTTCGATCGTGGAGGGCGAGGATGTCCCTGGTGGACGTGCCGGGCGGGAAGTCGTCCCACGGCACGCCGGCGACGTGGCCGCGCGCGGGCTGCTTGATCGAGGCCAGGTCGTTGATGTGTCGCGCGAGCTGGCGCTCGAGGTTCTCGATCTCGATCTCGAGCTTCACCCGGGTGAAGACATCGAGGCGCTGATCGGCCAGGCGGATGCGCCTGCTCTCGACCAGCGCGGGCAGCTTCTGCAGCTCCTGCCACGCCTCGTGAGCGCGGCTGCCGAACGGGACCGGCTTGCCGCCGCCGAACAGGCGCGCGACCGAGTCGGTGACGTTGCGGAGGACGCCGGTCACGCCCTGGTAGCGCTTGAAGGCGTGCAGCGTCCCGACGTGGAGGAGCGCGTCGCCGAGGGTGGCGCCGGGGCCGAGGTGGATCTCGAGGCCGGTGACGTTGCCGAGCGCGCCGACCTTGTACTTCACCTGGATCTCGCCCGGCCGCAGGGTCGGGTTGAGCGCGACCGGGGTGCCGAGCGCCTTCTCGAGCCGGTACTGGGTCGATGGCGAGATCGGCTCGTGGTGGAGGTGGGTGTCGCCGACCAGCGAGTCGAGCTCGCCCTTCGCCTTCCAGCCGAGCGTCTCGCGGTAATCGGCGATGCGCCTGGGCGCGAGCTCGGCCTGGGCCCTGGCGTGGACCGCGAGGAGGGCGTTGTCGTCGAGGCCGGCCAGGGCCTTGGTCGGGTGGCCGATCGACGCGAGGTCGGCCTCGATCGAGCGCCGCACGCGGGCCGGCAGTCGATCGCCGGTGGCGGGCGGCTTCGTGGTCGACGGTGGCTCGACCTGGGTGCGCGGCAGGTGACCGGGCCCGGGGATGGGCGGCAGCACCCACCAGCGGTGGTCGTGGAAGCTGGCCAGCTCGGGGCTCTGGGCGTGGTAGATGCGGGTCGTGACCAGGACGTCGCCGGCCGGATCGGGGACCAGGCCGGCGCGGACTCGCTCGTTCGGGTGAACCGGGCGGCCGGGCGCGCCGAATTCGGGCGGGGCCTGCTTCACCACCGCCGCCCGGTTGACGTGCATGAGCTGCAGGCTGCCGTCGGGCTGGACGACGCCGAGCATCGCGTGCCAGACCTCGTTCCTGGTCTTCGCGCTGAGGATGATCTGGGTGCCGGGCGCCATGCCCTGCGCCGCCGCCATCAGATCCGACGGCGTGCCCTTCACCCTGGGCAGCGTGGCGCCGGTGGCCGGATCGCGGATGGTGCGGACGATGCTGCCGAAGTCTCTCTTCGGCTGTCCCCTGGCCGGCTTCACGTCGACGCTGGGGTGCCAGCCGGGCTGATCGGCGACCGCGCCGACCCAGCCGGCGTTGCGCATCACCTCGACCCAGACCCAGGCGGCGCAGCGGCCCTTCTCGGCCTGCGCCGCGGCCTCGGCGCGCGAGCCGAGCGGCAGATCGCGGTCGCGCATGCTGCGGGCGGCGGGCACCTCCGGCTCCGGTCCGCGCGCGCCGGTCGGGCCCCTGCGCGCGGCGGCGGCGGCCGCGGCCGCCTCGACCTCGGGGTGGAACAGGGTCGACTTGCCCTCCTTGCTCCGCTCGCGGAGCTTGTAGTCCTCGAGGGTGGCGGTGTGCACGTCGTTCCACAGCGCGCGCTGGGCGTCGGGATCGACCGGCTGGCCGGTCCGCCAGCCCTCCTTGCGGTAGCGGACCGACTCGCGCAGCTCGTGCGAGTAGAACGCCTTGTCCTCGGGGGTGGCGGCGATCTCTCCGCGGGCGATCCGGCGGAGCCGCTCGACCATCGCGAGCTCCATCTCGCCGCCGCCGTCGAAGCGGCGGATGTGGCGGTCGACCGCGTCCACCCCCAGATCGCTGATCTTGATCTTCTTGAAGTCGAGGTCGCGGACCGGGCCGCCCGCCCGGTCGGGCACGAACGGCCGGCCGCTGTGCTCGCCCTTGACCACGCCGCCCGGTACGTCGGGGCCGTGCGCGCCGGTCGGCAGCTTCGAGGTGACCTCGACCTTGCGCAGCCGCGCGACGTTGACCGGATCGTGCGGCCCGATCGGGACCATCCAGCCCGAGTGCGGCGCGATCTGGCTCTTGGGCGCGGTGCCGGTCGAGACGATCTCGAACTTGTAGACCTTGCCGGTGGTCGGGTCGAGGAACCGCAGCTTCTGGAGGTCGTGGACCTCGCCGGCGATGCGGCCCTCCCAGAACACCACCTCGAGCTCGCCGCCTGGCTTCAGCCGCTGGAGCGAGTAGGGCGCGTGAGCGGTGAGGCTCTCGACCCGCGCCATCGCGAGCTCGGCCTGCCGGGCCGGCGGCAGGTGCGGCAGCTCCTTCTGCACCTGGTTGAGGTGCTTCATGAACTGCGCGCGCGCGGCGTCGTCGTGGGGAAGGGGGAAGCGGAGCTTTACCTCGTCGACCGAGTTGATCGGGAGATGGGCCGGCATGTTGTCGGGGTGGAAGGCACCGCCGACGGCCTCGAGCCTCCTCACCTGCGAGGTGGGCGGCAGGTTGGTCGCCTCGCCGGCGACCACATGGGTGCCGGGCTGCTTGCGGGCGATGTCGATCGGGCTGTCCAGCACCGGCCCGACCATCGGCTCCAGCACCACCCTGGGCGGCGGCCGCCTGGCCGGTCCGCCGGGGGTGTCGACCTCGGGCTTCTTCGCGCCCGGCGCGAGCGGATCTCCTTCCAGCGACGCGCCGCGCGGGCGCGGGCCGGTCGGCGCCTCGCCGAACAGGTGCGGTGAGCGCGCGCCGAGGGTGGACAGCTCGGTACCCGCGCGCGCCACCACCACCGGCTTGCCGTCGCGCATCACCACCCGCGCGCTGTCGGCGGTGTTTCCGAACGCGCGCCCGAACTCGGCGTCGGAGACCAGCTCGACCCGCGCGCCGGCGAACCGCTGGCGCTGCGGCGCCGGCAGGCCGTCGAGCAGCTCGCCGCGCAGCACCTGCTGGGTCTCGGGCGCCGCGAACGCGGTCTTGTGCCGGGCCAGCATCGCGGTGTCCAGCTCCTTCAGGAACTGCTGGCGGGTCGCGCCCGGTCGCTCCTTCTGGAACTGGTGGAAGGTCTCCTCCATCTTCGCCGGGTTCCCTCGGTAGGAGAGGATCTCGGCGGTCGGGCGGGGGCCGATGCGGGTCTGGAGCGCGTTGCCGAGCCGGCCCAGCACCGGGTTGAGCAGCGGCTTCGCCGCGTGCATCCCGGCCGCCATCCCGGCGCTCTGGCCGATCGCGCCGAGGAACTCCATCGGGTCGAAGTGCTCGTTGAGCGCCGCCCCGAACAGCGAGCTCGGGATCGCCTGCACCACGCCCTCGATCGTGCCGGCCAGCCCCTCGGCGATGAACTTCGCGACCGGCCCCTTGGCCGCGAGCTTGGCGAGGGCGCCGCCCCCCTCGATGAGGGCGGTGCTGATGTTCGCGGTCGCGGCCGCCAGGATCGCCTCGACCACCCCGGTCGCCACGTCGCCGGCGAACTCCTCCCAGCCGTAGGCGCCGCCCTTGATCGCCGCCCTGGCCGCGATGGTCGCCGCGGTGGTGACCAGGGCGGTGATGACCGCGGTCCAGATGGCGGCCACCGCCGGGGTCGCGCCGCCCGCGGTCCCGACCTCGAGCACGGCGCTGACCACCGCGCCGATCACGACCGCCCCGACGATCATGATCGCCTGGATGCCGGCGACCACCCAGTCGGCGATCGCGTCGATCTTGGCGCGGTGGGCCTCGAGCGCCGAGTCGACGCTCTTGGACATCACCTCGATGCGCTCGTAGTGGGGCGCGAGCGCCTCGTAGTACTCGGCGTCGCCCTCGACGATCCCCTTGGCGGCCAGCTCCTTCTTCTTGTCCTCGAGCTGGCGGACCTGGCTCTTCAGCTCGGTGACCTCTTGCTCGAACCGCTGCATCTCGACGGTGGCCAGCCCGGCGCGGAACTGGCCGAGCCCCTCGGACAGCCCGGCGCCGACGATCGGGCCGGCCACCGGACCGAGCAGGGTGGTGCCGATGACGTTGGCGAGCATGCCGCCGACCCCGGAGCCGCCCTCCTTGGACTTCTTCTCGCGGGCCAGCTGTCGCTCGGCGCGCGCCACCTTGTCGGCCGGCGTGCGCGGCACGCCGTACTGCTTCTCGTCGATGTCGTCGAGGGCGCGGCCGCTGAAGTCGTCCTTCACCCACTCGGCCGGCTTCTCCTTCTCGTCGATGCCGACCAGGGTCATGTGGGCGCGCAGATCGGCATGCATCTTGTCGATCTGCTTCTTCGACTTGCCCTCGTAGGCCTTGTCGACCGCGTCGGTGTCGGTCCCCACCCCGTAGACCGCGTAGAACAGCTGCTGGCCGCCCGACAGGTAGCCGCCCTGGTGGAGCAGCATCAGCGTCTTGTCGGTCTCGACGCTGCGGTCCTCGTAGCCGACCAGCTGCTTGACGCCGGCCCAGCTGACGTTGGTGGCCGCGAACACGTCCTGCTCGAAGCTGCCCTTGGACCAGATCGACGACGTGAACCCGTTGGCCGGGTCCTCGTAGAACGCGGTCAGCTTGGCCATGTTGGCCGGCGCCTTGACCTTGGCCCGCTTCTCGGCCGCCTCGTCGGCCTCCTCCTGGCGATCGGCGCGGCCCTCGGGCGAGACCCAGCGGATGCGCCAGCCGCGCAGCTTCTCGTCGGTGGCCTTGCGGTCGATCTTGTCGCGGCCGTACTCGTCCTTGACGATCTTGCCGTCCTTGTCCCGCTCGAAGACGGTGCAGGACAGCCGCTCCTTCTCCATGGTCTCGCGCTGCTTGAACTCCTCGTCGCGGCGCTCGGCCTCGTACTGGCGCTGGTACTGATCGAAGAGCGCCTTGTTGACGCCGGAGGTGCGACCCGGCACCGGCATGATCTCGGCGCCGACCCGGCCGGCCGACTCCATGGCCAGGTCCTGGCGCAGGATGCCGGTCAGCATCTTCGCGCTGTCGTTGCCGAACGCGTTGCCGAACGCCTGCTCGAGCGGCGACTTCTTCACGTCCAGCGCGCCGACCCCGCCGGCGTACTTGGTGCCGAAGCTGTCGTCGATCTTGCCCAGCCGGATCGCGAGCTGGCGCCGGTAGGTGGCGTCGTTCCAGCCGTACTTCTTGGCGTCGTCGTCGACCTGCTTCCTGACCCGGTCGAGCGCCTCCTCCGCCTCACCCGGCTCGCGGGTGAACTTGTTGATGAGCTTGTCGTCGTCGAGGCCGAGCGCCGCGCCGGTGGCGCCCAGGAAGAAGTAGGCCCGCTCGCCGCCGACCTTGACGTGGCCCATCGACCCGCGCAGCGCGGCCGCCTCGGCGTCCTCGGAGCGGCCCTCGAGCAGCGCGAGCGCCTCCTCCCACTGGTAGGGGGCCGACACGCCGTCGAGCAGCTCGCCCTTGATGTGGGCGGTCAGGTCGCGGTGGTAGCGCGCCTGGTAGGCCCGCTTGATCGCCTCGATCTCGGCCGGCGACTTGCCGCGCAGCAGCTTCAGCAGCTCCTTCTCGTCGGTGCCGGCCCCGGTGCCGAGGAAGGTGGCCTCCATGGTGGCGTCGAGCTGGACCGCGATGGCGTCCATCTCGGCCTCGTTGACCGAGCCGAGATCGGCGACGCCGCGGGCGCCGTCCATGAGGGCCAGGCCGCGCTGCAGATCGTGGGTGGTGCCGACCAGCACCTCGCCGAGGTCGTAGAGCTCCTCGGCCATCTCGGCGCGGAGTGGCCAGCCGAACGTGAGCTCGTAGTCGAACTCGACGGCGCGGATCTGGATCTTGTTGAGCCCGGCCAGCGCGGCGTAGATCTTGTCCTTCTTGGTGCCGGGGCCCTCGAAGCTGGCGTGGAGGTCGTTGCTGATCTGCTGGACCCGCTTGCCGCCCATCTCGTTGGCGACCGCGATGCAGACCATCCAGTTGTCCTTGAGGACCTTCTCCTCGATCCGCTGGTGGAGGCGCGGCGCCCACTGGGTGCCGAGCCGGGCCATGAGGCCGGCGGCCAGCGCGGCGGCGCCGTCACCCTTGTTGTCGATGAAGAAGCTCTGGGCGATCGCGCGCTGCTCGTCGGTGAGCCCCTTGGTCGCGTCGAGCTGCTTCTGGTCGAGGCCCTTCTTGAAGTCGAGCTGCAGCCTGGCCAGGTCGTTCTGGCCGGTCGACAGGTAGGTGGAGTTGTCCGCGTCGCTGCGGCGCTTCCACTGTTTGGACTCCTTCTTGGCGAGCCCGAGGAACTTCATCACCGCGTCGAGGATCTTCGACCAGATGCTCTGCTCGATCCCGAGCCGGTCCTTGTACCAGGTCGCGCACGCCTTCTCGTACGCCTCGCCGGTGCTCTTGAGATTGGCGATCCAGGCGTCGACGTCCTTGTCGACCGTCTCCCTCAGCTTCTTGAAGGTCTTGGCGACGCCGGGGCTGTTCCGGGTCGGCTCGCCCTGGATGACGTCGGTCTCCCAGTCGGTGATCTCCTGGATCTTGTCGTCGATCTCCTTCTTCTTGGCCTCGTCCTTCTCCCAGCCGGCCGGCGCCCGGGCCTTGATGGTGCGGCGGTCCAGCTCGGCGCAGGCGCGGTACGCCATGGTCTGCTCCGACTCGAACTCGTTCAGCCTGGTGGTGCGGCTCTTGCGCTGCTGGTCGTAGCGCTCGAGCCAGATCTCGACCTTGTCGGTGTTGGCCTTGATGTACTTGTCGCGGGTGCTCTTCAGCCACTTGACCTGGTCGGAGTCGTAGCCGCCCTTGGCCATCGCGGCCTGGTCCTCGGCCTGGCGATCGAGGTCGTCGCGGACGCCGCCGATGTAGTCGCCGACCGCCTCGTACACGGTCTGGTAGCCGGCCCCGGTCTCCTGCTTCACGTCGTTCATCCGGGTGGTGGCGTCCTGGACCTCCTTCTCGACCTTGTCGCGCTCGACCTGGAGCTTGTCCTTCAGCGTCTTGCTGCTGATCTTTCCGGCCTCGCGGATCTTGTCGATCTCGGAGACCACGTCCGCCTTGATCTCCGGCCTCCAGTCGTTGATGTAGCCCTTCGGGAGGCCCTTGCCGCCGGGGAACGAGCTGACCGTCCTCGCCAGGATCGAGCCGGTGTGCTTGTCGGCGCCGGCCAGCGCCGACTCGAGCACCTTGGCCGGGTCGATCTTGGCGATCCCCTCCAGCGACGGGACCGTCGGCGCCTGCAGCGGCAGGTCGTCGTTGAGGTGGTCCTTGTCGCCGATCGATCGCTGGCGGGCCGGCGCCTTGAGGTTGCGCGGCTCCTTTGCGTTGTGCGCCTTCATCCGGTCGCCGAGCGAGCCCTTGCCGTCCTCGACCGTCTTTTCCTGGCGGACCTCGTCGTACTGGCCGAGCGGCGGTGGCTTCTCGCCGGGCCCGAGCACGTGGATCTCGGCGTAGCGGCCCGCCTCGACCTTCTTGTAGACGTGGGTCTTGCCGTGCTCGTCGGCGCCGCTCAGCATGGTGCCGAGCTGGGGCCAGGAGTCGAGCGGCGACTTCACCAGCGCGGGTGGGTCCTGCTGCTTGATCCGCTTGTTGACCCACTCGTCGACCTTCTGGCGGGCCTCGGGCAGCGGATCGTTGGGCAGGTTGAAGTCGTCGGTCTTGTAGTTCTCGATCGGCTTGACGGCCTCCTTGGCGGAGGCGAGCAGCTCGCGCTTCTTCTGGTCGCTCTGCGGCTGCTGCTTGTTGCCGGCCTGCTGGACCGAGACCACGTACCGGTTCGCGTCCGGGACCGGCTCGACCTGCTTGGCCTGGATCGCGGCGGTCTTGGCGTCGACCTTTCCCTTCCAGGCGGCGACCGCGCCGCCGCCGCCGGCCTCGCCGCCGGTGGCCTGCTCGACGGTGACCGGGCCGCGCCCCTTGCCGTCCTTGTCGCCCTTGTCGCCCTCGCCCTTCTTCGCGCCGGGCGCGGCCGGGGTGGCGAGCGGCGAGCCTGGCGCTTCCTTCGGAATCTTTTTTTGACCGGCCCGGGTCGGCGCCTTCAGCAGCGCCCGCCGGTTGGCGTCGTTGCGCCGGCCCATCTCCTTGGTGAGGGACCTGGCCTCGCGCTCGTCGGGGCTGGGGGTGGAGCCCTTGCCGCCGGCGCCGGCGTGGGCCGCGGCCGCGCTGTGCGGGTCCGGCTGCTTGCCGGCCTGGGCGGTGCGGTCGACCGGCGTGCTCGCGTCGGTGTCGACCTCGGCGTCCGCGCCGCCGGCCCTGGCGCCGGCCCCGCTCGCGACGCTGACCCCGAGCAGCTCGGCGATCGCCTCGGCCAGCAGCCAGGTATCGGGAGGGCGGAGGCCGCGTCCGTCGGCCAGGGCCGCGCGGAGCTCGGTCAGGCGCGAGCGCAGCCGGCTGGCGACGTCCTCGTCGCCGGCCTTGTCGTCGATGCGGGCCTCGTCGCCGGGCAGCTTCGCGGCGTCGTTGTTCGCCGGTGCCGGTGCCGGGGCCGGTGCCGGGGCCGGCGCTGCGCGCTCCGGGCCGGGCGGCGGGCGCGCGGTGATCACCAGCGGGGGTAGCTCGAGCACCTCGTCGAGCTGGGTCTCGTCGAGCGACTCCCTGTGCTCCGGGTCGCGCACCCGCGCGGCCATCTCGCCGACCGCGGCGTCGACCCGCGAGCGAGCCCGCTGCGCCACCGCGGTGCGCAGCGCGGCCAGCGCGTAGCGGGCCGGATCCGACGACGGCGTCCCGGTCGGGGTGGCGGCGTGATGCGGCTCGGTCCGGTCGCGACACGCCTCGCTGGTCGGCGGGGCGGGCGTCCGCATGGTCAGCCGATCTCCGCGTCGACCACCAGCGACGGCCGCATCGGGTGGCCGTGGCTCGACCAGAAGCGGTGCAGGAGATCGAAGTCGAAGCTCTTCTGCAGGTGGAACGTGACCGTGCGGCCGGCCACCCGCGACACCGACGGGTGGGCGAGGAGGTCGAGCAGCACCCCGAGCAGCTCGATCTCCTCCTCGGGTCGGTTCGACCAGGCCGACACGATGAGCCCGAGGCGCAGCCCGCCGCGGTCACCGGCGCTGGCCAGGCGGAACAGCGCGAGGGAGACCGCCGGGCGCTTGCCGGCGATCGCCTCCTTGGTCGGCGCCCCGTGGACGAAGTGGATCTCCTTGAGGAAGCGCTGGCGCAGCGACGCCTCCAGCTCGGCCTCGAGCGCCTCGATGAGATCGCGGAGCGGTCCGCCGCGGTCGTCGGCGCCGCCCTCCACCCGCGACAGCCGGCCGAGCTCGTACAGCTCCAGGGCGATGGCGCGCTCGACGTGGCGCTGGGCCAGCGGGATGGCCTCGCGCTCGGCCAGGAAGATCGCCTTCAGCGCCGCGTTGCGGATGTCGCCGCCGGCCAGCCGGTGCCCGGCGAGCCGGTCGTGGTCGATCTCGCCGTCGCGGCCGGCCAGCATCAGCTGCCAGATCTGGCTCCGCTCGCCGCCGTCGGGGAACGGGAACTCGATGCGGGCCTGGAACCGGCGCAGGAACGCCTCGTCGATGGCGTGCTGGAGGTTGGTGGCCAGGATGACCAGCCCGTCGTGCTGCTCGATCCGCTGCAGCAGGTAGCCGACCTCGAGGTTGGCGTAGCGATCGTTGGACGAGGAGACGTCGGTGCGGGCCGAGAACAGCGCGTCGGCCTCGTCGAAGAACAGCACCGAGCCGGACCGCTCGCCGGCGCGCAGGATCTCGTCGATGTGCTTCTCGGTCTCGCCGATGTACTTGGAGACCAGGCGCGACAGATCGACCACCGCGAGCGGGCGCCCGACCGCGCCGGCCACCACCTCGGCGGAGAGGGTCTTGCCGGTGCCAGAGCGGCCGGCGAACAGGACCACCGGGCCGCGCTGCATGCGGAAGCGAGCCTCGAGCCCGTGAGTCGCGGCGACCCGGTCGCGCGCGGCGACGTAGTAGACCAGCCGCTCGAGCGCCTCGCGGGTGTTCGGGCGCAGGACCAGGTCGTCGAAGGTCCGGCCGCCCGGGCCGATGCGAGCGTGGCGCACGTCGACGTGGCGCAGGCGGTGGGCGGCCGCGTTGAGCTGATCCGCATCCGGGGCCGGCGCCGCGGCGAAGATCGAGGCGAGCTGGGTCCTGGTGACCGGGTGGTTGCCGGCCAGGCGGTCGAGCGCGGCGTCGGACAGCGCGGCGTCGTGCTCGGCGGCGGCCGCCGCCCACATCGCGCGGCGCTCGCCGAACCCGGGCGAGGGCGCGGCGTGATGGATGACCGGCAGCGCCAGCGGGGCCGGGCTCGAGATCACCGCGGCGCCGCCGTGGCGGCGGACCAGGCGGTGCACGGCGCGCGCGAGCCGGGCGCCGTCGTCGGCGGTGAGCGCGGCGACGTCGACCACCAGCGCGGCGGCGTGGAGGATGGCGGCGCGCCACAGCCGTTCGATCGCGTCCGGCTCGGGCGGGTGCTCGAGGTGGACCAGGAGCAGATCCGGACCGGCGACGGTCGCGGCGACGTCGTCACGCTCGCCGGCGCCCCACACCACCTGCAGGGGCGGGAGGTCGAGGTCGAGGTCGTCGGCGCCGGCCCGCCAGCCGAGATCGATGCCGTCGATCGCGGTCGGGCGGGGCAGGCCGAGGAGCGCGTCGCGGACGTCGCTGGCGAGGTCGACCGGCCGCCCGCGCGCGGCGTGATGGCCGGCCTGGCCGGGCACCAGGCCGGAGGCGGTCAGCCGACCGTCGCTGGCGAGCGCGGCGGCCAGCGCGGTCGCGCGCGCCGGGGTCCGGCCGAGCACCGTGAACAGCAGGCGCTCGGTCGGAACCACCGTGCTCGGATCGTCCTGCAGGACCGCGTACAGCTTGCCGTAGCGCGGCTCGAGGTACGGCGCGAGCAGGAGGACCACGACGTCGGTCTCGAGCGGCGTCAGGCCGATCGCGTCGGCCAGTCGGGTCAAGGCCGGGATCGAGCCGGGCGGCGCCAGCACCGCCTCGGGGACCCTGGCGTCGAAGGCGAGCAGGTCGGCCGACGGGCGCAGGCTGGCGCGCAGCGAGTCCCACCCCTTGTCGACGGTGTAGAGCCGGGCCGCGCGCGCCTCCTCGGCGTCGCAGACCCGGGCGAGCAGCGCGTCGAGCCGGCGGAGCGCGTCGGCGAGCCCGCCGACGATCACCGCGGCGCTCCTGGTACCTCGCCGTGCGGTGCTAGGGCGTGCGGTCGAGTCGCTTCGACATCGACGGCATGCCGCCGCCCGGCGCCATCGACGGCGCCGACGGAGCCCGGAATGTGGCGCCGGCCGGCTGCGTGGCCGACGGGGCGCGTCCCGCCACCGACGGCGCCGCGGTCGGCTTCGCGGCGGGCGGGGGCGACGCGGTGGTGGTGGGCGCCGGCGTGGCCGACGGCGCGGGTGCCTTCGTCATCATGGAATTGCCTCCAGCGTAGCATCAGGGATCGTCTCCGATCCGGCCGGCGAAGATGCCCTCGACGCGGAGCGGGGCGCCGGTCGGCGGGGCCTCGTCGAGCTCGACCAGCCCTCCCGGACCGCTGCGGTGCTCGGTCTCGCCGACGCGCACGGTCACGCCGGCGGCCGGGCGGCCGCGGTGATCGGCGACCACGAGGCGGCGGCGATCGTCGCGCACGGTGACCGCGGGGCGGCGGACCTCGATGCGCGCCACCGCGGTGAGCGCGAGGCGGATCGCGCCGGTACGGGCGCGGATATGGGCGCGGGCGGCGGCGCTCTCGGCGGTCGGGTCGACGGTGAGGATGGCGCGGGCGCCGTCGCCGGACGGGGTCGCCCCGTCCCACACCGCTTCCCAGCCGGGGTCGGCGCCGTCGACCACCAGCTCGAGGGCGACGCGGACCGGCTCGCGGCCGATCCAGATCTCGGCCGGCGCGACCAGCGCGGCCTCCGGATCGAGCACCGGATCGGCGATCCGGCTCCAGCGCTCGAGCAGGCGGTCGGCCAGCCGGTCGGCCTCGACATCGGGGAGGACGGCGAGGGCGGGATCGAGGTGGGCAGGATCGGCGAGCCGGGCGAGCGCCTCGACCCCGGCGGCGAAGCGCTGGTGATCGAGCAGGCCGGCCATCTGGCCGGGCAGGTGACGGGCGAGGGCGCGGACGATGCGCCCGAGCCGGTGATGCGCGGGTAGCGCGGTCGCGGGACCGGGCGGCGTCCTCGGGCCGGTCGCGGTCACAGGCGCCTCCCGCGCAGACGTCCCCAGCGGGCGCCGATGCGGCCGTCCAGGTGGAGTCGGTCGGCGCCAGTGGTGGCGACCAGGAGGCGGCCGCCGCGCAGCCACAGCCGCGCGGTCGGCGCCGGCGCGGCGCGATCCGCGGCGTCGTCGAGCGGGTCGAGTGGATCGAGATCGATCGCGTGGTCGAGGCGGTCCTCGAGGCGCAGCCAGTCCGTGTCGGCGGGCGGCGCGGGGTCGATCGGCGGGGCCGGCGGCGGCGAGGCCGGGCGGCGCGGCAGCGGCGGCGGCGCGACCGGCGGCCCGGCGATCGAGTGAGGCCGGCGCGGCAGCGGCGGATGCGCGGCGCCGCGGCGGATGCGCGGTGTCGCGGCGCGATCGGCGGCCCGGCGAGCCGCGGCGCGCGGCGCGGGCGGCATCGCGTGACGCGGCGCGGGTGGCGTCGCGCGGTCGCCGGGCGCGAGCGGCGGCACGCGCGCCGCCGGGTGGCCGCGGCGCTCGGGGCGCGCGGCGAACGCGGTCGCCGCGCCGGTCGCGGCCGCGCGAGTCACCGGCGCCGGGCGTCGACGGCGTGGGGCCGGCGCGAACCCGGGCGGGACCGGTGCATCGGCGCGGAGCCGCGGCGTCGGCGGCGGTGGCGCGGCCTCACGCCGCCAGCGCGGCGTCTCCGGCGGGTGCGGGATGCCGGGAGGCCAGATGACCGCGCCGCGCTCGGCCGCCGCGTCGACCGGGCGGGCCGGTGATCGCCGCCGGCCGGGCGCCTCGACGACGCCCCGCGAGCGAGGCCGCGGACGAGCCACCGCGACCGGATCCGGACGCGATGGCGCGCGCCGCGGCCTCGCCGGCGCGCCGCCACCGGATCGATCCGCCGGCGCCGCGGCCCCCGGCCGCGCCGCGCTCTCGCGAGCGGGCGGCGACCCCTTCGCCGGCCCGTCAGCGCGAGCATCGCCACCGCGCACCGCGCCGCGCGCCGCCTCCGGCGGCGGAATCGCCCGCGGCGCCGTCGCGGCCCGAGCGCGGGCGGCCTCCGGTGACGCGAGCGGCCCGGCCAGCGCGCGCCGCCCCGGACCGGCAGGCGCCGAAGCCGCGGTCCCCCGCGCCCCCCCGCGCGGCGCGGCCGGCGGCAGCGGCGGCGGGATCGGCGGCGTGGTCCCGATGTCGTCGTCCTCGTCGGGCGGCAGCGGCGACAGCACCCGGTCGATGTCGGCCAGGAGCGCGGCCACCGCGTACAGGTCGTCGCGCGCGCTCACGACGTCTCCTTCGGCAGCCAGTCGTCGAAGACTCGCACCGCCGCGCGCAGCTCGGGGTCGCGCCGCACCGTCTGCCCGTTCTCGCTGGCCGACGCGGTCTGCTTGTCGAGGTCCTCGGGCAGCATCACGCCGGTCAGGAGGCTGCGCGCGCCGAACCCCTCGAAGCCGCGGTGCAGGACCGCGTGATCGAGCGCGCTCGGGATCTGCATCGCGCGCAGGGACACGACCATGACCGGATCGTCCTCGCAGAAGCAGGCCGGGACCGCGGTCGCCCCCGCCTCCTCGTCGGCGCGCGCCTGGCTGGCCGGGACCAGCTCGGATCGCTCGACCTCGACGGCGGTCTGCCACCAGGCGTGGTCGGCGTCGCGGCCGCGCAGCAGCATCACCTCGCCCGGCCGCGCGATCCCGAGCGGCTCGCCGTTGCCGGACTGCGACGACGGCGGCACCGCCGACAGGAACACCCGGGTCGCGCCCGGCTCGACGGTGCCCTCGATCGCGAACCGCGCGATCGAGGCGTACGGCCGGTCCATCGCGGGCGGGGCCGGGCGATCGCCGCCGCCGGACTCGCCCAGCACCAGCGCCAGCCGCGAGCGGTGGGCGATCAGATTCTGGACCAGCGCGTCCCGGTTGGCGCCCGCCGCGCTGCGGCCGCGCAGGATCTCGTCGGCGGTGAACGTGCGGGGCAGGCTGGTGGCCAGCGGCGCGCCCTTCTGGATCATGCCGGAGATCCCGGGCAGGCCGGGCGGATCGACCGCGACCGAGACCGGCATCGCCGGCACCTTGAAGCGCTGCGGCGGGCTCTTCTTGCCGTCGTAGAGGACGCCGACCACCGGCGCGCAGCCCGGTCGATCGCCGCCCACCACCACGATCTGCCCGGCTGCGATGAGCGACAGGTCGAGCTGAGACCCGCTGCCTGGCGGCGGCGCGATGCCGATCTCGGTCGCGCCGGTCAGCGTGTCCTTGCCGATCGTGGTCCCCTCGGGGACCGGCAGCTGGCTGCTCATGCCGGCGAGCACGCGGGTGAGGCTGCCGGTGAACCCGGTCATGTACTTCGTGTGCAGCTTGGAGAGCACCACGCGGTGGCGCCATCGCATCCAGGTGCGCCGGTGATCCCAGAAGAACCGCAGCGTCCACTCGAGCATGCGCAGCTGGCGGAGCGGGCCGTCCGGGTAGCCGATCCGGTTCTCGACCGCCTCGTTCATCGCGGTGGCCGCGGCGCGGTCGAGCTCGTGGAGCGCGGCGGGCAGCCCGGAGAGCGCCGGCGCTCCGTCGCCCTGGGCCAGGAGCGCGACCACGTCGAGCCGCTCCTGGTAGCCGAGCGACCCGTCGCCGAGCTTGCTGGCGGCCAGCTCGTAGGCGCCGGCCTGGGCGTCGAGCGACGCGCTCGCCGCCGAGACCGCCTCGCTCGCGTCGGCGGCGCCGGCCTCGTCGAGCAGCGGCCTGGCGTCGTCGAGCACCTTCTTGTCGGCCCGGCAGCTGGCCGCGCGGCTCTGCGCGGTGCCGGCCAGCCCGATGAGCGCGCCCGCCCCGGGCGAGTTGCCGAGCGCCACCAGCTGGGCGGCGAGCGGGCCGCTGTCGGCGCCCGGCGAGGCCGCGTCCTCGGACGCCTTGGTCAGGCGCTGGTTGCGCACCTGCTCCCAGCTGGTGAACCAGCTGTCCTTGTCGTCGGGCAGCTCGTCGCCGCTGGTCGCGCTCTCGCGCGCGTCGCGCGGGAAGAAGCCGCCGTCGATGACCCCCTCGATCACCACGGCGGCCGACCCGAAGCCCGGGATCGCGACGCCGGGCAGCGGGCCGAACTCGTAGGCCGGCGCGCGCAGGACCACGTCGGTGCCGTGCTTCTCGTCGCGGAAGCTGCTGATGGTCGCGGTGCGCCACAGGAACGCGTTCGGCTCGTCGTCGATCTCACCGTCCTCGTTGACCCGGATGCCGGACACCGCGAACTCGCAGTCCTCCACCCCCGGGATGCGCTTGGTCGACACCAGGTCCAGGCCGAGGGTCTTGCCCGCGCCGCGCGGCGCGGCCGGCAGCGCGTCGGCGAGGCGGTAGCCGAGGTTGCGCTTGCGGGCCCGCTCGATGACGCCGAGCACCGGGAACAGCGCGCACATGGTCTTCACGTGCGGCTCGTCCTCGCCGGCCGCCGCGTCGATGCGGTCGAGGAACGCCTCCATCTGCTTCCAGACCCCCTGCCAGAGGTCGCGCTCCGAGCGGAGCCGGCGGCCGAGCGCGGTCACCTAAACGTCCTCGGGATCGGGCAGCAGCGGGTCCGGCTCGCGGGTGCCGTAGCCAAAGGCGAGCGAGCGCGCCCCCGACCGCTCGGCCTGCCGCGTGTGATCGATCCCGTTCTGGATCGTCTCGCTGTCGATCGCAAAGGTGTCGCCGGCCTCGATGAGCGCGTCGACCGCCGCAGTGCGCAGGTTGTCGGCGTCACGGGCCAGCTCGGCGGGCAGCTGGCCGGCCGCGTCGACCAGGCCCTGGGGCGCGTTCTTGACCGCGTCGGCGAACGCGACCGCCTCGTCCTTGACGGTGGTGGCGAACTGCTCGCCGGCGGCGGCGAGCGGCTTGACCGCGCTCTCCAGCACCGCGGCGGCCTTGCCGAGCGCGCTCTGATCGAACGCCTCCTCCAGGCTGATGTCGCCCTGGGCCAGCTCGATCGCCGTGGTGCCGCCGAGCAGGTCGAACAGCATCGCCGCCTTGGACAGGTTGGGGCCCGAGGCCAGGAAGCAGACCCCGCCGATGTAGCCGCCGGGCGGGCGGTTGCCGGCGGTCATGAACGCCTGCTTGAGCCCGGGCACGCCGCCCTGGGTGGACACCCCGAGCGAGTACATCCCGGTGCTCGACAGCGCGTCGAGGAGGTCGATGATCGCCTGGATCGCGGCGGCCAGCTGGAGCAGCACGTTGGCCTTCTCGGCCAGCGCGGCGGCCAGGTTGCGGATCAGCGCGGCGAGGTTGTCGACCGCGGCGAGCAGGCCGAGCAGCGCCTCGGGGATGAGGAGCAGCCCCTCGAGCGGCGGGAACAGGTCGCGCAGGCGGACGGCCTGCCAGTCGGGCGGCGTGCTGGCCCCGCGGCGGGCGCGCGCGCGGCGCGGGTCCTCGGCCTGCTCGTACAGCTCGAACGCGCGGATGAAGGCGTCGATGTTGAAGAGCTTGCCGAGCAGGTAGATCGCCTGGCGCAGCGCCTCCAGCGACGGCGCCGCCATCACGATGAACATCGCCTGGATCGGCGCGCCCTCGGTGACCACCGGCCGCTGGAGGTCGCCGGGATCGTCGAAGGAGGCCGAGAAGCGGGCCGCCCAGCGCCCGAAACCGTCGGGCACGATCGGCGGCGACTGCAGCGTGCGGCCCGCCTTCCAGTCGGCGCCCGGGTCGATGAAGATGCCGGTCTCGCGCAGCGCGGCGATCCGCTGCTCGCGGGTCTGCTCGAATGGGAGCAGGCCGGGCGCGTCGGTGTACATGTACGCGCCGGTGTTGAGCAGGTCGTTGATGATGTCGCGCAGGAGCGCGTACGCCGCCATGATGAGCGCCCGGAAGATGTCCGGGATGCCGATCAGGATCGCCGCCAGCGCCTGCAGGAGGGCCGCGATGACCTGGAGCAGCGCCACGATGATCTGGAGCGGCGGCTTGACGATGCTGACCAGGGTGTCGAGCCCGGGGATCGGCGCGAGCAGGAGCGGGCGCCACTGCGGCCCGTCGGTGGGCGCGCCCGGCGGGTACTCGACCGGCGTCGACGCGGCCGCCTCGACCGCGTCGGCCAGGTCGGCGCAGCAGCGGCGCAGCGCGCGCTCGAGCTCAGCGATATCGGCGGGGCGTGGCATTCGGTGGCTCGCGGATCCGGCGCTCGAGCTCGGCCAGCTTGTCCAGCTGCTCGGCGTCCTGGGTCATCCCGACCGCGGCGGCCTGGATGAGGAGGGCGCGGACCTGGGCGAGGCGCGCCTTGAGGCCGGCCGGGTCGAGCGGTTTCCAGGTGGGGTCGTCGCTCATGGTCAGGGTCCGAACGGGAAGCGCTTGACCAGGCCGAACAGCGACCAGTCACAGAGCGGGGTGAGGCCGGCCCACACGTCGAGGAGCGGGCCGTAGGCGGCCGCGGTCAGCGGGTTCACGGTCTTCAGGATCTGGGACAGCATCATGAGGTGGATGGCCAGGCCGTCGCCGAGCACCATCGGCGAGATGGCGCTCATCCCGCCCAGCTGGCAGAAGCCGAGCATGGTGTTGAACGAGAGGTTGCCGAACAGCGCGTCCATCGAGATCGCGTTGATCGACGGGCCGGGCAGGTCCGGCATGACCGCGGCGACCTTGAACGACTTCGCGGCGGCGAACTGGACGTTGCCGCCGGAGGTGAGGCCGAAGCCGCCCATCGCGGTCTCGTCGACCGCGCCGGCCACCCGGCGGGTGTAGCTGCCCTTGACGTTGTCGTTCTTGGGGCCGGTGAAGCTCTCGGACACGCCGTTGCCGTCGATCGTGCGGCTGTACCCGGCCGCGTCGAAGCTCTCGTGGTAGTCGCCGCGCGCGTGGAACGCGACGCTGCCGCTGACGTCGCGGGTGTGCGAGCCCTTGATCTCCTCGACCTGGGCGCCGCCCACCCGGGTGTAGTCGTTGCCGTCGACGAACGTGGTGCGGTTGCCCTCGTCGACGGTCGACTGGTTGTTGACCAGGATCTGGAGCCCGTCGCGGCCGAGGATCATCCGGTTGCCGTTCTGGTCGCAGATCTCGACCCGCGGGTCCTGGGCGCGGTCGTCGAGCAGGATGAAGTGCCCGCTGGCCGACTTCAGCATCCGCACCCCCGGCTCGATCAGCCTCTCCAGATAGTCCTTCGGGATCTCGCTCTCGGGCGGGGCCGCGCGCGCGGTCGAGTCCGGCTGGTTGATGTCGGTCGGCTCCGGCTTGCCCCACCAGCACCCGGACCAGATCGGGTGCGACAGGTCGCCGCCCTCGAACTCGATCCACACGCCGGCGCCCAGCTCGGGGACCGCGTACAGGCCCTGATCCGGCCCGGCGTAGGGCGAGCAGGGCATCGCCCACCCGGTCTCCGCCTCGCCCAGGAGGCGCGGCACGTACGCCTTGATGCGGCCGGTCTTCTGCGGATCGGTCACGTTCGACACGTAGCCGCGGTACTTGCCGTAGTAACGGTTGTCGAGACGCTCGATCAGCTGCTGGAGTAGCTCTTCGATCATGACTCCTCGTCGTAGGCGCGGATGCCGGAGATGTCGGCCAGGTTGACGAACACGCGGGTGGCCGGATCGGGTCCTCGGAGCTCGACGACGTCCTCGCGCACCTGCTCGACCACGCCGGCGTAGATCGCGCCGAAGGTGGTGAAGACGTACGTGCGCAGGCCGAGCCGCTGCTCGAGGAGCTGCCGCATCAGGCCTCCAGGACCGCCTGCAGCCGGACGACCGCGATCCGGCGGAGGTCGTTGTCGGCCCGGGCCGCGCCGACCCGCTCCTGCTCGAGCCGCCGGCGGGCCCGGCGGACCAGGTTCTGGGTGGTCTCGACCGCGGGCAGGGTCGGCCGCTGCTTGAGCCGGAGATCGAGCGCGTCGATGAGGTTGCGGTCGACGGTGAGGCGCTGGCCGAACACCGACAGCTTGTGGAGCGACGCGACCCGGGCGTCGGCGTCGTCGTTGGCGGTCGCGATGGCGACCTCCGGGGCGCGGAGCCGGGCGAGCGCGGGGACCGCGTTGAGGGCGAACACGTCGGGCATCGGGGCTCCTACGGGTTGAGCTGGACGACGGTGTCGGCGTCCTGGACATGGACGCCGGAGGTGGTGGCGTTGCCGACCGCGGCGACGCGGGTGCCGCCGAGGACGACCAGCGAGTGATCTGACGGGTTGGGCGGCGGGGCCGGCCTCGGGACCGGGGCGAACGCGCCGAGCTCGGGGACCCTGTCGGCGGCGAGGATGTCGGCCAGCACCTCGTGGGCGATCGAGACGTTGGCGACCGCTTCCTTGACGGTCGGCCTGGCCAGGCCGAGGCCGAGCACGTTCTCGTCGAGCAGCTGCAGCGCCTTCTTCGGGTCGCCGGCCGCGGCGGTCAGCACCGCGCCGATCTTCACCTTGGCGGCGGTCGGGTCCTCCTCGTGGAGCGTGATGGTGTCGACCACCTTGCGCAGCGCGGTGGCGGCGTCGAGGTCCTGGCCGGGCGCGCGCCCGTACACGGTGCGGGCGGCGACCGCCGGGTCGATCCCCTGCGGCATCGCCGCGGCCAGCTCGGTGCGCGCCGCGGTGCCGAGCAGGTCCGAGCCGAGCGTGATGCCGCGGCGGAGGAGCGCGTCGCGGGTGCGGAGCGCGATGCGCGGCGAGAGCACGCCGCCGTGGCTCACGGCCTCGGCGGCCCCGGCGCCCGGCGCGGCCAGCCCGTCCGGCGCTGGAGTCGGCGGCGGCGGCGCGGTCGACACGTCGGCCAGGAGCTCGGCGAACGTGTCGCTGGCCAGGTTCTTCTTTCGATCGAGGCTGCCGATCAGCTTGCGGGCATCGACCGGCACGTGCAGCGCGCCCGAGCCGAGCCCGATGGTGAGGCTCACCCCGCCCGCCGGCGCCCTGCTCGGCGGAGGGGTCAGGGTCTGGTGGACCGGCTCGGCGCCGACCAGCACGTTGCCGCTGACCGTGACCGGCGCCTTGCCGACCCGGATCACCACGACCGTGACGATGGCGAGGCACTCGCAGCGGTTGCCGGTGAACACGGTCGAGTCGGTGCGCCGGACGTAGACCGCCCCGGCCCGGCCGCGGGTGCGCAGCTCGTTGCCGACGATCGCGGTCGCGGTGAGGGTGCCGCCCTCGCACAGGAGCAGGAGGGCGGGCCCGGCCGCGTCGATGTCGTTGCCCTCGACGTGGATGCTGTCGTAGCCGCGCCGGACCAGCGGCGGGATCAGCCGGATCGGCGGGCGCTTCAGGAAGTCGATCACCGGGTGCTGCACGAACAGGCGCGACCGGTCGAGGTAGCGAGTGGCCAGCTCGACGGCGACCACCGGCTGGGCCTGCGCGGTCGGCGGCAGGGTCGACATCCGCTGCAGGATCGGCGCGCTGGCCATGCGCTGGCGCAGGCCGCCGAGGTCGAGCAGGTCCTCCTCGCGCGCGACCGCCGACAGCGGCGACAGCTCGCGCATCGACAGGATCAGGTCGGGGCGCAGGGTCAGGATGCCGGGCCTCACCGGCGCCGGCGCCGGCTCGACCCCGAGGAACGGGGTCTGGGCCAGGCGCTGGACGAGGCCGGCGGCGAGCTGCTCGGTGATGATGAGCAGCCCGGCCCCGCCCGCGCCGCCACCGACGTGGCGGACGGTGTTGCCGCGGATGCCGGCCGGCCCGCGCCAGTCGACCACCAGCTCGTGGAGCTGGGCCCGCAGCGTGGTGTTGCCGTTGTCGGTGAACACGTTGCCGCGCAGGACCAGGTCGCCGCTGCCGGAGATGGTCATGACCGCCTGGCCCCACGGGTCCGACGAGTCGACCGCCACGCCGCCGCAGCCGAACACCAGGTTGTCCGACACGATCACCTTGCTGGCCCCGTCGGGGCGCAGGTTCATGCCGGTGACCGCGCAGCCGGTCACCCGGTTGTCGCAGACCTCGAGCACCACGCCGTCGCCGGCCGGCTCGGTGGCCAGGTGGCCGGCCGCGCCCAGCACGATCACGCCGGAGACCGCCTCGGTGATCTGGTTGCCGGCGATCCGGGTGCCGCGATCGCCGCCGGCCACGAACACGCCGTCAGCCGGGGCCGGCGCGACGATCACCGCGGCCGGCCGATCGTCGAAGCTGCCGGCGTCGGACCCGCGCGCGGTGCGGGCCAGCGCGTCGTGGAGGATGACGACCACGGCGGCGAGGTCGCTCTGCTGGACCTGGGCCACCAGCGAGGCCGAGACCACCGTGGTGCGGTCGGCCAGGTGGGCGCGGACCCGGGTCAGCCGCGCCGCGGCGTCGTCGGCCGGATCGATGGCGAGGGCGGCGGCGCGGAGCAGGGCGGCGGCGGCGGCGAGCCGGGCGGCATCCGCGCTGGCGGCCGCGGCCGAGCCGGCCGCGTCGTCGGCCAGCCCGATGAGCCCGTGGACCGCGCGGGCGCGGACCGGTCCGGGCGCGTCGCCGAGGCTGGTGGCCGCCTCGGCGATGGTCTGGTGGGCGCGCTCGCGCACCCCGGCGTCGGCGTGAGTCAGCCCGTACACCTGATCGATGTGGGAGCCGAACGCGGTCAGCGCCGGGCCCACCACCGCGGCGGCGGCGTCCTGCAGCTCGAGCGCCAGCGCGCCGAGGCCGGCCAGGCGCCGCTCGATCGGCTCGGCCAGCTCCGGCGCCGGTCCGCGCGGCGGCGGCAGGACCTCGATCAGCTTGCCGCGCAGGCGCTCGAGCAACGAGCGCGCGGTGCCCAGCTGGGCGCGTCGGCGGGTCGGATCGGCGGTGGCGGTGGCGACCGCCGCCGCGGTCTGCTGGGCCAGAACGTGCAGGTCGGGCTGGTCGCGGGTGATCTCGCCCAGCTGCGCGATCGTCCCGTGGAACGAGCGCAGCGACTTCTCCAGCGACTCGTCCGACTCCGTGGCGAGGCCGCCGATCTGGCGGTCGATGCTCCTGGCATAGAGATCGATGTTGGCGCTGCGGGCCAGCGCCTCGCCGCGCAGGGTGTCCTCGTCGGTCAGCTGGTCGTCGCGGAACTTCCCGGCCGCCAGCTCGCTCACCTTGGCCAGGGTGCCGCGCAGGCGCAGGATGACCGGCTCGACCGCGCCGCCGGTGCGGTCGAGGTCGCGAAAGTCGGCCGCCACGTCGGCCGACAGGCCGCCGTGGACCTCGCGCAGCTGGTCGACCAGCGCGTCCTTGGCCTGGCGCAGCTCGTCGATCCGGTCGGCGTTGCCCTCGGTGCCGCCGCCGAGCGCGTCGAGGTTGCGGATCGCCGAGTCGGCGAAGGTCGCGACGATCGTGCGCCGCGGGCCGACCAGGTCGGCGGTGATCGGCATGTCCTTCTTGCGGGCCTGCTGATCGCGCAGGGTGGCGATCCGACCCAGCACGCCGGCGACCGCCAGCTGCTGCTGCAGCTCGGCCGGCGCCTCGATCAGGCGGCGCAGCGAGAAGCTGAGGCCGTCGCGGAACGTGTCGGCCAGCCCGCTGGTCAGGCTGTCGCTGCGCTGGAGCAGCCGGGTGGCGGTGTCGCGCATGACCTCGGTCGCGGCCAGGCTGGCCAGGTCGAGCTGGGCGGCCGCGTCCCAGGTGTCCTGCGCGACCGGATCGGGCGCCGTCGCGCTGGCCGCCTGGCTGAGGGTGGCGCGCACCCGGTTGGCGGTGAGGGTGTGCTGCTCGTAGGTCTGGGCCGAGCGGAGCGCGCCCGCCTCGCGCGACAGGTTGTCGGCCAGCTCGCCGGCGGCGCCGCCCAGCTCGGCCAGCTCGCCGATGACCGTGTCGAGCGGTCCGTAGAGGCCGCGCCCGATCCGACCGCGCAGGTCGGCCGCGCCGCCCG
Source organism: Kofleriaceae bacterium (assembly GCA_035489015.1). Taxonomy (GTDB): domain Bacteria; phylum Myxococcota_A; class Polyangia; order Haliangiales; family Haliangiaceae; genus DATFRY01. The sequence goes on along the minus strand of DATHKR010000031.1, from coordinate 4,997 downwards.
CGTACTCGAGGAGCCGCGAGCGGAGGTCGACCACCGCCAGGTGGACGTCGCTGCGGTCGATGCGCGAGGTGCCGGAGCCGAACCCCAGCGCGGCCAGCACGTCGATCATCTCGGGCCGGTCGGCGACCGGGCCGCCGTCGGACGGCTGGACGTCGGCGTACGGCGCCCGCACCGCCTCCACCTGGTTATCGGCGACGAGGAGGTTGCTGGCCCCGACCACCGCGATCGCCGCGGTGCGGATCTCGGCCCGGCCGACGTCGCCCTCGGGCAGCGCGTCGCCGGTGCCGACCTCGGCGATGGTGTTGGCGCGGACGCTGCCGCCGTCGACTCCCGCGATCACGATCGCGCCGCGCAGCGCGAGTCGCTCGACCCAGCGCAGCGCCGCCTCGAGCGCGGCGCGCACCGCCGGCTGCGAGCTGGCGGTCAGCGCGGCGAGCAGCTGGCGCGGCTGGCGGGTCGCGCCGGCCGGCAGGGCCGCCACGATCCCGGGCTGCAGGCGCTCGAGGATGGCCGGGTCGTCGAGCTGGTCGTCGATCGCGCCGAGCGCGACCCGCTCGATCCGGTTGCCCTCGATGACCAGGCGGCCGACCGGGCCGCTGGTCGACCAGGTCCGGATCGCGGCGTCGCCCAGGTCGCGCAGCACGTTGTCGCGCACCCGCACCCCGTAGATCGGCTGCGGACCGCCGACCACGATGCCGATCGCGGCGGTGTCGGCGCCGCTGCCCTCGATGCGGTTGCCGCCCAGCTCGACGTCGTAGACCGGCCGGGCCGGGGTGACGCCGTCGTCGATTCCGTCGCCGACCACGATGCCGGCCAGGAGGGCGACCGGGGCCAGCGCCGGGGCGGACGGGATCGCGATCCAGCAGTCGGCGATCCGCGCGCTGTGGCCGGTGAGCTGCACGCCGGCCTGGAACGGCCCGGTCCCGGCCGCGCCGCGGATCTCGTTGCCGACCACGTCGACCCCGTCGCCGTCGATCTGGACGCCAACCGCGGTGGCGCCGACCACGCGGTTGTCGCGCACCACGATGCGGTCGGTGGCGGCGTCGCGGTCGGTCTCGGCCTGGTCGGCGACCAGGATGCCCACCATGAAGCCGGTGATCGCGTTGCCGTCGATGGCCGCGCCGGACAGGCGGCCGTCGGCGAGGTGAACGCCGGTGGCGGCGGCGCCGGTGGCGACGATCTCGTTGCCGATGACGCCGATCCCATCGAGCCACAGCCCGGCGCGCGGCGACGCGACCAGGAAGGTGCTGGCCAGGTAGGCCGAGTAGGGCAGCGCGGCGACGCCGGTGCCGGCCTCGATGCGGTTGCCCGACACCTCGATCGCGCGGCAGGTGCCGGTGATCATCACGCCGACCGCGGTCGGGCCCGGCCGGCGGGCCTGGATGCGGCAGCCGCGCACGCGGACTTGCTGCGAGTCGGCGATGGTGACCACGCCGTGGGGCAGGGCGGAGAGCGCGCCGAGAAGGGGCTGGGCCGCGGGCAGGTCCTCGAGCTCGTCGCCCGGGTTCTGCCGCTGGAGCCGGCGCAGCTCGATGAGCGTCGCGACCACCGAGCCGGCCACCCGGCCGACCCCGTCTCCGATGGTCTTGATGCGCTCGCCGATGCTGGTCATGAAGTCGGGCACGCCGCCGTCGACCAGGATGTCGTCGAGGCCGAGCGGTCGCTCGGCGGGCAGCTCGGTGGCGGAGAAGCGCTTCTCGAGCAGCCGGTCGAACAGGCTGCGGATGCGCACCGACGGCTGGTCGAGGTCGTCGCCCGGATCGCCGATGTCGATGTCGTCGCCCGGGTTCTCGAGCAGCGTCATCTCCTCGATGGCGACCGCGCCGGCCTGGCCGCAGCGGTCGACGTAGAACGCGCCGCCGCCGCCGCGCACGTCGAGCACGGTCGCGTCGCCGTCGCCCAGGATGCGCAGCGACGAGGCGCCGCGGACCAGCACCGGGTGCTCGAGCTGGTACTGGCCGGCGCGGATGAAGATCGAGCCGCCGCGGTCGCCGAGCACGTCGAGCGCGGCCTGGATCGCCTCGTCGCCGGTCAGCCCCTCGGCCAGCGCCTGATCGATGTCGCCGAAGGTGCGGACGCCGTCGCCGACCACCACGACGAACACGCCGGGGCCGTACTTCTTGGCCCCGAGCTCCTGGAGGCGGTCGCGGACCTGGACCAGCGGCAGGTAGCGGGTGCGCAGATCCTCGAGCACCCGCGGCGCGCCGGTCGCGCGGGCCAGCGCGCCGTAGGCGTGGACCGGGCCGTGCGGCGCGCTCGCGCTCAGCTGCTCGACCACGCCGTGGGCCGCGCCGTCGGGGGCGTGGACCCGCGCGGTGAACGACCAGTGGTCGCCGCTGCGCCAGCCCGAGCCGGCGAACGCGAAGGTGATGCCGTCCTCGAGCCGGTAGCGCATCCCGGTGATGAGGAGGTCGGCGCCGTCCCAGCGGCGGACCGCGGCGCCGGCCGCCGGCGAGAAGGTGCGGCCGAGCGGGCCGCCGCACGGCAGCGGGACCGGATCGGTGGTGAGGGTGGCGCCGACCTCGTCGAGCTCGAGGGTGCCGGTGTCGGCCTGGACCCCGCGCAGCCGGCGGAGCACCGGCGGCGTGGGCGCGTCCCAGCGGAGGCGGGTGGACCGGTCCTCGACCACGATGATGTCGCCGGCGCGCAGGCGAGCCGCGTCGGCCGGGTCGACCACGACGGAGGTGGCGTCGGCCGCCGCGGCCTGGGTCAGCGCCATCACCGTCGCGCCGTTGTCGCGCGACCACAGCGCCACGTCGGAGCTGCCGACCCGCAGCACCTGGATCCGGACGTGGAGGTTGTCGCTCCCCAGGTAGCCCTCGCCGGTCGACGCGTTCTCGCTGAACAGGCACCGGTCGCGGCACGGGTCGAGCGCCTCGGGCGGGTCGCGATCGGGCAGCGCGCCGCTGGCGATGTTGGTGGTGAGCAGGCCACCGCCGGTCGGCGTGGGCAGGACCTCCGCCGCTGCGTCGGCGACCAGCGGGAGGACGCGGACCTGCGCGATCGTGCGCAGCCGCGCGGTGGTGTCGATCCCGTCGAGGGCCGGCTCGAGCAGGCCGGGGTCGTCGAGCGCGGTGACGGTCTGCTCCCATACGTCGAGGTAGAAGAAGTGCCGGCTCGAGCCGTCCGCGGGCAGATCCGCCAGCGCCTCGGCCTCGGGGAAGTCCGGCTGCGCCGAGTAGCGCAGGTCCCGCGCGATGAAGGCGCGGTGACCGCGGACCAGGATGCGCCCGGCGCCCGGCAAGGTGCCGTCGCCGCCGCGGATGACCGCGTCGGTGCCGAGCCCTGGATCGACCGCGCGCAGCGCGCCGATCCACGTGCGCGCCAGCGGCGGCAGCCCGGCGACCCCCCACGTGGTGACCCGGGCCAGGTCGATGCCGGTGAGCTGGGCCACCGGCACCCGGATCTCGCACCAGCCGGTCGCGGCCAGCCCGAACGCCGCGGCGCTGACCTGGGCCTCGTCGCCGTCGGCGTCGCCGACCAGGACCGCGATGTCGACCACCTCCTCGTCGGCCGCCGGCCGCTCGAGCCGGAGCTCGAAGACGAGGTCGCTGGCGGCGAACGCGGTCGACCCCTCGCGCGCGATCGCGCCGAGGTCGATCGGTGCCGGCAGCGTGCGCCTGAGCGCGGTGTGCCAGCGGCTGCGGACCACCCAGGGCAGCGACTCGGGGTCGTGGCGATCGAGGCGCAGCTCGGGCACCGGGCGGCGGTCGTCGCCCGGCGGCAGCCCGGTCGCTGCCCAGCCGCGGATCGACACGATCGGATCGATCACGAAGTCGGCAACGATCCGGAAGCCGTCGTCGGGGGAGCCGTCGGCGAGGTCGGCGGTGCGCCGCCGCACGTCGGTGGCGCGCAGCTGGACCTCCTCGTTCCAGTCGGCGTCCACCGCGACCGTACCCATCCGCTGGTACAGGCCGGTGAACTTCTTCCACTCGTCGAAGCGGCTGCGGGAGGTGTTGAAGTTGACGCTCATGATCGGGCCAGCCTCTGGAGGTCCAGGGTTGTGCGGTCGATGTGGACCGGCGCCATGCCGATCGGGAGGAACTCGCCGGTGCGGGTGTCGAGCTCGCGCTGGTGATCGCCGCGCTCGCCGTACGCGCCGGGGATGGCGGCGCCCTCCCCGGTCGCCAGCGCCGCGGCGCCGTTGTTCTCGGCGAGCACCAGGTAGCCGGGCGAGGTCGGGTCGAGCGAGACCATCGAGACGGTGTGGACCCGGCTCTGGTACAGGCGCGGGGCCTCGCTGTCGCGCGCGACCAGGGAGTGCCGGATGAAGCCGAGGTCGGCGCGGTCGACGCCGATCCGGCCGGCGAAGGCGCACGAGGAGGCCTCGAGCCGGCCGGCGGCGACGGCGCCGTGCACGGTGCACTGGCGCAGCCGCACGGTCGCGCCGGGCGCCTCGATCGCCGCGCTGTCGCGGTCGCCGGCGTCGAAGGTGCAGCCGGCCGCGACCAGGCGGGCCCAGGGCGGCAGCTCGACCACGCCGACCTGGCAGCCGTAGAGGCGGATCTCGAGCTCGGCGCGGGGCAGCGAGCGGCGCGCCGACAGATCCTGGTGACCGGCGCCCGGTGCCCACAGCGCGCGCCGGCCCGGCCCGGCGATCTGGCACCAGCGGACGTCGACCCGGCCGCGCTCGACGGCGAGCTCGAGCGCGCCGAGCAGCCACAGGCCGGCCAGCCAGATGTCGGGCGCGCGATCGGCCGCGGTCTGGAGGAGTAGCGAGAGGTCGCGCTCGTCGTCGCGGTCGATGACCGGGGTCGACCCGGAGTCGGCCGCGACCAGCGAGAGCCCGAGCTCGACGCCGCTGGTTATGCGCGCGAACGGCAGCCGGGTGGAGCCGAGCGCGGCGAGCCGGGGCAGCTGGTCGGCCGGGACCAGCGCGAGCGCCGACTCGATGTCGGTGGCGACCGGCAGCTCGCCGCCGGCGGGGCCGCGAGTCCGCTCGCCGCCGCGCTCCGCGGCCAGGTAGGCGTGCGGATCGAGCTCGCGCGCCCGAGTGC
>DATHKR010000030.1:0-15821 GCA_035489015.1 Kofleriaceae bacterium | reverse complement strand
ACGTAGCGGTGGATCGCGGTGCCGGGCGCGAGCGCCGGCGCGCGCTCCGGCGAGGCCGCCTCGTCGGACAGCCCGTCGGGAGAGGCACCGTCGGGGGAGAGGATCGGGCGAGCGCGTGGCTCCTGCGCCGGATCGTCTCTGCCCTCGGCCATTGCCTGCATCCTACGCGAAGAACCGGTAAGAATCCGGTAGTCGAATGTCCGCCGCTCAGCCCCTACTTCCCCCCGAGCAGACTGGATCGGCCGCGTGGTACGGGCCGGCCATGGAAGCTCGCACCGACTGGATCATTCACCTCGACGACGCCGATCGGGCCGAGATCACGGCGGCGGTGAAGCCGCTGGTCGCCGGCGGGGTCGAGATCGCGCGCATGACTTGCGCACACTTTCCGTTGCCGCGGCTCGAACCGGTCCTCGCCCGCGTTCTCGACGAGCTCCTGAACGGGCGCGGCTTCGTCGTCCTGCGCGGCCTCCGGCTCGAGGAGGCCGACCCGCTCGCGATCGCGATCACGTTTTTCGGGATCGGCACCCACCTGGGCAACGCCCGCGCCCAGAACGCGGCCGGGCACGTCCTCGGCCACGTGGCGGACCTGGGGCTGTCGAGCCGCGATCCGCACGTGCGCATCTACCAGACCCGCGAGCGGCAGACCTTCCACACCGACTCGTGCGACGTGGTCGGCCTGCTCTGCGTGAACAAGGCGCGGCGCGGCGGTCTGTCGGCGCTGGTCAGCTCGACGACGATCTTCAACGAGATGCGCCGGCGGCGGCCCGACCTGCTCGCGCACCTGTTCGAGCCGGTCGCGACCGACCGCCGCGGCGAGGTGCCGCCCGGGATGGATCCGTGGTTCGAGATCCCGGTGTTCAGCTGGCACGAGGGGCACCTGACCGCGATCTACCACCGGCCGTACATCGACAGCGCGCAGCGGTTCGAGGGCGCGCCGCGCCTCACCGACGGGCAGATCGCGGCGCTCGATCTCTTCGATCAGCTGACCGACGATCCGGCGCTCCACCTCCACATGGACCTCGAGCCGGGCGACATCCAGCTGGTCCACAACCACACGATCCTGCACGACCGGACCGGCTTCGATGACTGGGACGAGCCGGCCCGCCGGCGCCACCTCCTGCGCCTGTGGCTGGCCTGCCCGGCGGCGCGGCCGCTGCCGCCGGTGTTCGCGCAGCGCTACGGTCGGCTCGACCCGGGCGACCGCGGCGGCAACGTGATGGCGCCCGGCGCGACCCTGAACGCGCCGGTGGAACCGGTGTGAGCTCGGCCGCCGACGCCCCGCTCGCCGCCGGCGCCGAGCTCGACGGCCACGTGGTCGAGGCGCTCCTGGGTCGCGGCGGCAGCGGAACGGTCTATCGCGCGCGCGACCCGCGCGGTCGCCCGGTCGCGATCAAGGTGCTCCACGCCGAGCTGGCCCCGTCGCCGGAGCACGCTCACCGCTTCGCGCGCGAGGCGCGTGCCCTGCGCCTGCTCCGCCACCCGAACGTGGTCGCCATCGACGCGGTCGGGACTCTACCGGGCGGCGAGCCGTACCTGGTCATGGAGCTCCTGGCCGGGCGCAGCGTGGAGGCGGCGCTGGCCGAGCGCGGCCGCTTCGCCCCCGACGAGATCGACCGCATCCTCGAGCCGCTGTGCGACGCGCTCGGCGCCGGCCACGCGCTCGGCATCGTCCACCGCGACGTGAAGCCGTCCAACGTGTTCCTGGCCGGCGACGAGCCCGGCCGCGAGCGAGTCGTCCTGCTCGACTTCGGCATCGCCAAGCTGCTCGACGAGGAGGGCATCACCAGCGCGCGCCAGATCGTCGGGACGCCGTCCTCGATCGCCCCGGAGCAGATCCTGGGCGGGCGGGTCGACCCGCGCACCGACGTCTACGGGCTGGGCGCGTTCTGTCATCACCTGCTGACCGGACGGCCGCCGTTCTCGGGCCCGCCGCTGGTCGCCATGCAGCACACCCTGCACGTGCGACCGCCGCCGGCCAGCTCGCGCGCGCCGGTCGCCGCCGAGATCGACCGCGTGCTGGAGCGGGCGCTGGCCAAGGCGCCCGACCAGCGCTTCGTCGACGCGCGCAGCTTCCTGGCCGCGTTCCGCGCCGCCGCGTTCGCGCCGCGTGCCCGGGTCGGCGGGCCGGACCAGCGCGCGCTCGGCATCCACCTCGAGGTGCGCGGCCCGCTCCCCGACGGCGGCGACGACGACGGCGACCGCGCTGCGGCGCGGGCCGACGCCGAGGCGATCCTCGCGCGCGCGGACGCCGCCGCGCTGGAGGCAGGCTGGGTGGTCCTGCTCGAGAGCGGCAACAGCTTCCTGGCCGCGGCGCCGTATCGCGGCGACCGCGACCGTCGCGCCGCGGTCGCCGCGGTGCTGGCGCTGGCATCGGCGATCGACGCGCGGCCCGGCGCCCACCCGCGGGTGTCGGCGCGCTTCCGCCTGCATGCCGACCAGGCCGACCGGATCGAGGACTGGGTGCCGGCGCCGGGCGGGGCCGGCGTCCTGGCCACGCCGGCCGCGCTCGACGGGCTGGACCTGGAGGTCGATCCGGCCGACGGCGAGCTGCGCGTGCGTCAGTCGTCGCTGGCGCGCAGCTTGTAGCGGCGGACGAGCTCGCGCAGGTGGTTGCGGTCCATCCGCGCCAGCCGCGCCGCGCGCGACAGGTTGCCGGAGGTGCGGCCGAGCAGCTCGGTCAGGTAGCCGCGCTCCCAGCCGCTGACCAGGCGCTCCTTGGCGGCCCGGAACGGGACCGAGAAGTCCGGCTCGGCCGGGCTCGCGCTCGCCTCCGCGATGGCCACCGTCTCGACCGGCACCGGGGTGAGCTCGTCGCCGGCCAGCTCCGCCGCCAGCGCCGGATCGCCGAGCAGGACCGAGCGCTCGACCGCGCTGCGCAGCTCGCGCACGTTGCCGGGCAGCTCCTGGCGGACCAGCGCCTCGACCAGATCGGCGGGCGGGTGCGGGTCGTCCTGGCCGGCCAGCTGGGAGTAGAAGTGCTGGGTCAGGAGCGGGATGTCCTCGCGCCGCTCGCGCAGCGGCGGCAGGCGCAGCTTCACCACGTTCAGCCGGTAGAACAGGTCCGAGCGGAACGTGCCGGCGTTGACCTCGCGGCGGAGGTCGCGGCTGGTCGCCGCCACCACGCGCACGTCGAGCGCGACCGGGTCGACGCTGCCGAGGCGCTTGACCACGCGGTCCTCGAGCGCGCGGAGCAGCTTGGGCTGCATGTCGAGCGGAAGCTCGCCGATCTCGTCGAGGAACACGGTGCCGCCGCGCGCCGCCTCGAACGCGCCCGGTCGCGCGGTGTGCGCGCCGGTGAACGCGCCGCGCTCGTGGCCGAACAGCTCGGCCTCGATGAGCGCGGTCGGGATCGCCCCGCAGTCGACCACCACGAACGGCCCGGACCGGCGCGGCGACTCGCGGTGCAGCGCGTCGGCCAGGAGGCCCTTGCCGGTGCCGGTCTCTCCCTCGATCAGCACCGTCGAGCTCGACGCGGCGATGCGGGGCAGGAGCGCGAACACGCGCCGGATGGCGGGCGAGGAGCCGACCATGCGGCCGAAGCGGTCCTCGTCGGCCAGCGGCTCGCACACCACGCCCTCGGCGCTCTCGAACACGAGCGCGCTGCGCCCGATCCGGACCACCGCGAGCGGGCGCAGGAACGCCGACTGGATGCGGTGCTCGCCCAGGACGGTGCCGTTGGTCGACTGCAGGTCGCGCAGGAGGAACCCGTCGGCGGTCGCGATGACCGCGCAGTGGTGGCGCGACACGGTCGTGTCGGTCAGGACCAGGTCGTTGCCCGGCGCGGTGCCGACGGTGAACTCGAACGCCGACGACTGGCGGGTGGTCCCCCGATCGGGCCCGCTGACCACGCGCAGGCCGAAGCGCTGGATGCGCAGCTCGCTCGGTCGCTCGAGCGCCGAGGTCGCGCCGGCGTAGCGGAGGGCGGGCTCGTGACCGGCCTCGAGGGCCGTCGCGCCTACCTCGACGCCTGTGTCCTCGTCACTCAAACTCTGTACAGCTGGCGCGGAAGACATGGGGACCGTTCTTCGGGTTGTGGAGTGAGCCGCCGTCCTGGCTGGGGGGCACGCCGGCGTCCGGGATGGGGGGCACGCCGGCGTCGTGGGGCGGCGGGGGCAGGCCCGCGTCCGGGGCCGGGGGCGCGCCGGCGTCCTGGGGCGGGGGCGTGCCGGCGTCCGGGATCGACGGGATGCCGGCGTCCTCGGGCGACGGCAGGGGAGAGCAGGGGCGGTCCGCCGACAGGTACTCGTTCACCTGGCGGTCGAAGTCGGCGCGGCGGAGGTGGATGGTGACCGTCTCGGCCCAGGCCGCGCTCGGCCCCTCCTCGACCGGCTTGTCGTGGCAGTTCACGTAGAGGTTGTCGGAGGTCCCGTCGCAGGCGCGGCTCTCGGTGCCGAGGATCGGCGGGCCCCAGTTGAAGCAGGCGCCGGTCCGGTTGAAGCCGCACTGATCCGAGGTCGAGCAGACCCGGTACTGGAGGTAGTCGAGGGTGTCCTCGTCGATGTCGCCGTCGTAGCCGAACTCGGCCGCGACGTGATAGCCGAAGCAGGCGTTCATGTGCCGGTCGGCGGGATCGGCCGCGAACAGGTCGCCGTAGAACGCCGCCTCCTGCACCTCGAAGGTCGAGCTCTCGTCGGCGGCCGGCTCGCCCAGGGGCTGGGCGCGCACCGACATCGGGACCGGGATCGAGAACGCGTTCACGTGGGCGATGACGCACGCCGACACCCAGCGCTGGCTGACGTCGTCGAGCGGGCCGTCGAACCAGCCCGGCGCGAAGCCGAGCCGGCCCTCCGCCGCGAGCGTGCCGCCCTCGGGGAGCGGGATCTCCGCGGTGGCGCCGGCGGGCAGCGCGCAGCCGGTGATGTAGGCGAAGAGTCGCCTGCCCGCATCGGAGTCGGCCAGGGCGGTCTCGGCTCCGTCGAGCGCGCCGGTGGACAGCTGATCGAGCGCGGGGGCGTTGTCCGACAGCGCGGCGACTGAAAGTCCATTCAGCGAGATCATGTCGAGGGTGATGAGCTCGGGAGGCTCCACATCGGTGGGTGCGCACGCACCACACCACACACACAACGCGATGACGACGGGGGGTCTCATGGGATCTGGCCAGTAAGCAAGGCTCGAACCATGGAGTCAAGACGAGGGAATCGAGTGCTTCTGCGCCGCGTCGAACAGCGCCTGCTGCATGTTCCCCCCAGCACGTGTGCCTGCGCGGATCGCTTCAAGGCGCTGCCTCCAGATGGGAAATCGATCGGTATACGTACGCGCTGCCGCAATGGTCGATTCCGCGGCGTCGATCTGGCCCCCAAATATCTCGGCGGTGGCGCGCAGGGCAAGGAGCTCGAGGTGCTCGATCGGCAGCATGCCGGCCGCATCGGCGATGACGCGGTCCCACGCCTCGCCGGTCTCGCCGCGCTGCACCAGCTCGACGGCGCGGTGAAAGACCCGCAGCGGGGGCGCCGCGCCGGCGATCGGGGCGTGGGCCTCGATCCAGGCCAGGTGGCGCCCGGCCGAGTCCCCATCACCGAGAGCGAGCGCCACCCGGCAGAGCAGCACCGCGTCCTCCGGCCCCGGGCGGGCGACGAAGCGGTGCTGCAGCTCGAACGAGCGGAGCGCGAGCGGGAGGGCCTCGGCGTCGCGCCCCTCGTAGTGGAGCAGCTCGGCCAGGTTGTGGGTGGCGCCGCGCTCGACGATCGGGTGGCCGATCTCGCGGGCGAGCTTGACCGCGCGGCGGAGGTCGTCCGCGCCGCGCGCCGAGTCCTCGCGCGCCAGCCACAGGAACAGCCGGTTGACGTGGAGCGCGCACAGGTGGAGCCGGTCGTCGGCGGCGCGGGCCAGATCTTCGGCCTCGGCGAACGACGCGTCGGCCTCGGCGAGCCGTCCACCCCAGCAGTGGGCACAGCCGAGCAGGAGCAGCGCGATGAGGCGAGTCTCGAGGTCGACCGCGCGGGCAGCCCCGTCGGACAGTTGATCGATCGCCTCGCCGACGTGGCCCTGGCGCCACAGCGTCCGGCCGCTGGCGACCAGGAGGCGAGCGGGCAGGGGGCCCGCGCCGCCCGCGTCGATGAGCGCGCGCGCCTCCTCCACCCGCGCCGCCGACGCCTCGAGGTCGCCGCACCAGTCGAGGACCATGGCCTCGTCGAGCAGCGCACCGGCCAGCTCGATGTCGGCGCCCAGCTGGCCGGCCAGCGCGCGCGCCGCGGCCAGGTCGGCCAGCGCCTCGGGCCCGCGATCGAGCCGCCACCTGACTCGCCCGCGCCCGAGCAGCGCGCGCATGCGGATGGGCTGATCGGCGATGTGGAGCAGGGCGGCCGAGTACCACCGCTCGGCCTCGAGCTCGCGGTGCGCGGCGGCGGCGCCGGCGGCCAGCTCGAGCGCGGCGGCGACCGCCTCGCCGTGCGCGCCGGCCAGCCCGGCGTGGCGGGCGACCGCCGCCAGCGCGCGCCCGCCGCCCCGTCCGCGCCAGTACCCGAGCGCGTGCTGGTGGATGCGGACCCGCTCGGCCGCCGGCATCGCCTGGCAGATCGCGTCCTGCACCAGCGGGCTGGCGAACACCCAGCTGCCGCTGCCGGCGCCGCGCTCGACCACGAGGTCGCGGCTGCACAGGGCGCGCAGCGCCACGCGCGCGTCGAAGAAGCTCCCCTCGCCGTCGCGCCGCTCGAGCGCGTCCTCGACCCAGTCGAGCTCCGCCTCGTCGATGATCGGGCCGATCGCCGCCGCGACCCGCGCCGACGCGGCCAGCTCCGGCGGCAGCGCGTCGAGCGCGCGCGACGCCTCCCAGCGTCCGGCGGCGGTGGCCGGCACCCGCTCGATCGCGTCGACCGCGACCTGGTGGCTGCGCCGGTCCGAGCGCGGCCGCACCGCCCCCTCGCGCTTGAGCGCCCGGACCAGCTCGCTCAGCCGGCCCGGGTTGCCGCCGGCCAGCACGGCCAGCCGGTCGAGCACCGCTGCCGGCAGGTAGTCGGCCGGGACCAGCAGCGACGCGGCCAGCTCGCGCATGGCGCCGTCGGCGAGCGGCTCCAGCTCGATCCGCTCGCTCTTCTCGGCGCGCTGGCCGAAGCGCGGGCGGATCTGATCGATGGCGCGGGCATCCGCTGCGACCAGCACCCACAGCGGCAGGCCGGCGCCGTCGAGGGTGGCGTACTCGAGGGCGTCGAGCACCGCGTCGTCGGCCAGGTGCGCGTCGTCGACCAGGACCGCGAGCGGGCCGCGCCGGGCACGCTCGCGCAGCCCCTCGCCGTCGACCGGATCGAGGGCGCGCCGGTCGGCCGCGTCGATGCGCAGCGCCGACCCGCCGAGGCGAGTCGCGGCGGCCTCGGCCTCGCCGACCAGGCGCGACTTGCCGCTGCCTGGTCCACCGACCAGCGCGACCAGCCCGGGCCGCCCGCCGGCGAAGCAGTGGCGCGCGCTGGCCTCGAGCGCGTCCATCACCGCGGCGCGGCCGACCAGCGGCGGCGCCGCCGACGCCAGCGATCCAGCCGGCGCGAAGAACCCGGCCGGGCCGGCCGGCACCACCGCCAGGTCGCCCAGCGCGTCGATGAAGGCGCGGCTGAGGAGCAGGCCACCCCAGGGCATCACGGGCAGCCAGCTCTCCGGCCGATCGACCGCCGCGCCGTGGACCGCGGGCGCCCGGCCGTCGCGCCGGGTGAGCTCGACGCGAGCGACGTGAAGCGCGGCGCGTCCCCCCCAGGTGCCGAGCAGGCGACCGGCCGCGGACAGCGCCGCCGCCGCCGGCCGATCCGCGCGCGCCGCGGCGAACACCGCGACGCAGATGCGACCGTGCTGGCGGGCCAGGATCCCGGGCGTGCGAGCCAGGTCCGCGGCCAGCCGGGCCGGTCCGGCCTCGGCGTCGAGCCAGGCGAGCGCGACCAGCTCGCCGCGCTCCTCCGCGCGGTCGGTGGCGCGATCGAGCTCGCCGGCGGCCGTGCCGTGGATCGCGCCCTCGGCTGCGTCCTCGATGGGGCCCTCGATCGCGTCCTCGGCCGCACCGTCGGCCGCGCCGGAACCCGGCCGATCCTCCGACCGCTTCGCCCGCCCGCCCGACGCGCCTCCCCCCGCGGCCTGCAGCATCCGACGCACCTCCCCGGCGTCGGCGGGCCGTCGGTCCGGCTCCTTGGCCAGACAGGCGAGCAGGAGCTCGTCGACCGCGAGCGAGACCCCGGCGAACAGGCTCGGCGGCGGTGGGCGGAGCGCCATGTGGGCGTGCTCGAGCGCCTGCGCGTCGCCGCCGAACGGAGCGCGCAGGGTGAAGATCTCGTAGAGGACGACCCCGAGCGCGTACACGTCCGCGCGCATGCCGCCGGCCCGCCCTGCCATCACCTCGGGGGCCATGTAGCCGAGCGTGCCGAGCGCGAAGCCCGACACCGCGGCCCGCTCGATCTTCTCCCGCCGCTCGGCGAGCCCGAAATCGGTGATCGCGATCGACGCCGCGCCGGCCCGGACCAGGAGGTTCTCCGGCTTGAGGTCGCGGTGGACCAGCCCGGCGCCGTGCACCGCCTCGGCCGCGCTCAGCACGGCGTCGGCCAGCGCGTGGCCGCGCGCCGGATCGGGCCGGTCGATGCCAGCCAGCGCGTCCGCCACCGTCTCGCCGCGCAGGAGCTCCATGCCGATCCACGCGCGGCCATCGGCGAGCGCGCCCTGGCCGAGCAGCGCCGGGGCATGTGGCGCCCCGACCGCGGCCATCGCCTGGGCCTCGCGCGCGAATCCGGCCCGCCAGTGCGGGCCCAGCGCCCGGGCCACCTTGAACGCGGCCGTCGACCCGTTCGGTGCGATCGCGGCCCACACCGCGCCGGAGCCCCCCGCGCCGAGCAGCCCGGTCACCCGGAAGCCGGGCAGGGCCGGCGCGGGTCCCGCCTCCGGTGCGCGCTCGAGCGCGGCAACCCGGCCATCCCGTGGACAGACCGCGCCGCCGCGCAGACGGCGGTGGCACTCGGGACAGCGCGGCACGGCCGCATGATAGCGCCCGCCGCACCCCGGCGGCGGCGGCGAACCGGCGACGGCCACAGCGCCTTCAGGGTTGGTCCGACCGACGGGCAGGGCCCGGCCGCTCCCATCGGAAGTCGAGCACCACCGGAGGTCGACCACCGCCCGGATCACCCCGCGCTGGGCCGACCCGGCGACCTCGTCGTCCGGATCGCCCAACCGGGGCGCGCTCCACCTCGCTCTCGCCGCCGCGCTCTACCTCGCCGCCGCGCTCACCTCGCCGTCGCGGTCCGCCGACGATTCGCCTCCTCTCGCTCGCTCGATCACTCCCTCGCCCACCTCGCTCACCGCGGCTCGCCTACATCGCGATGCGCCGGTGCGGGGCGAAGCCGATCCGTCTCTCACATGTGGGCGGCAACGCGCGCGACACGACGCGCGCAGTGACCGCACATCGCAGCGATTCTCGCGTGAACCGGACGAGGCGCGTGCGAGAATGAAGACAAGGGGCCACTCGCGAATCAGCGCGAGGCAGGACACCTGCATCTACCCGGGGGGAACGCGCGTATGAGGATGGATCGGCTGTTCGTCAGCCTGGTGATCGCGATTGCCGTGGCGGCCTGCGGTGGCGGCGGCGGCGGTGGTGCCGACGGAGATGACGACGACGATGATGGCGGCGGCGACGCTGGCATCGACATCGACGGCGGAGACAGCGGCGACGACGGCGTCAGCGACGACGGCGTCAGCGACGATGGCGCAGGCGACCCCGACGCAGGCCCCGGCTGCGGCCTGCGCACCTGCGAGTCGGCCGGCGCGACCTGCGGCCCGATCGGCGACGGCTGTGGCGCCATCATCGACTGCGGTACCTGCGACGCGCCGGAGACCTGCGGCGGCGGCGGCACCCCGAGCGTGTGCGGCGGCGATGCCCAGTGCGTCGAGGCCACCTGTGAATCGGCCGGCGCCAGCTGCGGGCCGATCGGCGACGGCTGCGGCGGCATCATCACCAGCTGCGGCACGTGCGCGGGCACCGCGATCTGCGGCGGCAACGGCGTGCCCAGCGTATGCAGCGACGGTCCCGGTCCGTGCACCGGCCTGTGCGAGGACCAGGTCGACTGCCCGGCCGGCGGCACCACCAGCGTGAGCGGCAACGTGTACACCCCGGCCGGCAACCTGCCGCTCTACAACGTCAGCGTCTACGTGCCGAACGCGCCGCTGGATCCACTCACCACCGGCAACACCGAGTGCTCCAACTGCGACGCGCCGCTGTCCGGGGATCCGCTGATCACCACCACCACCGACGCGGCCGGACACTTCGTCTTGACCGACATGCCGGTCGGCACCGACATCCCGCTGGTCATCCAGGCCGGCAAGTGGCGCCGCCTGGTCACCATCCCGAGCGTGGCCGAGTGCGTCGACACCGTGGTCGACGCCGATCTCACCCGCTTCCCGCGCGTGGAGAACGAGGACGGCGTGGCCGAGAACAATATCCCGCGCATCGCTCTCACCACCGGCGGCGCCGACGCGCTCGAGTGCCTGCTGCGCAAGATCGGAATCGACGACGACGAGTTCACCCCGCAGGCCAGCGCGGGGCGCGTGAACCTCTACGCCGGCTTTGGCGGCGCGAACCGCTACATCGCCGGAATGAACGGCGGCGTCTTCTTCACCGGCGCCCAGACGCTGTGGGACGACGCGCAGAACCTGAACGAGTACGACATGGTCGTCCTCTCGTGCGAGGGCGCCAACGACATCCCCAACCCCAGCAACCGCGGTCCGACCGCGCTCGCCGCGATGAAGTCGTACCTCGACGACTTCGGCGGGCGCGTGTTCGGCTCGCACTGGCACCACTCGTGGGCCGAGCTGGGGCCCTCCCCGATGCCGACGGTGGCGACCTTCAACCACCGCGCCGACCTCCCCGCGTCGACCGTGGTGAACGTCAACACGACCTTCCCGAAGGGGCTGGCTCTGGCCGAGTGGCTGCTCAACGTCGCGGCCTCCACGGTGCTCGGCCAGCTCCCGCTTCTCGCCGGGCAGCACACCGTGGATGCGGTCGACTCGACCGTCGCGACCCGCTGGGTCTCCGGCACCAACCCGGCCGACGCAAACCGGGACGGCGTGCAGTACTTCTCGTTCAACACGCCCATCGGCGCGGACGCCGATCTGCAATGCGGGCGAATGGTGGTGACCGACATCCACGTCGCCGCCAACGACGGATCCAGGCCCGCGCTGCGCTTCCCGAGTGGCTGTACCTCGACCGCGCTGCTCCCCGAGGAGAAGGCGCTCATCTTCCTCCTCTTCGACCTGGCCTCGTGCGTGACCACCGACGTGCCGTCGTGCACGGAGCGAACCTGCGAGGACGTGGGGGCGGAGTGCGGACCGGTCGCCGACGGCTGCGGCGATCTGCTCGACTGCGGTCCCTGCACCGCGCCGGACACCTGCGGCGGCGGCGGCACCCCCAACCAGTGCGGCAACGACGGCTGCATCGAGACCACCTGCGAGGCGGCCGGCGCCGAGTGCGGTCCGATCGCAGACGGCTGCGGCGATACGATCGACTGCGGCGACTGCATCCTGCCGGAGACCTGCGGCGGCAACGGCACGCCGAACGTGTGCGGCGGCGGCGTCGATTAGTGCACCGCGGCCGAAATGCCATCAACGATCCGGTGCGCCTCACCGCCGATCGCTGCGTTGCAACTCCTCGAGCTACAGCGAGTAGCCCGTCGTCGTCGCGCCTTGCGCTCGACGGCGATCCACACCGCCTCGTTGACGTCATTTCGGCGGCGGTGCACTAGTCGCCGGGCTCGCGCCGCCGCCAGCCGCCCAGCCCGACCCGCTGCAGCATCTTGTGCACGGTCATGCGGTCGAGCCCGGCCGCCCGCGCCGCCCGCGACACGTTGCCGCCGTGGCGGCGGAGCAGCTGGCGCAGGTAGCGCGCGTCGAACGCCGAGACCAGCCGCTGCTTGGCGAGCCGGTACGGGACCGCCTCGTCCACCTCCACGGTCACGATCGCGCGGCCGCCCGCGCCCGCCGGCGAGTCCAGGTCGCCGGCCGCCAGCGCCTCGCCGCCGCCGCGCTCCTCCCCGCGCCGCTCGGCCCCGACCTCGCCGGCCGGTGGACGTCCATCCGGCTCGAGGCCGATCTCCGCCAGGATCACCGAGCGCTCGATGAGGTTGCGCAGCTCGCGCACGTTGCCGGGGAACCGGTGCTGGCGCAGGCTCTCCATCGTCTCGCGCGACAGGGGCGGCAGCGGCGCCCCGCCGGCGGCGAGCAGCTCGAGGAAGTGGTCGACCAGAAGCGGGATGTCGTCCGGCCGCTCGCGCAGCGGCGGCACTCGCACCTGCACCACCGCCAGCCGGTAGAACAGGTCGGAGCGGAACGTGCCGCGGTTCATCTCGCCGGCCAGGTCGCGGTTGGTCGCCGCCACCACCCGCAGGTCGAGCGGAATGCTGCGCGCGCCGCCCAGCCGGCGCACCTGGCGCCGCTCGATCACCCCGAGCAGGTTGGGCTGCAGCTCGAGCGGCAGCTCGCCGATCTCGTCCAGGAAGATGGTGCCGCCGTGGGCGCGCTCGAACGCGCCGGCGTGGCTCGACACCGCCCCGGTGAAGGCGCCGCGCTCGTGGCCGAACAGCTCGCTGGCGATGAGGTTGTCGGGGATCGAGCCGCAGTCCACCACCACGAACGGTCCGTCGGCGCGCGGCGAGTGCTGGTGGAGCGCCTCGGCGACCAGCTCCTTGCCGCTGCCGGTCTCGCCGGTGACCAGCACGCTGGCGTCGGTCGCCGCGACCCGCTCGAGCAGCGCGTAGAGCGCGCGCATCACCACGCTGTTGCCGACCAGCTCGCCGAACCGGTCGCGCGCCGATAGCTCGATCGAGACGCTGTCGCCGAGCGGCTCGAAGCGGAGCCGCGACTCGCCGGCGTAGATGACGGTGCCCGGGTTTAGGTAGAGGTCGCGCACCCGGTGACCGGCCACGAAGGTGCCGTTGGTCGAGTCGAGGTCGCGCAGGCGATAGCCGGTGTCGTCGACGACGATCTCGAAGTGGTGGCCGGAGACCAGCCGGTCGCGCAGGACCAGGTCGCAGCCGCCGTGGGCGCCGACCCGGATCCAGGTCGACGCGAGCTCGATCTCGGCGCCGACATCCGGCCCGGTAACGACCACGAGTCGACAGCGGCGGACCTGCATCGAGCGCGCGCTGCCTCCATCGGAGGTGACCCACGTGCCGGTGCGAACGTCATCGACCCCCATTGGCCGGGTCACGATACCGCGGGTGAGTCGATCTCGCGGCTGCTGAAACTCGGCATCACTCGCGGAGATCGCGCCGCTGTCCCGGTCCCGGTCGCGCGGCGGCGCGGGCACCGGCGCGTGCGCGGCAAGGCGCCCGAATCGCAGCCGAAGGAGCCTCGGTCGACCGATGGCACCCGGGCTGCACCGGGCGACCTCGTCTGGCTGGGAAAAGGAGCGAAATCCATGGTTCGAATTCAATCTCCGCTGCTCGGGCTTTCCTTCATTGCCGCGCTCGTCCTGGGCGGGGCCGGTGGCTGCACCACCGACGTGGGCAGCGACGCGTCCGACAAGCTGAGCGGTCAGAACGCGGAAGAGGGAGAGGCAAGCGACGACGGCGGCGGCGGCGACCAGGACGACCCGTGCGGATGCACCGCCGAGCTCGAGGAGTGCGAGGCCAGCCAGGACGACGGCGGCGGCGGCGACCAGGGCGACGGTCAGGGCGACGTCAGCGACGACGGGGCCGGCGACCAGGGCGATGGCCAGGGCGACGTCGGCGGCGACGGAACCGGCGACCAGGGCGACGGCGACCACGGCGACGGCGACGGCGACTGTGGCTGCGACGACGGCGACCACGGCGACGACGGCCAGGCCGACGACGGCGACGCCGACGACGGCGACGTCTGTCTCGATCAGTTCGAGGAATGCGTGGCCGAGTGCAACGGCGGCGACGACGGCGGCGATGCCAGCGATGACGGCGAGGACGACGGCGGCCAGGACGACGGCGGCCAGGACGACGGCGGCGACGGCAACGACTGCGCCACCTGCGACGCCACCTTCGACGAGTGCGCCTTCAACGCCGAGACCGACGAGGAGTACCTGGCGTGCGAGGACGCGTGGGACGAGTGCGCCGCGACCTGCGATCCGGGCGAGGGCAGCGAGGAGGCGTGCTGGGCCGAGTACGACGACTGCCTGGACACCTGCGAGAGCGACGACCAGGTCGAGGAGTGCGACGCCGCCCTCGACGAGTGCCTGAGCGAGTGCGAGCACTGATGCGCTGACCGCGGGTCGGACAAGGCACATCACGGACCGGGGCCGCGCTCACGCGTGGTCCCGGTCGCTTTCGTCCGGATCCTCCACCCGGGCCGTGTGCGCACCCGGCGCCGACGTGGTGGCAGGTCGGTGCGCCCTCACCCTGGCCGGACCACATGACCAGGCTTGCGCTGGCACGAAACCCGCGATCTCGCGGTTATAATTTCGCCCGCGTTGTCGCTGCACTCTCAATCGGGCAGCGAGCTGCCGCGGCCTGCCGTGGCCAGCCCGTACCGCTTCGGAAAGTACACCCTGCTGGCGAAGCTGGCGCAGGGGGGGATGGGCGAGGTGTTCGCCGCGCTCCTGTCCGGGGAGGCCGGCTTCGAGAAGCTGGTCGTCATCAAGCGGATCCTCCCTCACCTGGCCGAGGACCCGCGCTTCATCTCGATGTTCCTGGCCGAGGCCCGGGTGACCGCGAGCCTCACCCACCCGAACATCTGCCAGGTGTTCGAGCTCGGTCAGCTCGACGGCGAGTACTACCTGGCGATGGAGTACCTCGAGGGCGTCTCGCTGACCCGGCTCATCCGCCAGAACGTGAACCGCGGCCTCGACCTCCGCATCGCCGCCGGCATCGTGTGCCAGGTGCTCGAGGGGCTGCAGTTCGCGCACTGCTTCCGCCAGCCCGGCCTCGGCATGGTCGGCATCGTCCACCGCGACATGTCGCCCTCGAACGTGGTCGTGACCAGCGCCGGGCTGGTCAAGGTGCTCGACTTCGGCGTGGCCAAGGTCTCGAACCCGGCCAACACCACCGCGACCGGGCTCAAGGGCAAGTACCCGTACATGGCGCCGGAGCAGATCCGCAGCCAGGAGCTCGACGGCCGGGCCGACCTGTTCTCGGTCGGCGTCCTGCTCTACGAGAGCGTGACCGGTCAATCGCTGTTCCACCGCCAGAGCGACTTCGACACGCTCATGGCGGTGGTCAGCGGCGAGCGCCCGGCGGTGACCGACGTGCGCCCCGACGTCCCGCTCGGGCTCGAGGAGGTCATCGATCGATCGCTGCGGGTGGCGCGCGAGGAGCGCTACTCGTCGGCGCGCGAGATGGGCGAGGCGCTGGCCCGCGCGCTCGAGCCGCTCTCGGGGGTGGCGACCGGCCGCGAGCTGGCCGACCTGGTCCGCCGCGACTGCGCCGACGATCTCGAGGACGAGCGCGACCGCATCCACAACGCCTCCGCGTACCTCAAGTCGATGGTCGACCGCGGCCAGCAGCCGCCGGTGTTCATGAGCCGCCGGCCGCGCCCGGTGATGGCGCTGCCGGCCTCGTCGCCGCCCCCGATGCCCCCGTCGCTGCCGTCGCAGGCCTCGATGCCGGTGGCGATGATGACGCCCCACTCTGGCGCCGAGCTGGAGGTGGGCGAGATGACCTCGCCGACCCAGCTCGAGCTGGCGGCGGTGCGGGCGGCGTCGCGCCGCCGCCTGATCGCGCCGATGCTGATGGTCGCCGCGCTCCTGGCCGGGGCGGGCGGCTGGTGGCTGCGCGGATCGCCCGATGCGCCCACCGCCGTCGACGCGGTGCCGACCCCCGCGCCGGTGGTGGCGCCGGAAAACGCTTCCACGACCCCATCGGGCGGCGCGGCCGCGTCGGCGTCGACCGGCGAGCCGGCGACCG
>DATHKR010000029.1:0-30883 GCA_035489015.1 Kofleriaceae bacterium | reverse complement strand
CGGACCGAGTTGCCCTGGATCGCCTCGACCGCGTCGGCCTTGCTGCCGCGGTGGCCGTCGCCGAAGTTGGTGAAGGCGGTGCCGATCGTGTAGAGGACCGGCAGGACCTGGAACGCGATCAGGAACAGCGTGCCGGGCAGGAGGTACTTGGCCGGGATCCGGCGCGGCGAGAGATAGACGCCGAACAGGATCGCGGTGACCACGACCAGCGTCGCCAGGCCCCACCAGTTGTGGTGCTGGATCAGCGGAAAGGCGCCGTACACGGCGATGGCGAGCACGGCGCCGAGCACGGCCAGCTTGACGACCATGCCCAGCGCCGAGCCGCTGCTGCCGCTGGATCGACCGACTGGGCCCGCCCCACCGCTCGCCTGCGCGCTGCTCTCGCTCACGACCTGGGACGGCTCGGCCACGGCATCCTCCTCCCGGGCGGCGGTTCGGGCGGCCTGGCGCGCCCGCAGCGCCAGCCAGGCCACCCGCTCAGGACGACACGACTACTTGATCTGCGCCTCGATCGCCTTGGCCGCACCGGGGACCGCCGTCTTGGCGTCGGCGCCGCCGACCACCGCGGCCGCCGCCTTGCCGAACGGATCCCACACCGCCGCCATCGCCGGGATGGCCGGCAGGATGTCGCCCGACTGGCCGGCGGCGAGGAACTTCTCGAGGTCCGGGTCGCTGCCCTTCACCTGATCGAGCGCGGCGGTCAGCGCCGGCGGGCGGGGCTCGGCCTGGTACAGCGCCACCGCCAGCTCCGGCGTGGTGAGGTGGTTGGTCACGAACTCCTGGGCCAGCGCCTTGTTCTTGCCCTTGGAGGCCACGTAGAAGGCCTGCACACCGACGAACGGCTTGGCCGGCTTGCCGTCCTTGAAGCCCGGAATGGCCGACACGTCGTACTGGATGCCGGCCTTCTTGATGTCGGTGATGGCCCACGGCCCCGAGATCAGGAACGCCGACTTCTTCCCGGTGAACACGCTGATCGCGTTCTCCGGGCCGATCGAGCGCTTGAGCGCGCCCGCGCCCTTCTCGCCCAGCTTGCCGATCTTGGCAAAGGCGGCGATCGCCTCCGGCTTGGCCACGCCCAGATCCTTGGGATCGTAGTCGCCGTTCTCGCCGACGCCGAACAGGTAACCGCCCGCCGAGGCGTAGAGCGGATAGATGTGGTACGCGTCGCCGTTGTTGCCGACCTGGAGGGCGAGGATCTCGCTCGCCTTCTTCGACGACTTCAACGCCTTGCCGGCGGCGACCAGATCCTCGAGCGTCTTGGGCGCCTCGGCGGCCAGCTCGGTGTTGCGGATGAGGGCCAGGTTCTCGACCGCGTACGGCACCGCGTAGACCTGGCCGTTGAAGGTGACGCCCTTGATCGCGAGCGGGTTGAACGACGCCTTCTGCTCGTCGGTGAGCTGGATGGGATCGATCGTCCCGTTCTGCACCAGGTTGCCGATCCAGTCGTGCGCGCCGACCACGATGTCGGGGCCCTTGCCGGCCTGCGACGCGGTCACGAAGTTGGTCTGCAGGTCCTTGGAGACCGCCTGGACCTTGAGGTTGAAGCCGGCGCTCTTGCCGAAATCGGCGGCGAACTTCTGCAGAACGGCGGCGCGCTTGTCGTCGGCCCAGATCAGCACCTCGCCGCCCGCCGCCGGCGCCTCGCCGGTCGCCGCGGTGCCAGCCTGACCTTCGGGAGTCGGAGTGGCGGTGCCGCCAGTCTCGCCGGCCGGCTTCGGCTCGTCCTTCTTGGGCTCCTTGCCCCCCTTGCTGCAGGCGATGGCGAGCATCGCCAGCCCCGCCATCAGCTCGATCCCGGTTCGTCCGACGCGCATAGCCTCTCCTCGTCCTGGTTTGAGCGGAGAAATAGTCGCGTGAAATTAGCAACGCCGGTTAACCAAGGGAAGGCGTTTGACCCGGAAGTCCGGCCGCTGGGCGAGTAGAGTGGGCGAATGGACGGACGCGGGTCGGTCGACGCGCGCGGCATGGAGTGAAGCGATGCGCCTGCTCCTGAACCTGCTCTGGATCTTCTTCGGCGGCGGCCTGGTGCTGTGGCTGGAGTACCTGCTCGGCGGGCTGGTGCTGTGCCTGACCGTGGTCGGCATTCCGTTCGGCGTGCAGTGCTTCAAGATCGCCGGCCTCGCCCTCCTGCCGTTCGGCAAGGACATCGACCTCGGCGGCTCCCGCGACGGCGGCGCGCTGCGCGTGGTGGTCAACGTCGTCTGGTTCGTCGTCGCCGGCATCTGGATCTTCGCCACCCACGTCGCGCTGGCGGTCGGCCTGGCCCTCACCATCATCGGCATCCCGTTCGCCCTCCAGCACGTGAAGCTGGCCGCCCTCGCGATCTGGCCGTTCGGGCGCGGCGCGCGCGGCTGAGCTGCTTCGCCGAAGAGACGCCTCCGTCGACCTGACCGTCGTTCGCACGCGCGCCGACGCCCCCCGTGCGCCGGCGCTCGCGGGCACGCCATGAGATTCAGGCACATTCCCAGGGCACACGGAGTGCAGTTCGAACAGGCATGACCGCAGAAATGATTCTCATCTGGATCGTGGTCGGCCTGGTCGCCGGCGTGCTCGCGTCGCTCGTGGTCGGGTCGGGCTACGGCCTGCTCGCCAACATCGTCATCGGCATCGTCGGTGCCTTCATCGGCGGCTGGGTGTTCCGTGCTCTCGGCATCCACGCGCCGTTCGGCGGGATGGCAGGGACGATCTTCGTCGCCTTCATCGGCGCGATGTTGCTCCTCCTCCTGCTCCGGCTGCTGCACGCCGGCCGCGCCTGACGACCGCGATATCGCGCGATCGCCCGGGGGCGAGGAGCTGGAGCAACCGCTCGGCCTCGCCCTCCACCTCCCTGACCTCCGCGGCCGACAGGCCGATCAGCGCCTCGACGCGGAGGACGGCGGCTTGCTTCCGGCGGGATAGCCTCCACGTCCCGCCCATGAAGCCGTCCACCAGCAGCGGCGCCGCGACCCCGCCGGCGGTCATGATCCGGCGCCGGTGGTCGTCGGAGACGATGCGCGACCGGTCGGCGTGACCGAGCAGCGCGTTGTCGTACGACGGCAGGAACCTGACCGGCGCCGGCTGGTCGCCCGACGGCCTCGGCGCGCGCGGTAGATCGAACAGCTCGCGCCCGCGCTGGTCGGCGAACCGGCGCAGCCGCGGCCGCAGCCGCTCGAGCACCTCGCCGAGCCGCCGCAGGCCCGACCAGGCCTCGGCGTCGCGCGCGCTGGCCGGTCCGAACGCGGCCAGGTAGCGCAGCACCATCGCGTCGGGCGCCGCGTCGGTGGCGAGCGGCCGGCCCAGCCAGGTCTCCGCGGTGGCGTAGGTGGTCTGGCTGCTGCTGGTCCACAGGCCGCGCGGCGGCACCTGCACCAGCGGCGCGCCGCAGCGCAGCACGTAGGCCAGCGCCGGGGCGTCGCGGTCGGGCCAGCGCTCCCTCAGCAGCGCGCCCAGCTGGCGCGGGGTGCGCGGCGCCCGATCGAGGATCGCGCGACCGGCGCGGACGACCGCGGCCAGGTCGAGCCCGGCGAGCTGCCGGCCCCGCGAGCCGATCAGCAGCTCCCGGTCGATGACCGACTGCACCACCGGGCGCAGCGCCAGACAGTCGGCCGCGCTGACCAGGTGGATGGTCGAGCGCATGACCGCGATCCGCACCGCCTTGCGCCCGCTGATGAGCCGCTCGAGCTGCTCCGGCGCGAAGCCGGCCACCCGCGACCACAGCCCGATGTACGGGTCGGTCGGGACCTGGGCCTGGAGCCCGACCAGCTGCTCGAGCACCGCGCCGACCCCGATTCGCCGGCGCGCCAGCAGCATCTGACGCGCCAGCAGGGCCCGGTTGAGCGCCCGCTGGTCCAGCACCTCTGCAGCTCGGGTCATGGCGTTACCTCGGGCCCCGGTCGCGACGACGCCCACTCGGGCGCGCCGATCTAAGCACAAACACCCGCCGCGGCTCCGGTTCCTGCGTCCCCGGCGCCTCTTCACAAACTTCACGCTTCTTCATACGAGCCCGCGAATGCCCCCAACACCCGCCCGACATCCTGTTCGAGTCATGAGCAAGCACACCCAGGACACGACGCGCGGGGTCGAGCCGGGCCGGATCGACGCCGGGGCCTACTACCTGCGCTACGGGCCGATGGTGCTGCGGCGCTGCCGCCACCTCCTGCGCGACGACGAGCGCGCGCGCGACGCCATGCACGACGTCTTCGTCAACGTCCTCCGCTACCAGGAGCGGCTCGACGAGTCGGCGCCCTCGAGCCTGCTCTACCGGATGGCGACCAATGTCTGCCTGAACCAGCTGAGGACCGCGCGCCGCCGCCCCGAGGTGCCGGACGACGCCGTGGTCGACCGCACTCCGGACCACGCCGACGCCGAGAGCACCATCGCCAGCCGCAGCGTCCTGGCCCGCCTGTTCGCCGCCGACCTCGGGCCGCTCGCGCCGATCGCCGCGCTGCGCTACCGGGATGGCCTGAGCGTGAACGAGGTGGCCCGCGAGGTCGGGCTGTCGGCCACGTCCGTGCGCAAGCGTCTCCACCTCCTGCGCGATCACCTGCCCGGCCTGGTCGCCTGAGCCGGGCGGCCGCGCCCCGCGGGGGACTTTCGCCGCGGAGCAGTGGTAAAACCGACGGAGTCGCCAAGGGGACAGGGGGTAGCGCTCCGAT
Source organism: Kofleriaceae bacterium (assembly GCA_035489015.1). Lineage (GTDB taxonomy): Bacteria > Myxococcota_A > Polyangia > Haliangiales > Haliangiaceae > DATFRY01. Next base: position 26,249 of record DATHKR010000029.1, on the reverse strand, counting down.
GTCGGCCCGCATCAGCCTCACCACACCGGCTGTCGATCCGATCCTCGACGCTGCCGAGGCGGTGCTGGTGCGGCGCGCGCTCGACTGGCTGCGCGCCCACTCTCCGGTCGACTGGACCGGGCTCGGCGATCAGCTCGACCGGGTCGCGGCGGTCGGCCTGGCCTTCGACCGCAGCCCGTCGCTCTCCTTGCCGTCGAGGTTCGGCGGGATCGATCGCGACGAGGCCTGGTTCGCCGGGCGCCTGTGCCACATGGACCCGCTGGTCGGTGACCTCTTGCTGCCGGAGAGAGCCGTCCTCGCCCGCGCCTTTCTCAGCTCCAAGATCGCGCTCCTGCGCTCGTTCCTGGCCGCGCTGGCCCCCGAGGCGCCCGGCCGCGACCCCGCGCTCCATGCCTCGTTCACCGACGAGCTGACCCAGTCGATCTACACCTCGATCGCGATCGAGATCCTGACCGATCTGCAGTGGGACCCGGGGATCGGGGAGGAGATCCAGGTGCGCGCGGCGCGCCAGCTGATCCTGGTCTGGGACCGCGCCATCGAGCTCGAGATCGATGACTTCTGCCCGATCCTGGAGTCGGTGTGGCGCGCGCGGGCCCGGGTCGCCGCGCGCTACGGGGCGCTGCTCGGGACCGCCGAGTACCTCGGCCTGGTCGAGGAGAACTGCCCACCCGAGTTCCTCGACTTCTTCTGCGGGGAGGGGCCGGGCGTCGACGAGCGCCACCCCGCGTTCGAGGAGTTCCTGTTCGACCTGACCAGCGAGGAGCTGTTCCGGGTCCGCGCGGCCATGAGCGTGGCCGGGCTGTCGGTGGTCGACGCGGCGTTCGTGACGCGTGAGCTCGGCCGCCCGGTCGACGAGCCGCCGCGCTCGGGCGACCCGGACGCGCTGCATCGCTCGTACCGCCGCCGGCGGATCGGCGCCTCGTTCCGCCGGATGACCGGCGCGCCCGGCCCGGCCCGGGTGGCCGAGGCCTACCTCATGATCTCGCTGCTCCACCGCGACGACGGCTGAGCGCGCCGATCAGGCGCCGTTCAGGCGCTCAGCGCGAGCGGCGCGGCGGCGCTGGCCACGCCCTCGATCGGCAGCGCGATGGTGAACATGCTGCCGCGCCCGATCTCGCTCTCGACGGTGAGCCTGCCGCCGTGCTTGTCGACCACCACCGAGCGGGCGATGGCGAGGCCCTGGCCGGTCCCCTTGCCGACCTCCTTGGTGGTGAAGAACGGGTCGAAGATCTTGTCGAGGATGTCGCGCGGGATCCCCTTGCCGCTGTCGCGGATGGAGATCATCGCGTCGGGCCCGTCGGTCCAGGTGCGGATCGCGATCTCGCCCTTCACCGCGGTGAGATCCACCTGCTCCTGCATCGAGTGGGCCGCGTTGACCACGATGTTGAGGATCACCTGGTTGAACTCGCCGACGTGGCAAAGCACCCTGGGCAGGTCGCCCAGCTCGGTCGTCACGTCGGCCACGTACTTGTACTCGTTGCTCGCCACCATGAGGGTGGTCTGGATTCCCTGGTTGAGATCGGCGGGCGCCCGCTCCTTGCGCTCCGGATAGGCGAACTCCTTCATCGCCCGCACGATCGCGGCGACCCGGGCCAGCCCTTCGATCGACCGGTTCACCGCCAGCGGCATGTTCTCGAGCAGGTACGGGAGATCGGCGTCCGCGTCGATCTTGTCGGCGCGGGCCAGCCTGTCCGGCGCCCCGATCCCGCCGCCGACCTCGAGCAGCGCCGCGCGATACTCGTCGATCACGCGGCGGACGTCGCCGGTGGCGTCGCGCAGGAAGTGGCAGCTGTCGCTGACGAACTGGATCGGCGTGTTGATCTCGTGGGCGATGCCGGAGGCGAGGCGGCCGACCGACTCCAGCTTCTGGGCCTGGCGCAGCTCCAGCTCCATGCGGCTGCGCTGCTCCATCTCGACCACCAGCATCCGGTTGGCGGCGGTGAGCTCGACGGTCCGCGCCTCGACCCGGTCCTCCAGCTCGCTGTTGACCCGGGCCAGCGCGTCCTCGGCCTCGGTGAGCTCGGTGATCGCCCCGCGCAGCTGGTGCTTGTCGCTCTGCAGCTGCTCCACCATCCGGTTGAAGGCGCCGGCCAGCGCGCCGATCTCGTCGGAGGAGGGATCGTCGACCGGGGCGACCGCGGTGTCGCCGGCCGCGACCGACGCCGCGACCTGGGCGATGGCACCCAGCCGGCGAGCCAGCGAGCGCGCGATGAACCAGGCCGCCGCGATGCCGAAGACCAGCGCGGCCAGCCCGGCCACGATCGCCGTGGTGATCACGCGGCGCATGCCGGCGTGCATCCGCGCGGTCGACAGCTCGATGACGAGCGTGCCGGCCGGCCCCTCGAGCGATTCGACCGGCGCCACCACCGAGATGCGCTCGCTGGTGGCGAACAGACGGGCGGAGACCACTCCCTCGCGCGCCCGGTCCACCCACGGGCTCGCCGCGCCGTGCTGGTACAGCGTCTGGCCTTCGTCGCCATAGAGGACGAGCGACGCCAGATCCACGTCCGACTCGAGCGACGAGAGCACCTCGCGGGCGGTCTCGCGGTCGGCGAAGGCGACCGCCGAGCGGACCTGGCGCGACAGGAGGACTCCGTAGCCGGCCGCCCTGGTGGACAGCGCGACCCGGATGCGTTCGATCTGCTGGTAGGGGAGATAGAGGGTCAGGAAGACGACGATCGCGGAGATGAGGACCGCGATGAGGCCGATCAGCTTGAGGTGGATGCCGAGCGCGAGCCGTCGCCGCTGTGGGTGGGGCAAGGTGGCGGGCGCGACGGGCATCCGAGGTAGTTCGGCCGGATCCGCGGGCGGCTTGAGGGCGCAGCGCCCGGGTTCAAGTTGCGGTCCAGCCGGCCGATGGATGTGCTGCATGAGATCCACCCGAGTCGCCCTGTCCCTCCTCACGCTGCTCGCGGCGGCATGTGGACAGGAGTCGGAGCAGGCGCCGGACCTGGGCCCGCGACCCGCGAAGCGGGAGCCCATCGCGCCTCTCCAGGGTCAAGGCAGCGACGGGATCAACCCGAGGCTGCTCCGGCGCTTCAAGGCGCTGAGCGCGGTGATCGAGGGCAAGAACGGCGCCGGCAGCGAGGCGGTCGCCCAGCTCGGCCACAAGCTCTACTTCGACAAGCGACTGTCCGCCGACCGCACGATGTCCTGCAACTCCTGCCACCGCCTGGAGACCTACGGGGTGGACAATCAGCCGACCTCCCTCGGTCACCGGGGGCTGCGCGGCAGGCGCAACTCGCCGTCGGTGTTCAACGCCGCCGGCCAGCTCGCCCAGTTCTGGGACGGCCGCGCCCTGGACGTCGAGGAGCAGGCCAAGGGTCCGATCATCAACCCGATCGAGATGGCGATGGTGAGCCCCGCGCGGGTGGTGGCGATGCTGAAGTCGATCCCGCTCTACGTCGACGAGTTCGCCCTCGCCTTCCCGGGCACCCGCGACCCGATCAACTACGACAATGTCGGCCGCGCGATCGGCGCCTTCGAGCGGCGCCTGGTCACCCACTCGCGCTGGGACCGCTTCCTCGACGGCGACCACGCCGCGCTGTCCGCGGTCGAGATCGCCGGGCTCAAGCTGTTCGCCGACGTCGGCTGCATCCAGTGTCACAACGGCGAGTTCCTGGGCGGCTCCATGTTCCAGAAGGTGGGTGCGGCCGAGGCGTGGCCCAACCAGACCGATCCGGGCCGCTTCGACGTCACGCACCTCGAGGTGGACCGCATGCAGTTCAAGGTCCCCAGCCTGCGCAACGTGGCCGAGACCGGCCCGTACTTTCACGATGGCTCCATCGCCACCCTCGCGGAGGCGGTGACGGTGATGTCTCGCTACCAGCTCGGCTCGCCGCTGGCGCCGGCCGAGGTGGCATCAATCGTCGCGTGGCTCGGATCGCTGACCGGCGACCTGCCCGCGGCCTACGTGTCTGCCCCGGTGCTCCCGCCCGATGGCCCGAACACCGCCAAGCTCGCATCCCGCTAGCTCGATCAGGAGCACCGCCATGGACTCTGCCAGCTCGCCGACCACCGACCGCCCGACCTCGAAGGACCCGGTGCTCGTCGCCGTGCTCCGGCTCATCGCGGAGGACGCGGTCAAGGTGCCGCCCATCCCGACGGTGGTGGCCCAGCTCAGCCAGAAGCTGGCCGATCCGGCCTGCGAGATGCGCGGGGTGGCCGCGCTGGTCGGCACCGACCAGGCGCTGTCGGCCCACGTCCTGCGCTGCGCCGGCGCCACGCTGCTGGCGACCCGGGCCCAGGTCGCCTCGCTGACCGAGGCGGTCATGCGGGTCGGCACCAACGGCCTCTTCTCGCTGTCGGTGTCGTTCTGCCTGGGGCGCGAGGTGGCGCGGCGCAGCCCGCTGCAGAGCCTCCGGCGCGACGTCTTCCGCCAGGCGGCGACCACCGCGGAGTTCTGCCGCCGGCTGGCCCCGGCCCAGAAGCTCGACCCGGACAGCGGGTTTCTGATCGGCCTGCTCGGCAGCTTCGGCCTGAACGTCGCGCTCGGCGCGATCGAGCAGGTGCTGAGCCAGAGCAACGCCAACCCCGGCCGACCGGCGGCCGAGTGGATGGAGATGGCCCGACGGTGCGAGGAGAGCATCGCGGTCGGCGTCATCACCCAGTGGGGCATGCCGAAGCTGGTCGGCGACGTCATCGCGGCGCGCCGCACCGGCCAGGGCGACGAGAAGAGCCTGGCCTACGCCGCGCTGGTCCAGGCGGCGGACCGCCTGACCGAGCTGTTCTGCTCCACGCCGACCCCGACGGTGGCGGAGATCGCGGCGGCGGTGCGCTGCAGCGAGCAGCAGGCCGCCGAGATATCGACCATCTTGCCGGGGGTGGCGGCGGCCGTCCTCGCGATCGGGTCCGCGGGCGACGACCTCAAGGCCTCGCGGCCGATCGCGACGCCGGTGGTGGAGGCGCCGCCGACCACGCTCAAGGGCCAGCTGGTGACGAGCAGCATCCCGGTCACGGTCGAGCGCAAGGGCGGCGACCAGCAGCTCATGTGCACCGGGATGACCGACGACGGGTTCGTGGCCCAGGGGACCCAGCCGCTGCCGCTCAACCAGGTGGTGAAGTGCCGGATGCTCGGCGTCGACGAGGACCTCGACCTGGTCGCGTTCGTCGCCGCGGTGGCGCTCGACGGCGAGTACCGCTTCGAGATGAAGCCGATGGGGCTGGTCGCCGGGCACGCGCGCAAGTGGCAGAAGCTGCGCGGCGACGCGGCCAGCGGCGGCGTCGAGGCGGTGGAGGTCCTGCCGTCCCGGCCCGATCTGGCCGTCTCGCGCGCGCTCGACCCCGCGTCCGCCCACGGCGCGGCCCAGCGCCACGACGACCGCCAGGGCGGCGTCAGCCTGCACGCCGGCAAGGGATCGCCGCTGCGCCGGATCGGCGGCTGGCTGCGCGGCGGCCGCGGCGAGACTGATTAGTGTCTCGTCCTACGCCAGGCTGGCCATGTCGATGACGAACCGGTAGCGCACGTCGCCGCGCACCATCCGCTCGTAGGCCTCGTTGATCTTCTGGATCGGGATCACCTCGACGTCGGACGCGATGCCGTGCGCCGCGCAGTAATCGAGCATCTCCTGGGTCTCGGCGATGCCGCCGATCATCGAGCCGGCCAGCCGCTTGCTGCCCCCGATCAGCGCAAACGCCGTGACCGGCGACGGCTCGGGCGGCGCGCCGACCAGCACGACCGCGCCCTGCGGGCGGACCAGGCCGAGCAGCGCGTTGAAGTCGTGCGGAGCCGAGACCGTGTCGATGATGAGATCGAACTTGCCGGCCAGGCGCGCCATCACGCCCTCCTCGCGGGTGACCTCGAACCCCTTGGCGCCCAGCCGGTGGGCGTCGGCCTCCTTGGCGCGCGACGTGCTCAGCACCGTCACCTCGGCGCCCATCGACGCGGCCAGCTTGACCGCCATGTGGCCCAGCCCGCCCAGGCCCATCACGCCGACCCGATCCCCGTCCTTGCAGCCCCAGTCGCGGAGCGGCGAATAGGTGGTGATGCCGGCGCAGAGCAGCGGCGCCGCGGCCGCCGGATCGAGCCCGGCCGGCACGACCAGCGCGAAGCTCTCGGTCACCACGATCGATTTCGAGTAGCCGCCGTAGGTGCGGGTCTTGCGGTCCATCTCGGTGCCGTTGTAGGTGACCGCCACGCCGCGCTGGCAGAACTGCTCGACGCCGCGCTTGCACGGATCGCACTTGCCGCACGAATCGACGATGCAGCCGACCCCGGCCAGGTCGCCGACCGCGAGCTTGCGGACTCGATCGCCGACCGCGGTGACCCGCCCGATGATCTCGTGGCCCGGCACCATCGGGAACAGCCCGCCGCCCCACTCGTCGCGGGCCTGGTGGACGTCGGAGTGGCACACGCCGCAGAAGAGGATGTCCATCGCGACGTCGTCGGGGCGCAGCTCGCGCCGCTCGATCATGAATGGGCCGATCGGCTTGCCGGCGGCGGGAGCGGCGTAGGCGGGGATCTTGGGCATGGCGATTCTCCTTGCCGGAAGCCATACGGCGCTGGCCGCTGCTGGCAAGCGAGAAAGCACCCCGCGGGTCACTCCGGCTCGCGACCGCGGCTCACGGAGTGCTGGTCGGCTCGGCCAGCCCGTAGCGGGTCAGCCGCCGTAGCAGCGCCCCGCGCGAGATGCCGAGCGCGCGCGCCGCGCGGCTGCGGTTGCCGCCCTGCTCGCGCAGCACCTCGAGCACCCGCTCTCGCTCCAGCCCGCCCAGCGCCTCGCGCAGGCCCTCCCGCGAGCGCGCGCGCGAGCCCTTCAGCCGCTCGCGCCCGCGCTGGCGCAGGATCTCGCCTCGCACCGGGAGGTGCTCGGCCAGGATCTCCTCGTCGGTCGCGTAGACCGTGGCCGCCTCGATCGCGTGCTCGAGCTCGCGGACGTTGCCGGGCCACTCGTGCTCGAGCAGCGCGACCCGCGCGCCGGCGGTGAGACGCTTGCGTGGGCGGCCGGTCCGGCCGGCCAGCCGGGTCAGGAAGTGCTCGGCCAGCGGCAAGACGTCCTCGCGCCGCTCGCGCAGCGGCGGCACGTCGATCTCGACCACGCGCAGCCGGTACCACAGATCCTCGCGGAAGCGGCGCTCGGCGACCAGCGCGGCCAGGTCGCGGTGGGTCCCGGCCACCACCCGCACGTCGACCCGCACCCCGTGCGACGCGCCGACCGGGCGCACCTCGCGCTCCTGCAGCACGCGGAGGAGCACCGGCTGGAGCGCGGTCGGCAGCTCGCCCAGCTCGTCGAGGAAGATCGTCCCGCCGTCGGCGGCGCGGAACGCTCCGGTCGCGTCGGACACCGCGCCGGTGAACGCGCCGCGCTGGTGGCCGAACAGGGCCGACTCGACCAGCCCGGCCGGCAGCGCCCCGCAGTCGACCACCACGAACGGCCCGCCGGCCCGCGCGCTGGCCGCGTGCAGGGCGCGCGCGATCACCTCCTTGCCGCAGCCGGTCTCGCCGCGCAGGAGCACGGTCGCGTCGGTGCGGGCCACCTTGCGGACGAGGTCGAAGGTCGCGCGCATGCCGGGGCCGATGACCAGCTCGCGCTCGCCCTGGGCGGCGAGCCGGCCGAGCAGGCGGCGGTTCTCCTCTTCGACCAGGTTCTTGAGGTGCGCGATCTCCTGGCGCCGCCGGTCGGCCTCGTCGCGCATGCGGGCCAGCGACTCGTGCGCGCGCGCGTTGCCGAGCGCGACCGAGAGCTGCGCCGCCATGGTCGACAGGAGCGAGCGCTCCTCCGGATCGAGCCCGCCGCTGGTCCGCGGCGAGACCACCAGCGCGTGGCGATAGCGGGCGCGGGCGCCGGCCGCCTCGGCCGCGACCGGCACCGCCACGATGTCGGCGCACAAGGTGATCGTCGCGCCGGCCGCGGACCGATCGAGCCGCTCGCCGATCGGCTCGCCGCGCGGCAGCGGATCGCCGATCGGGACCGCGCCGTCGATCGCCACCCGCCGCCACGCGTCCTCGTCGGCGCGGCGGGCGTAGAGCGCCGCCCCCTCGGCCGACAGCGCGTCGCGCACCCGCGTCACCACTCGCTCGCCCAGCTCGCCGACGTCGAGGGTGGCCAGCGCCTCCCCGGCCGCCTCGCGCAGGAGCCGGCGGGCGCGCTCGCGGTCGCGGCCGAACCGCGCGTCGACCGCGCGCTGGATCCGCTCGCGGACCGGCCCGAACACGAACGCCGCGATGAGGGTGGCGGCCAGCGCGGCCGAGAAGCTGCCGCCCGACAGGATGCTGGCCGCGCCGCCGGCGACGCCGACCAGCACCAGGAACACGCCTGCGGCCAGGGCGCTGACCAGGACATAGCCGGTCCGCCGGCGCAGCACCCGGTCGAGCTCGCCCAGCGGCATGTCGATGAGCGCCATGCACCCGCCGGTGCAGCCGGTGACCACGGCCAGGCCGACCAGCGGTCGGAACATGCCGCCGCCGACCAGGGTCGAGAGGTCGATCACCGCCCACACGAACGCGGTGAGGATCGGGACCGACGAGCCGATCGACGAGACGTAGAACCAGCGCGCCGCGCCGCGGCGGATCCGCTGGCGGAGGCGGTGCACGCGGCGGGCGCGGGCGATGCCGCCGGTGGTGAGGTAGCCGGCGCCGGTCAGCGCGGCCGCACCGCCAAGCGCCAGGATTAGCCGGTGATGGCCGTCCCAGCCGAAGCCGGCGGCGAGGAAGAGCTCGAGCCCGGCCAGCACCCCGGCCAGGACCAGCGCCGGTCCGTAGAGGACCAGGAGCTGGCGGCGGCTCCACGACTCGCGCCCGACCGGGTGGCTCATCATGTACTGGCAGGCGATGGGCGGGGTCAGGACCAGGGAGATCAGCCACGGCACGCCGAGCAGCGCGTGCGACAGCGCGACCTGCCAGGAGAAGGCGCCGGTCAGGAGAAAGGCGATCGACAGGCTCTGGCGGAAGAACTGGCGCGGCGCCGGGCACGGGCCGCCGCGGTCGGCGAGCAGCGCGAGCAGGAGCACGAATCCGGTGAAGACCGCGGCGGCGATCGAGCTCCACGGCATCAGCCGGCCGACCCGGACCGCGACCAGCCGGGTCTCGCCGCGGTGGGCTCCGCGGGGCCAGATGCCGATCTCGATCGACACCCCGGGCCCCACCGCGGCCAGCGCGGCCTCGACCTCGGGTGGACTGGCCAGTCGACGGCCGTCGATCGAGACGACCCGATCGCCGATCGCGAGGCCGGTCGCGGCCGCCGGGCCGTCCGGGTCCACGTTCACGATCGGACTGCCGCGGTAGCAGAAGAACCCGAGGTCGGCGGAGCGGGCCGAGATGCCCAGCATCGCGGCGGTGTAGGCCAGCGCGATCGCCGACAGCGCCATCATCCAGCGGCGGCGCGCGCGGGCCGGATCGCGCGGGCGCTCCGCGCGCGGTCCGTCGACCACCTGACGCCGAGCGGCGCGATCACCCTTCACGGGTCGATCGCCCGGTGGCGAGAGATCGATCTCGCCGGAGATCATCGCGAGTGAAGCCAGCAAGAAGCGGGCCCGCGGTCGCCGCGCGCGCAGGTCATCGCCAGCGCGAGCTCGCGCATCGATCAAGGACGCGCGCGGCGCCGCTTACCTGGGAGGCGTCGCCCCGCGGCGCGGTCTGTCACCCCATGTCGCTCGCCAGCACAGTGTCCGGAAGCGATCACCTCCGCGATCGCGACAAGTGAGCGTGCAGGCAAACGAACGCGCGTGGCATCGACCTTGCGGAGGCGAGAGGTATGACCAGCCACGCGAGCTCGACCTCGACACGCCTCTCGCTCCTCTCACTCGTCTGCGCCGGTGTGCTGGGAGGCGCCGGCTGCTCGAAGGGAGAGGACGCTCCGAGCGACACCGACGATGACAGCGGCACCGTGGTCGATGCGGGCGGCGGTGGCGGCGCGGACCAGGCCGACGCCAGCGGGGGCGGCGGCGGCGGCGACGGCGACGGCAGCGGCGGCGATGGCGAGGAGTGTGAGGGCCCGTTCGGCCCGGCCCAGGATCCCGGCGGCCTCCCCGAGTGCTGCACCGACGTGGGCGGCGCTCACTGCCTGGCGGCCGACGCCATCGATCCGGAGGCCACCGGGCAGCTGGCCGCGTGCGACGACGCCAGCTACTGCGTGCCGGACGTGTGGATCGAGGCCGGCGGCGACGCCGAGATCCCGTCCTGCTCGTCGATCGGCGGGGCCGAGGGCGTCTGCCTGTCGCTCTGCATCCCGCTGGTGGCCGAGAACGGCGACCTCCTGCCCCAGGACACCTGCGGCGAGACCGAGAAGTGCGTCCCGTGCATCAGCCCGCTCGACGGGCAGCCGACCGGCGCGTGCGAGATCGACCTCTCGTGCGAAAGCGGCGACGACGACGGCACCGGCGATGACGGCAGCGACGACGACGGCAGCGGCGACGACGGCAGCGGCGACGACGGCGGCGGCGGGTTCGAGGAGTGCTGCGACGGCCGCGGATCGTGCATCCCGGGCGAGCTGGCCGGCGACCAGGCCGAGAACCTCGAGCAGGACACCTGCAGCGACGAGGAGCTGCTGTGCGCGCCCAACGACCTCATCGACGGCAGCTTCGTGGCCGAGCCGTGCGAGAGCACCATCGGCGGCCTGGGCGGCGACCCCAGCGGCGCGTGCATGCACGACTGCCTGGCCAGCACCGGCATCTTCCTCCAGGACGGCTGCGCCGACGGCTTCAAGTGCGTCGCGTGCGAGCTGCCGATCCTGGGCGAGACCGGTGCGTGCGACTTCCTGCCCGGCGGCTGAGTCGAGCCGACCGGCGGCGCCCGGGCCGGCGGCGCCCGGCCGGCCGCGCTACCATCCGCGCCGATGAAGCAGGCCAAGCCGCGCCGCCGCGGCACCACGGTGGCCGAGCGGGCCGCTCGCATCGGCGAGCAGCTGGACCAGCTCTTCCCGCGACCGCCCATCCCGCTCGACCACGAGGACCCGTTCACCTTGCTGGTGTCGGTGGTGCTCTCGGCCCAGTGCACCGACGCGCGCGTGAACCAGACCACCCCGGCCCTGTTCGCGCGCGCCTCCACGCCGGCCGCGATGGCGAGGCTGCGCCCGTCGGAGATCGAGGAGATCATCCGCCCGTGCGGGCTCGCCCCTGCCAAGTCGAAGAACATCCACCGCCTGTCGCAGCTGCTGGTCGAGCGACACGGCGGCCAGGTGCCGCGCACGTTCGAGGAGCTGGAGGCGCTGCCCGGGGTCGGCCACAAGACCGCCAGCGTGGTCATGGCCCAGGCGTTCGGCGAGCCGGCCTTTCCGGTCGACACCCACATCCACCGGCTGGCCGGGCGCTGGCGCCTGTCGAAGGCCGGCTCGGTGGCCGAGGTCGAGCGCGATCTCAAGAAGCTGTATCCGCCCGAAAGATGGGCCGACCGCCACCTCCAGATCATCTATTTCGGTCGCGTTCACTGCCCGGCCCGCGGCCACGATCCGTCCGCCTGTCCCATCTGCTCGTGGGCCGGCGCGTGAGCCCGGCCGGCCTGGCCTGCTATCTCCACCCGAGGGCGTCGGCCCAGGACCGCTGCGCCGCCTGCCGCCGCACCATCTGCCCGGCCTGCGTGGTCGCGCGCCGGGCCGAGACGCTCTGCCGCTCGTGCGCCGAGGCGAGCGCCCGCGGTCGCCGGCGCCTCGCCGCGGTGGTCGCCGCGACCGTCGTCGCCGCCGCGATCGGCCTGGGCCTGCTGCTCGGCGGCTGCGCGGCCTCGCCGGGCGCACCTTGCTATAGTGCCGCCCGAGGAGAGCCCGCCCACGCATGTCGCCCACCACCGCCCAGCACCGCCCGATCATCCCTCCCGCGGTCCTCTATCCCGCTCACGTCGCCCACCTCGGCCGCGCCTACGCCGCCGCGATCGAGGACGCCGGCTACGACGCCCTGGTGATCGACGGCGGCGCGGCGGTGCCGAAGAGCCGCTTCGACGATCAGGACTGGCCGTTCCGCCCCGCCCCGGGGTTCGCCCACTGGTTGCCGCTGGCCGAGCCGGACGCGTGGCTGGTGGTCGAGTCGGGCCGCCGGCCGCGCCTGCTCCGCCGCCACCAGTCGAGCTACTGGGAGGCCCCGCCGCCGTCGGTGGGTGAGGAGGTCTGGTCCGAGCTCGACACCGCCGCGATCGCCGGCGACGCGCTGGCCCGCGAGCTGCCCCAGGGCAAGCGCACCGCGTATCTCGGCGAGGACGCGGCCCGCGCCGCGGCGGCCGGCATCGCGGCCGAGCACGTCAACCCACCCGCGCTGGTCGCCCGGCTCGATGCGATTCGCGCGCTCAAGACCGACTACGAGCGCGAGTGCATCCTCGAGGCCAACCGGCGGGCGGTGCGCGGCCACCAGCGCGTGTTCGGCGCGTTCTCGATCGCCGACAAGAGCGAGCTCGAGCTCCACCTGCTCTACCTCGAGGTCACCGGCCAGGACGATCAGGAGGCGCCCTACAAGGGCATCGTCGCGCTCGGCCGCCACGCCGCCACCCTCCACCACGTGAGCTACGACCGCGAGCCGAGCCGGCGCGCGGTCCAGTCGCTCCTGGTCGACGCCGGCGCGACCTGCCGCGGCTACGCCAGCGACGTCACCCGCACCGCGATCAAGGGACAGAGCGGCGGCGCGGCCAGCGTGTTCGCCGACCTCATCGTCCGGGTCGAGACGCTGCAGCAGGACGTCATCCGGCGCATCCGGCCCGGCATGCCGTACGAGGACCTTCACGACCAGTCGCACGTGCTGCTGGCGCCGATCCTGCGCGAGCTCGACCTGGTCCGGGCCAGCGACGACGAGCTGGTCGGGCGCGGCGTCACTCGCCGGTTCCTCCCGCACGGCCTCGGCCACTCGCTCGGCATCCAGGTTCACGACGTCGGCTGCCGCACCGCGCCGCCGCGGCCGGAGAACCCGTTCCTGCGCAACACCACGCCGATCACCGCCGGACAGGTGTTCACCATCGAGCCGGGCTGCTACTTCATCCCCGAGCTCCTCGCCGAGCTGCGCCGCGACCCGATCGCCGAGCGGGTGAACTGGCCACTGGTCGACCAGCTCGGCGATTTCGGCGGCGTGCGGATCGAGGACGACGTCGCCGTCCTCGAGCAGGGGGTGCGCAACCTCACTCGCGAGGCCTGGCAGGCCATGGCGAGCTAGCGGCGAGGTTCGGGCACCGCGGGCCGAGGCCCCCGGCAAATCGCCGGTCGAGTGTTTGCAATCCCTGGGCTTCGATTTAGAGTCCCGCCATCATGAAGCTCGCACGCTCCTTTGCCGCGGCGCTGGCCTGCGCCGGGCTGTTCGCCGTCTCTGCCACTGGCTGCCAGAAGGACGCCGACAAGAAGAAGGCCTCCGACAAGACGGACGACAAGGCCGACAAGAAGGACGAGACGCCCGGCAAGGCCGGCACCTCGAGCCGGCCGCGCCGCCCCGAGATCCCGCCGCCCGACGACGTCAAGGCGCCGCCGGCCGACGCCAAGAAGACTCCCGGCGGAGTGTTCTACAAGATCCTGGCCGCCAAGCCGGGAGCCCAGAAGCCGGGCGCCAACGACACCGTGGTCGTCCAGTACACCGGCTGGACCACCGACGGGAAGATGTTCGACAGCTCGGTCGCCCGCAAGCACCCGGCCCGCTTCTCGCTCGGCGGGGTCATCCCGGGCTGGACCGATGGCCTGCAGGTCGTCGGGGTCGGCGAGAAGGCGCGCCTCTGGATCCCGGAGGAGCTGGCCTACAAGGGCAAGAAGGGCGCCCCGGCCGGCATGCTGGTCTTCGACGTCGAGCTGCAGGAGGTGGTCAAGGCGCCGGAGAAGCCGGCCGATGTGGCCGCGCCGCCCAAGGACGCCAAGAAGACCGAGAAGGGCGTCTTCTACAAGGTCCTGGCCGCGGGCACCGGCAAGGACAAGCCCAAGTCGTGGGACCGGGTGAAGGTGCAGTACACCGGCTGGACCACCGACGGGAAGATGTTCGACAGCTCGGTCACCAAGGGCCGCCCCGGCGACTTCTCGCTCGCCTCGGTCATCCCGGGCTGGAGCGACGGGATGCAGACCATGGTGATCGGCCAGAAGAACCGCTTCTGGATCCCGGAGGAGCTGGCCTACAAGGACAAGCCGGGCCGCCCGCAGGGCATGCTGGTGTTCGACGTCGAGCTGCTCGAGATCAAGTCGATGCCGGAGCCGCCGCCAGTGCCCAAGGACGTGGCCGCGCCGCCCAAGGACGCCAAGAAGACCGAGAAGGGCGTCTTCTACAAGGTGCTGAAGAAGGGCACCGGGACGGCCAAGCCGGTCGCGACCAGCAAGGTGAAGGTGCACTACACCGGCTGGACCACCGACGGGAAGATGTTCGACAGCTCGGTGACGCGCGGCAAGCCGATCACCTTTGGCCTGAACGGGGTCATCCCGGGCTGGACCGACGGCATGCAGACCATGGTCGTCGGGCAGAAGACCCGCTTCTGGATCCCGGCCGAGATGGCCTACAAGGACAAGCCGGGCCGTCCGCAGGGCATGCTGGTGTTCGACGTCGAGCTGCTCGAGATCGATCCCAAGTGAGATGAGCGGCGCCAGCGACACGCCCGCCCCGGACGCCGACCAGGCGCCGCCGGCGGGCGTGCTGGCGGCGTGGGGGCTGGCCGGCTGCGCCGTCGAGCGCGTGGCCGGCGGCCTCATCAACGCGACGTTCCTGGTCCACCGGCCGGGCGGCGACCCGCTGGTGCTGCAGCGCCTGCACCCGATCTTCGCCGCCGAGGTGAACCTCGACATCGAGGCGATCACCGACCACCTGGCTGCTGCCGGGCTGGTGACCCCGCTGCTGGTCCGCACCGACGGCGGCGCGCGGTGGGTGATCGAGGGGGAGCGGGCGGTGTGGCGCGCGCTCACCTACGTGGACGGGGTGACGCTGCACGAGGTGCCGGATGCGGAGCACGCGCTCGCGGCCGGCGAGCTGGTCGGGCGGTTTCACCGGGCGCTGTCGGGGCACGAGCGCGAGTTCGCGTTCCAGCGGGCCGGCGTGCACGACACCGCTGCGCACCTCGGCCGGCTGGCCGGGGCGGTGCGCCGCGGCGCGGGTGACGCGGTCGACCCTGGCGACGCCGACGCGGTCGCGCGAGTGGCCGAGGCGACCCAGCTCGGCCGCGAGATCCTCGACGCCGGCGCGCGCCTGCCGCCGCTCGGCGAATTGCCCCGCCGGCCGGTGCACGGCGATCTCAAGATCTCGAACATCCTCTTCGCGCGCGGGGTGACGCCGCCGTCGGCGATCTGCCTCATCGACCTCGACACGCTGGGGCGGCAGTCGGTCGCCTACGAGATGGGCGACGCGCTCCGCTCGTGGTGCAACCCGGCCGGCGAGGACACCATCGACACCCGCTTCGACCTCGACGTGTTCGACGCGGCGATGCGCGGCTACGCCGCCGGCCTCGACGGGCTGCTCGGCCCGGCCGAGGTCGCGTCGCTGGTCAGCGGGCTGGAGATCGTCTGCGTCGAGCTGGCCGCGCGCTTCTGCGTGGACGCGTTCGAGGACCGCTACTTCGGCTGGGACCCGGCCCGGTTCTCGTCGCGCCGCCACCACAACCTGGTGCGCGCGCGCGGGCAGCTGCGGCTGGGTCGCGCGGTGGCCGGCGCGCGAGCCGAGGCCGACCGGCGGGTGACGGCCGCGTTCGCCAGCTGAGCGCGGCCGCGCGAAACGCATTATCCTGACCCGGGATGCACGAGGCCCAGCTATTCCTCAAGGACCTGGCCCTGGTGCTGTCGGTCGCCGCGGTGGTGACCGTGGTGTTCCGGCTTCTACGCCAGCCGATCGTGCTCGGCTACCTCCTGGTCGGGATCATCCTCGGCCCGCACATCCCGATCCCGCTGTTCGCCGACCGGGACCGCATCAGCACCCTGGCCGAGCTCGGCGTCATCCTGGTCATGTTCTCGATCGGGCTCGAGTTCAGCATCCGCCGTCTCGCCTCGATCCTGCCCACCTCCGGCCTGACCGGCGCGATCCAGCTGGGCGGCATGTTCTGGATGGGCTACGGGGTGGGCCAGGCGTTCGGCTGGGGCAGCGAGGAGAGCCTGTTCGGCGGCGCGATGATCTCGATCTCGAGCACCATGATCGTCGCGCGCACGTTCGCCGAGGAGAAGGTCGACGCCAGGCTGTCGGAGATCGTGTTCGGCGTGCTGGTGGTCCAGGACCTGGCCGCGGTGGTGATCCTCGCGGTCCTGACCGCGGTGGCGGCCGGGCGTGGCGCGGCGTCGGACGCGGTGCTCGAGACCACCGCCGAGCTGGCCGCCTTCCTCGCCGTCACGGTGGTGCTCGGCTTCCTCATCGTGCCGCGCGCGGTGCGGGCGCTGTTCCGCCTGGACAGCCGCGAGACGGTGCTGGTCGCCTGCGTCGGGTTCTGCTTCGCGCTCTCGCTCCTGGCCCACGAGCTGGGCTACTCGGTCGCGCTCGGCGCCTTTCTGGCCGGCTCGCTCATCGCCGAGTCGGGCCACGGCGAGGAGGTCGAGCACATGGTCGTGCCGCTGCGCGAGCTGTTCGGCGCGGTCTTCTTCGTCGCGGTCGGCATGATGGTCGACCCGCTCGTCATCGTCGAGCAGTGGGCGGTCATCCTGGTGCTGACCGCGCTGGTCCTGGTCGGCCAGAGCGTCCTGGTCGCGCTCGGCACCTTCCTGGCCGGCAACGACGTGCGCACGTCGGTGCGGGCCGGCATGAGCCTGGCCCAGATCGGCGAGTTCTCGTTCATCATCGCCGGCATCGGGATCGGCGCGGGCGTGGTGCGCGACTTCCTCTACCCGGTCGCGGTCGCGGTCTGCCTGCTGACCAGCTTCACCACCCCGTGGATGGTCAGGCTGTCGGGGCGCACGGCGCGCGCGATCGAGCGCCGCCTGCCGCACTCGATCCAGACCTTCACCTCGCTGTACGGCTCGTGGCGCGAGCAGCTGCGCCAGCGCCCGCGTCGCGGCACCGCGATCGGGCGGCGCATCCGCCGGCTGGTCGGTCTGCTGATGCTCGACGGCGCGCTCCTGTCCGCCGTCCTCATCGGCGCGGCGTTCGCCTACCACCGCCACGTGCCGGCGGTGGCCGAGCGCCTCGGCCTGGGCCGGCCGGTGGCGCTCGCGCTGCTCGTGGCGATCACCGCGGTCGTCGCCCTGCCCTTCGCGATCGGCCTGCTCCGGGTATCGCGCGGGCTGGGCACCACCCTCGCCCGCCTGGTCCTGCCCGCCGTGGCCGGCGGCGGGCTCGACCTCGCCGCCGCGCCGCGCCGGACCTTCGTGGTGACCCTGCAGCTCGCGATGATCCTCCTGGTCGGGCTGCCGTTCCTGGCCCTGACCCGCCCGTTCCTGCCCGCCTGGGTCGGGCTGTCGCTCCTGGCGCTCGCGCTGTCCACGGTCGGCCTGTCGTTCTGGCGGAGCGCGCGCAACCTCGAGGAGCACGTGCGCGCCGGCGCCCACCTGGTCCTCGAGACGCTCCTCAACCAGGCCGGCCAGTCGACGCCGCAGCGCGCGCCGCTCGACGAGGTCAGCTCGACCTTGCCGGGCCTGGGTGCGCTGACCGCGGTCCGGCTCGAGCCGGGCAGCTCGGCGATCGGGCGCACGCTCATCGATCTCGACCTGCGCGGCCTCACCGGGGCCAGCGTCATCGCGATCGGGCGCGACAGCGGCGGGGTGGCCGCGCCGACCGGTCGCGAGCCGCTTGCCGTCGGTGACGTGCTGACCCTGACCGGGACCAGCGACGCGATCGCGGCGGCCGCGACGATCCTCCTCGACGTGTCGCCGGCTCAGCCTGCTACGCTCCCGCCATGAATCCGATCCTCCACTGGGTCGTGGCCCGAACGGTGGCCAGGCGGATGCGCCGCTGCACCCGCTGCGGCCACTCGCAGACGGTCAGCCTCACACGCGAGCGAGAGTCGGTCCCCTGCGATCGCTGCAAGACGCCGCTGCCGCCCCAGCAGCCGGCGCGCCGCTGAGCTGAGCCGCCGTCGCCGCGCCCATGAGCGCTGGCGACCGCAACCGGCCGCGGGGCCGTCCGACATGGCTCCCATGCCGAGACGAGTCCTCGTGGTCGATGACGACCCTCTGATCCTGAAGGCCAGCCGGAGGGCGCTCGAGCACGCCGCGTTCGAGGCGGTGGTGGTCGGCTCCATCGCCGAGGCGAAAGCCCAGCTGCTCCACGACCGGTTCGACGTCGCGATCCTCGACTACTTCCTCCGCGGCGGCGAGTGCGGCTGCGATCTCATCGCGCCGCTTCGATCGCGCTTCCCTGCCATCCGCATCGTGGTCATGAGCGGCCTCGGCGCGGTCGCCGAGATCATCCACCACGCCCACGCCCTCGGCGCCGATCTGGTCGAGTCCAAGACGCGAGCCGACTGGGCCACCCTGGCCCGCGGCGAGCCGCGCCGGCCGGTCCAGGCCGATCCGGCGCTCAGCCTGGCCGCGCTGCGCCGCGAGCTGATCCACGGCGCGCTGCTGGTCCACCGCCGGAACATCTCCGCCACCGCGAGAGCGCTCGGCATCAAGCGAAGCACGCTGCAGCGGGCGCTGCGGAAGACCCCGTCGCCACCGACGGACCGCGACGACGACTGAGGATCGAGGATCGAGCGATCCAGCGGCGTTGTACGGTTCGCGCTCCGCCACTCTTCCCTCGCCGATTCCTCTCGCTGATCGAGGGCCCGGGTCGCGGCTCTCGATTGACAAGAGGGGGCCGCTCCGGTCCCATCGACGCATGGCACTCGATCAGCGGGAGGGGTCTCGTCCGGCGGGACAGGCTCAGGGTGGGCAGGGACAGGGAGCGGGGGCAGCGCCGGGCCGGCGCACGCTGACCGGGCAGATCACCGGATCGCAAGCGGGCGGCAGCGGGATGGAGGGCGGTGGCGAGGCGTCGTCGCCGTCGGCAGCGGCGGCGGGGGCGGCGCCGCCTCCCGGCGCAGCCGGGCGCGGCAGCTTCATGCCGTCGGTCAGCGAGATGACCGGATCGAGCGGCGGCGGCGGGATCATCCAGCGCCAGGCTTCGTCGGATCCGGCGGGTCGCGCCGAGTCGATCCTGTCGGGCGGGGGGCGCGCCGAGTCCGCGGTGGCGTCGCTGCCCGGCGGCGGCGGCTCGCAGCTGGACTCGGGGGTCGCGAGCGGCGTGCAGCAGGCGACCGGTCAGGCGCTCGGCGACGTCCGGGTGCACGGCGACGCGGCGTCGACCAGGGCGGCCGATTCGGTCGGCGCGCGCGCCTTCACCATGGGGCAGAACATCTACCTCGGCTCGGGGCAGTCGGCCGGCGACAAGGGCCTGATGGCGCACGAGGCGGCCCACACGATCCAGCAGTCGGGCGGCGGCGGCGCGCCGCAGGCCAAGATGTCCGTGTCGCAGCCGGGCGACGCGCTCGAGCGCGAGGCCGATCAGGTGGCCAGCGCGGCGCTGTCGGGCGGGACCGCGACGGTCTCGGTCGGCGCGGCCTCGGCCGGCGCGGTCCAGCGCGACGTCGTCTCCGACGTCGAGTCGAAGATGTCGTACGGCGCGCTCGACTGGGCGGTCACCGACTCCGAGGCGACCGAGGCGTTCGATCTCCTGGCCGGGCTCGACCAGCCGGCGCTGATCGCGGCGCTGACCCGGCTCAGCCAGACCGCCAAGAGCCGCCTGCTCGACAACCTCCCGGGCGCGGTCAAGGCGCGCCCCGCCTTCGCGCGGGTCCTGTGCGCGATGGGCCCGGCCGCGGTGCAGCCGTACATCGAGAACCTCCTGTCCTACGGCGTCTTCGACTGGGCGGTCACCGACGGCGACATCCGCACCGTGCTGTCCATCTTCCAGACCCTGGAGGTGGAGCAGGCCGCCGCGCTGTTCGGGCGGATGACCGGCAAGTTCAAGGCCCGCTTCATCTCGAACATGCCCAAGGGCACCGCGATGTCGGCGGCGATGAAGAAGGCGCTCCTCCACGTGGTCAGCGGCGCGGTCACCGTCGATCAGGCGCGCGAGCTGTTCCAGGTCCGCTTCAACCACCCGATCGTGGATCAGCCGCCCGCCGCGGCGCCCGCCACCCCGGCGGCGGCGCCGGCCCCGGCCACCGCGGTGTGGACCCTCGACACGATCCGCCAGGTCTGGAAGCAGCTCGACTCGCTGCCCGATCAGGACGTGTCCGGCATCCAGATCTGGAACGCGTTCCAGGCCCTCAACACCTCGGGCGGCTTCTACAAGGGCACCCACATCGAGATCGGCGTCAACGCGACGCCGGAGAAGATGGCCCACACCGTGCGGCACGAGGTCGGCCACGGCGTGCACGACCAGCTGAAGGGCGTGGTCAACGCGTGGCTGCAGGGCAGCATCGACTTCTGGTACACCGACTGGTCCACCTGGATCGACGAGCTGGGCGGCTACCCGGCCAAGTTCACCCACCCCACCGACGGGGAGAAGGACTTCGGCGACGACGCCAAGGCCGCCATCAAGGCGATGGTCGAGGGCTTCACCAACAGCGGCAACTGGAACCCGGCCAAGACCTCGCCGGAGACGGGGGCCGACGCGACCAAGACCGCCCAGTGGAACGCGATGGGCGAGCCGCTCAAGAACGCGTGCAAGCAGTCCAAGGCGTACTGGTACTCGAACTGGGCCAGCTTCCAGCAGGCCGGCGGCCGGCGCTACTTCCTCAACCACTGGTACCACCGCCCTTACCGCTTCGGCGGCACCGCGGCGTCCGGCATCACCGCGTCGGGCGACAACTACTCGGCCATGTCGGAGCAGGAGTTCTTCGCCAACTGCTACGCGCAGTACTTCTCCGACCCGGCCGGAGTGGACGATCATTCGAAGTGGGGAGGCGGGCTGCCCGGCTCGGTGAAGGACTTCTTCGACACCTGCATCGTCCAGCGCCACCCGTACGACGATTTCACCAAGGCGCAGGCCAAGAAGAACACCTGAGCTCGGGTAGGCTCTACCGATGAAGACGCTCGGGTTCATCGCATCCGCCCTCGCCGCGCTGGCGGCAGTCGCCTCCGGCTGTGGCAACAACAGCCCGGCGGTCGACGGCAACGGAGAGCGACACAAGGAGAAGCAGGTGACTGACGACGACGAGCCGACGACCAGCGCTGGCGGTGGTGGTGGCGGCCAGGCGACCCCGTCCGACCCGCACGAGGCCGCGTACGCCAAGCTGCTGGGCGGCCAGCGCGGGCCGGCCGCGAAGATCAAAGAGGACCAGAGCTGGCGGGCCGGCGACTGGCGGTTCTTCCAGCTCCAGGACGACAGCTCGGGCAACCCGGTGTTCTCGGGCCGCGCCGCGGTCGACGGCAAGGGCCACGCGGTCTCGCCTCGCCTGGTCGCCGACGGCGCGTGGAACGCCTTCTTGACCGCCGACGGGGTCGACGCGGCCGCCGCGCTGCCGCGGGTCGCGTGGCTGTTCGAGGCCGCGCCGGTGTCGAAGACCGGCGACGATGCGCCGATCAGCGACGCGAAGGCCAAGGCGATGGTCGAGGATCCGAAGCTCGAGAAGACCGCGACCGGGGTCCGCTTCGTGGGCTGGTTCGCCCGCCCGCCCGACTTCGACCCATGGCGCACGACCATCGACGCCCCTACCACCGGACCGGCCAAGGTGGTCGAGGAGATGTGGCACAAGCTGCCGCCTCGATGAGCACGTTCTACCCGCACGAGGTCCGCTGCCCCGGCTGCGCGCGCTCCTTCACCGTCGACGTGGTGTGGGGCATCCACATCACCAGGCTGCCGTGGGCGCGCCAGCAGATCCTGGAGGGCCGCTTCCAGGTGTTCGCCTGCCCCGGCTGCGCCCTGTCGGTCACCGTCGAGGGGCCGTCGGTCTACACCGACTTCGAGCGCCACCAGTACGTGGCGATCGAGACCTCGGCCAGCGCCAGCTGGCAGGCGGCCAAGCTGCGCCACCAGACCATCTTCGAGGACAGCTTCGACAGCGGCCCGGAGATCGCGCGCGAGATGGGGCGCGCCTTCACCCGCCGGCTGGTGTACGGGCTCGGCCGGCTGCGCGAGAAGCTGCTGCTGTGGGACGCCGGCCTCGACGACTACGCGGTCGAGGCGGTGAAGGGCGACCTCCTCGGCCGCCTGGGCCTCGGCCACCGCGACGCCGAGCTGGTCCTCGCCACCATCCTCGACGGCGGCCACCTCATGTTCGCGCGCCTGCCCCCGCGCCCGCGCCCCGACGCCGAGGCGGCCCAGACGGTGCGCGCGATCGAGCCGCTCGGCTTCGAGACCGCGCCGGCCGCCGAGTACCGCCGCCGCCTCGACGCGCGCGAGGCGATCGCCCGCGACTACCCGTGGCTCGAGGACGACTGGTTCGTCGACATCGGCGAGGGTCCGCTGTTCGCGGGGGCCGCGCCGCCGGCCGCGCCGCCGGCAGGGCCCGCCGCGCCCGCCGCGGGCGCCTGATCCGCGCGGCCATGCTCGAGCTCGACAACCTGCGCGCCGCCGGCCTCGGCCGGGCCGACCTCGCCCTCTACGATCACCCGGGCGAGCACCTGCGCGACGAGCTCTACCGGGTCTGGCTCGCCGTCGAGGCCCAGCTCCGTCGCCGCTGGGAGCGAGGCGCGCTGCGCCGGGACCTGGCGCGACCGGGCCAGGCGACCGCCGACGAGATCGACGCCGTGCTCGCCGAGGTCCACGCCGACTACGGCAATCGCGACCCGTCCGCCCCCGGCCTCGACGCGCGCGACGCCCGCAAGCACCTCCTCCGCCGCGCCGCCCAGGTCGACGCCCGCGCCGAGGCGACCCTGGCGGCGGGCCGGCGACTGCCGCTGCACGAGATCGCCAGCCGCCTCGGCCTCGATCCGGATCAGCGCCGCCTGCTGGCCGCCTGCGCCGCGCCGCTGCTCGACCCGCGCCTCTTGCCGCTCCTGCGCCTCCTGACCGGCGACCCGGCCGCGGACGGCCTCACCCGCTCCGTCGCGCTCACCCTCGCCGCGGCCGAGCCGATCGGGCGAGCCAGGCTGGCCGCGCACCTCGCCGCCGGCTCACCGCTGGTCGACCTGCGCCTGGTCGGCACCAGCGCGCGAGGAGAGCTGATCCCGTCGGCGCGCCTGCTGGCGCTCCTGTCCGGCGCGGCCGGCATCGACCCCGAGCTGACCGGCTGGGCCGAGCTGCGGCCGCGAGCCGCGCCCGGCCAGTTCCCCGCCGGCCTGGTCGCCCGTGCCGCCGCGGCGCTGGGCGCGAGGGCTCCTCTCTGCGTCCTGGTCGGCGGCGCGGCCGGCGCCGGCAAGCTCCTCCTCGTCGAGGAGGCGGCCGCGAGCCTCGGCCGCCGGGTCCTGGCCGCCGACACGGGCGCCCTGACCGGCCGCGATGACGAGGCCAGGACCGACGCCCTGGCCCGCCTCGCCCGCGACGCCCTCCTCGCCCGCGCGGTCCTGGCCGTGCGCCACGCCGACGCCGGCACGGCGAGCGCCCTCCTGTCGCGCGTGCGCGCCCCGATCGCGATCATCAGCCCGCCGCCCGCCCAGCGCTGGCCCGCCCCGACCGTGCCGATCGCGGTGCCGGAGCTGGATCCCGGGGCGCGCGCCGCGGTCTGGCAGCGAGAGGCGCCCGAGCTCGACGACGAGGCCGCGGCCGGCCTGGCCCGCCTCTACAACACCACCGCCTCCGCCATCGCGCGAGTGGTCGCCGCCGTCCGCGCCATGGGCCCGCTCGATCTGGAGCGCCTCGTCGCCGAGATCGAGGCCCGCCTGTCCCGCTGAGCGAGCCGGATCCGCAGGCGCGGATCAGAGGATCTCGAACACCTCGTAGACCACGCCGTCGGTCCGCCGCTCCCCGACGCCGACCGACACGATGCCGTTCAACCACGCGTGTGCTGCGGCCGAGGTCTCGAACAGCGGCGCCGTGCGCAGGTAGTACCGGTCGACCGGGACCTCCTCCCCGCGAGCCAGCTGCGCCGACACCTCCGGCGACGCGATCCGCACGCCCCGGTAGGTCATGAGGATGAGCGCCCCGTCGTCGGCCTGGAGAGTCAGTCGCACATCCTGCTGGAAGGAGCCATCCGCGCGCTCGAGCAGCCAGTCGCCGCCCGCGTGGGCCAGCACCGCGCCGCGAAGCCGGGGCCCCGCGAAGCTCCCACCGGCGACCGGAACGACGCGCCGGTGCCCGTGCGGCGTCAGCCCCAGGTCCTGGATCGGATGGAGCGCCATCCGGAGGGTGAAGAGCGGCCGCGATCGCAGCTCGCTCATGCCTGCCCCACCGGAAACTGGATCTCGGTCACCGACTCGGCATCGGGTCCGGCTGCCAGGAAGATCTCCCGCTTGGGCCCGACCACATCGACGCCGCTCACCGCGATCCAGGTCCGGATCGCGCGGTACGCGGCCAGATACTCCGAGTCGCCCCGGTAGACCAGCGAGGCGACCCGCTCCCCCGGCATCTCGCGAATCCGCACTCGCCCGCCGCAGGCCACCGGCGACGACAGAAATACCACCACCTCGCAGTCGATCGCCGCGTCCGAGCAGGAGTGCTAGATGGCCGCCCGCTGCCGCCGCATCCCGCGAGCGCCGACCCCATGCTCGAGCTCGTCGAACAGCCCCTCGCCCTCGTCGTGTGAGCCGACCATCGCGCGCAGCGAGGCGACCAGCCGCGCGCCGAACCGGCGAAGCGCCACGTCATGAGCCGCCGGCTGACCCGAGCCAGCGATCGCCTCCAGCCGCGCCGCCGCCCGCGCCAGCCGGGCCCGCTCCGCCGCGACGCCGCGCTCCAGCGCCTCGTGCTTGCAGACCAGCATCGAGCGCATCTGGTCGACCGGAACCGCCTCGCTCACCAGCGCACGTATCTCGCGAAGCGAGAACCCGAGGTCCTTGAACACCAGGATCCGGTTGAGCGCCTCCACCTGATCCGCCGAGTAATGACGGTACCCACTGGCCGCATCCGTCGAGGCCGGTCGCAAGAGCCCGATCTCGTCGTAATACCGCAGCGTCTTCACCGGAATCTGGCACAGCCGCGAGAACTCCCCGATCTTGTACATGCCGTCTCCTCCAGCCATCAGACTCGGGCGTCCAGCCACTGGAGAGTCAAGCACGATCCCGCGAGCCGCGAGCAGCCGGGCGATTCGTCGCTCCGGTCAGCGGAAGCGGCGGGCGAAGGCGTCGGTGCCGCTGGCGTAGAGGATGGTCAGGTTGCCGTAGGCGTCGGTCGACCAGCCTCGCATGGCGGGGCTCTCGACCACCTCGATCGCGGAATCCCAGGTTCCGTCGGGGTGGTGGCGGGACCAGAAGACTCGATCGGTGCCGTAGCCGGCCCAGAGGCCGTGGCCGCTGCCGAAGCGGTCGAGGAAGCAGCCGGCGTACTCGAGGCCGCTCTGCGCGCCGAGGTCGTCGGGGAGGCCGAAGCCCTGGCCCGGGGCGGCGACGGCGGCCAGGGCGGTGCCGCCGTCCTGGAAGGCTCCGATTCGCTTGCCGCTCGCGTTCTCGCACACCTGGCTGCCGCCCTGCCCGTCTCCGAGGCGACCCTCGGACCACTCGCCGGTGCCCGGGTCGAAGCGACCGAAGCGGATCTCGTCGTCGGCTGGCTGCCACCAGCTGAAGATCGCGCCGCCGTCGGCGAGCGCGGCGTGGTTGACGTAGTTGACGTCGACGCCGGCGGCGCCGATCGGGGACGGCTCGCCGAGCTCGCCGGTGCCGGGGTCGAGGGTGCGCGAGAACAGGCCGTCGGCGGCGCTCTCGAAGATGACCTGGACGTCGCCGCCCACCTGGCGGGCTCCCCAGCTCGAGGCGCCCGGCTCGAGCTCGGCGGGCTGGGTCCAGGCCGGTGCGGCGGGGGCGAGGCGGGCGCCCATCACGCCGGTGCTGGCGTCGCCCCAGATGGCCAGGGCGGTGCCGTCGTCGCCGATCGCGATCTGGTTGATGAGGTTGTCCAGGTCCTGGGTCTGGCCGGCGCTCCACTCGCCACCCCGGCGGCGGCTCCACCCGACGGTCTCCGGGGTGACGTTGAGCTCGCCCCGCCACGCGACGATCGCCTCACCCGACTCGCCGATCGCGGCGATGGGCCCCTCGAAGGCGCGATCGGAGGTCTCCAGGGCCGCCGCGGGCGCGAAGGTCTGGGTCGCGGCGTCGAAGGTGATGACCGAGACGCTGCCGCCGGCGGTCGGGAACGGGAAGACGATGTCGCCGCGCAGGTTCGACTGCGCGTAGGAGCAGCACGCGACCCCGGAGCCGATCGGCTCCGGCGGCTGCCATGCCCCGTCGGCGACGTGGAACGCGGTCGTGGCCGCCTCGGGCAGCACCGCGCCGCGGGTCGACTCGACGGCGGTGGTGACCACAACGTCGATGTCGCCGCGCAGGTGCCACTGCACGTCCGGGGTGAAGGTGACCTGGTCGGCGTCGACGGTGAAGCGGCCCGCGACCGGCACCTGGCCGGCGCCGACCTGGACGGTCGCGGCGGTGACGGTGGCCGCGTCGAGCGCC
>DATHKR010000028.1:0-2997 GCA_035489015.1 Kofleriaceae bacterium | reverse complement strand
GTGTCAATCGCGGGCGGGTTGGTGGCTCCGATGACGGTCGGTGCGGGCGTACTTGACGGCGGACATCGGGATGACGCGGCGATGCGTGGGCGCGAGGTGGGCGGCGGACCTTCTGGGACCACTTGAACCTACCTGGGACATTTTCGGGAGTATCGTCGCGCTCTGCGTCCGAGTTTGTCTCTGGGTTCGAAGGCTTGGATGGTGGCTTGCGAGGGCCGCTGGTATTATTTTCCGCCAATGTCCGTCGTGACTCGTGGGCTCCTGGTCTGCCTTCTGCTCGCGCCGCTTGGATGCGGCGGCGGGGATGATGATGATGACGACGCCGATGATGATGGCGGCGTGTCGGACTGGCAGGTGGTCGGGCAGGACCAGCCGGCCGCCCTGCTCTCGGTCTGGGGATCCAGCGAGAGTGATGTGTGGGCGGTGGGTGGTGATCCGGGGGATGACGGGGGACCGCTGGTCTTTCACTACGAGGGCGGCGAGTGGACGCGGCTCGACAGCGGTGAGCGCGGTGTGGACCTCTGGTGGGTGTTCGGGTTCGAGGGCGGGCCGGTCTTCATGAGCGGCAGCGCGGGGACCATCCTTCGCTACCAGGACGGCGCGTTCGAGAAGTTCACCACGCCGGGCGTTTCCATCGTCTTCGGCATGTGGGGCGCGGCGCCCGACGATGTGTGGGCGGTCGGCGGCAACAATGGCGGCGGTTCGGGCTTCGTCTGGCGCTTCGACGGCAGCGAGTGGGCGGCGGCCGAGCTCCCGGCCGACATCACGGGCGAGGATACGGTCTGGAAGGTGGCCGGCATCGCGGCGGACGACGTGTGGATGTCGGCGACCGCCGCGAAGACGCTGCACTGGAACGGCTCCTCGCTGGATGCCGAGCTCGTTCCCGGCAGCGGCGCGTCGCTCACCTCGGTGGGCGGCAACGCCGAGCGCTTCATCGCGGTCGGGGGAGACATCTTCGGCGAGATCTTCGAGAACGCCGGTGACGGCTGGGAATCGGTGCTCGAGCCGGACGAGCTCATGGTCGGGGTGGCGGTGTCGGACGACCAGGCCTACGCGGTCGGTCATTTCGGGACCATCCTGCGCCGCGAGAGTGATGGCTGGGTCGCTGACGGAGAGCCGGCGACCGAGGAGAATTTGCACGCCGCCTGGATCGATCCGGCTGGCGGCGTCTGGACGGTCGGCGGTCAATTCGATGCGCGTCCGACCACCAGTGGAGTACTGCTTCACAACGGCAACGTGATCGAAGGGAGTCTTCCATGAGTGAGCTGTCCATCCGTCGGGCCTTCCCCCGTCTCGGCCTCGCGGCGGCGCTGGTATCCAGCATCGCCTGTGGGGGCGGTGGTGAGGATTCAGTCGATCCTTGTTCGAATGAATCCGGCACCGCGTGCACGTGGGCCGGCGTGAAGGGTCAGCGCGGCTTCAACGCCGACGGCTTGAACCGCAACGAGTCCTGGCTGATGTTCGTCAGCGACCTGACCTTCGGCCCCGACGGGCTCGCCTACCTGGTGGACTGGAACAACCACCGCATCCGCCGGGTCGAGGCGGACGACACCCTCCAGACGATCATCGGAACCGACTACGAGGGCGACGGTCCCCCGGGCGAGATCGACCGTCTTCCCGAGGGGGACCCGCAGGGCGCACCGGGGACCGACATCGCGCTCAACCATCCGACCGACATCGAGTTCATGGCGGATGGCTCGCTGCTCATGGCCGCGTGGCACAACAACAAGCTGCGCGTGATGGACATGGACACCGGCATCGTCAAGGTGCTGGCCGGCAACAGCTACGGCTTCGCCGGCGACGACAGCCCCGCCTGGGGCGCCCTGATGAACCAGCCCAAGGCCGTGGTGGTCGACGAGGAAGGCCTGATCTACACGATCGATCAGCGCAACGAGCGCATCCGGGTCATCGACCCGAGCGGCGAGCGCATGATCCGCACCATCGCCGGCACCGGCGAGGTCGGGTACACCGGCGACGGCGGCCCGGCCCTCGAGGCGCAGTTCCACTTCGACGTGAAGCCGACCCCGGACCCGTCCGGCTCGCTGGCCCTGCGCGACGGCATCCTCTACATCGCCGATACGCTGAATCACTGCATCCGGACCCTGGATCTCGAGACCGGAATGGTCGAGAGCATCGCCGGGACCGGCGAGGCCGGCTACTCGGGTGACGGCGGCGACGCGATCGAGGCGCAGCTCAACCAGCCGCTCGACATCGAGTTCGGGCCGGAGGGCCACCTCTACATCGCGGACCGCTTCAACAACGTCATCCGCGCGATGGACCTGGACTCCGGGGTCATCGAGACCGTGGCCGGCAATGGCCAGCATTGCGATGGTTCGGCGCTCGACTGCTACAACGAGGAGGAGAACGTGGCACCCCTCGATGTGCAGCTGAGCGAGCCGTACGGCATCGCGTTCGACCCTGCGGGGGATCTCTACATCGCGGACACCAACAACAGCCGCATCGTCAAGGTCACGAGGTGAGGTCGTCGATCATGCGTTCGTTCGAGCATCGATTTCTCGCGCTGTCGGCCGGTCTCGGCCTGGCCGCGCCCCTCGTCGCCTGTAGCGGCGACTTCCCCTGCGACCCGAACCAGAAGGGCACCATCTGCACGGTCGCCGGATCGGGTGACAACGGCTACGGGGGAGACAACGGCCCGGCCACCGAGGCGGTCCTCTACACCCCGCAGGACACCGCGACCTCGCCGGAGGGCAACCTCTGGATCATCGACTTCAACAACTACCTCGTGCGCGAGGTGAATCCGAGCGGGATGATCCACACGGTCATCGGCTCCGGGCTCCTCGGCGACAGCCCGTCGGACTCGGGCCTGGAGGAGACACCGGCCCTCCAGTCCAAGATGAACCACACGCCGAGCATGACGTTCCACGACGGCTACCTGTACATGGCCGCGTGGCACAACAGCCGGGTCAAGCGAGTCGATCTGTCGACCATGATGGTCGAGAACTTCGCCGGCGCCGGCCGGCGCACGTACTACACCGG
>DATHKR010000027.1:0-2191 GCA_035489015.1 Kofleriaceae bacterium | reverse complement strand
GCGAGCCCGATCCACCCCCGCCGCCACACCCGGCCGCAGCCACCGCACCCGCAAGCGCGAACGCGCGCCAGCACCAGCCCCTCGAGACGACGATCATACGCGGGCAGGCTAGCACGCGGCGTCCGGACCACCGTGCGTGCCGGGTACCGTGTCGACCGAGATGAGGCCGCGGCGCTTCCAGCCGGTGCGGAGGAGCCAGGAGCGGGGCGGGGCGGTGGCGGCTGGCGCGCGCGCGTAGGTCGCGGGCGGACGGACCAGGTCGCACCAGCCGGCGAAGTGGGGACCCGAGGAGAAGGAATCGACCCAGCCGCGTTCGAGGCGGACGCCGCGCTCCGCGGCGTGCCTGCGCGAATTACAAAGAACGTAGGCGAGGACGTTGCGGACCTCGGTGGGGGTTCGGAGTCGACGGCTGTGATACCGGTCGCGAAGGAGAGTGCCCGACCGGCCGAGATAGCGGTTGAGGCGACGGACCAGGCGGACCGAGAGCCCCTGCATCCCGCGGGCGAGTGCACGAGCGTCGTCGGCCTCGCAGACGAGGTGGAGGTGCTGTCCCTGGAGGCTGAACTCGACGAGGCGGAAGCCGAAGCGCTCGCGGCCGGCCGCGATGCATTCGCGGACCACGCGGAATGCGCGACCATTTCGCAGCGAGGTCACGACCGGGAGGAGACGGACGGTGACGTGAGCGACGTCGTGGCGCGTGATCGGTCGGCGCGACCGGTGCGGGACTCCTGAGTCGCGACTCCTGGGCCGACCGGCCCCCTCCCGTGCGCCACCCCATGTCCGGGCGCGGAGCGGGAGCTGCGTCCAGCTGGCCTTGCCGCGTCGCCTCATGAGACTTGAATAGCGCAGAGATTGTTGGTGGCAAGTGAGACTGGCAATCATGGTGTCGCATGATGGTAAACAGCAGGGTCCGCGACGGTCTGAGGTCGCGCGATGGATGAGCGCCAGCGCCGAGACCGTGCCAGCGGCCCCGCGCGGCGGTCGGCCCGCCGAGCACGCGATCACCGCGGCGTTCGACGTGCGGGCCGGCATCCGGTCCTGGCATCTCGTCGCGGTCGAGGAGGCCGCGCCGCCATCAGCCGATCGTGAGCAGCCAGGCGGTGGCGGCCGCGAGCGGACGAGGGGCGCCGAGGAGCTCGCGGCCCATCGTGTTGCGCGATTGATTGCGGCAATGTTCCCGGCGGCGAAGGCCCCGCGCGCGGGCGCGGCACTTGCTCGTCCAGCTCGATTCGACCTCGGTCGGCGCGCCGACCGGTCTCACCAGCACCAGGCTGGACGGGACGTGCGCCGGGACGCCATCCCCCTCGGCTACCTCGATGAGCACCGGCAGGAGCGCGATCTCATCGTGCTCGACGCATTCAATCGGGAGGCCCAAGGCCTTCATGTCCTTCGGCTCCCACAGCTCGACCTTGTTGCCGTCGGGATCCATGACCCACGCGAAGATGCCGTTGTCGTCGGTATCGGGTCCCTTGACGATCTCGACGCCGTTGCTCTTGAGCTGCGCGAGTAGCGCGGTCAGGTCGTCGACCCGGTAGTTGATCATGAAGCTGGAAGTGCTCGGGCTGAACCACTTCGACTCACGCTCGGCGACGTGCCAGACGGTGAGGCCGCGGTCCTCCGCCTGATCCTCTGGCCACTTCAGGATCGCGCCCCCCCAATCCTCGACTACCAGGCCCAGGTTGTCCCTGTACCAGCCAGCGAGGCGCTTGTGGTCCGACGTTCGTCCGCGATTGAAAGGCTTGCACCGCCTCATGTCCAGCCTCGGCTCGCACGATGTAGCCGTCCCCCGATCTCCCCGCTCATCTCTCGAGCAGGGTGCGCAGGCCCTGGCGCACGAGGTGGTGATCGTCGGCGAGGGCGACCCGGATCATGCGGCGCGGTCCTCGACGGCGGCGAGCGGCACTCGTGCGGTGACGCCAGCCGCCCTCGGGGGGGCGAGTGACGACGGCGTTGCTCATGCAGCGGGTGCTCGGCTTCCTCGACGAGATCGAGTAGCTCGCCCGCGCCGATCGCCGGGCGCACGAGCCCTTCACACTCGCCGCGGTCTCCCGGGCCGCCGGCCGCGCCACCTGACGTAGGATGGCGCCGTGCGACGACTGGCTTTCCTGACTCTCGAGGACCAGGGTGACTTCGTGATCGACGACGCGCTCGCGATCGCCGAGCTCGAGCGGCGACGGTTCCAGGTCGATTC